>NZ_JBXWOV010000002.1:0-662354 GCF_059611065.1 Ruegeria sp. CDSB086 | reverse complement strand
CGCGGGATGGAGCAGCCCGGTAGCTCGTCAGGCTCATAACCTGAAGGTCGTAGGTTCAAATCCTACTCCCGCAACCATTACTGTCGAACAAGCCGCCTCCGGGCGGCTTTCGTCGTTCTGGGGCGCCCCTAACGCCAGCAATCCCAACAGTTCCCCAACCAACTCAATCGCATACTTCCATTCTTCAAGGGCCAACCCGATCTCTGGTAGAAGGCTGCGGATGATGGATGTTGCTTCGGCTTTGGTGCATGGATCATTCAATGCCGTGGCCAAATTGGCGACCTGTTCCCGGTAGAGGCCGGGCAGACCGGGGTGGAGCAAAACCGGCGGTTGGTCCGAGGCCGCGTTGATCGGTAAGCGTTGAATCTGACCCCCTAGATAACCTCTGACGAACCAGTTCCCAGCAGTTTATGATTGGTCAAAAAGGATAAAGGCATCATGAATTCTGAAATGTTGGGTGAGCCGGCAAGTGGCCAAAAATCGAGAGCGTCTTCAACGCCTATGGCTACTCAATTCCGGTTGGGAAAGCTCACCGTCGTCTGTGGACCCGAAGGTACAAAGATTAAATGGTGCAAAAAATGAAGTCGGGCCGTTTATCTGTTGGCGAAGTTGCAAAGACATGTGGTGTTAAACATGAGACCGCCTTCAGGTGGAAAAAACGTCCGAGAAAAAGGTTTCGGGTCCTCATTCAACATTAGAATCCAAATCTCAGCAGCCCTTTAAGGAGATTAAAGTCAGCTCTCGTGAGCAAGCTGCCACAGCCGATTCAGAAAACAACATTTTCAAGCGCAGTGGCTGCAAGGCCCTATTTCCCGCCAGTTATAGGGGTCGAGATTTCAGTAAGAGCTTTCGAGAATTCAAACCATGAGGCCCCTTCTATCAAGGTAAAAAGCTCAAAGGTATGTCAATCGGGGAGCTCGTATGCATTTCGTACGGCTTTCGCGAGATCGCTTGCATCGTCCAAGGTGAATACTTGGATGGACAAAATTACGAAGTTGGAGGCAACGAGAAGCTTTTCACGCGAAGGCTAAAGCTCCGACCATTCGGGTGCTTTGACGAAGATGAATTTGAAGACGGACTAAAGTACCTACCCAAGATCGGTGATATTGCTCGCTTTTGTCCTAGCAGTAAGTCGGCAGCATCTTTGAAAGCATATCTCCTGATGGCTAAGTCATTGGTAAACTCTTGAAGGAAGACTTTCCGGTTTCCCTTCCCTGGTTAAAGGTCTTCAACTCGCATCTGGATTTCTCCGGCAATTCCGGGGCGGATAACTATCCGCTAGATCATGAAAGACGGTGTCATCTACAAAAACACGTTGGAGTGAATTATAGCGGATGCATCGAATTGGGCGATGTGACGGAATCTGTAAATGAGAACTTTGTATGGGATTGCTACTGTGGTTGCGCTGGCCCTGACCAGTCCTACCGCAATTGCGGCTCCGGGCATTGCGCTTGATTGGTCAGATCTGCCTGAACCGTCGGTTCAAGTCTATGAAGACCCATACCGGGACCTCAGTCCGGAACAATTTGACGACGTTCTTTTCGTGGTTCGAATGCGCAGCAGGCTGCAGCAGGATGTTGGAACCGCAGTGGAACGGCACGAATGGCAGAAGCTTCTGACCGAGACTGAAGACGCCCTGGTAGACAGTGGAGTTAATGTCGACTGGTTGTTGGATCAGCGGCAGGTCGTAACCGAGCGACGCAAAATGGCTGCGACCGCGGGCAATCAGAAATTCGATGGTCAGACGGTCACATTGGCCGGGTTTGCAATTCCGGCACCGGCAGATGCGGATGGCCGGCCCGTGGTCTATCTAGTGCCGGAACGGGGTATGTGCAGCCACATGCCTCCGCCGCCGCCAAACCAGATGATCCGGGTGCGTTTGAACGGGGACTGGACCCCCAGCTATTTTCACGAGCCAGTGCGGTTGACCGGAACACTGACCATTGATCCGACGGATCAAAGTATGATGGTTGTGGATGGGTTGATGCCCATGCGCGCAACCTTTCAATTGGATGCCGATAACGCCGAGACATTGGAAACCCGTGGTGACCGCCTAGAATGGACCCAAAGCGTTGCCGATCGCCTTCGCGCCGCAGGCAATCGCAAGACCGGGGGCGTTAAGACGTCCGAATGACACGGCTGTCGCTTTGTCACCCTTGTGCCCTCTGTTTACGCAGGCGGCGCTTTGGTTCAGGGGCTGTCCGGACCTTCATCCGTTGAGGCCGCGTTGGATTCCGGTGAAGGCCTGACGAATCCGTAGTACCGCTTGCACTTTCCACGCACTGACATCCCGTGATGGTTTCGTTGGAAGGATAGTTTGATCGGGTACGGGTTTTGGGTCAGTTTCGACGATCTGCCATTGAGGCAATCCACGAATGCCAATTTGGGAACTGGTGATGCGGCCGGCAGATCACACCGTCTTTTTTGTTCCTCGAAAACCCATTGCTGAATCCGGCGCAATCCAGCGTCACCCTGATCGGTCTGCGAGCTCAGACCGCTTTCTGTGGAAGGGCTGACTAATTTTTGTGGCAGTTTTGGCTTGGAGTAGAGTTTTTGCCCCTCAGATGGATGATTCTTGGGGTCAGCCATGTGTCAAAACGCGAATTTTATATTTTGGGTATTTTTTGTCATAAAAATAATAGAAATTTCAATTAGTTACATTCACCTACGGGAAACCCCCAATTCCTGAAGGCAGGGCGATTCGTTAATGTTAAATCATCCAAAGAGTTACTGCGGACAATACCACTTTTCCCCGATGAGGGGCTGGCTACTTACCCCCTCGGCCGGCCCCTCAACCGCCTTCCCAAGTCCCCCTGCCAGCAAATTTCTCCCCTATCCCTGCAATGCCTCCAGGACGAGTGCGGGTAGTTTATGCGTGTCATCGTAGCTCAACCTGTGTGGGATCTCTTCCACCGGAGTTTTTCGGTAGCCTTCCGAAAACAAAAGAAAGGGCACGTTTGCACGGCGCGCAGTTTCGGCATCCACTTCGCTGTCTCCGACATAGAGCCGGGGTCCAGCGTTCGCGACCGCGTTGAAGCTTGCCTCAAGGTGCGCGGGGTCTGGTTTGCGAACGGGTAGCGTGTCGCCGCCAAACACTGTTTCGAAGTGATGCGCCAGATCCAGTGCGTCCAGAATATGACGTGCGGGTGCCTCAGGTTTGTTTGTGCATACGCCCAGAACGCAGCCCAATTCGCGCAGTTGCGTCAGAGCTTGCGGGACGCCTGGGTAAGGGATTGTTTTGTCGCTGGAGGCGGCAGAGTAATGGGCGAGTGTGAGTTCGGTCAATTCGCTATGCTGTTCGATCGGCAGGTCGTGATGGCGGATCATGCGTTCGACCAGTTTTGGCAGGCCGTTGCCCACAAATTGTTTGATCGTGCTTTCCGGCAACGGGGCGATGCCGATATCCAGCAATGTCCGGTTGGCGGCCGCTGCAATGTCCGGAAGACTGTCCACCAGCGTTCCGTCCAGGTCGAACATGATTGTTGCCGTCATCGGTTTCCCCGTCGGTTAATGCGCGTGAGCCAGACCTAACCTGCATAAAATCCTTGCGCAATCACCCCACATCCGCGGTTTCCAGCGAATAGGGTTGACATACCTGACTAAATTAATCAGATTAACGGAAAGACCCCCTCAGCCAACCCAGTTCGGGTCAGCCATTTTGTTGAAAGCGCGAACAAATTAAGGCCCTTCGCCCGAGAACCTACTGGAGTTGTCCTGATGAATGTGCAGACCCCGAATCCCAGCCAGTCCTATGCGGTGTCCATGCTTCCGGCACATAAGGCCGAAGATCTGACCAAGGGTGGCAACCTGGCCCATATCGAACTGGGCGATCAACTATATACCTTGCGTATCACACGCGCCGGCAAGCTGATCCTGACAAAATGAGCACGCATTCCTCGCGCGGTGGCGCTGCGGTTGGGCGTCTGTCCGACCTCAGCCCAATCGAAGCCGGTGCTGTGATGTATCTGCGATTGTGGACCGAAAGTCCCGAGGCCCGTGCGGATGCTGCAAGCGATTTCGAAATTGCGCTTGGTCTGGATCAGGGGCGGGCGGCAATGATGACGCTGGATCGTTTGTGCGGGCTGTGTGCCCATCACGGCCGTCGCCCGTTGGTGCGGCATGGTCTTGGCTGTTCCTGCCTTGGTGCAGATGAAAACTGTTTCGCCCAGATGATTGCTGCCGCCTCGGAAGGAGCGCGTGAAGACGCGATGATGATGGCAACGCTGATCGTTCGACCAGACTTTGCCCCGGCACTGGCGTCACTGTCCGAAGAGATGGGTATGGTGCTGCGCCGGATGACTGCGTCAGTACCCTTGCCGACAACCGGGCACAAAACCCCCTCGGCCGTGCTGCATTAAGCGGCAGGCGGCTTCAAAACCCCGACTCTGGCGAGCCGGGGTTTTGTTGTTTCAGCAGCACCCGCAGCCCGCGTGATGATGATCATGATCGCAAGTCGGGGCAGGGGCAAAGTCACCGACTTCGGACAAAACCTCGCGCAGGGTCCAAAGGATCATGTCGACGTCTTCCGCCTCGATGGTTAAAGGAGGGCGGACTTTCAGGATGTTGTCCTTGGGTCCTTCGCTGCCGATCAGGATACGGTGATCGCGCATCCGGTTCTTGACGTAACTGCAGATTTCGGTGCCCTCGGATCCGTCTGGATTGATCAGCTCCACACCAAGAAACAAGCCCATGCCGCGCACGTCACCGACACAGGTGAAATCAGCCTCGATCTGTCGGAGCCCATCCATCAGCTGCCCACCCATGACACGTGCGTTGTCCTGAAGGCCTTCGTCATCGACGATGTCCAGCACCTCTTTGCCGATCCGGCAGGACAAGGTTGAACCGCCAAAAGTCGAAAAGAACTCGATCCCGTTGTTGAAACTGTCGGCGATGGCTTTGGTCGTGACCAGTACGCCCAACGGATGCCCGTTTCCGATGGGTTTGCCCATGACAACGATATCCGGCAACGCACCCTGGTGTTCAAAGCCGAAATAGTAGTCACCAAGGCGACCGAGACCCGTCTGTACCTCATCAGCGATACAAACCCCGCCGGCCGCGCGGATTTTTTCGTAGACGGCTGGCAGATACCCTTTGGGTGGGATGATCTGGCCGCCAACCGAAGGGAAGGTCTCGGCGATGAAGCCGGCCAACCCTTGGCCTTTATCCTGTAGCGCGGCAATAGCCGGATCCACAAGATCGGCGAATTTCTGTACCCGGTCAGGATCATCGCGCTTGAATGAGCCCCGGAAGTCGTCTGCAACCTCGACCAGTTCGACCCAATCGGCCTGACCAATCCCGCCCGGTTTGTTGAACTTGTAGGCAGAGATCGCCACCGCCGCATTCGTATTGCCGTGGTACCCGTGGTCAGGCGTTACGATGCCTTTGGCCCCGGTATGCGCGCGCGCCAGACGCAAGGCTAGCTCGTTGGCCTCGGTGCCCGAGTTGACGAAAAAGCACACCTCGAAATGATCCGGTAGCTTGGACAGGATTTTGTCAGCAAAGGCTGTTTGCGCCGGGTGCAGGTAGCGAGTGTTCGAATTCATCCGCTTCAACTGATCCGCCGCCACCGATTGAATGCGCGGATGCGCGTGGCCCACATGGGGGACGTTGTTATAGGCGTCCAGATAAGGACGGCCCCATTCGTCGAACAGATGATGCTTCCACCCGCGCACCAGCATGACCGGATCATCGTAGGTCAGGGATAGGTTGCCACCGAAATGGTCATGCCGACCTTGCAGGATCGCCTGCTTGTCGGTTGGGCGATAGAACACTTTTTCGTCCGGCAGGTTCAATAGCGCTGCCGGGTTGGGACAAACGGCGTGCCACAACTCCATCTCGTCCGGGTCGCCGACACCGGGCCAGTCGTTCTCCATCCCGTCAGTGGTCAGAGCCAGTTGGAAATGCACATGCGGGGCCCAGCCGCCATTCTGCGTGGCGTCCCCCAGCCGTGCAAAGGCCGCACCCTGCGCGACCGGATCGCCTGGTTTCAGCCGGCCACAGACCTCGGGGTCGAGATGACCGTAGAGCGTATAGAACGGATCACCCTCGGGTGTTTCATGGTGCAGGATCACTACGCCGCCATAATCCAGATGCGTATCGCGGTTTTCGACTGCCTCGACCCGGCCACTCATAGGTGCATGCAAAACAGTTCCGTCAGGGGCGAATACGTCTACGGCCAAATGCACCGTTCGCCTGTCAGAGGCCTTCCACGGTCCTTTGCGGAACGCCGGCTCGGCATAGATCAGGCGCGGTTCGTTGTAGTAACCCAGCCAAAGGCCTTCTCCGAACTCTTCGCCCACGCGCGCGGCTTCGTCTAGCGGCATGTGGAACGGGTTCTGGGGCCAGGTCGAGATTTCAACCGACAGAGATCCCATCGGAATATCGCTCAGGTCCTGCTCGAACATCTGCGCGAATTGTCCGCGATGCTCGGACAGATAGGCGTGGATGCGTTCGGCCCCGTCGGTCACCGGCAACCCGCAGGCGGCGCGCAGCCGGGCGGACATCAAGCCGCCATTCATCGTATCGTTCTCTAGGAAGCGCCACGCAGGGGCCTGACTGATAGTTACATAAGGATCGTCCGGATTGTCCGCGGCCATCAAGGTCGAGTTCACCACGGACACGGCCAGCCGCATCCGCAGCAGCGGCCAGATCAGATCGACCTCGTCAGCACGCAGGCGATTGGCGGCGTGATAACCACGCACCAACGCCGTCAATGCCCGCTCGGGTTTTGGGTGGTCCAGAACGATATACGCCCCGGCAATTGCCAGATCGCAGATACGCGGTGCGGCGCACATATCACCAAGATCGATCAAGCCAGAGACGGTTTGCCGCTGACCCAGTTCACCGTCGACCAATATGTTGTAGTCGTTGGCATCATTGTGGATGGCTTGTTTTGACAATCCAGCCAGAGGGCCCGAGATGGCATCGAATTCAACGCAAATCTCTGACAACATCGCCCGCCGTGCAGGATCGGCAAGGGCATCCAGCTTGTCCGAAATCCAGCCCGCTTGTGTCAGATCCCATTTGAATTCCGTGCGGTGCAGCCCGTCATGGGTAAACCGTTCCATTGCCCGGTCGGTTGCCCCCAGAATGCGGCCCAGTTTCAGGATCAGTTCTTCGGATTTCGGCGCAGCCTTGGCATAGCATTGGCCGGGCAGGCATTCGAGCAACCAAACCAGTCGGAGCTGCCCATCTTGATCAGAGATTTCCGGCAGCAGCGCACCGTTGATATCCGGAAAAACACTGGGAAAGGGCAGTCCCGGCGCCTCGGCGGCGATGTGTTTCAGCGCCTTGATCTGCAGGTCAATGAACTCTGCCTCGCAATCCGCACGCATGACTTTCAGCACGTAGTCCTGACCATTGGTGGCCTTGACCAGAAAGTTGAGGTCATATTCGCCGTCCAGCCGATTCAGTTTGGTCTCAAGCCCCCAATGGGTGCGCAGGGCGCGGGCCCAGAATTCGGTCAACTCGGTCATCAGTGCGACGGTCCTTTAATCCAGCGCGCGCAGGCGTTTGATCAGCGAGGATGTGTCCCAGCGTCCGCCGCCCAGTTTCTGAACGTCTTTGTAAAACTGATCGACCAGAGCGGTCACAGGCAGTGAAGCCCCCGTTTCATTGGCCGTTTCCAGACAGATGCCAAGATCCTTGCGCATCCAGTCCACCGCAAACCCATGTTCGAAATGATCGTCCAGCATCGTCTCATATCGGTTTGCCATCTGCCAACTGCCTGCCGCGCCCTGACTGATAACTTCAACGACTGCGCGGCCATCAAGGCCCGCCTTCTCGGCAAAGTGCAGCGCTTCGCTGAGGCCCTGCACCAGACCGGCAATAGCGATCTGGTTGCACATCTTGGTCATCTGACCTGCACCGCTGTCGCCGATACGACGGCAAATCTTGGAATAGACCTGCATAATCGGTTCAGCCGCGTCATACGCCGCCTGATCCCCACCGCACATAATCGACAGAACCGCATTTTCTGCCCCTGACTGACCGCCCGAGATCGGAGCGTCCACAAAAGCGATGCCTTTTGTTTGCCCAGCTTCGTACAACTCGCGTGTCACCATGGCCGAAACAGTGGTGTGATCAACAAAGGTCGCCCCATTGGACATGCCGTTGAATGCGCCGTTTTCACCTGTGCAAACCATCCGTAGGTCGTCGTCGTTACCGACACAAGCCATGACGAAATCTGCACCCTGCGCGGCCTCTCGGGGCGTCGTCGCCATGGCGCCACCATGTTGGGCGACCCAAGCTTCGGCCTTATTGGCGGTGCGGTTGTAAACGGTCACCTCATGACCTGCGGCCTGCAAGTGACCGGCCATGGGGTATCCCATGACGCCCAGACCCAGAAACGCGACTTTTGCCATTTGGAGATCCTCTCTGCTGTCCGGTACCCGTTTCTTTCACCGGGCCGGATTGTTTAGCAGAGACAAAGCAAAGCTGCGTCCAAAGGGCAACCCCGCGTCACGCTTTGCCGCCCAAATCCTTTAGGATCGGGCAATCTGGCCTGTCGTCCCCGGCGCAAGCGTCGATCAGATGGCTCAGAGTATCCCGCATGGCGTTCAAGTCAGCGATCTTGGCTTCGATCTGGGCCATATGCGCGCGGGCCACCTTTTTGACATCGGCGCTGGCACGGGTTTCGTCCTCGTACAATGCCATCAGCGTCCGGCAATCCTCGATTGTGAACCCCAAGGCACGGGCGCGGCCCAGAAAATTCAGTTTGTGTACATCCTGACTGCGAAATCTGCGGTATCCGTTGTTATCGCGTAGCGGTTTCACCAAGCCGATATCTTCGTAGTATCGGATTGTCTTGGCGGGTAGGCCGGTCTGGTTTGAAACATCGCCGATATTCATGAGGTCACCGTTTGCGCTGAATGGCCTAGCGGGGTGTCAGGCAAGCTGGCCCGGACGCGTCGCAAACGCAGCGCATTCGAGACCACGAAAACACTGGACAATGCCATGGCCCCAGCGGCGAGCGCTGGGGACAGCAGATGGCCGCCAAAGGGGTAAAGAACCCCAGCGGCAACCGGAATAAGCAAGATGTTATAGCCGAACGCCCAACCCAGGTTCTGCTTGATGTTGCGCATGGTTCTGCGGCTGATCTCGACCGCGTTTGCGACGCCGCGCAGATCGCCCGACATCAGCACCACATCCGCAGTTTCAATCGCTACGTCTGTGCCGGTTCCGATGGCGATGCCGATATCCGCCGAAGCCAGTGCCGGGGCATCGTTGATGCCATCCCCGACAAAGGCCAGTGCGCCGAACGTGTCGCGCAGCGCGTTGATCGCGGCAAGCTTACCATCGGGCAGTACCTCGGCCGTGACATGATCAATGCCCAGCTTGTCCGCCAGAGCCTGCGCCGTCCGGGCGTTGTCGCCTGTCACCATCGCCAAGGTTAGCCCCATTTCGTGCAACCGCCCAAGCGCCTGCACAGTGCCGGGCTTGATCGGGTCCGCGACCGCAAGCATCGCCGCCGCCTGACCGTCGATGGCAACAAACAAAGGCGTTGCGCCCTCTTCGGCGCGCTGGTTGGCCTCGGCCATCAGGTCCGTGACGGTTATGTCGTTCTGCTCCATCAATCTGGCCGAACCGATCAGCAACTTATGCCCCTCGACCACAGCCCGAACTCCCAGCCCTGTGAGAGACTCAAATTCTGATACCTTGGGCAATTCAGATGGTCCGGCACGAGTGATGGCAGTGGCAACGGGATGCTCTGACCTTGCCTCGACGGCGGCCGCCAAACGCAGAACACTGTCGCGGTCAAAGCCGTTTGCAGTCGTAACACTCTCCAGTTCCGGCCGGCCCAACGTGAGTGTTCCGGTCTTGTCCAGTGCGACCACCTTGGCTTGCTGCAACTGCTGCAACGCATCGCCTTTGCGGAACAGCACACCCAATTCTGCCGCGCGGCCGGTGCCGACCATAATTGAGGTTGGTGTCGCAAGGCCCATGGCGCAGGGGCAGGCGATAATCAGAACTGAGACACCGGCGACCAGCGCCAATGGCAATGCCGGTTCCGGGCCGACGAACATCCAAATGGCGATCGTCAGCAGCGCAACAGCCATTACAACGGGCACAAATCGCGCAGTAATCCGGTCGACCAGCCCTTGGATCGGCAGCTTCGCCCCCTGCGCCTGTTCGACCATGTGGATCACCTGCGCCAGCACGGTGTCGGCACCAACGCGCGTCGCGCGCACCCGCAGCGCTCCGGTACCATTCATCGTACCGCCAACGACCTGATCCGATGGCGACTTGCCCACCGGCACCGGTTCGCCCGTGATCATGCTTTCATCCACATAAGAGGTGCCGTCCAGAACCTCGGCATCCACGGGAACCCGTTCGCCCGGGTGGATCTGCAAGGTATCGCCTACTGTTATGTCAGCGATGGGGCGATCAATGAAATTTCCGTCCTGTTCGACCCGTGCCGTTTTGGGCTGCAGCCCAACCAGCTTGCGGATCGCGGCCCCGGTCCGACCTTTGGCCCGCGCTTCCATGACCCGGCCCAGCAGTATGAGAACCACGATGACAGAGGCGGCCTCGAAATACACATTGGCGCTACCCTGCGGCAGGATCTGCGGGGCGAAGGTTGCGGTGACGGAAAACAAATAGGCGGCCCCCGTTCCTAAGGCGACCAGCGCGTTCATATCGGGCGATCC
The DNA here is from genome assembly GCF_059611065.1 of Ruegeria sp. CDSB086. NCBI lineage: Bacteria > Pseudomonadati > Pseudomonadota > Alphaproteobacteria > Rhodobacterales > Roseobacteraceae > Ruegeria > Ruegeria sp. CDSB086. The sequence continues at coordinate 651,705 of NZ_JBXWOV010000002.1, read as the reverse complement.
GCGCATCAGTGACGGAATACCCTTGGCGTAGAACACGCGCCCGGGGCCAATCAGTATGGCCGAGGTCAGTGCGAACTGGATGAGGTGGCTGGTTTGCGTGCCGATCGTGGCCTGGACCCAATGGTGGAAGGCCGGGATCATATGCCCGCCCATTTCCAGAATGAATACAGGCAGTGCCAATACCGCTGCGAAGATCGTCGTGCGGGTCAGCGCATGCGCTTCGTCGGATTTCGTGTGGTCTGTTTGGTCAGCCGTCATGCTGTCTGCCACGCGCGCAGGGTATCCCGCTGCCTCAGACAAACTGGCCAGCTTTTGCGGGTCGGGGGCCCCGTCGATAAACGTGACCACAGCGGTTTCGGTCGCAAGATTGACTTGTGCGTCGACGACCGCAGGATCAGCGGTCAGCGCGTTCTCGATCTTTGCCACGCACGAGGCGCAGGTCATCCCGCCAATTTTCAGGGTCGTCTGCTTGCTGGCCGCCGGGTACCCGGCATTGCTCAGGGCGTCAGTCAGTGCGTTGATCGGCCCGGTATGTGTGACCTGCGCCGTTTCGGTCGCAAAGTTGACCGAGGCGTCGGTCACTTCTGGCACCGATTGCAATGCGGCTTCTACACGCCCCACGCAGGACGCGCAGGACATGCCCGAGATTTTGAGTTGTGTTGTTTGCGGCGTAGCCATGCGACTCGTCCCGATGTGTTATCTGCCCTCCAAATGGGGGTTCCAGTCACGGGAAGGTCAAGAGGTATCGCGGATTTTCTTTTTTGCAACCCGCGCGTCGGCGTCACCTGTTCGCAAACATTTCTAGCAAGAGAGAGTTGTAGGTATCCGGCGGCGGCGATCTGACAGCCTCGGGGGAGACAAAGAACGCAAGCGACACTGCGGCCGTGGTCAGCGCGATGCCTACAAGAATGAAACCGGCCATATTCAATGAAGATCGCGACATGGGCAAAGTCCTGGTTCGAGAGGTTCGTTCGGCGCTGTTGGGTCAGGACTGTTTTGCCAGCTCTTGCTTCAACCTGTCATTTTCGGCCTGAAGTTGCGCCAATTGCTGCCCTAGCGAGTTCAGATGTGGGCGAAGCTCGGCCTCGGTAAAGCGGGGCGTGATGTGGCGTGGGCAGTTCCAGTCCAGCGCTTCGACCCGGATGATCACGGCGCGTTCAGCCGGGGCATCGGCACCGTCAGGATATAGGCTGGTTGTGGCATCTTCGCCCTCGGTGAACGCGACCCGGCCAAGGATTTTCAGGCGTCGCCGATTGGCGTAATCCATCAGGATCATTGCAACCCGGTCATTTCCATCCAGGTTACCGCGCGAGATGTACTGCTTGTTGCCCGAAAAGTCGGCATAACCGATTGTCTGCGGTCCCAGAACTTTGAGAAACCCGGTCGGTCCGCCACGGTATTGCACATATGGCCAACCCGTTTCGGACACGGTGGACTGATAGAACCCGTCCCGCGCTTCGATAAAGGCCTTTTCAGGCTCGCCGATTTCGTGGCCTTGCTGCGGGCCACTTTCGATGAATTTGGCATAGGTCTTGGCAGACCCCATCCGTTCCTGATGGGCGCGGACGGCAGGGGTGAAGGTCAGTTCGGAAAAGGCGCGAGGCATGAGATGTCCTTTCAAAGTCCCAGATCGGACAGGCCGGGGTGATCGTCGGGGCGGGGGCCTTGCGGCCAGAAAAACAGACGTTCGGTTTCCGCAATCGGCAGGTCGTTCAGCGATGCATGGCGCTCGGCCATTCGACCATCTTCGGCAAATCGCCAGTTTTCGTTGCCATAAGACCGGAACCACTGACCGCTGTCGTCACGCCATTCATAAGCATAACGAACCGCAATGCGGTCACCGGAAAAGGCCCACAGCTCTTTGATCAACCGATAGTCCAGTTCCTTGTGCCACTTGCGTGTCAGAAAGGCATGGATGTCCGCATGGCCGCTTAGGAATTCTGCCCGATTTCTCCACTGGCTGTCTTCGGTATAGGCCGGGGTCACGACATCCGCATCACGTCTGTTCCAGGCGTTTTCCGCCAATCGCACTTTTTGCGTTGCGGTTTCCAGGGTGAACGGAGGCAGAGGAGGACGGTTCATTTGTAGGTCTTTCAAGCCAGAGAAGCTGCCATCAAGGCGATGGTCAAAAGAAGGGGGATGTACTGGTGCGAGAGAGGTCTGGTGCGGGGTCTCATATATTCGCTCCTGAGTTTACTGATCGGTACACTGTGCCCTAAATGTGTACAGATCGGTAACCTTTTTCAAGTGTTGAGTTGGATTTTTTTGAACCCACATTTTCGTCTCCTAAGGGGAGTAAGTGAAAACAGCAGGTTAGGCTGTGTCTGTTGCAGCCATCGCTGCGGTGCATTATGTACCGATCAGTACATACAGGAGCTGACAGATGCGCCCAAACAAACGTGACGAGCTGGTCCGCAAGGCATTGCAGGTCTTCTATCGTGACGGATTTCACGCCACCGGCATGGACAAGTTGGTGGTCGAGACGGGCGTGTCGAAAACGTCGATGTACAAACATTTCCGTACCAAGGAAGAGCTGATCCTGGCGGCTTTGCAGTTGCGGGATGAGAACTTTCGCAAATGGTTCCTGCAACGGGTTGATGAACTATCCGACACACCGGCCGAACAGCTGATCGCCAGTTTCGATGTGCTGGGCGAATGGTTCCAGGAGGACAGCTTTCGCGGATGCATGTTCATCAAAGCGGGCGCAGAGTATCAGGAACAAGATCACCCAATCCATTTGCAGGCAGCCGAACACAAGCATCTGATGCTCGAGTTTCTCACCGATTTGGCCCGCCAGGCAGGCGCACGTGATCCCGAGGCATTGGGATGCCAGCTGCTGCTCTTGCAAGAGGGCGCAATCGTTACGGCCGTCCTGGTAAAAAGCTGCGATCCTGTGCGAGATGCAAAGGCAGCGGCACAGGTTCTGCTGGATAATGCCCTGGCTTGATCATGTTTAAACCTGTGAACGTAAGGTCTTGCACGAAAAAGACGTTGCGTAGCATTCCGGTGGATGGGTTGGTTTGCGCGGTGCCCAACGCTACCCTTATCGAAATTCGATTTGGGAGAAGCCTACATGTCGCTATTCAAGCCAACCGCCAACTGGGTCACTGACGAACATCAGATGTTTGCCGAAATGGCAAACCGGTTCATGGACGACGAACTTGTGCCCAATATCGAACGCTGGAACCAAAACGGCATGGTCGATCGCGAATTCTGGAACAAGGCCGGGGACATGGGGCTGATGGCCGGCGCTATTGCTGAGGAATATGGTGGCGTAGGCGGCGGGATTGGATTTGACGCGGTCACGATGTACGGGCAAGCCGCACGCGGTGACTCGGGTTGGGGCTTTGGAATTCAGTCGATCGTTGTCCATTATCTGAACGCCTATGGCAGCGAGGATCAAAAGCACAAGTGGCTCCCCCGTCTGGCATCCGGTGAAATGGTCGCGGCTTTGGCCATGACCGAGCCGGGAACAGGTTCGGACGTTCAGTCCGTTCGCACCACCGCAGACAAGGACGGAAATACCTATCGTTTGAACGGGTCCAAGATCTTTATCACCAACGGCCAATCCGCCGATTTGATCCTGGTGGCCGCAAAGACGGATAAATCGCAAGGGTCCAAGGGCGTATCGCTGATCGCCGTAGAAACCGAAGGCGCAGAAGGATTTCGTCGGGGCCGAAACCTCAAGAAACTGGGGATGAAGGCCAACGATACGGCCGAGCTGTTCTTTGAAGACGTCAAGGTTCCGATGACGAACCTGATCGGACCAGAAGAAGGCCAGGGCTTCTATCAGATGATGAAGCAACTGCCCTGGGAACGCCTGACTATCGGCATCATGGCGCTGGGCGCGATCGACTTCGCAATTGCCGAAACTGTACGCTATACGCAGGAACGCAAGGCTTTTGGCCAGCGCGTTATGGACTTTCAGAACACGCGTTTCAAATTGGCCGAGTGCAAAACCAAGGCCGAAGTTCTGCGCAGTTTCGTCAATGACTGCATCGCACAACTTGAGGCGGGCACGTTGGATGCGGCGACGGCCTCGATGGTGAAATACTGGGGTTCGGAAGTGCAGAACGAGATCATGCACGAATGCCTTCAGTTGTTCGGTGGTTACGGGTTCATGATGGAATACCCGATCGCCCGGCTTTATGCGGATGCGCGGGTGCAGATGATCTATGGCGGTACCAACGAGATCATGAAGGAACTGATCGCCCGTTCTCTGGACAAGTAACGCACCCAAAGGGCTCCCGCCTGTCGCCAACGTTTCTGGAAAACGTCTCATCCCGTTGGGTCGGGCAGGTGCGGGCGCAGCCCGCACCTGCCCGACCTCTCTGCTGTCCGCAGGACGCAAAGCCGGAGGCTGCGCAGTTTTGGATCAGAATGGGCCAACCTGACCTTGCAGCCATATCCGAAATGACCGTAGCGGTTCGGATTCCGGTCGAGTCTGTGGCCAGACCAGAAAGAATTGCCCAAGGCTGATATGGGGCCCTTTCCATGCTGGAACCAATCTTTTGGTTTTCAGTTCGTCTTCGATCAGATAGCTGGGCAATAGCGCCGCTCCCAGCCCGTGGATCGTGGCCTGCACCATGGTCGAGAACTGATCGAACAGCATTCCCCGCATCCCCGATGCGTCACGCCCTTGTGCCGCAAACCATCGCTCCCAAGCGTCTGGTCGGGTCTCAAGATGCAGCAAAGGGGCTGTCATCAGCCAGCACAAGTCCTGCTCCTGATCGGGCAACAGGTCCGGCGCGCAGACCGGAACCACATCTTCACGCATGATCGGCAGGTAGTTGACGCCCGGCCAGTTCTTTTGGCCGAAGTGGATGGCGGCATCAAAATGTTCGGTCTCGAAATCAAACGGCTTGAGGCATGTGCTCAGGTTCACGGTCACTTCAGGGTGGCGACGGGCAAAATCCTGCAGGCGCGGTGCCAGCCAATGCATTCCAAAGGCGGGCAGGATGGACAGGTTCAGCGACCCGCCGGTTGGGTTGGCCTTCAGTTTCAGTGACGCTTGCGCAATCTGGTTCAGCGCTGTGCGCGCCACCTGAACATAGTCTTTTGCGGCGGGGGTCAGGTGCAATCGCATCTGGTTGCGCTGAATGAGCGCGACGCCCAGTTGGTCCTCCATGGACTTCAACTGTCGGCTGATCGCGCTTTGGGTCAGCGACAACTCTTCGGCCGCGGCCGAGGCGCTACCGAGGCGATCAACCGCCTCCAATGCCAGAAGAGAGGGGACCGAGGGGAGAAACCGACGGGGCGCAATCATATGATAAATCCTCATACCTTTCACACGGAATATCACTGGCAATTGCCGTGCGCCAGCCCGATACAGAGGCGTGGAATCCAATGTGGATGTGGACCAATGACCCTAACGACCAGTATTCAAGAGTTTCAGCCTGCCGAACGGTTGGACGGCATTGAGCTGTCAGAGATCGTTCGCATTTCCGAACAGGCCGCGCGCCTTCGCGCGCAGGGTGCCGACGTGATTGCGCTCAGCACTGGTGAGCCTGATTTTCCGACCCCGCAGCATGTTGTTGAGGCGGCGGACCGTGCAGCTTTGAACGGGCAGACACGATACCCTGCAACGGCAGGAACGCCGGCATTGCGATCAGCGATTGCGATTGAGGCTGGCGCGCGCCTCGAAAATGTAATCGTTTCGACGGGTGCCAAGCAGGTTTTGTCCGGTACGATGATGGCAACGCTCAATCCTGGCGATGAGGTGATAATGGCCGCCCCATTCTGGACGAGCTATGCGGATATGGTCAGGTTGGCAGGCGGTGTTCCCTTAGTCGTTAGCTGTCCGGCGACGCAGAAATTCAAACTGACGCCGGATCAGTTGGAGGCCGCGATCACACCGCGCACGCGTTGGCTACTGCTGAATTCCCCGTCCAATCCAACTGGCGCGGTCTATTCCAAGGCGGAATTGCAGGCGCTGGGCGCGGTATTGCAAAACTATCCTCAGGTCTGGGTGATTTCTGACGAGATCTATCAACACCTATCTTTTGTACCCTTCACCCCCTTTGTGCAGGCCGTTCCCGAATTGGCGGAACGAACCTTGATCGTAAACGGCGTGTCCAAGGCCTATTCCATGACCGGCTGGCGCATCGGGTGGGGAATTGGCCCTGCTGAGTTGATCAAGGCGATGGTTGCTGTGCAGGGGCAAATCACGTCAGGGGCGTGTTCGATTGCCCAGGCTGCAGCATTGGAGGCCATCACCGGGCCGCAAGACCTGCTGGCGGACCGCCGTCGGGCAATGCGAGCGCGCCGCGATCTCGTTGTCGAAGGGCTAAACGCCGCTGGTCTGGAATGTGCCGTGCCGGATGGCGCGTTTTACGTCTTTCCCAAAACTCACGCGAAAATGGCCACAGACCATGAATTCTGTCGCTTTCTGCTGGATGAGGCAGGTGTGGCGCTGGTGCCGGGTCGCGCGTTTGGGATGCCGGGGCATTTGCGGCTTTCTTTTGCCTATGCCACTGAAAGCCTGCAAGAAGGTATGCGTCGTATCGCGGACGCTACCGCCAAATTGTAACCAAATAACTTCGGAAGACACCCAATGGATCGCGCCCAGATCGTTCACGAGAATATCCTGACCCGGGTTGCCAATCGCGACTTTCCCGACGGAGCAAAGCCGCGGCAGGGTCTGAGCAAGACCGATGCGGTGTCGCTGTTCCGGTCGCAGGTCCTTAGCCGTGCGTTGGACCGGACCAGCCGGACGATGCAGAAGGCGGGGCAGGGGTTTTACACTATCGGATCATCCGGCCACGAAGGGATGGCAGCCGTGGCGCATGCATTGCGTCCGACCGATATTGCCTTTCTTCACTACCGCGACGCGGCGTTCCAGATCGCCCGGGCCGAGCAGGTGCCGGGCCAGCAAATTGCGTGGGACATGTTGCTGAGCTTTGCCTGCTCGAAAGAGGATCCGACCTCGGGCGGGCGGCATAAGGTTTTGGGTTCAAAGGCGCTGACCATCCCGCCGCAAACCTCGACCATCGCCAGCCATCTGCCCAAGGCTGTGGGTGCTGCTTATTCGTTAGGCGCCGCGCGGAGACGCGATCCTGAACACCGTGAACTGCCCTTGGACGGGATTGCGATGTGTTCCTTCGGGGATGCCTCGGCCAATCATTCTACAGCGCAGGGCGCGATCAACACCGCAGGCTGGACCAGTGTGCAGTCGACGCCTTTGCCGCTGTTGTTTGTGTGTGAGGATAACGGGATTGGAATCTCGGTCAAAACGCCAAAAGGCTGGATACAGGCGTCGATGGAACACCGCCCCGGAATCAAGTACTTTCAGGCCAACGGTCTGGATATCTATGAGACCTTCGCGGTGGCGCAAGACGCCGCCGAGTATGTCCGTACCCGCCGTAAACCGGCCTTCCTGCATCTGAAAACCGTGCGTCTTTACGGCCATGCGGGCGCAGATGTGCCGACCACGTACCTGCCGAAGTCCGAGGTTGAGGCGGATGAGGCCAACGATCCCCTGCTGCACTCGGTGCGCTTGCTGGAACAGGCCGGGGCGTTGGCGCCGGAACAGGCGTTAAAAATCTACGAAGATACCTGCGCCCGCACGGACCGCATCGCGGCAGAGGCCGCAACCCGCCCGCACCTGACCTCCGCCTCTGAGGTTATGGCCAGCCTGATCCCGCCAAAACGGGCTTGTAAGCCCACGAACGGTCCCAGCGCCGAAGCGCGCGCCAAGGCCTTTGGCGGCGACACGCGGGCAATGGATGATCCGCAACCTATGAGCCGCCTGATCAACTGGGCGCTGACCGATCTGATGCTGGAACACGGCGAGGTCGTCTGCATGGGCGAAGATGTCGGCCGCAAGGGCGGCGTCTATGGCGTGACCCAGAAACTGCAGCAACGCTTTGGCCCGGACCGGGTGATCGACACGCTGTTGGATGAGCAGTCCATTCTGGGATTGGCCATTGGCATGGGGCATAACGGGTTCATTCCGATCCCCGAAATCCAGTTCCTCGCTTATCTGCACAATGCCGAGGACCAGATCAGGGGCGAAGCCGCGACCCTGCCATTCTTTTCGAACGGGCAGTTCACCAACCCGATGGTTCTGCGCATTGCGGGGCTTGGCTATCAGAAAGGGTTCGGCGGCCATTTCCACAATGACAACTCGCTGGCTGTCCTGCGCGACATTCCCGGCGTGATCATTGCATGCCCGTCGACAGGCGCAGATGCGGCTAAGATGCTGCGCGAATGCGTACGGCTGGCGCGCGAAGAACAGCGGGTCGTGGTCTTTCTGGAACCTATTGCCCTTTATCCGATGCGCGATCTGCACGATGCAAAGGACGCAGGTTGGATGACGGCGTACCCGTCGCCTGACCAGAGTATCGCGCTGGGTGAGGTTGGCGTGCATGGCGAGGGTAAAGATCTGGCCATGGTCACTTATGGAAACGGGCATTACCTGTCGAAACAGGCTCTGCCCGAGTTGGAGGCAGCAGGCGTGAAAACCCGTATCATCGACATGCGCTGGCTGGCACCTCTCCCAATTGAGGCTCTGCGTCAGGCCACAAAGGGTTGCAAACACGTCTTGATCGTCGACGAGTGCCGCCGGACGGGCAGCCAGTCTGAGGGGCTGATGACCTTTTTCACTGAAAACAGTCCCTCTACCCCTAGCGCGCGCGTCGTGGCCGAAGATTGTTTTATAGCCACTGGCCCCGCTTATGCTGCTCCGCTGCCGTCGAAAGAGGGGATTCTCGCCGCTGCGCTAAAACTGACGGGGGGCCGCTCATGACCCGCACAGCTGTCGTGATCTGCCCCGGTCGGGGTACATACAACAAGCCCGAGCTTGGCTATCTGCATCGCCACAACGCGCGGCAGACTCCGATGTTTAGGGGCTTCGACGCGATACGTGCCGAAGCAGGGCAAGAGGCCGTTACGGCATTGGATGGCGCAGCGCGGTTCACAGTTTCCAAGTATTCAAAAGGCGACATTGCCTCACCGCTCATCTACGCAGCTTCGCTGGCGGACGCGCAATCGCTGGCCGATGATATCGAGGTGGTCGCGGTCACCGGGAACTCGATGGGGTGGTACATTGCATTGGCCGCTGCCGGGGCGTTGTCGCCTGAGGACGGGTTTCGCGTAGTGAACACGATGGGAACACTGATGCAGGATCACCTGATCGGCGGTCAATTGGTTTACCCCTATGTTGCCGATGATTGGGCGGACGACGCCGCGCGCAAGACCGAGCTGTTGACAGATGTGGCGCGCATCAACGCAATTCAGGATCATGATCTTGCTTTGTCCATTGAACTGGGCGGAATGCTGGTTCTGGCAGGCAATGAGATGGGGCTGAAGGCTTTCGAGGCGTCGCAACCCACCGTGCAGGACCGTTTCCCGATGCGCTTGCCAAACCATGCCGCGTTTCACACATCCTTGCAGGCACCGGTCGCTGCCGAAGGGCGTGCGCGCTTGGACGCGGACTTGTTCGGACAGCCTGAACGCCCCCTGATCGACGGTCGCGGAAAGATTTGGTGGCCGGGTGCGACGGATACGCAGGCGCTTTGGGATTATACCCTGGGCCACCAAGTGACCGAACCCTATGACTTTACCCGTGCGATCCAGACCGCCGCGCATGAGTTCGCGCCAGACCTGTTCATTGTTACCGGCCCCGGCGCGACCTTAGGTGGCGCAGTGGCGCAATCCCTTGTTCTGGCGAACTGGCGTGGCATGGGTAACAAGGCTGATTTTCAAGCGAAACAGGATGCGCAACCCTTCCTGATCGCGATGGGGCGCGAGGATCAAAGAGCGCTTGCAACCGGCTGACACTGCCCTAATGATCCGCGCAATTTCAAGGAGCGCGACGTGAGCGACCACAACCAGTCCCTTTGGCTGAACACATGCCGTGAACTTGTCGAACCCAGTGTTTCAACCGGTGATATCACTGTTGATCTGGCGGTGATCGGTGGTGGGTACACCGGCTGTTCTGCGGCCCTGACTGCAGCCAAGGCTGGTGCCTCGGTCTGTCTGCTTGAGGCGCATGACATCGGCCACGGCGGATCGGGCCGCAATGTCGGGCTGGCGAATGCGGGGCTGTGGTTGCCGCCCGCTGAGATTCGCGCGCATCTGGGTGACATAGTTGGGGATCGGCTGGTTGACCTTCTGGCTGCTGCTCCATCAGAGGTGTTCAGCCTGATCGACCAGCATGGGATAGACTGTGAACCTGTGCGCAACGGAACTCTGCACTGTGCGCATTCGGCTGCGGGTCTCCGGGATCTGCAGGTCCGCCACGCGCAACTCAGCGCTGCTGGCGCACCGGTTGAGTTGCTGTCTGCAGAACTGACAGCGCAGCGCACTGGCAGTGCGGCCTTTGGTGGCGCCCTGTTCGATCCGCGCGCCGGAACCATCCAGCCATTGGCATATGTGCGCGGATTGGCGCGTGCCGGGGTTGAGGCTGGCGCGTTGGTTTCCACGCAAGATCAGGTTCTGTCCATGCAGCAGATGGATGGAATCTGGGTGATGAAGACTGCTCGGCGCACAGTGCGCGCCAAATGGGTCATTCAGGCGACCAATGCCTATCACCGTGATCTGACCGCATCGGCCCCCGCCTATGTGCCGGTCTATTATTTCCAATATGCCACGGCCCCATTGTCCGACAATCTGCGCGCCAGCGTTTTGCCGGGGGATGAGGGGTGCTGGGACACAGACCTGATCATGACCTCGTTCCGAATGGATCAAGAGGGGCGGTTTATCATCGGTGCCATGGGTGATCTGGATCAGGCAGGCGGCGGGATTCACAAGAGCTGGATCAAGCGCAAACTGGCACAGCTGTATCCGCAACTGGCCGATCAGCCATTGGTCGAAGGGTGGCATGGCCGCATCGCCATGACGTCAGACCACATCCCGAAGATTACGCAGATTGGTCCCAATGCTCTGTCCGTTCATGGATTTTCGGGGCGTGGAATCGGGCCAGGCACTGTCTTTGGCCGCCTTGTTGCCCAAAGTCTGTTGCAGGACGACCCAAGCCTTTTGCCGGTGCCCGCAGTCCCAGAATATCAGGAAAAGTGGACAGGGCTACGCCGCGCCTATTTTGAAACCGGCGCGGCGCTGATCCATTTTGTCAAAGCGCGGTTCTGACCTCAGACAGCGCGGGTGATGCCGCCATCAACCCGGATGTTTTGACCGGTGATATAGCCGCCACCCTCTGATGCAAGCATCGCCACGACCGAGGCGATCTCGTCATAGCTGCGTCCATAGCGGCCCATCGGGATGCGCGCGCGGAATTCCTCTTTCTCTGGCAGGCTGTCGATGAACCCTGGCAAGACGTTGTTCATCCGGATGTTGTCAGCCGCGTAATGATCCGAGAACAGCTTGGTGAAAGCGGCCAAACCTGCGCGGAACACGCCGGAAGTTGGGAAGACAGGGTCGGGCTCGAACGCGGCGAAAGTCGAAATGTTGATGATCGATCCACCACCTTGCTTCTGCATAATAGGTGTCACCAGCCGGGTTGGTCTGACGGCGTTCAGGAAATAGACGTCCATTCCGGTGTGCCAATCCTCGTCCGTCAGCTCCAGCACTGGCGCGCGCGGTCCGTGACCGGCCGAGTTGACCAGCACGTCGATGCGCCCCCAATGGGACATCGCGGTGTCGACCAGTTTTTGCAGATCATCCGTCGACTGGTTTGACCCGGTCACGCCAACACCACCCAGTTCGTGCGCCAGTGCCTCACCCTTGCCAGAAGACGACAGGATGCCGACCTTAAATCCATCTGCGGCCAGACGTCGGGCTGAATCTGCGCCCATTCCGCTGCCGCCCGCTGTTATCAGCGCCACTTTGGTCATGTGATTTCTCCATTCATTGATGGCATGAAGATGCGCTTTGGCGATCTGATTGACCAATCAGTTCTGCTGGCCTTATGATGTAGAAAAACTACAGGGTGCTACGATGGCGGCTCTTCCCCCTCTGAACGCTTTGCGGGCCTTCGAAGCTTCGGCGCGGCATCTGAACTTTCGCTTGGCTGCCGAGGATCTGGGCGTCACCCAAGGTGCCGTCGCCCAGCAGGTACGCGGGCTTGAGGCACGATTGGCTGTGACGCTCTTTGACCGCCTGCCGCGTGGCCTTGCGCTGACCGAGGCTGGGCGCAGGTTCCATGCGCCCTTGCGCCGGGCCTTCCGTCTGATCGAAGAGGCCGTCGAGGATCTTTCTGGGGACAGACAAATTACTATCTCTGTCACGCCCAGCTTTGCCTCGAAATGGCTGGTTCCTCGACTTCCGGACTTTACGCGGCACCACCCTGATATTGCCGTGCAGGTCGACGCGCGGGAGCGGCTGGCGGATTTCCAGGGGGACGGTGTCGACATTGCTGTTCGGCAAGGGCGTGCGCCGTTTGGATCCGGGGTGGTCGCAGTGCCTCTGTTTTCCACAACTTTCATTCCGGTTTGCGGTCCTGAGATGGCGGCCAGAATTGCGCATCCTGCTGACCTGACAAAGCACACTCTGCTGAACGACACCCATGGGCTGTGGCCTTTGTTTCTGCAGCGTGCAGGGATCACGGGCAAGCCGAAGATGATGAGTTTCAGCCAGACCAGCCTTGCCATCGACGCAGCCGTGTCGGGCCAGGGTGTTGCGCTTGCTAACGAACCGCTTGTTTCTGCCCAGTTGGCCGCCGGTCAGTTGGTGCGCCCGATCCCGGACGAGCTGGTCGAGGACTTGGGCTTTTACATCGTAACACCCAAACAGCCACGCCAACCCGCGCTGGTCGCAGTGATGAAAGACTGGTTGCTGTCTCAATCCTGAAGCGTCGCTGCGATGGCTTCGATCCTGTCACGCAACCAGCGATGTGCCGGGTCGTTGGAAGATCTTTGGTGCCAGACCATGTAGATAGAGACAGGGTCGCACGCGAAGGGCAGAGGTGCACAATCCAACGCATGTAGCGGCCCGTGTTTCATCAACGCCGTATCGGTTGAAATCAGGTCGCCGCCTTTCACAAATGAGGTAATGGCATTGAAATGCGGCAGGGTAACCGTCGGTGGCCTGATCTGGTTTTGATCGACACCCCGCATAACAGCGCGCGAGCTGCGGCCATCGGCAAAGCGCACTTCGACATGCTCGGTTTCGCAATAGGTTTCCCAACTGTCCGGAGGAGATCGTCGTGTGCCATCATAGTAGATCATCAACGGACTGCTGAGGATGCGCTTTTGAAAGATGTCCGGTCCATCCGGCGGCAAAGGTGTCAGCATCAATTGACACCGATCGCTGCGCAGCAGCTCAGGGTCTGGAACACCTGATGGGATAAACCCCAACCCTAGCCGCACGCCTTCGGTCCGTACTTTTTGCAGCAATTGCGGGAAAATCAATTCCCTCGGCATGTCGTTTGTGGCGATGTGAAAGACCATCTCTTCGGACAGCGGGTCGAACGGGCGGTCCTCGGTCAGTGCGCGCATATTGTCCAGAACCTGCTGCACGGGGTCTTTCAGGGACAAGGCGCGCTCAGTAGGGGTCAGACCTTGCCCTGATCTGATAAATAACGGATCGCCCAGAACCACCCGAAGTTTGGACAGGGTGTGGCTGATGGCCGATTGCGTCACGCCAAGCCGATCTGCGGCCTTGGATACCGAGTTTTCTTCGAGAATGGTCAGAAAGACCCTCAGGACTTTGCCATCCAGATCCATGAAATCTGTTTTGCTCATACCGCTTATGATTATTCATGAATGGATTTACTGTCCACGCCGCATTAGGTGAGACCTAGAAATCAGGAGGCGCACGATGGGGATCCGCTTTTTCTCGGACAAGAACCGGCCGGTCCACATGGGGCCTTATCCGTCGGAGCGGTTGGCACGTCAGAGCGTTGCGCCGGACCTGTCTGCCGTGCCGCCGATGCCCGTACTCAGTTTTCAGCGGCCGGATCAGCCTGAAAGCATCGTCAACGCAATGGGTGAGTTTCAGGCGATGATGGACGCTATTCGTGATGGATTCGTGAATGCTGTGCCCTCTGAAATCCCGGCTGATCCGAGCGCGCGTGCGCATCACCTGAAGGCTTTTGGCTATTTCAATGACGCGTCGATGATGGGGTGTGGGCCTTTGCCTGCCGAGGCGATGCTGCCCCAGCCGCGTCGTAACCCCGACATAGATCGACTGGCCCATGCGCTGAAGACCCGGCAGACCAAGACGCTGGCGTCGGGTATTGATGTCATTATGGCCGACCTTAAGGAAAGTATGGAGGCGGCCCCCAAGCCGATGGACACCCACCGCCACGCCATCGTCTTTGTCTATGAACACAACCGTGATCCGAATCCGGATGAGCCCGGCTCTGAATGGATCATGGATGCGCAGGACCACCGTTCCTGTTTGCTGGCGACCGAAAATGCGGTGGTGATTGCCAATTACATCCGGTTGTTGGGGTTCGATGCACGGGCGCATACCGCGATGTCCTCTGAGTTTGATCTTGGAAAACTGGCGGTGGCGGCTGGTTTGGCCTCGGTCGAGAACGGCGACGTCGTTGTGCCGTGGCTAGGGACGCGGTTTGGTCTGGCAGCTGTTACGACCGAGATGGAGATTGCGCATGATCGACCCCTGCAATCCATGGCGCAGCAACCGTGGTTTCGCACTCAGGGTCCGGCGTGGTGGCTGGGAACGGGGTTCGCCAAGAACGCGCTGAACCGGGATGCTTACGCCAAACGACGCTACGTGGACGGGGCGCATCCGTTCGAGAAGCTTAAGCGCGTCGAGGATCCGACTACCTACATCGACGAAGAAAACGTGGCCCGCGTTCCCAAACGCGCCGACATGTTTGCCCGCGCACAATTCGGGGATATGGGCAAACCGCTGCAGGATGCAGCCAGGGGGGGGCACTACGTGCGCAAGGCCGCCCCCAGTTTCGCGCAACGCCGTTCACTGGGCGCATTTGTGCTTTTGCAGGATGGCGACAGCGCGGATGGCCCGCGCCCGACCGATGCCGCCCGAAATGCCGCGAATATCAAGGCTGCGACCTATTTCATTGGAGGCGATGCCGTGGGCCTCAGCCGTTGTCCTGAATGGGCGTGGTACTCTCACGACGCGACCGGAGAAGAGATCAACCCGACCCACGATCAGGCCATCAGCATGATCATCGACCAGGGCTATGAAACGATGGAGGGGTCCAGTGGCGATGACTGGATCGCAGTTGCCCAGTCGATGCGCGCTTATCTGCGGTTTTCGCTACTGGGCGGTGTAATCGCGCAGCAGATCCGCAACCTCGGTTACAAAGCCAAGGCGCATACGGTCATGGATGGCGAAGTGCTTCAGCCGC
Source organism: Ruegeria sp. CDSB086 (assembly GCF_059611065.1). Taxonomy (NCBI): domain Bacteria; kingdom Pseudomonadati; phylum Pseudomonadota; class Alphaproteobacteria; order Rhodobacterales; family Roseobacteraceae; genus Ruegeria; species Ruegeria sp. CDSB086. The sequence goes on along the minus strand of NZ_JBXWOV010000002.1, from coordinate 636,467 downwards.
CGCTTTTGCTGCTGTCTGGATTGGGCGAGGTCAGCCGGATTGGCGAGGTCATCCTGAACCCTTATCTCGGGCCCCGGCTCAAGTCCGGCGCAGTGACGACCGACATGCCGATGGAGCACGATAAACCGATTGATTTTGGCCTGCAGACTTTCTGTGAAAGCTGCAACAAATGCGCGCGCGAATGTCCGTCGGGGGCAATCACCGCGGGGCCGAAACTCATGTTCAACGGCTATGAGATCTGGAAATCCGACAGCCAGAAATGCGCGACCTATCGTGTGACCACACCCGGCGGAGCGATGTGCGGGCGCTGCATGAAGACGTGCCCGTGGAACCTTGAGGGCATCTTCAAGGAACGCCCATTCCGTTGGGCCGCGATGAACATCCCGAAAGCCGCGCCGGCATTGGCGAAACTGGACGATGCCGTGGGTAATGGCGGTTTGAACGACACCAAGAAATGGTGGTGGGATATTGAATTGCAGGCGGATGGAGCTTACCGCCCGACGAAACATCCGCTGAACCGGCGTGACCTGCAAACGGATCTGGACCTGCAGTTCGAAGATCAGACATTAGCCGTCTATCCTGCCTATCTGGCCCCCCATCCGTGGCCATATCCTTTTGCGATGGACCGCGAGGCCGGGATTGCGGCCTATCAGGCGATGGTGTCAGCCGAAGAATACAAAAACCGCAAGGCAGCAGGGGATACCTCGATCGTGTATCGGTACTCGATCGCGGGCGATGCGCCGGTGATGCGAGTTGCGCTGACCAAGGTCGGCAAGATGACGGCGGATGTGACCAAGTATGAATTCTCGGCCCTGAATGGCGCGCCGTTACCGGATTGGACCGCCGGGGCGCATCTGGATGTGCTGGTCGCGCCTGAGTTTCTGCGCCAGTACTCAATGTCGGGGAACCCGTCGGACAGGTCAGTCTATCAGATCGGCGTTCTGCGCGAGGATGAAGGTCGCGGCGGTTCGGCCCTGTTGCATCGAATCTTCAGCGAGGGGCGCAAGGTCTTCATCTCGAAACCGATCAACCATTTCGAACTGGATGAAACTGCAACAAAGACCTTCCTGATGGGTGGTGGGATCGGCATCACCCCGATGATTGCATTTGCTCATCGGTTGCATGCGCTGGGCAAGCCGTTCGCGTTACACTATTCCGCCAGCACCCGTGCTGGGGCCGGGTACCTGAACGATCTGGCGGCGATGCCCTGGGCCGACCACGTGCATTTTCATTTCTCGGATGAAGGAACGCGCGCCGATCTGGATGCAGTCCTGTCGGGTTATCAGGAAGGGTGGCACGTCTATACCTGCGGACCGGATCGCTACATGGACGGTGTCATGCAAGCGGCCGACCGGCAGGGATATCCCGAAGAGGCGCGGCACCTGGAGTATTTCTCAGTCCCCGAACAGCCGGAATATGAAAATCACTCCTTCACGTTGAAGCTGGCGAAGTCGGGTAGGGAACTGACCGTCCCCAAAGACAAAGATGCCGCTCAGGTATTGAACGAGGCGGGTATTCATGTGGATGTGAAATGCGCCGACGGCATATGTGGCGTCTGCAAATGCGGTGTGGTTTCCGGCGATATTGAGCATCGTGATTTCGTTCTGTCCAACAAACAGCGCGAGGGCGCGATCATCTTGTGTCAAAGCCGCGCGGCTGAACCTGACGGTGTGATTGAACTCGACCTCTGATCTGAGGTCTGAAAACGACTTCGATAAACACAAAAATTGGTCGTTCCAGCCATGGACGCCGTGGGGTAGCTGCACTAACGTCCCCTGCGAACCCCAGTGAATCCTGATCAACAGGTGCGAGGTATTTTCATGGATTATCACAGCCCCGCCAGCTTTGCCGAGGCGTCGGCTCTGGCCGCGAACGCGACGGGCATTACCCGGTTTCTGGCGGGAGGCACCGATGTTCTGGTGCAGCTGCGCTCGGAACTTGTGACCCCCGACACGCTGATCGACATCAAAAAGATCGACGGCGTCAGCGACATCATCAGCAATGCCGATGGCAGCTGGACGATTGGCGTCGCGGCCACCGGTGCCGAGATGAGCGAACATTCCGAATTGGGCCGCGATTGGCCCGGCGTAGTTGAGGCGATGGACCTGATCGGATCAACCCAAGTGCAGGGGCGCGCAACGCTGACCGGGAACTTGTGCAATGGCTCTCCTGCGGCCGATTCTGTGCCTGCTATGGTCGCCGCCGGAGTGACCGTTACTATCACAGGACCCGAAGGTACGCGCGAAGTTGCTGTCGAAGAAATTCCGACCGGCCCCGGCAAAACGTCGCTGTCCAAGGGTGAGCTGGTCTCGGCCGTGCACATTCCCGCACGGGGTGAGGATGGCGGCGACGCCTATCTGCGGTTCATACCACGGACCGAAATGGACATTGCCGTCGTTGGCGTGGGTGTAAACCTTCGTCTGGACGGCGACACTGTCACCGAAGCCCGCGTGTCGTTGGGTGCTGTCGCCCCGACCGTTCTGCTGGTCGAAGACTGTGCCAAGGCCATCGTCGGCAGTACACTGGACGACGCCGCGCTTGATGCGCTGGCTGCTGCGGCATCCGCTGCGTGCAACCCGATTGACGACAAGCGCGGCACCATCGCGTTCCGCACCGAGGTCGCTGGCGTTCTGGCCAAGCGCGCCGCGAAAATCGCCTATGCCCGTGCGAAGGGAGAACAAGCATGAGCAAGTTCCACGTATCCACCACTGTAAACGGCGACTCGGTTGAATACCTCTGCGACCCGCGCGAAACCCTGCTGGACTGTCTGCGCGACAAGCTGAACCTGACCGGCGCGAAAGAAGGCTGTGGTACTGGTGACTGCGGCGCGTGTTCCGTCTCGGTCGACGGGCGCCTGGTCTGTTCCTGCTTGATGCTGGGCGTCGAGGCCGATGGCAAGCAGATCGAAACGGTCGAGGGCATCGCGGATGGCGACGTTCTGCACCCGCTGCAGCAGAAGTTTATCGAACACGCCGCGCTTCAGTGCGGCATCTGCACACCGGGCATTCTGGTCGCGGCCAAGTCTCTGTTGGAAAAGAACCCAAACCCGACAGAAGAAGAAACCCGGTACTGGCTGGCAGGGAACCTGTGCCGCTGCACCGGTTATGACAAGATCATTCGCGCTGTGATGGAAACAGCCGAAGAACTGCGGGAGGCTTCGTAATGGCACTCGACGATCGCAAATCTGAATTCACCTTTGTTGGCACGCGACCTAACCGTCCCGATGGGTTGGACAAGGTTACGGGCCGCGCCAAGTTCGGGGCCGATATGTCGGCACCCGGTATGCTACACGGCGCGATCCTGCGCTCGCCTCACGCCCATGCGCGGATTGTGAAAATTGACACGTCGAAAGCCGAGGCGCACAAGGATGTCAAAGCCGTCGTGACCCGCGCGGATTTTGCGGACGTCCCGTTCAAACCGGGACTGGAGGGCGAATTCTGGAATGTTCTGGAAAACGTCATGGCAGGCGAAAAGGCTCTGTATGACGGACACGCCGTTGCGGCTGTAGCAGCTACGTCTGCCCTTGCAGCGCGTGATGCGCTCAAGCTGATTGAGGTCGAATACGAGGTGCTACCCCACGTTACTGATGTGGATAAGGCGATGGCCTCAGATGCGCCTGTCATTCGCGAAGGTGCGGCGGATTACTCGGTGCCCGAAGGCATGCACCCGAACGTCGTTCGCTACCATGAAAGTGGGCACGGCGATGTCGAAGCTGGTTTTGCCGAGGCCGATCTGGTCATCGAAGACAGCTTTGTCACTGAGGCGACCCATCAGGGCTATATCGAGCCCCATGCCTGTTTGGGCATGCTGGGAAATGACGGTAAGGGTGAGCTGTGGTGCACGACCCAGGGACACTGGATCGCACAGAAGACCTGCGCGGCGCTGCTGGGTATCGAAACCTCGCAGCTGCGCGTGACGGCATCCGAGATTGGTGGCGGCTTTGGCGGCAAGACAACCGTCTTTATCGAACCCGTTGCGCTGGCGCTGAGCCGCAAGGCCAACCGCCCGGTCAAGGTTGTGATGACCCGATCCGAAGTGTTTCGGGCAACCGGTCCCACTTCGTCGGCGTCGATGGACATCAAGATCGGGATGAAGAAGGACGGGACCATCTCTGCCGCGCAGGGCGTTTTCCGCCTGCAGGGTGGGGCCTTCCCCGGAGCGCCTGGTGACATGACCGCTATGTGCGCCTTTGCGCCCTACAACCTGACCAACGTCAAACAGATCGGCTATGACGTGATGGCCAACCGCCCGAAACAGGCGGCCTATCGTGCACCCGGTGCGCCGATGGGGGCTTTTGCGGTTGAATCGGTGATTGACGAGCTGTGCAAAAAGCTGGGCCTCGATCCTGTTGATGTGCGTCTGAAGAATGCCGCGCATGAGGGTACCAAAGCCAGCTATGGTCCGCGTTACGAGCGCATCGGGCTGGTTGAGACGTTGGAAGCCGCCAAGGCGCATCCGCACTACTCGGCGCCGCTGAAACCAGGGCAGGGGCGCGGCATCTCCTGCGGGTTCTGGTTTAACCACGGTGGTGAAACTTCGGTCTCGCTATCTCTGTCCGAGGACGGTTCGGCCCAGTTGATGGTCGGTACGCCGGACATCGGCGGCTCGCGTGCATCTATGGCGCTGATGGCGGCTGAGGTGCTGGGCATTCCCTACGAAAACATCCGGGTGACCATCGCCGATACAGCGACGCTTGGGTACAACGACGTCAGCCACGGCTCTCGCGTGACGTACGCCTCCGGTCTGGCAACCATCAAAGCAGCCAAACACGCGGTCGAAAAACTGTGCGAACGCGCGGCGGCCAGCTGGGGAATTCCGACCGACGCAGTCAAATGGGAAAACGGCTGTGCGGTGCCCTCTGGCCCCAATGCCGGTGATTTCGATCCGCGGCCACTGGCTGATATCACGGCTCATATGGGCTCGACAGGCGGACCGATCTCAGGCCATTTCGAAGCGACCCCGGAAGGCGCAGGCGTGTCCTTTGGTACCCATATCGTCGATGCCGAGGTTGATCCGGAAACCGGCAAGACTGCGATCACCCGCTACACGGTCATCCAGGATGCCGGTAAGGCGATCCACCCAACCTATGTGGAAGGGCAGTATCAGGGCGGTGCTGCGCAAGGCATAGGCTGGGCGCTGAACGAGGAATACATCTATGGCGAGGATGGTCGCCTGCAGAACTCGATCTTCCTCGACTATCGCATCCCCGTCGCCAGTGACCTGCCGATGATCGACACGGTGATTGTCGAAGTGCCCAACCCCGGTCACCCCTTCGGTGTACGAGGCGTCGGCGAGACCGGCATTGTGCCGCCTCTGGCCGCCATTGCCAACGCCGTGTCCCATGCGGCTGGCGTGCGCATGCGTCAGTTGCCGATGTCGCCGCCGCGTATTCTGGCCGCGCTCAAGGACGATGGTTGAAGTTCATCTCTGGTCCGGCCTCCGGTCATTGACCGGGGGCCAGCAGGTCGTCGAGGTTGAAGCCAAGACGACCGGAGATCTGTTACGCGCATTGGTGCTCGCCCACCCACAGCTTCAAGGCCCTATTGATGCCGGGGTGTCTATTGCAATTGATGGCCGTGTTATAGCCACAGGGCTGACCGAGCCAATCCCTGAAGGCAGCGAAGTTTACCTGATGCAGCGGTTAAGGGGCGGTTAGGCCTCTGGCGACCACGGTTCGCGCCCGACCATGCGGTCGGCTTCAGCAGTGATATCGTTCATATGCTGCTCAAGGCTTTGGCGCAGCTCTTCGATTTTCTCTTCGGATGCTTTGCGAGGCACGGTCTCGGTCCACTCGCGGCACAGAAAGACTCCCTTGTTTCGCCAGGGGCGGGGCATCAAAAGACGATCCCATGTACCCGCTTCGCTGCCATAATGTGCAGAAAAGGTGATCCCGAAGATTCGTTTGCCAGATGTGCGCGCCCAAACCAATGGCACCGTGGAAAGCACACGCTCGGGTCCACGTGGTCCGTCAGCAGCGATGCCGATGGAAATCCCTTGTTTGATCTTACCGATCACTTCTCGCGAGACGGCAACGTTGCTTTTATGTTTGCTGGCCATGGCGATCGTGTCCATTCCGAACAATTTCTGCACCCGACCCACCATGCTGCCTGCGCGCGCAGACGAAGTGATTGAGCAGATGCGTCCTTTGTCCAGCGGGAAGAAGTACGGCGACTGCGCCAGCCTTTGATGCCACAGCACCACGATCACCGGCTCACCTTGTTCGGCCAGCTGATCCAGTTCTTCGTATCCGATACGCTGCCATTTGGTGTTGCGATTGACCATCCGGATATAACTTGCGATGCGGCGCGCGGCCCAGTTCAAAACGGCTTCGCTGTCGGCGATCTTTTTGCGGATACTCACGGATTGGGTCCCTCGTACTGACCAAACCGTGTCTTATAGAACTAAACGCTGCACGCAACTTGTTTGTCGCGTGCATTAGTCGCGCGGAATTTGAAAAAGCCTCTTGAGTCCGCTGCGCGGCTGGCATATTTGATGCGCACCTTAGGGGTATAGCTCAGTTGGTAGAGCGACGGTCTCCAAAACCGTAGGTCGCGGGTTCGAACCCTGCTGCCCCTGCCATTCCTCCAATGAAAACCTAGAATCGGTGGAAGCCTTGTGAATTGCTCTCGTTCGTCGGGGCGCACCACTGCAGGCCGCTTCATGGAAAATTATCGGATCGCTATGGTCAGACGAGCGAGGATTTTCGAGAGGTTGGATGTTTATGAATGCTTTTCAGAGCCCAGGCGCCGAGCCTGCCGTCAGGTTAACCCGGTAAGAACCCAGTGTTTTTACTTGATTTATTCGGTTTGTGTCAAAATACTGGCGAAAGTTTGTCGACTTAGCGATGTCAAGTTTGAGGTAGTAATGATGGCGTATGGTGAAGGTTCGGAACTGACGGAAGACCAAAAGAAGTGGGCTGAATGGACGATGCATCCTAAGAAGCGCAAGTTCAAACTAACCGACTATGCGTCTGTCGCAGTCATTGCCGCGTCTGTCGTTGTCGCGACCGGTGTCCATCACTACGTGATCTTCTAAGTAATTCAGAAATAAAGAATTTTGACCTTTACCTGCCTTGTTTTTGGGGAGTGAAGTTCGCAATCTTACTTTGTCCAGACATCGTTCTTCCCGCGCCCTGCTGTCAAAGGGTCAATCCCGGTTTCCTACGCCAGTAGAATGGCCTATGGTCCTGCCCACAACAGACAGGCGGAAGAGGGTTCATGTCGCGCTTTGATGGTTACTTCCTGCGGCAACTGCTGATTCTGTTCGGCTTTTTCACCTTGGTTCTGGTGGGTGTATTCTGGATTACCCGTTCCGTCAGCCTGTTTGACCGGGTGATCAGCGGCGGCCAACCCGCGATGGTGTTTCTGGAATTTACCGCACTGACCCTGCCGACCCTGATCCGCACTGTGATGCCAATGGCGGTGTTTGCTGCAGCCGTCTATGCCACCAACCGCCTGAGCCGTGAAAGCGAGATGACAGTGATGCTGGCCACCGGGACCAGCCCCTGGAGATTGGCGCGCGCAGTGTTCGTATTTGGCATCGTAACTGGCTTGATGATGGCCGCGATCAGTGTCTTCCTGCGCCCCGCGTCAGTTGAACAATTGGAACAGCGTCAGGCCGAGGTCGCGGGGGATGTCACCGCTCAGCTTTTGAATGAAGGTGAATTTCTGCATCCCGCGCAGGGTGTTACGGTTTACATCGGGAAAATTGATCTCGACGGCACGTTATCCGAGGTTTTTGTTTCGGATCGTCGGGATGCAGAGAGCCCGGTCAGCTATTCCAGCAAGACGGCCTATCTGGTCAACAATGGCTCCGGCATTCATCTGGTGATGGTGGACGGGATCGCATTGCGCCTGAACCCGGAAGGCAGGACGCTGTCTTCGACGCTTTTTGCGGATGCCTCTTATGACATCTCGGAACTGACAAATTCAGACACCAACGCCATGCGCAGTCTTGAGGCGATCCCAACGCTCGAGCTTTTGCAGGGCCGGGAAAGTATTCTGGCGACCGAGCAGTTCTCGGAAGGGGAACTGATCGAAGAGCTGCATCAGCGTTTTTCATGGATCGCCATTTGTATCGCGGTGGCGATGGCTGGTTTTTCAACGCTGATGCTGGGCAGTTTTTCGCGCTTTGGGCTGTGGCCACAGATATTCGGAGCTTTCACGATTTTGGTCCTGTTGGAGGGGGTCCGGGGCTTTGTGTCCCCGGTCGTGATTGATGATCCAAACCTGTGGATTTTGCTTTATCTTCCGGCGATTGTCGGCGTCTTGATTTCATGCGTGTTCCTGTTGATCGCCGGGCGGCCATTGCTGCGCACCCGATCGCGGGGGGCGAATGGAGCCTTGTCTCAAGCTTAATCCGCCGCACGCAGTTCGGTCAGGCAGGCCACCACGTCGTCGAAGGCTTCGCTGTCCCGCCGGGTCACCAGATAAAGCGGCAACATCAGGTCTATCGCTTCGGCAACCGGCACCAAGGTGCCTTCGTTCAATTGATCCTGAATAACATATTCGGGGAAGTACCCCGTGCCGCCGCGCTGCAAAACATACCGCAGGCCCATCATGCAATTGCCCAAAAAAAGCGTCTGTCCTGCCGCTTTGCGCGCTGCTGACCGCGCGTGGTCCTGATAAACTTCGCCTAACTCGAGATTTACGAAAACTGGGTCTTTGCCCGCGCCGAGGGTTTCGACCAACAATAAACGTTCCGGTGCCAGTTCGTGATATAGAACGCGCCGATCAGATGGTTTTTCGTGGGTCAGTGCTGCATCCAATACATGCGTCGCCACGGCCTCGACCATGTTGAGGTCATGATCGTAGTTCAGGGTCAGTAATAGCTGGCCATGGCGTTGTTCATAGCGAACGGCCAGATCGACCAGCAATGGATCCCAAACGCTGAGCTGTGCACCAAGGCGAAGGGCTATCCGGTGCGGTGTCTGCCCCGGTAGGTCACGAGAGGCGAAGGACCACAATGACAACATCTGCTCGGCATAGGGTCTAAACTGCCGTCCGAATTCTGTCAGGTTGGTGCCGCCTACGCCTCGAGTGAACAAGGGCTTTCCGGTTTCCTCTTCGATCAGTTTGATACGGGCGCTGACCGCTGTCTGAGTGATGTTGAGGTGTCGTGCAGCGGCATGGAAGCCACCGGTGTCTGCAACGCACAGAAATGTCTCAAGGGCTTTGATTTGCATGTCGAAAGTATTTTTTGATCGAAGTGATAAAATCAATTCATTTTTTTCAGCTGTTGCCTTCGGATATGCTGGCCGTAGCAGATCAGCCAGAGGAAACATCATGCTGGACAAAAGCCACAAACCCACCTGGACCAGTTTTGAAGAGGCGACCAAAGCCGATTGGGACGCCGTCATGGAGTATGAAGAGGCGTTCAACGCCGCCCTTCCAGACCGAATCCTGGACGCGATCCGTTCCCTGGACGAGGCGTGGACGCCTTACCCGGTCAATCGTTACCAGCACAGCCTTCAGGCCGCGACGCGTGCCTATGAGGATGGTGCGGATGAAGAACTGGTGGTCGCGGCACTGATCCATGACACCGGAGATATTCTGTCACCGTATAACCACGGTGAGTTGTCGGCAGCGATGATGAAACCTTATGTCAGCGAGAAAACCCACTGGATATTAAAACACCACTGCGTGTTCCAAGGCTATTACTACAATCACCACCTGGGTGGTGATCGCAACGCCCGCGACAAGTACCGCGACAGCCCCTATTGGGAGGACTGCCGTTACTTCTGCCATGAATACGATCAGAAGGCGTTTGATCCGGACTACCCGACCAAACCGCTTGAGTTCTTTGAACCCATGCTGCGCCGCGTCCTGAACAAGGGCGAAGGCCATATGGAACTGAATGAAACGTCCGAGGGTTAACAGGCGGCCATCAGACGATAAACGATCTGCGCGGCGGTGAAGTCCCAGGCGGCATTGCCGTTCGGGGCCAGTTCCACCACGTCGAAGCCTATGCATTTGCGGCCTTTCAGGGTGTGTTCTACCAGCCGTAACGCCTGATAATATCCCAGGCCACCGGGCACCGGAGTTCCGGTGGCGGGCATGATCGCCGGGTCCAGCCCGTCGACATCGAAACTGACATAGACCAGCTCGGGGAAATCCTCTGGCAGGTCGACAGCGTGGATATTGCTTGTGACCAGATCTTCTGCATCCACGTGGAAGATGTGGTTTTTCAGGCGGCTCTGTGCCTCTTCAGTCGAAAAGGCACGGACACCGAACTGAGCCAATCGAACGCCTTCTTCGGCCAGCAGGTGCATGACCGAAGCATGGGAGTGTTTTTCCCCCTGATAGGCGTTGCGCAGGTCAGCATGGGCGTCGATCTGAACTATGCCGATGGGTTGACCTAACGCGCGGGCCACTCCCATGACGGCGCCGTAACTGAGGGAATGCTCTCCGCCCAAAGTCACTGGAACCCTACCAGCGCGAACAGCGGCTTCGGTGCGCTGGGCAAGGCGCTCCATGATCTCGGACAGGGCGGCGTCGCAATCCACCGGTTCTTCGGTGAAGATCCCCTCGACGCATGGCTCGGCGTGTCCGGTGATGCGTTCCAGCTCATTGCTGGCTTCGATGATGGCATCAGGCCCTTTGGCCGTGCCCGAGCCGTAAGAGACCGTGCGCTCTAGCGGCACCGGGATTATGCGAAAGCGGGCATCTTGGGTGCGCTCAAATGCGGTCAGTTCACTGTCGAGGAAAATGTTCATGAGAGTCTGTCCTTAAAGTCGTCATAGCCGAACTGCTTGATGATCTTCAGCTCGTCCGTTTCGCTATTCCACAGGGCAATGGTGGGCAGCGGTACGCCGTTGAACGTATTGGTCTTGACCATCGAATAATGCGCCTGATCCAGGAAGGCAAAGCGTTGGCCGATTTCCAGTGACTGATCCCATGTGTAATCCCCGATCACATCACCGGCCAGACAGGAGGGGCCGCCCAGACGATAGGTGTGGCCTGCTTCGGCCTCATCCATCAGGGCGGGACGATAAGGCGCTTCGATCACGTCAGGCATGTGGCAGGTTGCGGAGATATCGGTGATTGCAAGGTTCATGCCATTGGTGGGCAGGTCGAGGATTTCGCCGACCAAGATACCTGCGTCCAGAGCGACCGCCTCACCGGGTTCGAGATAGACATCGATGCCGTATGTCTCGCGGATGTCCTGGATGAAAGCCACGAGCCCATCGCGGTCATAGTCGTCGCGCGTGATATGATGACCGCCTCCAAAGTTCAGCCATTTGAGTTGGCCGAGGAAGGGCTTGAGGCTTGGCAGGACGGCTTCCCAAGTGCGCTGCAATGGCGCGAACCCTTGTTCGCAGAGCGTGTGCATGTGCAGGCCATCAACCCCGGTCAGTTCGTCGGTCGTCAACTGACTGATTGGGGTGCCAAGGCGAGAGCAGGGCGCACAGGGGTCATATTTTGGGATCTCGCCTTCGGAATGTTCCGGGTTGATGCGCAGACCGACCTGAACGCCAGCGTTCCGAGCTTTGGCAAGAAACCGGTCTTTTTGCGCTGGTGAGTTGAATATGATGTGATCGGACAGCGACAGAATTTCATCGACGTCCGCGTCCTTGTACCCGGCGCAGAAGGTCGCGACCTCGCCACCATATTCTTCGCGACCCAGCCGTGCTTCGAAAATGCCGGACGCGCATGTGCCGCCAAGATGTTGGCGGACAAGCGGGGCGAGCGAGAACATCGAGAATGCCTTGAGCGCGCTCAGCACATAGGCGCCGGATCGGGTTCCAATATCGGAGAGAATGGTCAGGTTCCGCTCGACGGCTTTTTCATCAACCACGAAGCAGGGGCTCGGCACACGGCTCAGGTCAAAGCTGCGAAAGGCTCCGGCATCTCCGGCCTGTGTGGTCATCATGTCGGACATGTCCGGCAACTCCCAATTGTGGAGAGGTCGGGGGCTCTGCCCCCGGACCCCCGGAGTATTTTGGAAACGATAAAATTAGAACTCGACCGGACCGTCGAGTTCGTGGACCTGCCACGGCAGGCCGTGCTCGTTCAGCATGTCCATGAAGTCATCCGGGTCGAGCTGTTCCATGTTCCACACGCCGGGCTCGGACCAGTTGCCTTTCAGCACCTGCGCCGCACCGATCATGGCGGGGACGCCGGTCGTGTAGCTGACGGCCTGGCTGCCAACTTCTGCATAGCATTCCTCGTGATCGCAGATGTTGTAGATGTAGTAGGTCTTCTCGCCTGAGCCGTCCTTGGCCTGACCCGTGGCGATATCGCCGATGCAGGCTTTGCCCTTGGTTTCGGCACCCAGATCGCCGGGGTCGGGCAGCAGGGTTTTCAGGAACTGGATCGGGATGATTTCCTTGCCGTCATGCATCACCGGGTCGATGCGAGTCATGCCGACATTTTCCAGCACCTTGGCATGGGTGATGTAGGCGTCGCCGAATGTCATCCAGAAGCGGGCACGCTCAATCTCGGGGAAGTGGGTTGTAAGCGACTCCAATTCCTCGTGATACATCTGGTACATGTTTTTTTGGCCGATGGCGGGGAAATCGTATTCGACCTTTGTGGTCATCGCCGGGCTGGTATGCCATGCGCCGTTTTCCCAGTGGCGCACTTCGGCCAGCACTTCGCGCAGGTTGATTTCCGGGTTGAAGTTGGTGGCGAATTCCTGATCGTTCGAACCGCCATTGGCATCCAGAACGTCGATCTGGCGAATGGTGTCCAGCTTGTGTTTCTTCAGCCATTTGGCGAACACGCTGGTCACGCCCGGATCGAAGCCCGAGCCGAGGATGGCGGTCAGGCCTGCCTCTTTGAACCGGTCCTGATAGGCCCATTGCCAGTGGTATTCGAACTTGGCCACATCTTCGGGTTCATAGTTCGCAGTGTCGAGATAATGAATGCCCGCCTCAAGACACGCATCCATCAGCACCAGATCCTGATAGGGCAGGGCGAGGTTCACCAGCAGTTCTGCCCCGGTTTCCTTGATCAGCTTGACGGTATCTTCGACCTTATAGGCGTCCAGCTCCGCCGTGGCGATGTCAACGCCCACGCGATCTTTCACTGCCTTCGCGATGGCATCGCATTTTGATTTCGTGCGGCTGGCTAATGTGATTTCGGTAAAGATATCCGAATTCATTGCCATCTTGTGCACGGCCGCGTGCGATACGCCGCCTGCGCCGACAACCAGTGTTTTGCCACTCAAAGTTCCCATGGGGGTCATCTCCTCTCTGGAGTTATTCGTAATAGGTGTAGCCGTTGATGGAGTCGCGATAGGCGCTCATCAGGGTTTTGCGGTCCTTGGCCATCAGAGTACCGGTCGAGATCGCCTCGTCCACCATTTTGCGGAACGCGGCGACACAATCGTTGGGGTCGAACTCGACATACGACAGAACCTGGCTGATCGTGTCGCCCTCTTGCTCGTGCAGTAGGTCAAAGCCGCCGTCCGCGCGCAGGTCGATGGTAACGACGTTCGTGTCGCCGAACAGGTTGTGCAAATCGCCCAGCGTTTCCTGATAGGCACCGACAAAGAAAACACCCATAAGGTATTCCCGATCTTCGGGCAGGGAGTGCACAGGCAGACTGGGCGAGACACCGTCGGCCAGGATGAACCGATCAATCTTGCCATCGCTGTCGCAAGTGATGTCGGACAGTACCGCGCGACGATCAGGTGTTTGGTTCAGGCCCTGCAGGGGCACAATTGGGTGTAGCTGGTCGATCGCCCAGACATCAGGCAGCGACTGGAACAGTGAGAAGTTGCAGTGATAGATATCGGCCACTTTCTCAAGCTGATCATCGACATCCGTGTCCAGATCGTCGCTTGCGGCCAGTGCCTTGAGACGGGCCATCAGCGACAGATAGATCCGTTCGGCGCGGGCCATCTGGCGCAGGTCCACATAGCCGCGGCGGAACAGCGCGCGCAGTTCGTTGCGGTAGAAATTCGCGTCGTTCCAGCATTCCTGCAGTCGGTCGCTGCTGAGATAGCCGTTGATCGCCGCAAGATCTGAGACCAGATGGTGATCGTCCGCTTCGACCTCTGGGCCGTTGGGCGCATCGTAAAGCGTGCTTTCCAGCACGTTGAACACCAGCATCGACGATGTTGCCACCACGGCGCGGCCGCTTTCGGTGACCAGTGTAGGGTGATCCACCTCGGCCTCGTCCATGGCATAGGCCACAGTTTCGACCACGTTGGCACAGTATTCCTCGACCGTGTAGTTGATCGAGTTCTCGGCAGCCTTCTTCTCACCCGTATAGTCCACGCCCATACCGCCGCCGAGGTCCAGATGGGTTAGCGGCACGCCTTCGCGTGTCAGTTCAGTGTAATACCGGCAGGCCTCGCCCACTGCGCGGCGCACATCATTGACGTCCTGCACCTGCGAGCCAAGGTGTGAGTGCTGTAGCTTCAGGCAATGCAGCAGGCCCGCCGCCTTCAGCTTGTCCACCGTGGCGACCAACTGATCGGTATTCATGCCAAAGGCTGATCGATCACCCGAGCTTTCTTCCCACTTGCCGCTGATCTGGTTGGTCAGTTTGACCCGCACACCGATCAGGGGTTCGATGCCCAGTTCGTTATAGACTTGGATTACTGTGTCAGCCTCTTTCGGGCTTTCCAGAACAATAACCGTGTTGAACCCGATCTTGCGGCTGAGGATGGCCAACTGAATGAACTCGGCATCTTTGACGCCGTTGCAGACAATCAGCGCCTCGCTGGCCAGACGATGCGCCAAGGCCACCACCAGTTCAGGCTTTGACCCGGCCTCAAGCCCATAATTGTATTTCTTGCCGAACTCGACAATCCGGTCGACCACCTGCGCTTGCTGGTTCACCTTGATCGGGAAAACACCGCGATAGCTGCCCTTGTAGCCGGTGCGTGCAATCGCATCGCGAAAGCTCTCGTTAATGTGGACAATCTCGTGTTCCAGATAAGAACTGACGCGCAGTATCATCGGCGCTTTGATGCCGCGTTCATCTAGATCACTGAGAATACCCGGTAAGCTGATCGCTTCGGCCTCGGGGGCCATCGGATTGCGCAGACCGATTTCGCCCTGCTCCGTCACCTCAATGAGACCTTTGCCCCATTTCTCAACTCCGTAGATGGAATGCGGTGCGTCGGGCGTGTGTTTCAATCAAGTCAGTCCTTGTAAGTCAGGGTGCCAGTTTCGCGCCCGCCAATACGGCAGCTATATGATTCTTCCAAGTGTAATCTATGGGGCGGAATTTTCCGAATTCATGCAGCTGTGCGAATTGGGATCAAATGGTTGTCCCATTGGCAATCAGCCCGGTTGGATATTTGGGCCTTGTTTGTGGACAATTGCCCGATGACTCCTGTCCCGGTTGTGAACACAAACCCGTTTGATGCGGTGCCAAGGCCGCAAACATCCTCGTGCAGGAAGACGCCATCAAACTGTCCGTCCGCGACCCGAAAACGGTGCACGGCATTGCCGCGGGGGCAGGTGATAGCGACTGTTTCGCCTGCACCGGAAAACGCGATGCTGCCCGCATATCCCTGCAACGTGCTTTGGTCAGTGTCGGGCGCGCTGAGTAGCAGGGGCTTTTCGCCACGGCGATGCAAACCCAAAAGGGGAGGATGTTGCGATGTATCGCCCTGCCATTGCATCGCAAAGCCGATCAAACCGTCAGGTCGCACCGCCAGATGGCGGATCGAGTTTTTGTGCAGCTCTTGTGGCAGTTCCACCTGCTCAAGAACCCCGCCATTTTGGTCCAGATAGGTCAGGCGCGGTTGCATCACGGGCAGGTTGAGCTTGGTTCTTCCTGTTTCTGGGTGGGTTTCGATCCCGCCATTTGCCACAACCAATGTGCGACCATCTGGCATGAGACGCATGTCATGGGGACCGACACCGCCCGAAGCGAACTCGCGAATTCGTGTGTAGCCATCTGTGTTCCAGACACCAATCACGCCCTGACCAGTCTCAAAATTGTTTTCAGTGGTGAACAGCCGCGTTCCATCGGTTGAGAACACGCCGTGCCCATAGAAATGGCGGCCCCTCGGTGCCTCTAACACAGCGGCCTGTGTGCCGGTCGCGCAGTCGATGACGATTGCAAATGTTCCCGGACGGCGTGCAAAGGCCACCGCCTGCGCGTGGTGGGGATGCGCCGCCGCCGCGTGCCCGCGCGCGGGCAACGGCAGAGAAAACAGGATGTCACCGCCCGTATCCAACCCGGCCAGCCGAAAAGTCCCATCCGGGAACAGTGCGGCGGCCAGATAATCCGGTGCGCCGACAGCGGACCATCCACGAATGGGCGCAAGGCTGGCGGCAGCCAACCCAGCGAGAAAGCTTCGACGGCTTTTCACGGTTCAATCCCCGTCCAGTGAGTTGAACCCGGCATTGATGCCCAGTGTGGGGCCAAGCTCGGTCGAGGCAATGACGCGGATATCGTTGATGGATTGCTGTAATGCCTCAAGGCGGAATCTTCCCTGTGGGGTTGCCACCCCGGCAAATGCCGGATCGTCCAGCGACTGCGCCCGATCGATGGCAGCAGCGAATGCGTCATCCAGATCGGCGGCGATGTCCGGGTGATCTGCAGACAGACGCGCGGCAAGGTCACGCAGGGCGGTCAAAGACAACTCCACATGGCGCAACGAACGTTCTGAACGCCGCGCCTCGGCGCGTTTGGGGCGGGGGCGATCGAAACTTCCCATTGGGCGACCAAGGCGGGTATCGGCCGTGAATTCCAGACCGGTAATCAGGGCCTTGTAAAGCTCTTGCATGGCTTCGTCTTCAGACCGGTATGGGCTGTTTTCGCCCGGGTTTGCCAATGCGGGCGCGTTGCCCGCCCAGTCTGCATCAATTGCCCCGGCATTGCGGTTGATATCTGCGGTTATGGCCTGCATCAGCGCGCAGCGATACTCTGCGCTGCCCAGATCGGTGAACCGTGGATCGTAGAGCATCAGTTCCAGCGCGAAAAAACCGCGACCGGCCACGGAGGTTTCCGCGAACGTGTCGGGTGACTGGATGGCTGTGTCTTCGGCAGCGATCAGGCCGGACAGGGCTTTGGGCGTAAAGCCCTTGGTGTCGGGCCAAAACGCCAATGCGAACGCGCGGTCTTCTGCCTCAGATGGGCCAAAGCGCAGATGACTGACTGAAATCCAGTCGTCAAACGCCGCGTGGTAAGCAGTGCGAAGCGCGACCGAGGTTGGGTTGCAATCTGTCTGCGCTGCCTCGGCCAATGCATCGGTGGTCTCCGTCAGTCTGGCATAGCCGGGCAGGATGTGCGCCTCGATGGCGTCGGACAGGATCGGGCCGCGCTCTTTCGCATAGGCGCTAAGCGGCAATGTCAGGGAAAGGGCAAGTACGAAGGCGCGCATGGGTCAAAGGCTTTCTAGAAAACGGATAAGGGCATCGCGGTCGGGTTTTGGCATCTCGACGACAGCGTCACGCGCTGCCTGCGCCTCACCGCCGTGCCACAGGATCGCCTCAAGTAACGACTGCGCGCGCCCGTCATGCAGAAACTGCGTATGTCCTGACACCTGCTGGGTCATGCCGATTCCCCAAAGCGGCGGCGTGCGCCATTCACGACCCGTGGCGCGCGCTTCGGGCCGATTATCGGCCAAACCTTCGCCCATGTCGTGCAGCAGCAGGTCCGAATAGGGCCAGATCAGCTGAAAGCTATGCTCGGGACGGTCTTCCATACGATGCGTCACGAACGAGGGCGTGTGGCACGATGCACACCCGGTGTCGTGGAACACCTGCTTGCCGCGCAACACGTCAGCGTCGTTCATATTCCGCCGGGCCGGAACACCCAGATTCCGGCTGTAGAAGGCGACCAGATCCATGCCGGTTTGATCGATTTCGAAGGTCCGGTCGTCGCCATCACCATGCGGTGCGTTCACGCAATCGACCTGCGAAGTGGTGCAGTCACCATGCGGAGCCGGGTAGAGCGGGCTGGAGATGCCGATATCCCCGGCAAAGGCCGCTGCGGATTGCTCCATGATCGTGGGCATGCCTGCCTTGTGGCCAAACCGGCCCATCATCGGCGCGCCATATTCAATCGCCCATACGATGTTGGGGCGGCCGGAGATTCCATCGCCGTTCCCGTCTTCGGGGTCCGCGTTCGCCAACAAATCCTCGACCGGGATCGCTTCGAGCAGTCCCAGGCCGATCATCTGCGGGGCTACGCGTGGGCTTATCATGGCGTCGGGGTGCAGCGGGCCATAACCCAGATCCGCAGCCTCGTAGGTCGGGCGGCGCAAGATAATGGTTTCCCCATCAGCCAACGTGACGGGAACGTCCTCGTAAGTGATATCCAGCCTGTATTCTGCCGGGTGGCCGGGAAGGGCCAGATCCTGCATCTGCCCGCCGTAATTCGGTTCGGGCAGGGTGGCGATGTAGTCTTCGATCTCGGCGTACCCGTCTTCGGATGTACCAGGGATGGACACGCGCAGGAACATCGAAATCGCGTTGTCATCTGACCCGTTGGGCGTATGCCCGCGCCCGTCTTTGATGTGACAGCGTTGGCAGGATCGTGCGTTGTACAGCGGCCCCAACCCATCCGAAGCCAGTGTGGATGACGGAGATGACACCCAGATTTTCTTGAACAGTCCGTTGCCGACTTTGAAGTCAAGCTCCTGCTCGAAACTCAGGTTGCCCGAGGGCTGCGAAAACGCATCTGCGTCGGTGCGCACGCGGACAGTTGCGGCCCCACCGGGCAACTCTTCAAAGCGCTGCGACGCGCTGAAATCGTCAGGTTCGGTGGTTACCCGCGCAATCCTCTCTTGTTCGTCTTCGGTTCTGGGAAGGTAGTTGAGGTGAAGATCCCGCAGCTCTGCCGACAGGGATTGGGTGGCCGCAAGGGCGGCCACCGGCAGAAGGGCAAGCTTACTCGCCTTCGTCCATTTTCGATGCGTTGAGTTGCGCATAATTGGCTTCGCCAATCCTTTCGTGCAGGTCGAGCTGCGTTTCGAGGAAATCGATATGCCCTTCCTCATCCGCCAGCAATCCTTCAAACAGAGACATAGTGACGTAGTCGCCAGCGCTCTGACAGTATTCGCGCGCTTCCTTGTACAAGGCCCGGGCGTCGACCTCTGCGGCCAGATCACATTCCAACGTCTCTTTTGGGGTCTGGCCGATGCGCAACGGGTCAAGTTGTTGCAGATTCGGGTGACCGCCCAGGAAAATGATTCGCTCGATCAGCTTGTCTGCGTGCTCCATTTCTTCGATAGATTCTTCGCGGCTTTTCTTGGCCATGTGGCCAAGGCCCCAATCTTCCTGCAGGCGGTAATGCAGCCAATACTGGCTGACCGCCGTTAGCTCATGCCGCAGAGATTTGTTGAGATACTCTATGACCTTGGGGTCGCCCTTCATCTGCATTCTCCTGTGTTACCTCGCTGCGAAGTGCGCGAAGCTGCATCGGGACCTCCAACTTATCGCTGGAGCGCATCGAGTCTAGGAAAAGCGGCATGCACCCGCCACAATCTGCTGATTTTCCAAGGGCATGGTAGATTTTACCAGGGGTAATGACCGCGTAAGGATCAGACGTGCGCATCCAATCGATGGCTGCGCGGATATCGTGATCCGAGATGTTTGTGCAGTGGCATACGATCATAGCAATCAGGGCTCTGAGTTGTATTTCTTACTGTATTAGTAAGTTAATTTGGAAACGTCCAGAGGCAACAGATCAAAGGTACCTCACAAGATTTGGAGGCGGCGTGAAACAGCCGCCTCCGTTTGGCGCAAACCTTGTGTTTACTGGAAGACCGCGTCTGGGTTGTCCAGGCTGTCCGAACCTTCGAACGCGATTTGGTCAAGTTCCAATACAGTCACAATGCGCTCGATCGTCTTGGTCTGATCAACTAGACCGTTTACGCCGCCCATGATCAGCACTTCGCCGCCTTCGTTGCCGCGTTCCAGCATCTGGTCATAGGCAAAACCGGCCTCTGCGGTCGATTTCAGACGCCCAAGGGCCTGCATGGTGTTGGCTAGTTTCACCTTCATCTCGGCATCCAGAGCCGGATCGTTGGCAACAACCAGATCCGACAGCGATGCGCCGGAAACCGGAGTGCCGTCGATGCGGGTGTAGCTGCCCAGATAGACGTTCTGAACGCCCAGACCATCGTAGTAGTGGCTGTTGTGGGTGTTGTCCGAGAAGCAATCATGCTCTTCTTCGGGGTCGTTCAGCATCAGGCCCAGACGCATACGTTCACCGGCCTGCTCGCCGTAGGACAGCGAACCCATGCCGGTCAGAATGGCGCTGACGCCAGCGGTTTCGTCGGCCGTCAAGGCGGCGCGTGCTTCGCCACCTTCGGCCCAATGCGCGGCCATCCATTCCAGATCGCTGACCAGCAGGTCAGTTGCAGCGCTCAGGTACTGTGCACGGCGGTCGCAATTGCTGTTGGTGCAGTCGTCACCCTGAACGTAATCGGTATACGGACGGTCGCCTGCGCCCGCGCCATGGCCGTTCAGATCCTGGCCCCACAGCAGGAATTCGATTGCGTGGTAGCCTGTGGCAACGTTTGCCTCGATCCCGTCGGCTTCGTGCAGGGTTTCGCCCAGCAATTCCGGAGTGATTTCGCTGGCGTCGATGGTTTTGCCCGACAGTTCAAAGCTGGGGTTGGCGATGACATTCAGCGCGGCGAACTCGTTCTCGTCAGTCGGACCGCCATAGGCTGCGTCCACATAGTCGATCAGCCCTTCGTCCAGCGGCCATGCGTTTACTTTGCCTTCCCAGTCGTCGACGATTGCGTTGCCGAAACGGTAAACCTCGGTCTGCTGGTAAGGAACACGTGCGGCAATCCATGCGGCGCGTGCTGCGTTGAGTGTGGCGTCTGACGGATCAGCGATCAGTGCGTTTACGGCGGCCTGCAGCGACTTTGCCGCGATCAGGCTGTCGTCATATTTGGCTTCGGCGATGTTCGCGTAGGTGGTCAGAACGTCGATCTTCGCTGGGGCGTCCGCAAACGCTGCAGTCGCGATCCCAAGGGTCAATACGCTGGTGGCGGCAAAAAATTTGGTCATGGAGGTGACACTTTCCTGTCAAAAAAACTCACTAGCGCCGCCTCAGCGACGCGCATGCGCCAAAAGTTGAGTGAATTAGTAAGTTAAGTCAACCTGAGTCTTATTGTCGGAAATAAATGTCGCACCCTTTCCCCATAATTAGCGGGGTAGGTGGGCCGAAGCCGCGATTGCACGGGGTATTAATCACATTAGAATGGACGACGTGATTCCTTGTTGGATGGTGCTTTGTTTATGAAATGTGCAGCCATTGCTTTGATGCTGACACCGGCGATTGTTCTATCGCAGGTGCAAGGCCCTGCCCATGAACATGGTACGGGATATGTGGATATCGCCTTTTCTGATCAGGCATTTACTTTGTCCCTCAACGTGCCTTCTGCTGACATCATTGGTTTTGAAGGGCCGGCCGAAACCGATGACGATCGCGCGCAGGTGGCGGTTGCGGTCTCAGACCTGTCCAAACCTTTGGGCTTGTTTGTGCTGCCTGAAGAGGCCGGATGCGTTACCGCATCAGCCAATGTCACCCTTACGGGTGAAGGATTGGGGCAGGACAATACCACCAAGTCTGCTGATCAAGATCAACATAGCGATTTTTTGGCCGACTACCTGATTCAGTGCCAGGATATTACAGCGCTGGCTAATATTCGGTTTGCGTATTTCGAGCGGTTCGAAAATGCGCAGACGTTGATCTTGCAGGTGACCCGATCCGGTCAAACCCAAACGTATGAGATAACTCGGAACCAACCGGATCTGGCAATGTGAAATGCCAAAACGCGGGCCATAACGGTCGGCCCGCGCCCATATACGATGCAAAGGGCGCAATCATGCGGGCGCGACGAAAGCGCCTTGGATAGCACCCAACGTGCCGTCAGTGCACGAAATGCAGTTTTGAAAAACTCTGCCGCCACTCTGCAACCTCGGCGGCGATATCCGCGCCCGCCAATCCAGAGGTGATCAATGCCGCCAACCGATCAGCGTCCTGCGACGTCATCCCCCATCTGACTAGTTCAGGCGTCCCGAACCGAAGGCCGTTCATGTCCCCTTTTACTTCGGGTGCAGGCAGCCCAATTCCGCAAGCAAGAAACCCAGCGCGGCGCAGCGTTTTGGACGCCGCTTGCCCGCCGCCGTAAGATTCTGCCAACACAGCAAACTGGTGTGAGTTGGTAAACCCTTCCCGACCCGCAAAGACGGGAACGCCACGAGAGTCCAATCGTTCCGCGAGCGCTTGCGCCGTCGAGATCATTTCGGCCGCGTATTGTTGGCCGAAGTCGCGCCAGTCCAGCATTGTTACGGCCAACGCTGCGGACTTGGCCGCGTCGAAGTTGGCCGTCATTCCCGGAAAGGCAATCGCGTCGAGTTTTTGCGCAATTTCAGCGTCATTGGAGACGATCAAACCACCAGCGGGGCCGCCCAGGCTTTTGTAAGTGCTCATCGTCATGAAATGCGCGCCCTCGGCCAGTGGATTGCTCCACGCTTTGCCTGCGATGATCCCGCATTGGTGCGCAGCGTCGAACATGACCTTGGCCCCGATCTCGTCAGCGATCTGCCGGACCTCTATTACGGGATGTTCGAACAGATTGAGGCTGCCCCCGATAGTGATCAGCTTGGGCCGTTCTTTCAGAGCCAATGCGCGTAGCTGATCCAGATTGACGGTATAACCGTCAGCATCCGTCGGCGCCTCAATCGTGCGCAGACCAAAGAGACCGGCACATCCCGCTAAGTGATGGGTCACGTGCCCACCGATGGAGGCTGGGGGCGCAATTATTGTATCGCCAGGTTTGCAGGTGGCCATAAAACCATAAAGGTTGGCAATCGCGCCCGACGGCACCCGGATTTCGGCGAATTTGGCATCAAAGACCTCGGCGCAGAGCTGGGCAGTGATCACTTCGATCTCTTCAATGGCCTCCAACCCCATCTCATATTTGTCGCCGGGATAGCCCAGCGACGGCCGCGACCCGATGCCCGACGATAACAGGGCCTCGGCCTTTGGGTTCATCACGTTGGTTGCGGGGTTTAGGTTGAAACACTCTCGCTCGTGGATCTCGCGGTTTCGGGTCGCAAGATCATCGATCCGTTTGATCAGTTCATCAGACGAGGCCTGAGACGCCTTAACGGCGATTTGTTGAACCCGAGATTCGCACTGATCCGGGACCCAGTTTCGGTGTGTGATTGTCATGTCTGTGACCTCCTGCTTGTCACCAGATTGAACAATTGAGGCGACATCGCAAATCAGAATTGCTATTTCTTGGCGTAGAAAAACTGAGTCTAAGGCAATGGCTGTTCTCCCAAGACGCCCGAAAGGGCCACCTCTTAACGCACTCCGCGCTTTTGAAGCTGCGGCAAGGCTGGGCAGTTTCGTTGCTGCTGCCGAAGAGCTGAGCGTCACTCCCGGTGCGATTTCGCAACATATAAAGACAATTGAAGCGTGGGCGGATGTGCCGCTGTTCCGGCGAAACGCGCAAGGGGTTGATCTGACCGCGCCTGCGCGCCAACTGGCCGGTGATTTCACCCTGGCTTTCGATCAGCTTGCGGCCGCAACACAGAACCTGCGGAACCTGAGCCCGAGCGTTGAGATCCACATCGCCGCCCTGCCTTCGGTCGCACAGCTTTGGCTGCCGGCGCGTTTGGGGCGAATCCGAAACACGTGGCCGGACATGAAGTTCTCGGTAACGGCCATGGAAACATCGCCTCGCCTATCACGTGATCTGTTTGATCTTTCAGTCTTCATTGCCGAACCTGACGGGGCGGCTGATCAAATTGTAATCGCGGAGGACGTCATTTTCCCGGTTTGCGCGCCGGAACTGGCCGAGAGTTTCAATTTTGAATCCACCCCGCTGCTGCACGATCAGACGTGGCATGATGACTGGCGGCGGTGGTCCGAGGAGACGGGGACAATCATCAGCGATCCTAACAAAGGGCCGAAATATTCGCTTTACGGTCTTGCAGTTGAAGAGGCAAAGTCCGGGGCTGGTGCTTTGATGGCGCATGGATGTCTGATCGAACCTGCGCTCAAGGCCGGGCATTTGGTGCGTGTATCGGCGCAGGCCTGCGAAACAGGCCGGTCGCTGGTGATAAACCTTCCACATCCATCGAGGCGACGCGCGGAACTTGAAAAAATTGTCGCACTATTGCGGGAAGGTTAGCGACGATGGGGCGATGACTACTGCCCTTATAAAGTAACTGAACTTTGCGAGGATGGTTTCGGAGAGTAATTGATATCTCGACCATGCAAGGTCCGACTAACGAGTTTCCTGATACGCCGGGATGCAGCCCAATTCAGCCACAGCGACAAGATCACAAGAAGTGTTTGGGCCTGTGATTGCGACGGTCTAATTTGAATGGGGATTTGGTAGCGGAGGAGGGACTTGAACCCCCGACACGCGGATTATGATTCCGCTGCTCTAACCAACTGAGCTACTCCGCCATGAGTGAGAGGCGATTTAAGCGAGGGGCCGGAAAGGGTCAAGGGGGAAACACCGCCTTACAGAGATTATTTTTGCCCCGATCAATCTGCTTTGGTTGCCTGTTGTGCAGCGACCCCAGCAGTATCAGCAATTCTACGAATGAAGGCCGCGCAGGCGTCGGGTGCGGTGATCGGGATCATATGGCCCAACCCTTCTATCTTTTCGTCACTCAGCCCGAACCGGGTCATGGGGGCACCGTTGGCGGTGGGTGAAAGTATGGTGTCTTGTGCCCCGTACAGAATGCCGCCGGGTACGGACAAGTCGGTATAGCGGTCTACCTGGGCTCCGATACTTTCATCCACCCCTACAACATCCTGCGACGCGGTAATGAAGGCCGAAGGGCGCAACCCCAGCGCACCGCCGGCGCGGTCCAGAAAGTCATCTGGCGCGGGTTCCGGATAGAAAACGGCTCCCAATGTATGCGGGGCGGTCTTAGCCGATATGGGGACAGCGATCGTGTTGCCGATAAAGTTGCGCAACCACTCGGTACGTATTTCCAGCGGTTTGAAAACTTGCGGCGTGTTCGACAGCTTTTGCGTCAGCGGGGCGAGCAAAGCGAGCGCTTTGGTTTTCTCCGGGTGTTCCAACGCCATGGCCAGCGATACGGCCCCGCCCAATGAGTGCCCGACCAGAACGGCGTTGGAAATGCCTTTGGTGTCCAGAAACTCTTGAATCATGCGGGCCTGTTCGGGCAGGCGCCCAAGATCGGCGCTATCGCGGGTCGAATATCCGCAGCCAGGGCGGTCGACTGCGATGACGTGATAGTCATCCGCCAACAGGTCCATCAGAGAATAGGTGAAATGCTGCAGCTGCCCCGCAAGCCCGTGGATCATGATGATTGTCTGCTTAGTGGGGTCGCCCTTTTCCACGTAATGAATGCTGCCGCCGCGCACCGGGACAATCTGTCCAAGTTGCGGGACGCGCTGCAACCCCTGCCGGGTCAGTCGCCGGGTCCACAGGTTCATGCCGACAAAGAAGCCGCCGACCAGAAGGGCGATAACTAGAATTGTGGTCATCTCATCACTTTCCGCATGAGGAAGGGGTAGGTTGGTATTGTTCCAGCCCGGATTGCGCCATGCGCTTTTCATACTCTGAAACGGTCCCGGGCCAAAGCGTCGTGTTCCGGCCCTGTGCATCCTGATACCATGAGGCGCAGCCACCCACCTGCCATACGCTGTCTTCGTGCCGCTCGCGCATCTCCTGTTCGAAGGCTTCCTGGTAGTCCGGGCGCGGGGTTATCATCTGCAACCCGTCGCGGTTCATCTGGTCCAGCACTCGGCCGATGTGGCGAACCTGTGCTTCGATCATCAGCACAACCGAGTTGTGACCGAGGCCGGTATGTGGCCCGAGCAAGATGAAGAAATTGGGGAAACCTGCGATGGCAGTACCCAAATGCGCTTTCATTCCGTCCGACCATGCCTGGCGCAATGTCAGTCCATCGGATCCCGTTATGTCGAGGCGCTCGACGACATCTGTGACATGAAACCCGGTGCCCCAGATCAGAACGTCAGCATGTGTTCGGCTTCCGTCAGATGAAATGATCTGATCGCCCTCAATTGATGCCACACCGTGCGGGAGAACTGTCACGTTTTCACGCGCCAGTGCCGGGTACCAATCGTTCGAGCTGAGGATGCGTTTGCAACCGATCCTATAGTCCGGCGTCAACTGTTTGCGCAGGCCTGGGTCGGCGATCGCGCTTTCCAACGATTTGCGCCACATCTTCATGGCAAAATTTACCATCCGTTTTTCGCCGCTGAACACGCGGTGGCGATACTCGAAGACCATGTAAATCAGTTTCCGGCGTGCCCAAGGTAACACCGGGATGCTGCGATAAAGGCGGCGTAACCGGGGCGCGATTGGGCCATCCGGGCGGGGCAGGACATAGGGCGCGCTGCGTTGAAAGATTGTGACGTGTGCAGCAGTTTTCGCAATTTCTGGAACAAACTGGACAGCGGATGCGCCGGTTCCGACAACTGCGACGCTTTTTTCCTCAAGCGGCGTGTCGTGATCCCACTCGGCTGAGTGAAAGCAAGGCCCGGGAAAGCTGTCCGCACCGGGTAAATCGGGGATGCTGGGCAGATGCAGCGCCCCAATGGCCGAGACCAGAAACCGCGCGGACCAGCGCTGCCCACTTTCGGTTTCCACCTGCCAGCGCATGCCGTCCCAGCGGGCAGATTTCAGCTGCTGACCGAAATGGCAAAGCTGGTAAATCCCCTCATCAAGGCAGACCTTTTTCAGATAGGCCTGAATTTCAGCGCCGCCCGCGTAGGCCCGACTCCAGTCCGGGTTCAGATGCGTTGCCATGGAATAGAGGTGCGATGGGATATCACACGCGACACCGGGATAGGTGTTCTCACGCCACGTCCCGCCAATCTCATTCGCTTTTTCAAGGATCACAATGTCCTTGATGCCGCGTTTGCGGGCCTCAATCGCCATCGTCAGGCCGGAAAATCCAGCGCCGACGATCAGCATATCGGTTTGATAGTCCATGCGCTCGTCCCTCCCAAAACGACCGATATGGTTGGATCAGACTATAGGTGCTGGATTGCGTGAGAACAGCCTCCCGTAGGGTCAGGCACCGTTCACGGTTTATTCAGCCGCGTAGGATTTCGCCATTTGGATCAAAGGGCGGCTCGGACAGAATGGTCGCCTTGTGCGGACGTCCCAATACCATCACCTCGACCTCATCCCCTGCTTTGGCATCGGTTACAAAGCCAAGCGCCAGAGACATGCCGACGGAATAACCATAAGCGCCAGAGGTCACGCGGCCGATACCCTGACCATTTTTGAAGACTGGCTCACCGCCGGTCGCGTCGGCGTTCGACGCGCTGGTGTCAGCCTCATCCAGATGCAAAAGGACAAGCTGTTCGCGGGCAGGGTTGGCTAAAACGGTCTCGGCTGCGTTCTTGTTCAGAAAGTCTTTGCTGAACTTGCACAACCGATCCAGACCTACCTCATGCGGCCAGTATTCGGGGCTGTATTCGCGGCTCCACGAGCCATATCCTTTTTCGACCCGCAACGACATCAGTGCTCGGCTTCCCACTGGGCCTGCGCCAAACTCCTGACCGACCTGAAGCAGGGCGTCATACAGGCGGGCCTGATCTTCGGTGGCACAGTGAACCTCCCACCCCAAATCACCCGTGAACGAAACCCGTAGGGCCAGTACTTCGATTCCGGCCAGTTCGATTTGGGCGGATCGCATGAAGGGGAAATCCTCGGTGGCCAGCGAGGTATTGGTCAGGCGCTGCAATAACTCGCGCGATTTTGGGCCAGCGACGTTGAACCCGCACACGGCCTCGGTCCGGCTTTTGAATGTGGTGCCATCGGGCAGGGGGACCTGTTTGAAGAACCGTTTGTGATACCGCTCGGCCAATCCGGATCCGATGATCCAAAACTCGTCATCGGCCACACGGGTTACAGTGAAGTCCCCGGCGATGCCCCCGCGTTTCGAGATCAGAGGCGTAAGACAGGACCTGCCGACCGATTTGGGCATGGTGTTGGTGAAAACAGCATTCAGCCAGTCCTCGCCTCCCGGTCCCTTGCAGACATATTTGGCAAAGTTCGAGATATCGATGATCCCCGCGCGCTCACGCAGCATCCGGCATTCCTCACCCACGGGTTCCCACCAGTTCTGACGGGTAAAGCCATTAGTGTCTTTGGTTCCTGGCGTATCCGCGAACCACAAGGGGTGCTCCCACCCTGCGTTCAGGCCAAACACTGCGCCTATTTGAGCTTGCGTGTCATAGATGGGGCGCGTGCGCGCTGGGCGGCCTGCGCTGCGTTCCTCGTTCGGGAAGTGGATCGCGAACCGGTGGGCGTACTGGTCCTGAACGCGGGCCATTGTGAACTCTTTCGTCGCCCAGTCATCGAACCGAGCCATATCCCAGGCGAACATATCGTACTGCGTTTCACCCTCGATGATCCATTGCGCCGCCATCAGGCCCATGCCGCCAGATTGTGAGAAGCCGGGGATGATACCGTTGCAACAGAAATAGCCGTCGACCTCGGGCACTGGTCCCATCAGCACGTTGCTGTCGGGCGACCAGATCATCGGCCCGTTGATAACCCGCTTGATACCGGCTTCACCCACGGCGGGCAGACGTTCGATGGCGTTCATCATATTCTCTTCGATCCGTTCCAGATCGTCGGGGAAGAGATCATGCGCGAAGTCGAGTGGCGTGCCGTCCTCGGCCCAGAATTTCATGTCCTTTTCATAGGCGCCAACCAGCAGGCCCTGACCTTCCTGCCGCAAGTAATACTCGCCGTCACGATCACTGACCGAGGGCAGCCGGGTGCCACGCGCTGCCACGTCCGCCATTGTTTCGGTCACGAAATACTGGTGCTCAGTCGGTTGTAGGGGCAGCTCAATTCCGGCAAGTTTGGCGACTTCGCGCCCCCACAGACCGGCGGCATTGACGACCCAAGGGGTGTGGATGTCGCCCTTGGGTGTTCGTATGATCCAAGTGCCATCTTCTTGCTGGTCAGTCGCCGTGACGGGGGTAAATCGATGGATCTCGGCTCCGCGTTGCCGGGCGCCCACCGCATAGGCGTTTGTGACGCCCGATGGATCCACATTGCCACCGTCTGGTTCGTACATCACGCAGCGGATGCCATCGAAGTTGACCAGCGGGTTCAGTCGCTGGGCCTCTTCGATGCTGATCTCGTAAAAGTTCATGCCATAAAGCTTGGCCTTAGCGGCTTGCAGCTTCAGTTGATGTTCGCGTTCTTCGGTTTGCGCGAGGTAAAGCGAGCCGGGCTGGAACACGCCACAGCTTTGGCCGGTTTCGGCTTCAAGCTCTTTGTACAGGTTCATCGTATAGTGCTGAATGCGGCTGACATTGGTGCTGTCGTGCAGCCCGTGGATGTTCGCCGCGGCGTGCCAAGTGGACCCGGATGTCAGTTCATCCCGTTCCAGCAGAACCACATCCGACCATCCCAGTTTGGTCAAATGATAGAGGATCGAACACCCGATCACCCCGCCGCCAATCACCACCGCCTGTGCATTCGTTTTCATGAGCCTGCCGTATCAAAGTTGGTCCCGCGGCCATGTGTCATCATCGTAATGGCATCGGCAACGGACATAAATTTCAAGTTGGGTTGAGTGAGTTTAATCTGAGGCTAAACTCAGAAATCCAGCTTATGCGCCCGATCATGTTCGACCAGCCGCTGGTTCAGCGCATCAGCTTCGGGCGCGCCGGATTCCAGCGCGAAAATGAAGGCATGTGTCAGGTAAAAACAGGCCGCGTCGATGTCCAGCGCCGTTTCGCGCTCATCCGCGGCCAGGGTGTAGTACCGGATCAGATCGGCATGATCATTTCGATCATGCGCGGCCAGCAAGAGGCGATCCAGTTCCTGTTTGTCCATGGGCGTCCCCTTCTACGGGCAACCGGTCAGCCACCCGGCGGCTGAACAATCCAAAAGGGTTACTCCGCGCGGCCGTTTTCAACTTGCGTCGCGACCCAATGGTGGAAGTTGTGCGTCGGGCCGTCCATCGCGGGCGAGAACCGACCGCCATCGAATAGCATTCCATGCCGGCCCTTTTGCATGCCTTCGACCACAAAGACATCCTCTTCGAATACCGTCTTCCACAGCTGCGCGTTCGAGGCACGCAGTCCATCATGCTGCGGAGTGTCATCAATGCTTTTGGCGTAGTACAGTTCGATATGTTCGACGGTGTTTTCCTGATCGACCGGCTCCAGCACAATGGCAAATACGTGATCGCGTTGCACACCCAACAGAACGTTTGGATAAACCGCAATATACTCTGCGCCTTCGTTCCACTTGTCGCTCAGCCCGTCAAAATCCGGGAAGGTTGCGCCGTCCTGATCTGTCAGTTGGCGGTAAACCAGGGTCCCTTGGCCCGAATACTGACCGCGCTCTTCGATGTTGTAGTGATCCTCCAGCCGCGAATAACTGTTCAGACCGGGATGCACCCATGGCAGGTGATAGCTTTCGCAATAGTTCTCGACCGCAAGCTTCCAGTTGGTCTTGACCTCAAGCTTGAATGAGGACGTTTCACCGCAGTGGAAGACGGGTTTCTCAAATTCCTTCCAACGTTCCAGCAGGGGGCCGTGGACCTCTTCGAACTCTGGCGCATTGCCATCGACATTCACAAAGATCACATCCCGCCAGACATAGGAGCGTACGCGAACGAGACCCAAGTCTTCGCGATTGACGTCTTCGTGCTTGTTCTGGCCGGGACCACCCACATGCGGGGTTGCGCGCAGCTCACCTTTCAGGCTGTAGCACCAGCTGTGATAGGGGCAGCGGATTGCGCCGCCGATTTTGCGCGGCGTGTCTACCAGAATCATCCCGCGGTGGCGGCAGGTGTTTTGGAAAACGCCAACCTCGCCGTCCTTGTCCCGGACAATCAGCAGCGGCATGCCCAGAAAATCGACTGGTTTTGCATCGCCTTCTTCCGGAACATCCTTGCCGAAGCCGATCCCGGACCAGTTGGCATACAGCACAGAACGCTTTTCTTCGTCAAAAACGGCCGGATCGATGTAATGTTCGTTCGGCAGGCCATTTGCGACGTTTACATCGGCCAGAACGGAAGACAGCGCGCTATGCTTGTTCATCGGGCTCTCCTGAGGTTTTGCTGGATGCTATTAATCCCTATTGGCGGATTGCACCTGTTAGTCTCAATATCAGAAAAGCTCATCAGAGAGTGATTTCACCTAAACCGAACCTTCCTGAACCTCTTGAACGATCCAGTTCTTCAGGGCGCGGGCACTGTCTGAGAGTTCTTCATCCGGTCGCCCGACCAGGTAAAACTGGTTCGGAGCGGGCACTTGATGCGTGCCGATAGGAACCAGTTTGCCTGATTGCAGCATGGGTTGGATCAGCCGCTGCCAACCCAGCGCCAGCCCGGCACCCTTGCGCGCAAGCTGCAGCGCGACTGAATAGCTGTTGACGCGGGATTCAATGGGCACTGCGCCATTAAATCCCAACTGCTGGAACCATTCGGGCCAGGTGGTCCAGGTGCGGTCTTCTGACTCCAGATGGATCAGCCGTTCAGAAGTCAGATCCTCAAGACCGGCATCCGCAAGCCTTTCTGCC
This sequence comes from Ruegeria sp. CDSB086, assembly GCF_059611065.1. NCBI lineage: Bacteria > Pseudomonadati > Pseudomonadota > Alphaproteobacteria > Rhodobacterales > Roseobacteraceae > Ruegeria > Ruegeria sp. CDSB086. Next base: position 605,009 of record NZ_JBXWOV010000002.1, on the reverse strand, counting down.
ATTTCTGGGCTTCCGACCGGGACTAGCTGGTCGCGAAACAGGGGAGTGTGTGACAGGTTGGGATCGCTGTCCCGCCCATAGCGAATGAAAAAGTCGACGTCAGGCCGATCGCGAAAGGGGCGATCCTGTGACAGTTGATCAACATTAACCTCGGGCATGTCCCGCCAGAACCGAATGACAGCCGGAGACAACCACAACGCGGCAACCGCGGTTGTCGATCCTACGGTCACCTTTCCCGCCGTGGACCGGTCGCGGATCATGCTCAGCGTTTTTGAGATGCGCCCGAAGGATGTGGACAGCGCGTCATAAAGCGCCTTGCCATCCTCGGTCAGATCAACGCCGCGATGCTTGCGTTGAAAGAGAGGTGTGTCCAGATCGCCTTCTAGCGCCTTGATCTGGTGGCTGACCGCGCCGGGTGTGACAGACAGTTCAACGGCGGCGTTCTTAAAGCTCAGGTGGCGGGCGGCGGCCTCAAAAGCTGACAAGGTTGTCAGCGGCGGCAGGTTGTAGTGGCGTCTGGACATGGAAGCTGGTGAATCGTTTTTCGGGTTAGTTTAATTTTTATCAACTCAGTTTTAGTTTTTTTGAAGGTGAAAGCTATAGCGCTTTTGATGATTTGATGTTTTTCTGGCTCAAGTTAAAGGCGGATGTCGCATTTTTCGTCAATGCGTCGGTTCTGGCCGAATTTTGAACGGAGCGCCACTATAGTCAGTTCTACCAACAAACGTTGTGTTTTTCGGGCTTTTCGAGAGAATTTTCCGGGCGTCGCAAGACGGTACTGCGACACAATGATGTCCCGAACTGACAAACGGGAAAGGTCGAAAGGGGACGTGAAGGAGGCGCGAACCCATTCCCAGTTGGTAAGACCGAGTATCGCCTGATTGCACGGTGTGTTGAATTCAATGCAACTCAGAAGGCGTAAGACCATGCGGCGGTGCCGCATTTCTGAAACACAGAAACGAAACAAGAAAGAGCCGATACGTCTGCTGCAGCACCTTCCCCATCGTTCGAGGCGATTGGGCGAATAGCGAGAAGTGCAGAGACAGTATCGCAATTGATACAGCACCACGGAGGAGCAACATGTCGATACCCGAACCCTTTACGGATCTAGAAATAGAAACGGCCGATGCCGGATTCTATGAAAATTACAGCGTCCCAATCGCCCTAATCAGTAAGGGCATCATGGTTGCCCTTGTACTGTGGGCACTTGTCTTCCCGGCCAATGCCAACAGCACACTTGGCAGCTGGAACGGAAAGTTGCTGGAAATCTTCAACAGCTTCTACGTGGTCATTGTCGGCCTGTTTGTCATCTTCCTCGTCATTGTTGCCATCCTTCCAACGACCGGAAAGCGGGTTATGGGAACAGCGGGCGAAAAACCCGAGTTTTCGAACTTCTCCTGGTTCTCGATGATGTTCGGAGCGGGTCTGGGTGTCGGCCTGATGGTTTTTGCCACCGCTGAACCGTTGGGCCTGTGGGGATCGAACCCCGAAGTCGTGGCCGGTGCAGTTGCAGGCAATGATCCAGAGTCCGTTCAATCCGCGTATCGGTATACTTTCCTGCATTATGGCTTTCATGCCTGGGCAATTTACGTGGTGACCGGCCTGTCGCTGGCCTACTACGCCTATACTCGTGACATGCCTCTGACCATTCGCGCGGCTCTTACCCCGCTTTTCGGTCGTCTGATGAACGGTTTTCTCGGCCACGTCGTTGACGTTCTGGGCGTTGTTGCAACGATCCTGGGTGTGTCCGTTACGATCGGGTTTGGTGTCAGCCAGTTCATCGACGGTCTGTATGCAATCACCGGTATGGAATGGATCATGGATTTTGGTGGTGAAGTACCTACGCCAAGCAAAGTTGGTCTGATCGCGGGTCTGGTTGTCATCATGGGTCTGTCGATTATTTCGGCGGTCTCGGGTGTTGGTCGCGGTGTTAAATACCTGTCGAACCTGAACCTTGTTCTGTCGATCATCCTGCTGGGCACCTTTGTGATCTTCGGCTCGTTCGTATTCGCTATGACGACCTATGGCACAGCACTGTTTGACTACCTGCTGCACTTCCTCTCGCTGAGCTTTGGTGCATACGGTCCGTTGTCGACCGAAGCGTTTGCAGCGGCTCTGCCTGCAGAAGCGCAGGCGCATGCGGCTGATCTGGTAGGTGGCGCAACCAACGCATGGGGCAGCTTTGACGGCTTTAAGAGCGGTCTTGAAGGTGCTGCGGCTGAGTTGAGTGACGACACGCTGGCGGCTGTTTACGCCGCAGGCGAGCAAGGCCGTCAGTTTGGCTGGCAGTCGGGCTGGACCACCTTCTATTGGGCTTGGTGGATTGCGTTCTCGCCGTTTGTGGGCCTGTTCCTAGCGCGCATCTCTAAGGGTCGGTCTGTACGTGAGTTCATTCTGGGCTGCGTACTGGCGCCGGCGCTGGTTTGCTTTGCCTGGATGACTGTTCTGGGTGGTACTGCGATTGATCTGGAATTGGCTGGTGCAGCTGAAGGCGCGATCATCGGTGCGTCGAACACCAACAAGCTGTTCGTGACGCTGTCTTACATGATCGACGGTGGGCTTCTGTCCATGCTGAACGTCATGTGCGTGATCCTGATCATGACCTTCCTGGTGACCTCCGCGGACTCGGGCATTCTGGTTATGAATACCATCATGTCCGGTGGCAGCCAGGAAACCGGCGTCAAGCACCGTATCATCTGGGGTGTTATCCTGACCGCCGTGATCGGTGCGCTGATCTTGGCCGCTGGTGAAAACAACCCGATGGACGCGTTGCGCAATGCGATGATCATCGGTGCTCTGCCCTTTACGGTTGTTATGGGGCTGATGATGGTTTCGCTGACCAAGGCGCTCTATCGTGATGGTCGGCGCGACAAGCATGCTGATGCAAGCACGCAGGCGGCTGAATAAGCGCAGGTCTTAATGCCAAAACAGACGCCGCCCCAGTTGGGGCGGCGTTTTTCGTTCCGGGTTCCCGTGTCGTTTCCTGCAAACAGATATCGCAATCAGTGAGGTGCGCCGGTGCCGAATCCGTCAGTCTGATCAGCAAGATTGGAGGATTGCCCCGTGAACATTCGTACCGCGACACGCTCGGGCGGACGCTCTGCCCGTCGCGCCCTGCGCACTGCCCCGAACTTTGAAATGCTGCCCGGCCTGACCAGAGGTATCCCCTTGTGTGAGGTAATGGATGGTGCTCAGGTCGAACGCATCGACACTGCTTCGATGGATATTCTGGAAAATGTCGGCGTTCAGTTTCGCGACCCGATTGCGCTGAAAGACTGGAAAAAAGCCGGAGCCAAGGTCGAAGGGGAGCTGGTTTACCTCGACCGTGGTTTGGTGCGTGAGTTGATTGCCACCATACCCAGCGATTTCACATATCACGCGCGGGACCCGAAAAAGAATGTGCGGCTGGGCGGTAAACACTCGATCTTTGTGCCTATGACCGGCGCTCCATTCCTGCGCGATCTGGACGACGTGCGCCGAAATCCGTTGCTGGAAGATCTGGCGATGTTCCACAAACTCAGCCACATGATGCCCGCGCTGCATTCCTCGGCGCATCACATCGTGGAACCTTATGACCATCCGATCAGTCAACGCCACCTGCGCATCACCTATTCGTCGATGAAACACTCGGACAAAACGTTCATGGGCATGACCACCTCACCCAAGAACGCCGAAGATGTGATGGATATGTGCGCGATCCTGTTTGGCGAGGAATTCCTTGAAGATCACCCGGTGACCACCGGTAACTGCAATGGCAACTCGCCGTTGGTGTGGGACGAAACCATGCTGGGTGCATTGCGGGCCTTTTGTCGTCGCAATCAACCAGTGCTCTGCTCACCCTTCGTTCTGGGGGGGGCCAACACGCCCGCATCTGTTCCGGCCACGGTGGCCCAGTTGAATGCCGAGGCGCTGAGCGCACTGGCCTACACGCAGGTCATCCGCAAAGGGGCTCCGGCGATCTATGGCCACTACCTGTCGACCGTGTCGATGAAATCCGGTGCTCCGATGGCGGGTACACCCGAGATCAGCCTGATGAATTTCATGATTGGCCAGATGGCACGGCATTATGACGTCCCTTGGCGTACTTCGAACACGTTGGGTGGGGCCAAAACCTTTGATGCTCAGGCCGGATATGAATCTGCCACCACCTTGCAGGCAGTCATGCATGCGGGTGCCAACTACATCTGGCACTCGGCCGGATGGAATGAGGCCGGGATGCACTGTTCCGTGGCCAAGTTTATCGTCGACGCCGAACAATGTGCGATGGCGTACCGCATGGCCGAGGGGCCAAAGTGGCACGATTTCGATCAAGCCCTCGCAGCGGTTCCGGATGTTGGGCCCGGTGGTCATTATCTTGGTCACCCCCATACACAGGACAATTTCCAGAGTGCGTTCTTCATGCCCGAGCTGTTCGACAACAACTCGATCGAACAATGGCAGGCAGAAGGCAGCATTGAAATCACCGCGCGCGCCCTGAACCGCGCACGCGCGTTGCTGGCCGAGTATGAAGAACCCAAACTGGATGAGGCGAAAAACGAGGCCTTGCTGGACTACATCGCCCGACGTGAGCGTGGAATCCCGGCCGCTGATGAGCTGAACCAAAGTTACTGAAGTTACTCCCCCGCATTCCACCCGCCCGGCCAGTTGGGCGGGTTTGTCCCTTCAATAGCAGTACGGAACACAAGTCGTGAAAATCGCTGAAATTCACATCTATAGCCACGATCTGCCTGTCAAAAACGGCCCGTACACAATGGCCAATGCCGAGGTCTGGGCACTGGACACCACATTGGTCAAAATGGTGGCCGACAACGGGTTGGTCGGATGGGGCGAGACTTGCCCGGTTGGCCCCACTTACGCCGAGGCCCACGCCGCTGGCGCTCGGGCTGCGTTGGCTCAGATGGCCGAAGGACTATTGGGTGCTGAGATCTCTCCGCTAGGACTGCACCGACGAATGGGCGGCCTTTTGAACGGACACAACTATGCCAAGGCGGCTATCGACATCGCGGCACATGATCTGCTGGGCAAGCAGTTTGGGATCAGCGTGTCGGAACTTCTTGGCGGTGCCGAAGTGAACAAGGTTCCGTCATATTATGCGACGGGGGTTGGGGCGCCCGACGATATAGCCGTTCTGGCCAGGGAAAAATTGGCCGAAGGTTACCTGCGCCTGCAAATCAAAGTTGGTGGCCGGCCGGTTGAAATCGATATCGAAACCATCCGCAAAGTGTGGGAGGCAATCGGCGGGTCAGGCATGCGGCTGGCCGTGGACGGAAACCGCGGCTGGACAACCCGTGATGCGTTGCGTGTCAGCCGCGAATGCCCGGACATTCCGTTTGTCATGGAACAACCCTGCGATACGATCGAAGATCTGCAAAAGATACGGTCACAAGTGAGCCACCCGATCTACATGGACGAAAATGCCACCAATCTGAACACGGTTATCACTGCGGCGGGCATTGGTCTGGTGGATGGGTTCGGTATGAAGGTCACGCGGATCGGTGGCCTACAGCCCATGCGCGCGTTCCGAGACCACTGCGAGGCGCGGAATCTGCCCCATACCTGCGACGACAGTTGGGGAGGGGACATTATTGCCGCAGCATGCACACATATCGGCGCGACTGTTCGACCCGATCTGCTGGAAGGCGTTTGGCTGGCTGCGCCATACATCGAAGGCAATTACGATGCCCAGAATGGAATTCGCATTGAAGGCGGGCATATCCAAGTTCCAACCGGGCCGGGGTTGGGCGTCGTTCCCGACGAAACCCGCTTTGGCGGGCCGGTCGCATCTTTCTGACGGAGCATATCATGGAGTTTGCGGGAAAATCAGCTTTGGTCACGGGCGCTGCAGGGGGGATCGGAACCACTCTGGTGCGCCGCCTAAGTGCCGCCGGCGCGCAGGTTGCCGTTGCTGACCGCCTGACTGACGGGATCGAGGCCGAGGCCCATCTGCCTGGTGATCTGCTGGACCCGACCTATGCCGATGCACTTCCGCAAAGGGCAGCAGATGCGCTGGGCGGGTTGGACATTGTTGTTAACAACGCAGGTGTCATTACGCGGGGTGCCGTCACTGAAACCTCGGATCAGGATTGGTCTCTGTCTCTGGGCGTGAACGTCGAAGCCCCCTTTCGCATTTGCCGCGCTGCGATCCCGATTATGGCTGCCAACGGAGGCGGTGCGATCGTAAACACCGCATCCTGCTGGGGCCTGCGCCCCGGTCCAAACCACGCTGTCTATTGCATGACCAAGGCCGCGATTGCCTCTCTGACTCAATGCATGGGGATGGACCACGCCCATCAGGGCATCCGCATCAACGCGGTTTGCCCGAACGAGGTGAACACGCCTATGTTGCGATCCGGTTTTGCCAAGCGTGGCTTCGACCCGGACACAGCTGTCGCCAAGCTGGGGCAGACTGTTCCCTTGGGGCGAATTGCTGAACCCGAAGACATTGCTGATGTAATCCTGTTTCTGGCCTCGGATGCGTCGCGCTATATCTGCGGCGCGGTGCTTGAGGTGAACGGAGGCAAGCCAGTATCATGACCCGATTTGAAGGCAAAACCGTCCTTGTCACCGGCGGACGCAGCGGGATCGGTCGGGCTATTGCTGAGCGATTGTGTCAGGACGGGGCGCAGGTGTTTACCGCGCAGCGCGGGCAAGATCCCAGGTTCGAAAAGATCGAGGCAGATTTTGGTGATCCGAGCAGCCCGCAATCTGTGGTAAATCAGGTCGTTGAGCGGGCAGGGCGTCTGGATATCCTCGTCAACAACGCGGGCATGATGCAGGAAGTCCTTGTCGAAGACATGAGCCTGGAGGATTGGCAGCGCAACCTGACAGTCAACCTGACGGCTCCTTTTCTGCTGATCAAGGCGGCGCTGCCCCATCTGCGGCAGACGCAAGGGAACATCGTCAATATCGGCTCAATCGAAGGATTGGGCTGTAATCCTGGCCATGCGGCCTATTGTGCGACCAAGGCCGGATTGCACGGATTGACCCGTGCCGTCGCCGTGGATCACGGGGCGGAGAGGGTCCGGTGCAACGCGGTGGCGCCCGGCTGGATAGACACTGAACTGAACATGGGTTTCATCGACGCTCAGCCGGATCCGGATGCATTTCGCCGCGACATTGGCCGCATTCATCCCGTCGCCCGGACTGGCCGACCAGAGGAGGTCGCGGCAGTGGTAGCGTTTCTTGCGTCTGAAGAGGCCAGTTTTGTCACCGGTCAGGTCTACACCGTGGACGGCGGTCGCATGACCAAGCTCAGCCTGCCCTGACAGGTCATTCCTTTCCTGAACGCCACTCTTTCCAAATCAGATAGCTATTTGCACCCAATGATGCGAACGGCTCTGGCGGCAGGCGCGACGGCATCGGTTGGGTCAGGAAATGATCCGCGATGTCCGATCCGCCCTGCGTGAACAATTCCGCCACTGCCATGCCCTGCAATGTCCCTCGGGCAATTCCCAAGCCGTTCTGACAACAGGCCGAGAAGACACCCTCATCCAACTCTCCGAATGCTGCTGATCCGTTTCGGCTAAGGCAAAGCATTCCGGCCCAACGATGCTCCATTTGCACCTGGGGCAGATGCGGGAACCGTTCGCGAAATTTGCGGTCGTGCACCCAGCCTGCATTGCGCAGGCGCATTGGGCTGGTCTCGATTGTCGGATGAAAAGTTGAACAGGACCGGATCAAAATCCGGTCGCCATAGCTGCCTGAGACCCGCCGGACTGAGGTGCCCATCGGATCGGCCGGAGTGACCGACCAGCGGGATTGACCGCCCAATGTCGTGATCTGTTCAGGCGTCAAACGCTCGGTGATCGACGCGTAAAGGCAGATGTGCATCAGTCGGCGTTCGTAGAAACCAAAGCTCTCCAGATGGCCGTTATTGGCCAGAATTATGCGGCCCGTCGAAACCTGCGCTTCAGGTGTTTTCACAAGCCATCCCACGCCTTGTCTTTCAAAGCCGGTAACAGGAGAGTTTTCGAACAGATCAATATGTGGCGATAGGTGAGAGGACAGAGCGCGAATGTAGCCGGCGGGCTGGATCATCACTGTGCCGGGTGCGTAGAGGCCCGAGCTGTAGTGCGGGCTGCCCGTGATCTCTTGCATCTGTTGGCGGTCAAAAAGCGTGCTAGGCTCTCCCAACCGATCCAGATGTGCGGCGAATTCGCGGTTGTGCCTGTCCCCGGCTCGTGTGGCGGCTGCGTTGAACTTACCGCAGGGATCGAACATTTCCTGCGGCAGCTCGCATTCTTCAGCCACGTTCGTTGCAAATCTTATTGCGCGGCGGTTTAGGGCTATGGTTGCGCGGTCCGCTTCCAGCCCGCCTCCGGCGTAATTGTCCGAGGCCAGATCATGGGGCAGATCGATCATGAAGCCCGAATTGCGGCCAGCGGAACCTTCGGCAAAGCGACCAGCCTCTAGCAGAACAACCTTGAGCGCTGGGTCAAGCTGGCGCAGCCTGCGCGCGGCGCTCAGCCCGGCAAACCCGCCACCGACAATTGTGACGTCGGCTGAGGTGTTCTGTTCAAGTCGGGGTCGCGATGTTTGGGGCGGCAGGATGGCGTTCCACCCCGCCGGCCCGGTCTGTCGTGGCACCCGTTTTGCAGTATAGGCCGTCAATCGATCGCCTCGTCCGCGTCATCGGCCAGATCAATCCAGATGGTTTTCAACTGGGTGTACTGGTCGTGGGCATGGACCGAGTTGTCGCGGCCACCAAAACCGGATTGTTTGTAGCCGCCGAAGGGGGTGGTGATGTCACCCTCGCCAAAGCTGTTCACCGTCACGGTTCCGGCGCGGATCGCCCGCGCGCCGCGGATGGCTCGCTTGGCGTTAGCCGTAAAGATCGAAGCACACAGGCCATAGTCGGTGTCATTGGCAATCTTGATGGCCTCGTCAAAGCCAGACACTTCGATCACCGACAGAACGGGACCAAAGATCTCTTCGCGCGCCAGAGTGCTGTGATTGCCGGGTACTTCGACCACGGTCGCTTCGACAAAACCCTTGTTGGCATTGCCACCAATCACCACGTTTTCGGCTTGTTCTAAGTAGCCGCAGACCTTGTTGTAGTGGCCTTCGCTGACCAACGCACCCATTCGGGTTTCCGGGTCCAGCGGATCACCGATGTTCCACTGCTTCGCGTGATGGGCGATCCGCTCCAGCAACTCGGCCTTTACGTCCTTGTGCACGATCAGACGGGACGAGGCGGAACAATTCTCACCCATATTCCAGAACGCGCCATTCACGACATGGGCCGCCACGCGGTCAAGGTTCTCGGCGTCATCCATCACGATGGCCGGGTTCTTGCCGCCCATCTCCAACACAACCTCTTTGGCGTTGCTTTCCGCCGAATAAGTCAGGAACCGTTTGCCAGTGACGGTCGAGCCGGTGAAAGAGACCATGTCGATATCCATGTGTCGACCAATCGGCTCACCGACATCAGCGCCGCCACCGGGCACGATGTTCAAAACGCCGCGCGGCAGGCCCGCGTCCATCGCCAGTTCCGCGAGGCGCAGGGCGGTCAGCGTGGTTTCGGTCGCCGGTTTCACCACGACGGAACAGCCCGCCGCCAGCGCTGGCCCGATCTTCCACGCCAGCATCAGCAGCGGGAAGTTCCACGGCAGCACCAACCCCACAACTCCGATGGGTTCGCGCACCACCATGGCGATGTGGTCGTCGCTGGTGGGCGAGACCTGATCATAGATTTTGTCGATCGCCTCGGCATGCCATTTCAGGCAGTGGATCGTTTCGGGGATATCCAGGTTTTCGCAGTCATAGATGGTCTTGCCGCTGTCGATACTCTCCATCACTGCCAATTCACGGGCATTGCGGTTCATCAACTTGGCCAGTCGGATCAGTATGTCCTTGCGATCCGAGGGGTGCATCCTGGACCAGCGTCCATCGTCAAACGCTTCACGCGCTTTTTCGACGGCAAAATCCACATCCGCCGCGTCGCAAGCGGCAATATCGGCCAGTTTCTCGCCTGTGGCGGGGTTCACCGTCTCAAAAGTCTTGCCAGAGACAGCCGGGCGGAAAGCGCCGTCGATGAAGGCCCCGGTGGGCAAGGTCAGGCCCGCAGCGATGGATTTGTATTCGTCCTGTGTCAGCAATTCCATGCCTTAGCCCTCCGCCACGATATCTGCGATTGTTTTCTTCAGCACGCGCGTCACCTGTTCCAAAGCGCGTTTGTCATCCTTGTTCAGCCCCTTAAGCGGGGGCCGCATCGCGCCTGCGTTGATCCCGTTCATGGTGACGCCATGCTTGATGGTCTGGATGAACTTGCCGCCCTGTTCCAGCACCCGCATCAACGGCATCATGGCGGACATGATGCGGCGGCCCTTTGCGAAGTTCCCTTCGACAACGCAGGCTTGATATAGTGCTACATGTTCGGCTGGCAGGAAGTTCGACCCACCGCAGACCCAGAACGGTGCGCCCCAGGCGAAGAATTCCAGCGCCTGATCATCCATGCCGCAGCCAAGCTGGATATGCGGGTAATCCCGCGCCAACAAATGCACCCGGTTGATATCCCCTGAGCTTTCCTTGATGCCGCAGAAGTTTCGGCTGCGCCCCACGCGGTCAAGGAATTCTTCCCCCATCATTGTACCGGTGCGGTGCGGGTAGTTGTACAACATCACCGGCAAGTCAGCGGCCTTGTCGATAGCCAGCGCGTTCAGGGCGTTTTCCCGATCGGTCGGCACAGAATAGGGTGGGCTTGCCAGCAGGATTGCGTCTGCGCCAATCTCTCGCGCGCCCGAGGCCAGCGCGATGGAATCCGGCGTCAGCATCGCGCCGGTTCCGACAACCAGAGGCAACCGGCCTTTCAACTGTTTATGCGTGAACGACGCCAGTTCCAGCCGTTCTTCGACGGTCTGGGCATAGTTCTCACCCGTTGACCCGCCCGAGATCAGCCCGTGCACACCATTGTCGATCAGGTATTCGATCACGTGGGACAGGGCATCCCAGTTCACGCGGCCATCTTGGTTATAGGGCGTGACCACCGGGGTATAGATCCCCTCAAATCTGAAAATCGGGTTCATTCCGTCCTCATGCAGGTTTCGAAAGGGGCGGGATACCCATCGGGATATCCAGCGCAGCAGGCATCACGAACAGTTCGATTTGGTCGCGTGACAGGTTCCAGTGATCCTCGGCCAGCTGCGCAGCAGCCGCCTCATCGCCCGCCTCGATGGCGGCGATGATGGCGTCATGCTGGCGACTTGCCTCCGACAGGTTCTCGGTCTTGTGCGCGGATTGGGGTCTATAGAAGGTCATCCCGATCCGGGCATGGTCGATCAGCAACCGGTTGAATGATGGCCGCAAGTAGACATTGCCTGACATCTCTCCGGTCACATCATGAAAGCGGTTATTGGCCAATGCCCGATCTTCGGCGGATCCGGACTGCAACGCAGCCTTGAACGCCTGTTGCGCGTCTTTCAGGTCGTTGATCTGAGTTCGTGTGGCGTTCTGCGCGGCGAGTCGCAAAACCGCGCCATAGACCATGGGTGCAGCCAGAAAGAAGTCACGCAGGGTGGTATAAGACATCTCAGACACCCGCGCACTGCGGTTGGTGCGCAAGTCCAGATAGCCTTCGCCCGCCAGTTGCCGGAACACTTCGCGCAACGGTGTCCGGGACAAGCCGAAAGCGTCGGACAGATGCGCTTCGTCCAAATCTGTGCCTGGTTGCAGGCGCAGCGTCAGGATCGACACCTTCAGGTGCTCCATCAACTCTGCCTTACGGGATTTGGCGTCGTCTTGCATCCGTTCCTCCAACAGTCGCTGCGCGAATCGTGTCGGCTAATTCGTTCATTCTCTGTATTCTAAAAAAATACAAGTTGTATACAGAAAAGAATCGTGCAGCATAGGCCGTCGACCACGTCAAACTGAATCGGACGTTTATGCGCCAACCCCGTCACATCACTTTCATCCTGATCGAGGAATTCTCGCATCTCGCCTTTTCCTGCGCGGTCGAGCCGCTGCGCATTGCCAACCTCGTCAGTGGTGAAAATCTGTATGAGTGGTCTTTTGTGTCTGAACACAGCAAGCAGGCCGTCTGTTCCAACGGGTCGGTGACATTGGTTCATGGTGGACTGGATGCGCTGCCAAAAACAAACCAGCTGTTCGTGCTGTCGGGTATTCATATGCGCAACCATGTCTCGCGCCCTCTGCTTGCAACGCTGCGGCGCGAACGGGCACGGGGAACCGCCATCGGCGCCTTGTGTTCGGGCGCGTGGTTGCTTGCCGAGGCAGGGTTTCTGGACGGGATGCAGGCCGCCATTCACTGGGAGTACCACGATGCCTTTATGGAAGCCTTTCCCGAGGTGAACTTGGTGCGCAGCGTCTTTGTCGCCGATGAAAAGCATATCACTGCCTCGGGCGGTACGGCGACCGCCGACCTTATGTTGCACCTGATTGAACGGGACCACGGCCAAGAGTTGTCCATCGCGGTTGCTGACCAGATGGTCTACAACGCCGTGCGCAATGCTACGGCTAAACAGCGTGTGTCTCTTCAATCGCGCAACGGGATGCGTAACGCGCATCTCGCCAAGGCTATTCATATCATGCAGGACTGCATTGAGGCACCGGTTTCACCATCTGATATTGCCGGGGATCTGGGGATTTCAACGCGCCAGTTGGAACGGTTGTTCGGCAAATACCTCAACACGTCGCCCAAGAAGTACTTTATGGAGCTTCGGCTGGAGCGCGCGCAGAAGCTGCTATTGCAGACCGAAGCATCCGTGACCGAAGTGGCTATGGCCTGCGGGTTCGAAAATCCGGGACATTTTTCGCGCGTTTACCGGTCGAGTTTTGGTGTGACGCCACATGCCCAAAAGAACAAGATAGACTAAGTGATAAGGACGGGGGGAGCGTCTCTGTCCTAAGGCGAGCCTGGCTGAACAGGCGCTCACCCCCTGATCCTGCTTCGTACCCCCTCGTTAAAACTTTACTGGTAAACTGGTCAGCAGGATTGAGTATTCATACATATCGAAGTGGGCATAACTATTACAAGATCGTGTCAGATATGTGTGCTTTTTGTTTAAAACATTAACGTTTGCGGTGTTCACCAGTTGACCAAATGGCTCAAAACAGGCCAACTTATAGGGTGAAATGTATAGACAGACTCTGAAGTTGGCCAAAAAAGACGACAAATCGGGAAATTCTGACCGCAATTCCCATGCGGGCGATGCCGTCAGATTTTATATCTTCATCACAATTTGACGGTGGAGGATATCAATGCACTTGGAAATCGGTAAATCTGACTCCCGCTTCGCCAACGGCGCGGTTTCTCGTGCCAGTCGCGAGCGTCAGATTTGCGATGCGGCCAAATTGGCCGAAGCTGCCTTTTCCGAACTGACCGCTGTTGCGGACCGCGCGCCGGATATGGCGGCGTCCAACGGTCAGGTTTTTCAGGTGTTCCGTTGGTATTTCTTGTCGGCTTATTGCACGCGACTGCTGACCAACGCCGCCCATCGGCTAGAGCGTCAAACTTTACAGGTCTCGATGGACGTGTTCAGCGCCGTTAGAATGGTCCTGCCGGACACAGAGGTTGAAGCATCCATGGCCCTGGCTCAGGGTGAAGTGACAACACCGGCCGCGGCGCGCTTGAACAAGATCGGATGCCGTGGACATTCTGCGGGCTGGATCGCCGCAAAGCTGAATCAGCAAGGTCGGGACATCCCATCAGAGATCAAGAGCTCGCTTGCGGGCGCATTGTCAGCGTCGGAACGGCGCATTTGACGCGACCGGGGATCCCAGCGCGCGCTGGGTAATTTCGACAAAAAAATTCAACGCACTGTCGGTTTCTCAATGGGAGAGTGGATCGACAAATTCAAGTTTTTCCCGGCAAGTGGGGCTTGCATACGCCAAGTCTCACTCCCGTTTGAGGAAGGTTGCATTCATACTCCGCGAACAAGGCGTTGAGCTGAATGGTTCAAAGTAAACTCAATGCGTCACGCGCAATTCGAACCGCGCTACCGGGGCTTGATGCGCCCATGGCACATGCAAGCGGGTACTGGACTGCCATGCTCATAACCGAGCAGCGTGTGCATTATTCAATGGAGATTATATGGTGCTGCTGGAGAGAATTGAACTCTCGACCTCTCCCTTACCAATGTGTTTTCCGAGCTTTTGGACTGGCTTGGACGCGAGTTGATAAAATTGTCTCCAGTAGCATAACAGATTGCTCTATATGGACTTTTCCCCGAGTTGATTTTGCATGGTGTCGCATCCGGCTAGCCCTTGTTGCACTCCGCTCCCCTACTAATCCCCTACTAGTGACCCCACCCCGTCGACGGGTGTAGAGACAGGCCACCCAACTGCGTGTCCCGCTCTGAAGGAGTTGGCGAGCTACATTGCAGGCCAGAATCCCAGCTGTTCGCCACTAAAGGCGTGTGAAAAATTCGAATGAGTGCAGACGATGGTCAGGCAATTACCAAAGGCATTTCGCCTGGTTTTGTATTCTTGGGCGCCATAATCTTAGCAAAACAATGCGCTAGTCGTTTTAGGCAATCGTGGTTTTCGAATAGGCAGCTGGTCTCTCTCGACGGCCCGACATACTAAAACTTCAAGTGCACCAACGCAGATTAGCAGTAGCCAATATGAAAAATGAACTAGAAAAAGTACTCCGATATTGGCGTGTTTCATTGGCTGATAGTGCGCTAGGAGACGGCAAGTTCACACAACGGGATCGGAAGCGGTTCATAGAGGTTTCGGGTGAAACCGTTCGTTCCGGAATTCTTCCGGAGGCGGTTGTCGACAGGGTGTTTGCAGGACAGAAGTCGGCAAAAAGCATTGCCGTTCGATTCTGGCCGCTGGTCATGGCTCGTAAATCCTCTCACGGCGCAGCACTGGTTGATGGATTGCCTGAGATTGTCGCGCCGGTAGTGAGCGAAGCAACGGTTGATCGCGACGGACAGATTACCCCTTTGCGCAACGCTCTGGCGCGCGACGTGCTGTCACCCTTACCATCTGGCGAATTTTCAATCGGCAGCGTTGACGATCTTGATAGTTTTCTGACAGAGACCCCCTTGCCGGAAATGATCGTCGAGGATTCATGGCCAGAGTATCTTGGTCATTGCCGCAAGATGGTCGACGCTGTCGCAGAAGGTTGGCCAAGCGGCGACGACGATTATCAGTCGATGGGCTTTGGTTTCCTAGAACTGGCCGAAGATGCCAGTGCCACAATTCGCAACATCGTGGACCTCTACGACAAACTTCTCAGCGACAAGCCAGATGCACGCCTCTTGAGCCAGGTCGCTCAGCCTGGCAAATCAACGACGAGCCCAGATCCCAAAATTGAGCGTGAGTTTGGTCGCCGTCTCGGCCATTCAAACCCAAACTTCCCACTATCTGAGCATCAACGACAAGTCATGGCCTACCTTGATCTGTCAGAGCCAGGAGAAGTCATCGCAGTGAATGGCCCACCGGGCACTGGCAAAACCACAATGCTACTTTCCGCGGTTGCAAGTGTTTGGATACGAGCCGCCCTAAAGGCTGAAGATGCACCGGTCATCGTTGCCGCCTCTACGAATAACCAGGCTGTGACCAATATCATTGACGCGTTTGGCAAGGATTTTGCTCAGGGCGAGGGGCCTTTTGCAGGTCGATGGCTGCCTGATGTAAATAGCTTTGGGATTTTCCTGCCATCTCACTCCCGCAAGCTGGAAGCCGCGAAGAAGTATCAGACTGAAGACTTTCAGACGGCCTGCGAGAGTGTCGAGTATTTCTCAGGCGCGAAGGAGGCGTATCTTAAGGCGGCAGAGGAGGCTTTTCCTTCCCTTTCCGAAACGAGTGTGAAGTCCGTTGTTGATGCTATTCAGGGAGCGATGGTGCACGAAGCTGAGAAACTCTCTGAATTAGATCGTGCGGCTGAGGCGCTTGGAGAAGCCCAGAAAGCAGTCGATGCGCTCCTTGGCTCAAACCCGGACGAAGCCGAAGAAGGTTTGATCAAGTCGACCAGCGAGAGGCAAAGCGGTGAGTCACATTGCAAAGCTGCAAAATCTGCACTCGAGGCACACCTTGCGGCCGAATCTACGTTCGCGGCTCTCTTCAATTTTCTACCGGCAATCAAGAAAAAGCGGGTCTTGCTTGCCCGGCAAGCCGTCCGCGAATTCATGCCTGACCTTGGTGAGTTTAGGCGTGTGGATGAGCTCGAAGTCTATTTAGCTGACAGCTTGCGTTCGGCGGAGGCGGCAAGAAGAAAAGCCGAACAGGAACTTGAAAAAGCGCGGACAGTTCGTTCCTCTTTAGCGGGCGCCGAAAGTCGGTGGGAAAGTGCGAAGGCCGCGCTTGGCGAGGCAGTCGAAAGTTCGGAGCTAGAGCAGGTCGCGGATCTAAGCATCCGCTTCAAGCTTTTCTTACTTGCCACACACTACTGGGAAGGGCGGTGGCTGCTGGAGATGGAGGCGGACCTTGCTGGCATTTCAGGCTCTTCAAACAAGCGGGGGAAAGCAACAATAGTCCCGCGCTGGCATAGACGCATGATGTTGACACCTTGCGCCGTTGCCACATTCGCAAGCTTGCCAGGCAAGTTAGCTTACAGCCGCAAGACAGGGGGCAAATGGGCGAAGGAGTATCTGTACAATTTCATCGATCTTTTGATCGTGGATGAAGCTGGGCAAGTTTTGCCGGAAGTCGCCGGTGCCAGCTTCTCTCTGGCAAAGCGTGCTCTCATTATTGGTGACACTCAACAGATTGAACCCATCTCCTCAGTGCCGAAACCGGTAGATATCGGAAACCTGCGGGAAGTCGGCCTTCTGAAAAATGAAGAAGACTGGGATGCTCTCTCAGCAAGTGGGCTTTGTACCACCTCCGGCAGTGCTATGCGCATTGCGCAAGAGGCTTGCCAGGTTTCACCATATGACGAACTTGAAAAGGGTCTGTATCTCTTTGAGCACAGACGCTGCTATGACGAGATAATCGATTACAGCAACGCGTTGTGCTACAAAGGAAAACTACGGCCATTGCGGGGTAAGGTACCGGCTGACGCCGAGTTGCCCGGCTTGGGCTACTTGCATGTAGACGGTCGAGCTATGAGGGCTGGGAGTAGTCGTGCAAATCCACTGGAAGCTCGGACCATTGCTGCATGGCTTGAGGCCAACAGATCGGAGTTGGAGAGCCGCTACCATGCGCAACTTGAGCAAATTGTTGGTGTTGTAACGCCATTTGGTCGACAAGTCGGTGAAATACGCAGCGCTTTGGCGAGCAGAGGAGTTTCTGTTGATTTGCGCGACGGCATGACGGTCGGAACAGTTCATGCACTTCAAGGAGCTGAACGACCAATAATCATCTTCTCACCGGTTTATTCAAAACATGCCGATGGCAACTTCATCGATGCCTCGGCCAGCATGCTCAATGTAACAGTGTCCCGGGCCAAAGACAGTTGCCTTGTATTTGGAGATATGGACGTTCTAGCGACGGCTGCACCAGGGTCGCCTCGTGCCATGCTGGGGAATTTTCTATTCAAATCCACAGACAACGCGCTTGAGTTTGAGACTGAACCGAGAAGTGATTTGCAGATCGATAACGGCGAGCTTCAGATGCTCCGAGACGCGGCCGAGCATGACGCATTCCTTCTTGAAGCTCTTGAGGGAAGCGGGCGGCACTACTCCATCGTGAGTCCCTGGATTGTTACCCGTACTATGGAAAACGTTGGCTTCCTGTCCGCATTTGAAAAAGCTATTGGCCGAGGAGCTAGAGTAGACGTTTACACAGACCCTCTTTTGAACAATTCGACCAGCGCGGATGGCCAAACCCAAATGGCGCTCGCCGAAGCCGCACTTACCGATATTGGGGTACGACTTCACAAAGTTCCCCGTTTGCATAGCAAGATAGTGGCAATTGACGATGACCTCTTAGCGATCGGGTCTTATAATTGGATGAGCGCCGACCGACACGGCAAGTATGCGCGCCACGAGACCTCATTTGTGTATCGGGGCCAGCACCTAGAGGCGGAAATCGGCACCATCTTCCAAAGCCTGGGTGGCAGAGAAAAGAATTCAGGCTAAAGCAATAAGGTCCATTACGTTAATTGCGCCTGGCGCGCTGTTTTTAGTGATTACCATCATGGGATAAAATGCAAGATGACTGGCAGGCGATCCTTGAATACACCTGACTATTGCTCACTATCTTCAATAACTACGACGCCGGCGATGTTTGGATATTCTCGATCAGTTCGTGATCCTACCTCATCCGCCTCGCGATCCTCGAATGCCAAGGCTTGAACAACTGCGGGATGGAGACCTTGGCGGACCCCAGAGTCCGGTACTCCTGTTTGCTCGCCAAAAGCGAGATCCCTAAGTCTGCGAAGACCAGAGGCAACCAAGTCGGGTGCTCCTCCTAAAGGACGCTTTGGGCTCACGCCGTTGCAAAGAAGGCAGTGAAGGGGAATTGAGTGATTGCAGTGAGTGTCGAACTGCTCATCTGGAAGTTTACGTTCAACGATCGACGCTTCTGCAAGACTGATTCCAAAGCAGAATATTTGGTTTGGATCTGTAGGCTTCAACGAACGACATGTTTGCGGCACACGACTTGAGTCAGAGACGTGATTATAAAAGGCATAAATTGCAGGAATGCCAAGTTTCCGCGCGGTATCGAGCAGCTGATCTATTTGTCGGACTGATGGTGTCCGATTTCCGATGTTTCGTTTGATGCCGGGGTATTCGAGTTCTGCGTCTTCAAGTCTTTTTGCCTGAACTAGCATGGTTGCTGATCTACTTCGATCAGCGCTAACGAAAGACCAGATCCAATCTGCACCAGTTTTTGCTTCCTGTGGCTTGTTGTACGCAACTACCCTAACAGTACCTGGGTAAAGAGTTTTCAGATCAAGCAGTATTGTTTCGGTAATAGTTTCTTCACTGAAAGATAGCTGAGCCACTTTGGCAGCATCACGTTTTGTCCAGACCATACGCGACAAGGCCAGGAGGAAACTCTGCTCTTGTGTAAGTCCGGTCACTTTGAGCCTCCGCCTTACTTTTTTTCTTCTCTTCTGTTTTTTCACACTATTCGTCATTCTGTTCAGCAGCGAATAATACACTCCACTGGTCACGAATTTGATCGATCCCTGCGTTGACAAGCGGTCCGAGGAAATTCGCAGAACTATCTACAATTCCCTCTGCCGCTTGGTCTGCGGCTTCTCCGATTACTTTCCCGCCGAGTGTTTTTAGAGCGCCCTTAATGACACCTTTAATGCTGCTATCTGGTGCACCTGCTTCAACAAGCGCATCCTTTATCGCTTGGTGTTGATCGTCAGGAACAATATCTAACATCAAATCGGTAACGGTATCTAAGGGCGCTCGTACAAGTGCAGAATTGAAGGATGTATCCGAGAAATGACCTAGGTTACGGATCCTTTGCCGCAAATGCGCGAGAGTGAGCGGGTTCTCGACTTCCATAACAAAAAAGTCGCCATCCTTTGCAAAATTAGTATTTATCAATGCTTGCTTTATGAGCTCATCTAATTTTTCTTGGTCATTTCCATGCTGCCGGATTTCCAAGTCAAAGAGTAATTGCGAAGCTTTAGTTCTAGTAACCTTTAGATCAGTCATAAGGCCGTAGATTGTTGCCTCACGTTTTACAACGCCAAGATTTCGCAAAAGATCAAATACACGTAGTTCGATTTCGCGCTTGGGAAGAGATCCGAATGCCGGTTTCATAAAATCTGAGAGGAAACCAGCTAGTTCCGATCTCAGTCGGTCTTCGCCCACTCCCGCGAGCATATCTTCAATGTTCATGACAGCCTCAAAATAATATCTTTCGGGACCACTATTGCTTGTACTGAATGAGAAATAAACATCCATACCGCAACGGTAAGGAAGCCATCGACAAGCGTAAAGCCGGAGGTGCTCGTCGCACCCATCAATGCACGAGCAGGTTCCAGTGGAGTGCATGAACAGTGCGCGTAAGCGCCCTTTTGTTAAATGCTGGCTGCACGCTGCAGGTGGGCCAACCAAACTCTGAAGCCCCGTCGCGCTGGGTGCTCTTTAACCAACAAGACCCTCGACCCATGCTGAAACCGCCATGCTCATGGATGTAACGTGGTCCGCATGGGTCAAGCTTGAAATACGTTTGCGAGGCTTCAGATCGTGATCCCCATCTTCGAACCAACTCAATTGGATTGCTGGTGAAAGGTCGTAATCGCCGACTTCATCTTTCGAACCAAACAGGTCTCGCGTCCCCTGGCAAATCAGTGTCGGTGTTTGCAAGCTTTTCAGATGCTCAGTGCGAAGCTTCTCGGGTTTACCAATGGGGTGAAAGGGGTAGCCAATACAGAGTAAGCCAGCGATGCGGTCCGCTTCGAGCAGATCATCTGCAATCATACTGGCGACACGCCCACCCATGGACTTGCCACCTATGAAAAGTGGGCCATCAACATGGAGATCTTCGATCGCGGCTTGGTATTCGTGGTTTAATTTATCGGCTCGTGGCGGCGGCGTCCGGATGCCTTCGGTTCGGCGCTTTGCCATGTAAGCGTATTCAAAACGGACGACCCTGAGGTTTTGTGCGGCCAGTGCTTCGGCAATTGATGTCATACTAGGTGCGTCCATCGGTGCACCCGCGCCATGCGCTAGCAGTATGGTTGCGCTTGCTGCACTAGGCCCGAGTTCCAAGAATTCGGTTGGCATAATCTCTTCTGCTCCTCAGGTTCATGACGCCTATTAACCCCTAATCAAAACAAAAGCGCCGGAAAGAAACGCATTCTTCAAATAGACAGGCAGTTTTTCTGGATATGCCTCTACTTCCTTCTTAGCAAAGTGCGAGAGTGCCACCGGGCTGACAAACCTTGTGTGACAACCGTCCACAAGTTGGATCAGCGTTTCGATTTTGAAGGATACGGCTCCACCAGCCATTCTACCTTTCTTGGCGCGTGTTTTGATTGCAAAGGTATCAATTTCATTTTCGCGGGAGAACTCGTGAAGAGCTGCCAAAAATGATCGTAGATCGGCTTCAGAGGTGTCATCTTCGAGTTCTATTCGTGTGGTTTTTAGTCGAAGCATCTCCACGCGTGCTTCATCATCTAGGTGGACAACAGCAAGCCGAACCTCCTTTGCTGATATCTCACAGCCGCATACCCTCATGTGTTTTTCCTTCCTGTTCCGAAACCACACTAGCACTCTTTATGCCCTGAAGACCCAATTGCTGGGAGCACTATTTTCAAAGCGGATTCTGGACTTTTTTGACCTGGGCAAACGCGTAAGCGCAGTTATGTTAGCTGGCCGCGCCATAGCCAGGGGCCGCACCAAACCCGTTAAACACTGCAAACCCGGGCAACCCCACCCCATCGACGGCTTTCCGGCACTAGGGGCGTCAGCGCCCTCCCGGTCCACCACTTCTGGAGAGCTACTTCCCGCTAATTTTCAAAGGCTTGAATAAGTAGCTGCAGCAATTGAGGATCGACAGGAATATAGGCTTTTGCCATGACGGTGACACTTTCTTATGTGATGGCCAATCAACAAAAAAGCGACTTAGCAGGCAAATTATGTTTCAAATTGACCGGTCCTCCAACCGCCTAAACAAACTAGAACGTACAACCTTCACGGAAGTCGGTTTTAGAGAGCGGGAACATCTACAGGAATGGCTCGCAGCTATGCCGGATGCTCTTTGTGAGGCAATGAGCGAAGGACAAGATAGTCTTCTTATAATCCAGAAGGAATTCGATGGCTTCGACGGTACGCGAGAACGGCTCGATCTGCTTGCACTTGACCGTAGCGGGCAGCTTGTTGTCATCGAAAACAAGCTTGATGACTCTGGCCGGGATGTCGTCTGGCAGGCTCTCAAGTACGCGGCTTACTGCTCGAGCCTGAAGAAGGCCGAGATATTGGCAATATTTCAGCAGTATCTCGATCACAACGGCGGCGGCGATGCAGCGGCAAGGATATGTGAATTTCTCGATGAGGATGCCTTGGATGAGGTGGTTTTAAACGATGGCACCAATCAACGGGTCGTTTTCATAGCTGCGAATTTCAGACGTGAAGTCACTGCCACCGTGCTATGGTTGCGTGATCATCAGATAGACGCGCGCTGTATTAAGGTCGTGCCTTACAAGTTCGGAGAAGAGCTTTTTATCGATCTGCAACAAGTCATCCCAACACCTGAGGCTGCGGACTACATGATCCGGATGGCCGAAAAAGATAGTGAAGAAAAATCCACAAAAGGCGCTCAACGATGGAGCCATCAAATGCGGATCGAGTTCTGGGACCAGGCACTTGAGGCGCTCCGAAGTGCTGGTCTTGAGCGATGGCAAAACATCACACCGTCAAGAGACCATTGGAGTAATTCGAGTATTGGTGTCTCAGGATGCGGCCTGACGCTTATTTTTCTCCGCCATGAAGTCCGGGTCGAATTGCAACTCGGCCGTTCAAATCCGGACGAGAACAAGTGGCTGTTCGATCAGCTCGTCGATGGTAGAGAAAAGTATGAAGAGGCTTTTGGTGGGGAGTTAGAATGGCGGAGAATGGATGACAAAAAGGTCAGTATCATTGTCTGCAAGACGCCTGTCCAAGGATACAGTAAAGAGAATTGGCCTGATATGATCGGATGGTTGGTCGATCATTACAAAAAGATGGATGAGGTTTTTTCAGAGCCAGTTCGTCAGCTCGCGTCTAGAATGAAACCAGGCGGCGGCATTTGAGTGCAAGAATTCAATTCGCCCCACCCATCTTTTTGGCTCAGCGCACCCGGCCAGACATCAGAGGCTCAGCAACATTGGCAAAACCCAGTTCAGAATTCGTACCTTGGACTAAAGCCTTCGAGGCTGCAGGTGTCACAGATATTCCGCGAAACGCGCGGGGCTATTGGGGCCATCACAGCGGACTGAATGGATTTGTCGTCTGCTCTGTCTGGAATGACAAAATTCAGAATGGTGAAGCCACAGCCTACATACCGAAAGTGAATAAAGGCCGCTATCGAGAAGCTGCGGAGAACCTATCAGTCGGCAACGAAGTAATTGTGATTTTGCGGTCCCGATCTACAAAGTTGGGAAAGGTCTTACCCACTCTTTGGAGGGTGGCCTCTAAGTATCTGGACGAGCCTACCGGTGACAGCATCGGTTTCTTATTACTGAAAAACACTGGAACAGAGCTGTAGTGCACCGCACCCTGCGCATCGGCGTGCCTCGTCGCAACCGCCGCAGTCTGTGCTCATGGTTCGCCATTGTTGTCGAAGGACTTTCGTCTTCAACAGCACAGTCGATGGCATTCAGAAGAAACGCACACAAATCAACGATGCACCCACACTATGTATATAGCCGGAGATCAAGTACTTGGGCCTTCGCGCGCGCATGTTGTTAACTGCTCGGTTGCTTTGGGCATTCCACGTCATGCGTTGAAAAAGTGGTATGATCACCGTGTTGGCGGCGATGTAACCAGAGGCTACATTGATATCGGTGCCGAGCGTTTTGCGATGGTTGCTCGACGCGGCCGTGAACAAGATCATTGAAATGGCCATGCCAAAAACAGACCAAAGGAACCGAGTAGCTTGAAGAACGATGTTGAAGCGGAAGATTGGCGTGAAAATCCAGCGATTATCGCCATTATAGATGCGGCGCTGTTGAGTGTTATCCGAGCCCATTCGCCCATGACGGGGGAAGCTGCAGAAGATGAACGCAAGCGTCTGAACCATGCCAAGACTGCCCTGTTCGGATTCAAATCCTTTCGGGGCAGGCCAAAAGATCGTGACATTCCAGAGCTCGTCTACATGGCCAAAGAATACGTTCGAGAACGTGGAGACTACAAACTGGATTCAGACTACGTACCCAGGTTTTCAGACGACGATGAGGAGGAGGCGGGTTATCAAACCGAACTCGCGCGGCGCGCAATCGCAGCCCGCAAAGAACAACATCCCGGATACAAACCTTACAACGAAGATGAGAAGTTCCGAAATCTGCAACAAAAATTCGACGCATCGCGGGAAGAGCTCATTCGACGCGTAGTTGGCTGGGGTGGAACAAACGGAGACTTGATTCAAATGCATGTACGCGACCTTGCCGAGACATTGCGGGTACTTGGAATTCCCGTCTCAGCGGAGGTTGATCAAGACCGCGAACTTAATTCCCTGATTTAAACACGTATCTTCGAACCCGTTTTCGGTATGATTGGGAAGCCTCCACTTTTTGAAAGGAGGCAGAAATGCTTATCGATTCGGAGAAGACACTCGTTGATACCTGCGCAATCGCGCGCCTTACAAAGACAAGTAAATCATACTGGGAAAAGCTTCGCTGTCGTGGTGAAGGTCCTAAATACATCAAGCGCGGCCACCTCGTGCTATACTGGCTTTCCGACGTCATACGCTGGCTTGAAGAGCATATGGTCACCCCGGTGGGAGACCAAAAATGAAAAAATCTTCTGCAAATACTACTCATGATATTGGGGGCGCGGCAGAAGCCGCGCTCACATACACAAAACTTGGTTGGGAACCGCTGATCCTGCCTTTCAAAGAGAAATCCCCACGCGGAAAATGGAAAGAACCGCGCGCATGGACGCCCGATACTGTAAAGACCGAATTTGGCGGCAACGTGAATATCGGTATTGCGCTGGGCAAGCGTTCAAGCAGCCTCATCGACATTGATTTTGACTGCCCAGAAGCAGCCGAACTGGCTAAGGTCGTGCTTAGCGACCTGCCAAGCTTTGGACGCGCAGGATCTCCATTTAGTCATCGCGTTGCATACGCGAAGCTGAAAAAGGGGCGCTTGGTCTTCCAACTTCCAACTAGCGCAGCAGAAACCATCGGCGCGGACCGTGCGATGCTGCTGGAGGTTCTTGGCAATGGACATCAGACTATGTTTCCGCCGTCCACGCACCCAAGCGGCGAAATTGTAACCTGGCACGACGATCCGCACCAAGTGCCGACAATAAACGGCGGTGAGCTTGCAAAACGTTGCGGTTTGCTGGCCGCACTGTCTGTCGTTGCTATGCACTATCCCAAGGTGGCCGGTGAACGCGATGAAATCTGCCTTATCTTGACCGGTGTGCTTGTCTGCTGTGACTTGTCAGATGACGAAGTAGACAAGCTTGTGATCGCTGTAGCGGCTGTTGCTGGTGATGATGAGGCAGAAAAACGCGGTGGAAAAGCTGCGGCGTCCCGCGCCAAGATTGAGGCCGAGGAACCCACTTGGGGGTTGCCACAGCTTTGCGAGCGTTTGGGTATGGAAGCGTTGGAACTCAAACTGCGGGAATGGATGCGCCTCAACGGCAATTCGTCCAGCGGTGACACCCGCTCACGCATTCTTGTACGCGCTGGCCACACGCCTGAGGAGGTTGACCAGGCTGAAGCAGCGTTGCTTGCTGCCGATCTTGGTGTTTATCAGCGCGGTGAAAAACTTGTTCGCGTTGTACGCCTTCCGCAAAGTATCGGAGAAGATGGCGTCAAGCGGTCCGGTGGTGTTTTGTTGATCAACGAATTGACGCAGCCCTGGTTGAAGGAAAAGTTTGCGATTGCTTCGCTCTGGTTCAAGCCTGGTGAAGAGATGGACATTCCGATCAATCCACCTGGTGGGCATGTATCCGCACTCTTGGCGCGCGTGGGAGAATGGAACGCGCCGGTTTTGCATGGTGTGGTTTCCAGCCCGACCATGCGCAAAGATGGCACCATTCTCCAAACCCCTGGATATGACCCCGAGTCTGGTCTTCTTTTCGAGCCAAACGGCGTCGAATTCCCAGCTGTACCAGACGCACCAACACGTGAAGATGCATTGCGCGCACGAGACGTTCTTTTTGCGCCGTTTCGTAATTTCGAGTTTGCCACCCCTGCAGATCGCAGTGTTCTGCTTAGCTGTGCATTGACGGCAATTGTGCGTCGCATTCTTCCTTCTGCTCCACTCTTTGCTATCGACGCACCAACAGCGGGATCTGGAAAGTCATTGTTGTGTGAAACGGTTGGCATCATCGCCACAGGCCACAAACCAACTATGATTTCGCAAGGCAAAACTGATGAAGAGAACGAAAATCGTATCTCCAGCGTTCTAATGGCGGGCGATCCAATTCTCGTTTTTGACAACTGCGATCGTCCCCTTGGCGGCGACACACTGTGTTCTGCTCTGACCCAAGAAGTCATTGCGGCAAGGATACTGGGCAAGTCTGAGGTGCCGCGTGTCCTGACAAACGCTGTGTTCATGGCAACAGGTAACAATCTTGAAGTCCTAGGGGATCTTGGTCGCCGCACACTGCTATGTTGGATCGATACTGGTGAAGAACGCCCAGATCAAATTGAACATGACTTCAACCCGGTGGAGGAAGCGCGCTCTGACCGGGCGGCCCTGGTTGTAGCTGGTTTAACAATCCTTCAGGCTTATGAGACCGCTGGGCGCCCGAACCGCATGGTGCCGATGGGTTCATTTGAAAGCTGGAACATGATACGTGAAGCGCTTGTGTGGCTGGAAGAGGCCGACCCATGCACGACCCGCGAGCGGGTCATCGCAGACGATCCGCGCAAAGGTGATCTAGCAGAATTGTTGGAGCTATGGGCCGATGCGCTGGGCGGACAACCGACGACGCTTGCAGAAATTGGGGAGGCTGCGGTCCACAACCAACACAGCAAGGTCACAGTACTTCACGACGCGCTGGCTGACAGAACCTACAAAGGTACGTTCAACACCCGGAGTGTTGGGCGGTACCTGGGCAAACACAAAGACCGTGTTGTCGGCGGGCGGGTTCTGCGGTGTGTCGATGATCCTTCTGGAGTAAAGCGCTATCGTCTGGAAACTGTCGGCCAACCACCATCAATTGATGTCCCTTTCTAGGGTAAGGTCTTTCTCAATCTTTCAGATGGGCGCGTGTGGTTTGCATGCGCCCTACTGGTTTTAAGGGTATTGCGGGTTTGTTTTGCTGCACATGTTTGCGTAAGCCAAAGTAACCCTGCAAACACCGCAAACCCGGCCCAAAATTCAAACAATTCATTGCTTTGGACTCTTGTCCAGAACAAGTAGCGGCTCATTATTCCAATCTTTTAAGCCAAGATCTGATTGCGGTTTTTTCACTTGATCGGTCTGCGGATGTATCATCATCCAGTTCGGCTAGTGCATCCGCCAGAGTCCGACCGGCCTCGACACCGTCGCGCCCATGCCGTCGGTTTTCCATCCAGGTCTGCAATCCCGCGCGGCGCGTGCCAGTAAGAGCCTCGGGCGCATTTACAAACACAAGCCGCCTCGCAAGTTCACGGTATCTGTCATCCTCGAATGTTTCGGCAATCTCCGCACGTTCGGGCAACTCTGCCTTGTGGAACGCCTGCATTCGGTTTTCGTCGGCTCGGCTTGGGAAACCCTCATACATCCGGCCCTCGACCACCAGGGCGGGCTCGAAGGGTGGGTAGCGCTGTGCCATTGCCACACCCGCCCGCACCGCAAAGTGACCGTCAGCGGACACCACAGCCGCCCGGCGGACGATCTCAGCCATTGGCAGGCCAGCAGCGGCTAGCAGGTCTGGCGCAAGACCCGGGTCGACTAGCGCTGGCATCTTGTTGGCGTAAACTGTGCGCAGCGCTCGGTTAGGTCCCTTGGTTTCTTCCACCAGGTCTTCCTCGCTCAGGTCCAAAACCTCAGCGGGGTCGCGGCGGAGATCGAACACAGCCTGCATAGTGGGATTCTTTGGATGGTGTCCGCAGCCGACAACGGCGCGCGTAGACGGAACTCCCATATGATATTCGACCAGGCATTTTGGTTCGCTCGTGTTCAGGCGTGCTATTACTTCTGCCTTGTCCACCAGTGGCAGCAACGAATTCCAAACGGCGGGTGCTCGGTCACGGATCAGACGCGCCACATAAATGGTGGCTTCAACATCCGCCAAAGCGTCATGGGCGTTTTCATGGGCGAACCCGTTGGCTGGTGCCAGCGTGTCGAGGCGCAGTGTCGGTTTGCCCTTGGCGCTTATGGGTACAGCCATGGCATTTGGGGCAAGTGCTGCTGTAGCCTGGGCCAGGCGCAGCACATCCGCGCGCTGGTTGCCGCTGGTATTGGTCAGGTAGACGGGCTGTAGTGTTTGGTAGAATGCCTGACGCAGCAAGGGCTCGTCGAAGGAGAGGGTGTTGTACCCTGTAAAAATTGCTAGTGACCACGTGCGCAGTTTCTCAGCGATCTGAAGCATCATTTCGTAGTGAGTGGGCAGGCTAGGGTCTGTCAACATTGCCGGTGTGACCCGCGTAGCCAGCAAAGCTCCTGGCGCAGGGATCACATGGGGAGCAGGCGGCAGCGAGTTTCGAAGCTGTCGAGTTCGTTTAGGTCGGCATCAGTTAGGATCGCTGCGAACTGCAGGATCTGGTCGAACGTTGTGTCCGTGCCGGTGGTCTCGGTGTCATAGAAGACGAAGTTCATTCAATTGCTTTTGGCTTCTTGTTAGAGGCCCGATAGTCAATTGATCCGACCTACTGTCAAACTAATAAAAGGCAATTCGATGTACGCTAGAGCTTTCAATCAATAGGCGAACGTCATAACCTTTTAAGAAAGTTGATCTATTTTGTAGGCACCTGGTGACCCAAGCGAACAAAAATCCAGAACAGATAGCCAGAGATGTCATCGACATCCAACTTGCTCGTGCAGGTTGGGTTGTTCAGTCGAACAAATCCATTGACCTAAGCGCCGGGCTTGGAGTGGCGGTTCGCGAATACCAGACTGAAGTTGGCCCAGCTGACTATGCTCTCTTTGTGGCCGGTGAAGCCGTTGGTGTACTGGAGGCAAAGCCAGAATCTTGGGGTCAAAAGATCACGACCGTTGAGGAGCAGTCTGGCAGCTACGCCTCTGCCAAACTCAAATGGGTGAACAACAACGAACCATTGCCATTTGTTTATGAGAGCACGGGCACAATTACTCGCTTTACAAATGATCAGGATCCTAAGCCGCGATCTCGTGAGATTTTTGCAATTCATCGCCCCGAAACCCTACTGTCCTGGCGCGCCGCATCTGAGTCGCTTCGGACTGCATTACAGGGGTTGCCGGGACTCAACGCTAGCGGTCTAAGAAGCTGCCAAGTCAGCGCCATAACCAAGCTAGAGGCGTCGCTGAAGGAAGATCGTCCGCGCGCGCTCATTCAGATGGCGACCGGATCGGGGAAAACGTTTACGGCGATAACTGAAGTCTACCGGCTGCTCAAACATGCAGACGCCAAGCGCGTGCTCTTCTTAGTCGACACTAAGAACTTGGGCGAACAGGCAGAACAAGAATTCATGTCTTTCGTGCCAAACGACGACAACCGCAAGTTCACCGAGCTCTACAACGTCCAGCGCCTCAAGTCGAAACACATCGCGGGCGATAGCCAAGTTTGCATCTCAACAATTCAGCGGATGTACGCGATCCTCAAGGACGAAGAGCTACCGGAAGGGTCAGAAGACGAAAACCCCGCTGAAAATTGGCAGCGTCGTCGCGAACCCTTGCCTGTGGTCTACAACGAGAAAATCCCACCTGAATATTTCGACTTCATCGTAATCGATGAGGCGCATCGATCCATCTACAACCTTTGGCGGCAAGTGATCGAATACTTTGATGCATACTTGATCGGCCTAACGGCAACGCCGGATGACCGCACGTTCGGGTTCTTTCAGAAGAACGTCGTCAGCGAATATACACACGAAGATGCTGTTGCAGACGGCGTCAACGTGGGCAACGAAATCTATGTCATTGAAACTGAGATCACACAAAAAGGGGCGGAGCTGAAGGCCAAGCAACTGGTCGAACGCCGCGAGAAGATGACCCGCAAAAAACGCTGGGAACAACAGGATGAGAACGAAGCCTACTCGGCCAAGAAACTCGATCGCTCCGTTGTTAACAAAGACCAAATCAGAACCGTTGTACGTGCTTTTCGCGATAAGCTCCCCGAAATTTTTCCCGGCAGGAATGAAGTTCCAAAGACTCTCATCTTTGCCAAGACCGACAGCCACGCTGACGACATCATCCAAATGGTCAGGCTTGAGTTCGGTGAGGGAAACGACTTTTGCCGGAAGATCACGAGCAAAACCGAAGGCGACCCAAAGTCCGTCCTGTCTTCATTCCGAAATGATTTCTACCCACGTATCGCCGTGACCGTCGACATGATCGCCACTGGAACGGACGTAAAGCCGCTTGAGTGCCTGCTGTTCATGCGCGACGTGAAATCAAAAAACTACTTTGAACAGATGAAAGGTCGCGGGACACGTGTGCTCAAGCCCGACGATCTGCAAAAGGTCACGCCCTCCGCAAAAGCCAAAACACACTACGTGATCGTTGACGCAATCGGCGTCACCAAGTCGCTTAAGACCGCAAGCCAGCCACTTGATACCAAGCCATCCATACCCCTCAAGGATTTGGCAATGGGCATCATGATGGGCGCAGCGCGCGACATCGATAGCGTGTCGTCGTTGGCTGGACGGCTATCGCGCATCGATCATCAGATTGATGAGACGCAGCGGGCTAAAGTCGAGGAAGTCGCAGGCCAACCTTTGCGCAACATCATCAAGACGTTTTTTGACTCGGTCGATCCAGATGCCGTCATGGAAGATGCCAAAGCGGCGACAGGTCAACAAGAGCCGGACGAAGCCGCGCAAGACGAGGCACGATCCAAACGTATTGGCCAGGCCGCAAAGTCGCTGAATGGCACGCTGATCAACCTCCTCGACACCATCCGCCGTGATTTGGAACAGACCGTCGATCACGACAACCTCGATCATGTGACCCGCGCAGAATGGGCTGGCGATACCGATGAAAATGCAAAGGTGCTGAGCCAAGATTTTGAAGCCTACCTCAATGAAAACCGCGACAGGTTAGAAGCGCTGACGATCTACTTCAGCCAGCCTGCGCGCCGGTCAGAGATCACCTTTGAAATGATCCGCGAGGTGTTGGATGCTTTACGTGCTGATGCCCCGCGTCTGGCCCCGCTGAACGTCTGGCGGGCCTATGCGCATCTCGATGAATTCAAAGGCACCGCACCTGACAAGGAGCTTGAAGCACTGGTTGCCCTGATCCGCCGTGTCGCGGGGCTGGACGATACGCTGACGCCCCACGCTGACCGCATCCGTAAGAACTTCCAAAACTGGGTGCTGAAACGGCACGCTGGTAAGGGCGACAAGTTCAACGAGGCCCAGATGGATTGGCTGCGTATGATGCGCGATCACTTGGCCACTAGCTTTCATATCGAGGCAGATGATCTGGACATGGCCCCCTTTGACGGGCAAGGCGGTCTGGGGCGAATGTATCAGCTCTTTGGAAATGACATGGAGCCGCTGATGGCCGAGATGAATGAGGCTATCGCCGGATGAGTGGTTTGGATGTCGGGCAGCACTACCCAATAAAACTAGATGATCTGCCGCACTCCTGGACTTCGGCTGCCGTGGGGGAGTTCGTGGACAAGGCCGAATCTGGTTTTGCATGTGGGAAACACTCTGATGAAGACATCGGTGTTGTTCATGTTCGGCCATATAACATTGATCGTGATGGGAGAATTGACCTCTCAACTCTCAAATTTGTTCCTTCAGATTTCAATCCCAAACGCCTTCGGTCTGGCGACGTGCTTTTTAACAATACGAACAGTCCCGAACTGATTGGCAAGACAGCAATAATTGGTAAGGAAGCTGAAAACCTGGCTTTCTCGAACCATATGAGTGCATTAACTTTTGGGCACTTAATGGATCCCAAATTCGTGGCTTTTCAGCTGCATTATCTTTGGTTTGCCCGATATTTTTTGCACCGTTGCGTTAAGCATGTAAATCAAGCAAGTATTTCGACGACCGAGCTTTCGAAAAAAATCCCTTTGGTTGTTGCTCCCCTCAACGAGCAGCGCCGCATCGTTGAAAAGATCGAAATTCTCTTCGCCGAACTGGACAAGGGCGGGGAGAGCTTGCAGGCTGCTAAGGCGAGGGCGGGATTGTATCGGCAATCCCTGCTCAAACACGCTTTTGAAGGCCACCTCACCGCCGACTGGCGCGCTGCCAACCCCGACAAACTCGAAGACCCTGAAACCCTCCTCACCCGCATCCAAAACGAACGCGACGCCCGCTACAAACAATCCCTCGATGATTGGCAGGTGAAATTGGAAAAGTGGCGTGATGATGAGGAAGAAGGGAAGAAGCCAGCGAAGCCGAGAAAACCTAAGGACCCAGTAGAATACGAAGCAGATGAGCTACCGGACCTACCGGAAACTTGGGGTTGGGTGTCGTTGGATCAATTGATTTCGGGCAAGCAGCGCGCGATGCAAAGCGGGCCATTCGGCAGCAACCTGAAACATAGTGAGTTTGTTGAGGATGGCGTACTGGTCTTAGGTATCGACAATGTGAAGGACGGCTCCTTTTCGATGGGAAGCCAAAACCGCATCAGCGAAGAAAAATACAACGAACTTGAAAAGTACACCGCAAGGCCCGGAGACCTCTTAGTAACAGTGATGGCGTCCTTGGGGCGATCTTGTGTGGTGCCAGACGACCTCGAAACGGCAATTATCACGAAACATGTCTATCGTATCTCGATGGAACGAGACTTGTTGAATCCTCACTTCTACAATTACCTTCTTCAGGCGGAATGGGTTACGCGAAAAGGGATGTTCAAGAATGCTCAAGGCCAAACAAGACCCGGTTTAAACAGTTCAATATTAAGGGCATTGCCTGTTCCTTTGCTTAGTCAGGCGGAACAAACTGAGATCGTAAGTCGACTAGAAGCCAAGCTCTCAACTTTGGATGCTTTTGAAAAGCAAATTATTGATCAAGTAGCTCGCTCGAAGGCACTTCGACAATCGATCCTGAGGCGGGCCTTTGCAGGCGAACTTGTAGCCCAAGACCCAAATGACGAACCTGCCTCAATACTATTGGAACGCATCAAAGCTGAGAAAGCCGAGGCCGAGACTGCCGCGAAGCGCGACCGCAAAGCAAAGCCAGTTCGCAAACCAAAGAATAGGAGACCAACGATGACCGATCTGATCGAAGTTCTCAAAAAGGAAGGCGACTGGGTCTCAGCGTCCAAAGCAGCGCAGGGGCTGGGTATTGTGGATAATACCTCGTCAGATGATGTCGAGGCTTTCTATCGCCAGCTCAAAGAACGGATCGAAGCCAACGAGATCGAAGTAGAGCGACGCGGCGACGAAGACTGGCTCCGTTTAGCCAAGGTAGAGGCCACCTGAAATGCGGATCGATTGGCTCTGGCTGGAGAAGTACAAAAACCTCAAGGACCTGACGATTGATTTCGATCAGGACCACCTGATCACAGTGCTGATCGGGCGCAACGGCACGGGTAAGTCAAATGTGCTGGAAGCACTGACCATCATCTTCCGCGACCTGCTTATGGGTGTGGATGGCAGCGGCAAAAAGAATGTGCCATCGTTCAAGTACCGCATCGCATATGAGATTGGTGACAACTGGGTTTTCATCGATGCCGACCCCGCTCGCAAAGACCCATATTTGGCAAAGACGATCAGTAAGACAAAACACCCCAAACCGTATGATCCAACTGATGCCTTTGCCAGTTTGGAAGGTGATGCAATAAGCCGAACGCAGTTACTGGGTGAAGACTCGGCGCACCTGCCAAAATTCTTATTCGGCTACTACTCCGGCGAAAGCGACCGGTTGGAAGGTGTTTTCCGCAAATACCTAAAGAATTACGACGACAGCCTAATCAGCAACATAGACCCCGGCCTCAAGCGCATGTTCTTTGCAGAGCCCGTGCACAGTAATTTCGTGCTGCTATCGTTTATCGTGAACAACAAAAAGCAGACGGACGATTTCTTGCAGAAACAGCTCGGCCTTGAAGATGGCGGCATCGAGTCCGTTCTGTTCGTGCTCAAGCAGCCCTATTGGTACAACAAAAAAGCGACGGACGGTGATGCGCGTTTTTGGAACTCAAAAGGCGTGGTCAGAGATTTCCTAGCCAAACTTTACGAGATTTCGCTTGCTCCAATTCGTATCTCGCGCCGCGAGCAATACGATGTTCGGCGGACGCGGACCCTTGAATATCTTTATCTGTTTGCAAAGGACATTGATGCCCTGCGAGAACTGGCAAAAGGTAAGTCAACAGCAGCGTTTTTCCGAGACCTTGAAAGCACACATGTTTCAGATCTGATCGATGAGGTCCGCATTCGGGTCAAGCTGCGAAAGAACGATGGTTCGGTCACGTTTCGAGAGCTGAGCGAAGGCGAGCAACAACTCCTGACAGTTCTTGGTTTGCTTCAGTTCACATCGTCTGAAGAAAGCCTGTTTTTGTTGGATGAACCAGACACGCACCTCAACCCACGCTGGAGCGTCGAATATCTCCAACATATCCGTGACTTCCTAAAGGATGATGAGGGTGCTTCGCGTTCGAGCCATGTCTTGTTAGCCACGCACAATCCAATCGCGGTAGCTGAGCTGCTGAAGGAGCAGGTTCAAATATTGAAACGCGACGAGGCTACTATGATGATTAGTTCGGAAGAACCACAAGTTGACCCTCAGGGAATGGGCTATGCAGGGGTTATGACAAGTGAGATGTTTGATCTTAGCGCTTCTGTCGACACATCAACGCGGAAAAAACTTGCGGAGCAGCGAGTGCTTTCAGCTCAAAAGGACTTGAGTCCTGACGAGCGGCTGCACTTGCAAAAACTGACTGGAGATCTCGACAAAATGGGGTTTGGACGTCAGATGAGGGACCCCATATTTGGTGAATATCTTAATGCACGCTTTAGGCTTGTGCAGAAGAAGGCCGCGAGCAACCAAGATAAAAAAATAGATGATGAAACAGCAGAGAGACTGATAACTGAAGTGCGTGCTTCCATCAGCAAGGAAACAAAAAATTGAGGTTTATTGATCTTGCGTTCGTCAAGCCACCAGCGAAATTCGAGCCTGAAGCTACCAAAGCAAAAGCTGCTGGAAAGCAAAATATCAGCAAGTATTCTGGCGTATGGCAGTGCTGTAAAAAGAAGTTAAGAAAGGCTTCATTCAAGAAGTGCTTCTACTGCGAAACGAAGACAGTTCGAACCGATGGTGCCGTAGACCACTTTAGGCCAAAATCACACTATCATTGGAGTGCATTTGATTTTGAGAACTATCGTTTTGCCTGCACTTTCTGCAACAGCAGACGCGCGGATCGAGAAACCGGTGTCACAGCTGGAAAAGGCGACGCATTCCCGCTATTGGACGAAGGTAAACGTGCCAAATCGAAAGCTGATGAAGCTCTAGAAGAGCCATTGCTTTTGGATCCATGTATTGCGGGAGATTCCGATTTTCTGGATTTCGAAAAGGATGGCTCTGCAGTCCCTACTTGTGCTGAAGAAGATGATAAATTCAACTGCCTACGTGCCGCCCAATCGATAGAGTTCTATCACCTCAATGAAAGCGAGCTGATTGAGGCCAGAATGGAACACGCGGTTACCTTGCTAGAGAAAGTCGTCGATGCCGAGGACGCACAGATAAGGATGCAAACTGGCGAAGTGGGAGCTAGGAAGGCTTATTCTTCAGCTGTACGTGAGTTAAAACGAGCTATCTCCCCTCAGGCCGAACTGTCAAAATTCTCCATCCGTACGGTGCAGGGCTACAAAAACAAGAAATTGGTCAATGTCATTGTGGCGGGGGCCTAGGAAAAATCATGAATACTGCACCAATAATTTCCAAAGTTTGGAGCTTTTGTACGACGCTTCGTGATGATGGTGTCGGGTATGGCGACTACCTCGAGCAACTGACTTATCTGATCTTCCTGAAAATGGCCGACGAGTACAAGCGGCCACCGCGCAACAGGGACGTAGGAGTACCAGCTGGACTGGATTGGCCTTCATTGACAAGCAAAAATGGCGCTGCTCTGGAAGAGCATTACGTCAAGCTCCTTCAAAAATTGGGGAACCGAGAGGGCATGCTCGGCCAAATATTCACGAAGTCGCAGAACAAAATTCAAGACCCAGCTAAGCTTTTCCGCCTCATCGATATGGTCGACAGTGTTGAATGGGTAATGGAAACGGTTGATGTCAAAGGTGACATCTACGAGGGGCTTTTAGAGAAAAATGCGGAAGACACAAAATCTGGTGCAGGTCAGTATTTTACGCCCCGATCCCTAATCAAAACCATGGTAGAGTGCGTAAGGCCAGCACCCCGTAAAACCATTGCGGACCCTGCATGCGGGACTGGTGGTTTCTTCTTGGCCGCCTACGATTTCTTAAACAATCCACAAAATCACAAGCTTGACAAAGTGGATAAAGAGTTTTTGAAGTCCAAGACATTTCATGGTCACGAAATCGTCGCCAACACTCGACGTATGTGTCTCATGAATATGTTTCTCCACAATATCGGAGAGATCGACGGGGAAAGCTTGGTTTTACCTACGGACGCACTTGTTTCTTCGCCTTCAGTGACCGTCGACTATGTTTTTGCAAATCCCCCATTTGGCAAAAAAAGTTCGATGAGCTTCACAAATGACGATGATGAACAGGAAACAGACGAGCTTACATACAATCGACAAGATTTCTGGGCTACAACGTCGAACAAGCAACTGAACTTTGTGCAGCACATACGGTCTATGCTTAAAACTAGCGGTCAGGCTGCAGTGGTCGTGCCTGACAACGTGCTGTTTGAAGGTGGGGCCGGCGAAACAGTGCGTCGAAAGCTGCTTCAAGCCACTGACCTGCATACGATTCTCAGACTTCCAACCGGCATCTTCTATGCTCAGGGGGTAAAAGCGAACGTTCTGTTTTTTGATAACAAGAAAGCGAGCAAAGAAACCCATACAAAGCAGATCTGGATCTATGATTATAGGACAAACGTTCACCATACTCTCAAAAAGAAGCCCATGACAGAAGAGCACTTGCGAGACTTCGTAACTCGCTATTGTCCCGGCGAAAGACAAGCGCGTAAAGAGACTTGGAGCGAAGATCATCCAGAGGGACGTTGGAGATGCTACGATGTGGCAGAAGTCTTGAGCCGCGATAAGGCTAGTCTCGACATATTTTGGCTGAAAGATCAGAGCTTGAATGATCTTGAGAATTTGCCAGAACCAGACGTTCTTGCGGCTGAGATAATTGATGAGATGGAGGCCGGGCTTTTGAATTTCCGGTCGGTTTTACTCGCGCTTGAAAAGTCGTAACCTTAAAGCGCAAGGTTCTCAAAATAGTGCAAGGTAAAAAACAGGCTGGGCGGCACCGCTAAAATTGGCTTAGACGATCATGATCGGACCTATTTAGTATTATGGTTGCAACCAAGGATTTGGATGGTGTTTCATCTTACCAGACGCAGCGTGCTATAATCGCATAACCATCAGAAAAGTCGAGCTTTTTCTAGAGTTATGCTTATATTGACTCGTGGCCATAAAGGAGGGTCACGATGCCAGGACTACGCTTAACTCGACGCAGTGTTGATGACATACCGCACCCCGAACATGGGCAGGTGATTTATCGAGATACGATGTTGCCGGGGTTCGGTGTACGCGTTGGCGCAAAATCAAAAACATACATTGTCGAAGGGCAGGTAAATCGTCGCACCAAACGGGTTACAATCGGCCGGGCAGACCTTTTCCCGCCGGAAACGGCGCGGCGCAAAGCGCTTGTTGTGTTGGGTGATATGGCGGAGGGTTTGGATCCAACAGCTGAGAAACGCAAAGAAGCTGTAAAAAAGATGACGGTTGAGAAGGCCTTCAACAAATTCTTTGAAGCCAGGCCAGATCTGGCGAACGCGACGGTAGAAAACTATTCGCGCACCGGGTTCATTTACTTCAAGTCTTGGGCGAATAAGCCTGTCAATGAGATTACCCGTCAGATGGTGTTGAAAAAGCACCAAGAGATGTCGCGAAAGAATGGAAAGATTACTGCTAACGACTCGTTTCGTCATTTTCGCTCGGTCTACAATTTCATCGCGGCAACGGAAGATGACTTTCCGCCAAATCCGGTGAGTATTCTTACCCAAGCGAGGGCTTGGAATAAGGAGCGGCGACGCCAGACGATTATAGAAGCCAAACAACTTCCCGCATGGTGGAATGCTGTCCTATCGGAGCCGCGTTATGCGCGGGACTTTCTGCTCATGGCTTTGTTCACAGGCATGCGGCGCGGCGAATTGCAACGTTTGCGTTGGGAGAACATCGATCTTGATGAGCGCAAGCTGCACTTGCCGACGACCAAGAACGGCGATCCGCTTATGCTTCCACTTTCTGACTTTCTGCTCAATTTGCTTCGGGACCGAAGAGAAGGCGCGGGGACTTCCCCGTGGGTGTTTCCCGGCAACGGACCCGCCGGTCACCTTGTCGAGCCGAAAAAGTTCTCTCAACGGGTCAGCGCTGCCTCAGGCGTATATTTCACACTGCATGACTTACGTAGAACTTACATCACGATTGCTGAGAGCCTAGACATTCCACACTATGCGCTCAAGCGGTTGCTGAACCATCGCTCATCCGCCGACGTTACTGGCGGTTATATCATTATCAACGTCGATCGGTTACGCGGCCCCGTTGAACTCATCTCAAAACGCATTCTGGAAATGAAGGATTGTAAATGCTGATGTCAGCCTAAAGCGGTCGTTTTTATGATGTAGGACACTCGCAAAAATCAGCGAACGGGAGAATGTGGATAAAGGCTGCCTTCGGTGAGTCAGGCTTCGTTAAACCAAAGTAACGCGTCTTCAAGACGGTCGTCACCCCAGAAAACCTCCCTATTCACCACGAATGTAGGCGAACCAAAAACACCGAGTTCCATGGCCTCATGTGTGGCTGATACAAGTGCACCTTTGATCCGCTCTGACTGAGCAGCCGCCAGTACCTGGCTTGGATCGCAACCGATCTCTTGCAGGCTTTCTGAGATGTTCGGTTCCTCGCCAGCTGGCTCGCCGCTTTCGAACCAGCGCCGATACGTGGCCCGGGTATACTCCGCGACCCAACCTTCTTCGGCTCCAAGTGTGGCAATCTGATTGGCAAGTACCAGTCCCGGAAGCGGATAGGGCGCCGGAATACGCGGTGCGAGACCATACCGACCCGCGCGGCGTTCAAGGTCGCGCCACATGTAAGCTGTCTTCACGGGTTTGTCTTTGAACGGGATATTGTTCTGTTCAACCATCACGTGCCGCACATCGAACGGACGCCACCGAACCTTGACGCCAGCCGCGCGTTCGACCTCGGGAAGCCGCATAACGGTCAGTTAGCTGTAAGTGCTGCCAATTGAATACCAGAAATCGATTTGCGACACGCCATGCTCTATCCAGATGCCTTTTCGATGCTAGTTTACAGCAAATATGCCTATCGCACCATTTGGTCAGCTCGAGTTCGTCTTTGGGCTCACCTCTGTCATCTGACGATTTCGTCGGACGACTGCAATATCCCGGTGGCGCTGACGCTGGACAGGTACGCATTGAAAATCGTTGTGCTTTGGAAAAGTAAATTCTTTCAAGCCAGTTGGCAAAGCTCCAATTGCGTAAGCAAAAACAGCATCTAATGCGCCGATCGTGGGGATAGGTTTCGCTCGAAAATTAGTGTTTTGATGGTGCTGCTGGAGAGAATTGAACTCTCGACCTCTCCCTTACCAAGGGAGTGCTCTACCTCTGAGCTACAGCAGCGCTGTGGGCGGGTGATTAGACTCAAACGAAACGCGGCGCAAGGGTGTCTGGACGGTTTTTTTCGTCTCCTGTAGAGAAAGACAATGGCAGATAAAAATTCACCTAAAAAAGACGGTAAATCCGGGGACGCGCGCGAAGAACGGCTTAAGGCCGCGCTTAAGGCGAATATGGCGCGGCGCAAGGCGCAGGCCAAGGCGCGGGCGGCATCCGAGGACAAGACCGGCAAGGACGAGGGATAAGAGCAGATGGATTCGATTTTGGTAACGGGCAACGGGCCGCTGAACGGTCAGATACCGATTGCGGGGGCCAAGAACGCATGCCTGACGCTGATGCCCGCAACGTTGCTCAGCGAAGAACCGCTGACGCTGACCAATGCACCGCGACTGAGTGACATCAAAACAATGACTGCGCTGTTGCAATCGCTCGGGGCCGAGGTGTCCTCGTTGCAGGATGGTCAGGTGCTGGCGATGTCCAGCCATGATCTGACCAGTCAGACAGCGGATTATGAGATCGTGCGCAAGATGCGGGCGTCCAATCTGGTGCTGGGTCCTTTGCTGGCGCGTTTTGGAAAGGCCGTTGTGTCGTTGCCGGGGGGGTGTGCCATCGGAGCGCGGCCGATGGACCTGCATGTCGAAGGTCTTGAGGCGCTGGGCGCCGAGATCGAGCTTAAAGACGGTTACTTGCACGCCAAAGCCCCGGGTGGGCTGAAAGGCGCAGTGCATGAGATGCGCTTTGCCTCGGTGGGCGCAACTGAGAACATCGTTATGGCCGCCACGCTGGCCAAAGGCACGACCGTTCTGAAGAACGCCGCGCGTGAGCCTGAGATTGTTGACCTGGTTGAGTGCCTACGCAAGATGGGTGCGCAAATTTCGGGTGAGGGGACC
The DNA here is from genome assembly GCF_059611065.1 of Ruegeria sp. CDSB086. Lineage (NCBI taxonomy): Bacteria > Pseudomonadati > Pseudomonadota > Alphaproteobacteria > Rhodobacterales > Roseobacteraceae > Ruegeria > Ruegeria sp. CDSB086. Next base: position 564,720 of record NZ_JBXWOV010000002.1, on the reverse strand, counting down.
TCGACCATCGAGATTCAGGGCGTTGATTGCCTGCATGGTGCAACGCATCAGGTGGTGACCGACCGGATCGAACTGGGCACATATATGCTGGCCCCGGCCATGTGCGGCGGTGAAGTTGAGTTGTTGGGTGGTCGGATGGCTTTGGTCGAATCTTTTGCGGCCAAGCTGGATGCGGCAGGAGTGCATGTCGAAGAAACCCCAAATGGCCTGAAGGTTGCCCGTAAGAACGGCCGTGTTAACGCTGTGGACGTTGTGACCGAGCCGTTTCCCGGCTTCCCGACGGATTTGCAGGCGCAGATGATGGCGCTGATGTGCACGGCCGAAGGTACCTCGGTTCTAGAAGAACGTATCTTTGAGAACCGCTTCATGCACGCCCCGGAATTGGTGCGCATGGGCGCGAATATTGAAGTGCACGGTGGTACGGCGACCGTGACCGGGGTTGAACGTCTGAAGGGAGCGCCCGTGATGGCGACGGATTTGCGGGCCTCAGTCTCGTTAATTCTGGCCGGAATGGCGGCTGAAGGGGAAACGACCGTCAGTCGGGTCTATCATCTGGACCGCGGATATGAACATGTGGTGCGTAAGCTGGAAGGCGTGGGCGCAAAGATTGAACGGATCAAAGGCCAATGACAGATGCAAGTTTCGAAGACGGACGTGAGGCACCACTGAATCTGGGGGCCGAGGATGCTGATGACCTTCAGGTGATCTCGACCTTGGCACAGGATGCGATTTTCCCAATCACCGAGATGACATGGCGGCCCTCTGAGCGTCGCTTTGGCCTGTTGCTGAACCGGTTCCGCTGGGAAGACAAGGATGCCGCCGCCCGCCGCGACCGCCCGTTTGAACGGGTACAGTCGGTTCTGGTTTTCGATTCAGTGCTGTCTGTGGCGAGCCAGGGGGTCGAACGCGGCGACAAGGAAATGGTGATGTCCTTGCTGTCGATTGATTTCGAAGCGGGCGAAGATGGTGCCGGGCAGATCATGCTAACACTGGCCGGAGATGGTACGATCCGCTTGTCGGTCGAGGCGCTGGATGTCACCCTCAAGGACGTGACCCGGCCGTATCAGGCCCCATCCGGTCAGGCACCGCACCATCCGGAATAAGCGCGGCATAGCGCAGGCATTCACCGGCCCCCCCCAGGGTCTGGTGCTGCGCCGTGCGACCGTTTTCGACGTGTTCGATCTGAGCCGTGTTCTGGTCCGGTCAATTACCGAGCTTTGCACGGCGGACCATCAGGATGATCCTGAGGTGATCGCACAATGGACCGCAAACAAGGATCCGGCGACGATCAGGGGCTGGATCAGGAACGGCGCACAAATCAGGCTTGCCGAGAATAACGGGCAGCCTGCGGCAGCCGGTGGGCTGACCGAAGCCGGAGAAATCACGCTTTTGTATATCGATCCAGATCACATTGGTTGGGGTATTGGCGGCGCTTTGTTGAAGGCACTTGAGCAGGAACTTATCGCCTTTGGCTGTACCGAGGGACAGCTTGAAGCCACCCAAACGGCACAGGGTTTCTATGCGCGGCACGGCTGGGAAACCACCGGAGGATGCAGTCAGCGCAGTGACGTGTCCTGTTTGAGTATGCGCAAATCGCTGCACCTACAGGACTGAGGGTTGAGGCCGGCCCATCTGGGCGGTATGTCCCGATCAAACGCTCCGGAGTGCCAGAACATGCCTGTTTTCCTCGACACGACGTCGTCTGAATTCGAGACCGCCTTCAAAACACTATTGTCCGCCAAGCGCGAGGACAGCCCGGATGTGGACGCCGTTGTCGCCGGGATTATCGATGACGTGCGGAAACGTGGCGATGCGGCGGTGATCGAGCTGACCGCCAAGTTTGACCGGCTGGAGCTGACGCCCGAAACAATGGCCTTCAGCCCTGAACAGATCACCGAGGCTGTGGATCAGGTCTCGTCCGAAGATCGGGCTGCTTTGGAATTGGCCGCTGAGCGCATCAGATCCTATCACGAAAAGCAGTTGCCAGAGGATCACGAGTGGACAGATTCGTGGGGCGCAATGCTGGGTTGGCGTTGGTCTGCTGTGTCGGCTGCCGGTCTCTACGTGCCCGGCGGGCTGGCATCGTACCCGTCTTCCGTGCTGATGAACGCAATCCCCGCGAAGGTCGCTGGGGTTGAGCGTCTGGCCATTGCCGTGCCAACACCGGACGGGCAAGTGAACCCGTTGGTCCTGCTGGCGGCGCAGCTTTCCGGTGTGGACACGATCTATCGTATTGGCGGGGCACAGGCGATTGCCGCACTGGCCTATGGCACCGACACAATTGCAGCGGTCGACAAGATCACGGGTCCGGGCAACGCATTTGTAGCCGCCGCCAAGCGCCGCGTATTCGGGAAGGTTGGCATCGACATGATTGCCGGCCCGTCCGAGATTCTTGTTATCGCCGACAAGGACAACGATCCCGACTGGATCGCGTTGGATCTGCTTAGCCAGGCAGAACATGACGAAAGCGCGCAGTCGATTCTGATTACAGATGACGCCGGGTTTGGTCAGGCCGTCGCCAAAGCCGTCGACAAACGACTTAAAACCCTGCAACGCCGCGCCATCGCGGGGGCCAGTTGGCGCGATTTCGGCGCGATCATCACCGTGCGTGATTTGGACGAGGCGGCGGCACTGTCGAACCGCATCGCGCCCGAACACCTGGAGCTGTGCGTGGCGGACCCAGTGGCGCTGAGCGCTAAGACTGTCCACGCCGGGGCCATCTTCTTGGGCCAGTACACACCGGAGGCCATTGGCGATTATGTCGGTGGTCCCAATCACGTGCTGCCAACAGCGCGTTCGGCCCGCTTCTCCTCTGGTCTCAGTGTGATGGATTTCCTCAAGCGCACGACACTCAGCCAAATGACACCAGAAGCCCTGCGTGCGATTGGACCCGCAGCCGAGCAGCTGGCCCACTCCGAAAGCCTTGAGGCGCATGGACTTTCAGTAACGGCGCGGTTGAAGCGACTGAACGGCTAAATCCTTATGGCCTAAGGGTCACACCCGCCGCGAACCTGCACGGATTATGTAGGTAGGGACTTGAAACAACCGGTTGTTCAACGGCGCCTTGACAGAAGGGCCTGACAAATAGGAGCCAGACTTGGAACGTGTGGCAACACTCTGGATCGGCAAGCGGTTTAGTTTTCTGGAGCATTTGTGCCTGAAATCCTTCGCGGATGTGGACCAGAAGCCGATCGTCTACCACTATGGCGACCTAGAGGATATTCCGGACTACATTGAGGCGCGCGACGCACGCGAAATTTTTGATACGTCCGAGATTTACCGTGATCCAATCACCCGATCCGTTGCCGTTCATGCGGATCTGTTCCGCCTGAAACTTATGCAGGATACGGACTATATCTGGGTGGATGCCGATGCCTATGCGAACAGACCGTTCGAGACGAACCAGGGCTACCTGTTCCCGCAAGGGAACCGTAACAAACAACGGTTGATGAATGGCGTTCTGGCCTTTCCATCTGGAAGCCTAGCGTTAAAGCAGATGTGCGAATTTGCATTCGAAAGCGATCTTGTTCCGCCCTGGTGGCCGGAAGATCAGCAACAAGCCTACCTGCGTATCTTTGGAAAATCCACGTATTGGAGTTTGCCCCTGTTTAGCCTTGGGCCTCCAATGCTGTATTACTATGTCTCTAGAAGCGACGAGAATTCGATGGCAACGCCGCGAACCGAATTGTATTCAATTCCGCCGCGCTTCCGTGCTTTGTGGAACGACCCAGATATCTCAAAGCTGGATTTTCTCGAGTGGCAGGACAAGATGTCGATCCACTTTTATGGATCATGGTTCCGTCGGATGTTTTCAGGCGTAAAGAGCTTCAATGAAGGCTCTCTGATCGATCAGCTTCTGAAAAACCATCAAATCGACCCTGCGGAGCATCCGATTTGATCTGCTCTTGCGTTGTTCATCATTTTTAATTGCGATAAGTCTGTCCCGACCTGAACGGACCACGCATTATGACTCGTATCTCGCACATCGAACTAGATGACCGAAACCTGCCACCGCCGACCCCCGAAATCGAGCAGGAGCGTAAGGTTGCGATCTATGATCTACTGGAAGAAAACAGCTTTGCGCTGCCGGTGCGCGATGACCGTGTCACGCCTGATGGACCATACCGTGTGCAGCTGTCGATCCGCGATAAACGGCTGGTCTTCGACATCGCCACAGAGGCTGAGGAAAAGGCGGCAGAGTTTCATCTGTCACTGGGGCCGTTTCGCCAGGTGGTCAAAGATTACTTTCAGATCTGCGAAAGCTATTTCAACGCGGTAAAGACCCTGCCGCCCAGCCAGATCGAAACCATCGACATGGCCCGTCGCGGCATCCACAACGAAGGCAGCCGCGTTTTGCAAGAACGTCTTGAAGGTAAGGCTGACATCGACACCGATACCGCACGCCGTTTGTTCACGCTGATCTGCGTGCTGCATTTCGGGGGCTGACGCGTGAAGCCTTTGCCGCAGTCGGTCCTGTTTTGTTGCGACCATAACGCGGTTCGGTCCCCTATGGCCGAAGGGCTCATGAAAAAGTTCTACGGCACCGGCACCTACGTACAATCCGCCGGTGTGCGAAATGACCTTGAGATTGACGGGTTCTGCATCGCGGTTTGCCAAGAAGTCGGCGTTGAACTGTCCCGTCACCGGTCACGCTCGTTTGATGAAATGCAGGAATGGGGCGACGACCTAAGCTCGTTCGACCTGATCGTTGCGTTGTCGCCGGCCAGTCAACGCCAGGCTCTGGAATTGACGCGCATTTTTCACTTGGATGTCGATTATTGGCCAATAATGGACCCTACCGGACTGGGCGAAAGCCGCGCAGACAAGTTAATTCACTACCGACAGACCCGCGACCAGATCATTCAGCATCTGAAGGGCCGCTGGGGCGAACCTACGGAGTGACCATGAACCAGACCGTCAAAACCTATTTCGACGCTTTCAATGCCGGTGACGTCGACGGCATGCTGGCTTGCCTGTCAGATGACGTGGCGCATCACGTGAACGAAGGCCAGATTCGCACCGGTAAGGAAAAATTTGCAGCCTTCTGCGCCCATATGAACCGCTGCTACAAGGAACACCTGACGGACATCGTGGTGTTTGAGGCCGAAGGCGGCACCCGCGCCGCGGCAGAGTTCACTGTGAACGGCACCTATCTGCAGACGGATGAGGGTTTGCCCGAAGCCCGCGGTCAAACCTATCGCTTGCCCGCCGGGTCCTTCTTTGACTTGAAAGACGGCAAGATCACCCGCGTCACCACGTTCTACAACCTCACTGACTGGACCAAGCAGGTCTCGAATGGCTGAGGTCACAGCTGTCCGTCCCCTGACCGGGGCGGCGCTGACGGATGCCTTGGACGATGTGGCGCGTTTGCGGATCCAGGTGTTTCGGGCGTGGCCGTATCTGTATGACGGCGACATCAACTACGAGCGGAAGTACCTGCAATCTTACCGTGACAGCGACAAAGCGGTCGTGGTTGGAGCGTTCGATGGTGACCACCTGATAGGCGCTTCGACCGGTGCCCCTCTGTCCGATCACGCCGACGATTTCGCCGCCGCTTTTGAAGGCTCGGGCTTAGATCTGGCCAAAATCTTCTATTGTGCCGAATCCGTCCTTTTGTCGGATTATCGGGGGCAGGGAGTTGGCCATAAGTTCTTTGACCTTCGCGAGGAACACGCACGCAAGCTGGGCTACAGAAAATGCGCCTTTTGCAGTGTACAGCGCCCCGCCGACCACCCGATGCGGCCCGATAATTATCGCCCCTTGGATACCTTCTGGCGCGCGCGGGGATATGAGCCACTGCCCGGTGTGATCGCGCAGTTTTTGTGGAAGGATGTAGGGGAAGAGGGCGAGACAGCAAAGCGACTGCAGTTTTGGATGGGGGATTTGTAGATAGTTTTCGTCTGCTCTGCGGACGATATCGACGTTAGACCTCCCCGCGCAAACGGTAAGTGCCCGCGATTCACGGCCGAAGCAGGAAACGCTTGTGGCGCATTCCGATGCCTCGCGGCAGACGCGAAGAGAAATTGAGCTACCCGTCATCTTTCGGATAGATAAACCCGTTCACTGGGTAGAAATTGCCATACCGGCCCGGCTGGGTTTCGACCCGGACCAAGGTCCAATCATTGTGTTTGGATACGTCCCTGACGCCCATTTTCAACGATACCTTGTTTCGGTGCCAGTTGGCGTGATTCACGATGACTTCCCGGTCCGTGACAATATCCGACACGACAGCCACATGACCCAGGGGCATTCCGCTGGTTGCTCGAAACGACATCACAGCACCGACAGCTGGTTCATTGCCGCGTTCAAATGCACTGCGCGCCCTTCCCCACCAATCCTTGGCGTTGCCGCGAATTTGGATGCCGCTGAGGTTACGTGCGTAGGGCACGCACCACACCCTTTGCCCCCGGGCTTGCTTTTGCGCGACCTCCCGCAAAGCCATTGACTGACGTTCCGGATTGAGGTCCGCATCGGTTGGACGCTCGGAGCAGGCGGAGACAATACAACAAACTCCCACCGCAATCGCGGTTCGGGCGGTGCCGGACACGCGCGGCCAAATCGTATTTGTTTTGTGGGCGCTGTATTCCAAGATGCTTCATTGCCGGTTCGAAGATTAACGGGGTTCTACGATGATTTGACCGAAATTGAAAAGGGACCTGCCAATTCCCCAGCAAGATTTTGCCAGTTCCTTTTACCGTTGTTAACCCAATGGCTGAGATGGAAGACGCATATGCACTCGTTGTGATGGATGTTGCGCTTGAAAAAGAAGTCGGCACTGAGCCCACAGTGGAGTTGTTCGTTCAATACACATGTTGACAGGATGGGGCTATACAGACCGCGAACTCACACTTAAATTCGCCCGAGTTTGGACCGCAAGGATAGCCCATGAAAGTCGCGACTGCCGCCTATAACCTCGATTGGCTCGACAGCTGGGCGCAGTATGAGGACAAGCTGGACCGCTGGGTTTCAAACGCCGCGAGGCAGGGGGCGGACCTGCTGGTTTTTCCTGAATACGGCGCGATGGAACTGTCGACCCTTGACGGAGTTGAGGTGGCGGGTGATCTGGAGCGTTCGATTCACGCAGTCTCGGATCGGATGGAGGATGTAAGAAACCTGCATCAGCGCCTCGCACAGGAGTACAAGGCGTACATTCTGGGCGCATCGGCCCCGGTTGTGGATGGCCCCGGTCGACCTGTGAACCGGGCTGCATTCTATGCCCCAGATGGCAAACAGGACCACCAGGACAAACAGATCATGACCCGGTTCGAACGCGAGTCGTGGGATATTGCCCCTGGCGGCCCGCTGAAGCTGTTTGATACTGCGCTGGGCAAAATCGGGGTGCTGATCTGCTACGATAGTGAGTTTCCGCTGTTGGGTCGTGCTCTCAGCGAGGCAGACCTTATCCTTGTCCCATCCTGCACCGAGGCGTTGTCAGGCTATTGGCGGGTGCGTATCGGCGCGATGTCCAGAGCATTGGAAAATCAATGCGTTACCGTGATGTCGTCCTTGGTGGGCGTTAATGAATGGTCCGAAGCCGTTGATATGAATACCGGCACTGGCGGTATATTTGGTCCACCGGACAAGGGCTTTCCCGCGACCGGAGTGCTGGCCGAAGGTACCCTGAACCAACCCGGCTGGACTTATGCTGAGGTCGACATGTCAGCCATCGCCGGTGTGCGTTCCGATGGCCATGTCCTCAACCGAACTCATTGGGATGAGCAATCACCCCGAGTCGATTCGGTCACAATATCCGCCCTATAGGTGATTCCGCCCTTGAAATAGGGCCAAAATAGGCTCATTTAAGCGCACATCCCCGCAGATTCTGCGGGTGCAACTTAAATGTGGAGACAACATGGCCAAGGAAGATACGCTCGAATTTCCCGGTGTCGTGAAGGAACTCCTGCCTAATGCGACGTTTCGGGTCGAGCTGGAAAACGGCCATGAGATCATCGCACATACGGCAGGCAAGATGCGCAAGAACCGCATCCGTGTTCTGGCCGGCGACAAAGTTCAGGTCGAGATGACCCCCTATGATCTGACCAAGGGTCGGATCAACTACCGCTTCAAGTAACGCCTGCCGCAATGGCGTTTATCTTAGGATCGGGCAGCCCAAGGCGGCTGGACCTGTTGGCCCAGCTTGGCGTGCAGCCCGATGCCATCCGTGCACCCGACATTGATGAAACGCCGCTGAAAGGTGAGCTGCCGGTGCCCTATTGCAATCGCATTACGCGGGCAAAAGTGCAGGCGGTACAGGCCGATGGCGACGATGTAACTCTTTGCGCGGATACCACTGTCGCACTGGGTCGCCGTATTCTGGGAAAACCGGAAGACGCGGGCCAGGCGGCTGAATTCCTGCATGCTTTGTCCGGTCGGCGGCACCGCGTAATCACCTCGGTCGCTGTACGGTGCGGGGACCGCGTTCTGCAACGTGATGTTGTGTCTCAGGTCAAGGTCAAACGCCTTTCAGACGTTGAAATCAACGCTTACCTGGCGACCGGAGACTGGCAGGGCAAAGCAGGCGCTTACGCCATTCAAGGCCCTGCCGGGGCTTTCATCCCTTGGATTTCTGGTTCGTTTACCGGCATCGTGGGGCTCCCCCTGTCCGAGACTGCCGCGCTTTTGCAAGGCATCGGCTATCCCCTGTATCGTGAGGTGTCATGAAGGGTCGAACCATTGTTCTGGATCACATCGAAAACCGCGAAGCTGCCGCCCTTATGGTCGACGGTCAGCTGGAAGATTTCCTGATTGCAGCTGACGCGCCCGCGCCGGGTACGATTTACCGTGCCCGTGCCGACCGACCGGTCAAAGGGCAGGGCGGCATGTTCCTGACCACACCTGACGGTCCGGCCTTTCTACGACAGATCAAAGGGCTCGCACCCGGTGCACTGATGTTGGTTCAGGTGACGGGCTATGCCGAACCCGGTAAGGCGCTGCCAGTGACCGATCGGGTTCTGTTCAAAAGCCGCTATGCGATTGTCACGCCTGATGCGCCCGGTTTGAATATCTCACGTTCCATCCACGACGAAGATGAGCGTGACCGCCTTCTTGAAATCGCTCATGAGAGCATGGAGGGCAGCAGCCATGGCCTGATCCTGCGGTCCTGTTGTGAGGGCGAAGGTGCGGCTGAAATCGCCGAAGATATCGGTGCGATGCTGGCCCATGCGGATCAGGTTTTGAACGATCCGGGAACTGAGCCCGAGCTGCTGCTGGAAGGTGACGGACCCCATGTTCTGGCCTGGCGCGACTGGACTGACCCAGCTGAGGTTGTGACACAGCCGGGCAGTTTCGAAACGCATGGCGTATTGGATGCATTGGACGTGGCGCGTGGTATTTCCGAGCCACTGCCCGGAGGCGGGTATCTATATATTCAGCCCACCCGGGCCTTGGTCGCTGTGGATGTCAACACCGGGTCCGACACGTCGATGGCAGCCGGAACCAAGGTCAATTTCGCCTGTGCCAAGGGGCTTGCCCGTGCCTTGCGCGTTCGCGGTCTTGGGGGGCAAATCACTCTGGACCTAGCACCAATGCCTAAAAAGGATCGCCGTGGGTTCGAGGCCTCTCTGCGCGCTGCGTTGAAGGCAGATTCGGTCGAAACCACGCTGGCAGGCTGGACCCCTCTTGGCCACTACGAGCTACAGCGAAAACGCGGTCGTATCCCGTTGTCGGAAGTGCTGAAATGAGCTGCCCGATCTGCGCAGAAAAGTCTGTAACCGAGTTTCGACCATTCTGTTCGAAACGGTGTGCTGATATTGATCTGGCCAAGTGGCTGAACGGGTCCTACGCGGTTCCATCGCAGCGGGAAGAGGACGTTGAAACAGAAGTTTCCGATCCCGAACCAGAGCAACAACGTCCACATTGAAAAAATGTGAAAAAGCCTCTGGACACTGCCTGTAGCAAGTCATAGAACGCCTCCACCCAACGGCAAACGCCGTTCCCGTGCCCGGGTAGCTCAGGGGTAGAGCAGTGGATTGAAAATCCTCGTGTCGGTGGTTCGATTCCGCCCCCGGGCACCACTTTATCTGGTAAAGTATTGGTTTCGCATCGGCTTTTGACAGTTGGCTGAAACTTCAGACAAGTTCATCAAAAGATACCTACGTGACCGGCGGTTTTTTACTTCGGTCACCACAAAAGACACGGCTATACATTGCCAGCGACTCCCGTTAAGAGGCGGTCTTTAACCTTGGAAGATGCGCTGATTGCAATACCGCAAGGCACGTATCCCCCGGCTGATACAAAGAACACCACCGTGAAACAGACCATCGCAGATGCGCTTGCCCGCAAGGGTTACGATACTTTGACACAAGTCCAGCAGGCCGTGACACAGCCCGAGCTGGAAGGGCGCGATATGTTGGTGTCGGCGCAAACCGGATCGGGAAAAACCATCGGGTTCGGGTTGGCGATCGCACCACAGTTGCTGGGCGAAGATGAGACGTTCGGGGCGTCCGGCGCGCCGTTGGCTTTGGTGGTTGCGCCAACGCGGGAACTGGCCATGCAGGTCAAGCGCGAGCTGAGCTGGCTGTACTCGGATGCTGGTGCGTTTCTGGCCTCGTGTGTTGGTGGCATGGATATGCGTGATGAACGCCGGGCTCTGGCGCGTGGGGCGCATATTGTTGTCGCAACGCCGGGTCGCCTGCGCGATCATATCATGCGTGGTTCCATTGATCTGACCGCGATCCGGGCTGTGGTTCTGGACGAAGCCGATGAAATGCTGGACCTTGGATTTCGCGAGGATCTTGAGTTCATCCTGGATGAAACTCCGGCAGAGCGGCAAACGTTGCTGTTCTCGGCTACAGTCCCGCGCGCCATTGCTAGCCTAGCAACGCGCTATCAGCGCGATGCCGAGCGGGTGAGCACGGTCAGCGAGAAAACCCAACATGCTGATATCGAATATCGTGCGATGATGGTGGCGCCGCGGGACGGGGATAACGCGATCATCAATGCACTGCGGTATTACGAAGCCCCAAATGCTATCGTTTTCTGTAACACCCGCGCGATGGTGTCGCGGCTGACCACGCGGCTTTCCAACCGCGGGTTTTCGGTGGTGGCACTGTCTGGTGAGCTGACGCAGAGTGAACGCTCTAACGCGTTGCAGTCGATGCGCGATGGGCGTGCGAGGGTATGTGTGGCGACAGATGTCGCGGCGCGCGGGATTGATTTGCCGAACCTCGATCTGGTGATCCATGCTGAATTGCCTAACAGTCACGAGACGCTATTGCATCGCTCTGGACGCACGGGCCGGGCAGGGCGAAAGGGCGTCAGCGCCCTGGTAGTCGAACCGTCATCGCGGAAAAAGGCTGAGCGTATTCTGAAGTTCGCAAAGCTCACGGCGGATTGGGGCGTCGCCCCGTCTTCGGATGAGGTGAACGAGCGAGATCAGACGCGGATGCTCGCCTCTGATGACTGGCAAGTCGAAGTTACCGAAAGCGAACAGGACGCGGTTCGGCACCTGGTTGAAAAATTTACCCCTGAGCAAATAGCAGCAGCGTATCTACGTCAGTATAAATTGCGCCATTCAGCACCGGAAGAGTTGGCCCCGGTTACGGCGGACCGCCCCAAACCCCGCGCCGCCTTTGGTCCGAGCGTTTGGTTTTCCTTGTCTGAAGGTCGCAACCAAAATGCTTCGCCGCGCCATTTGCTGCCGATGATCTGCAAGGCCGGTGATCTGACCAAAGACGATATCGGTGCGATCCGGATTGCCGATGATGTGTCTTACGTCGAGATCCGCGAAGCCAGTGTTGCGGGCTTTCTGGCGGCTGTTGGACCGGGTATGAAAATCGAAGGTTCGAAAGACGTTGTGCGCTTGGATGGCGCGCCTGACGTGCCAGCGTTTGAGCGTCCAAGGTCCAACCGCCCACCCAAGGGTAAACCGCGCCCGCGCAAAGGGGACACCACCCCCGTTGATTGGAACGATGCCCCGACGCCCCGTAACCGCAAACCCAAGCCCGAAGATCGCAAGCCCAGTAAAGCAGCGGAACGCGGTTTCAAACAGACCCGATCAAAAGAACATGGCTCGACACCGCACCGCGACTCGTCACTGAGCGAGCCGGATGTTAAATTCACGGCAACGAGCGCAAAGAAGAAAACCCACAAAACGCCCGCTAACAAGAGCAAAGACGGAAGCGTAAAGCCCGGCGGTAAACCCACCAAAGGCCCACCGCCGCCCAAGGGAAAACCCAGCAGCAAGAAGAATCGCGCCCGCGTTTCAGCCGCGAAAGCGGGCAAGGGCGGAGAGGCTGTGCCGAAACGGCGCAAGACTTAGCGCCGTTCTATGCACAGGGTCGGCCCCGGCTGCGCGCCAGCGGTCATAGTCCCGCTAGTGCTCAGCCCTGATCGTCAACGATTTCGAGTATCCGGTTGCGCTGGATCTTACCCGATGGCCCCTTTGGCAGATCGTGCAGAATGTGAACCTCGTCAGGGGATTTGAACCGACCCAGTTTGGTCTCACAAATCTGCAATAAGGTCAGCGGCGTCAGCACGGACCCTTCCCGGATTTTGACAGCGGCCTCGACGGTTTCGCCATAGCTGCGGCAGGGGCGTCCAAAGGCTGCGGCTTCGACAACGTCGGGGTGGGAATAAAGTGCCTCGTCGATTTCACGCGGGGCGATGTTCTCGCCGCCCTTGATGATCAGCTCTTTCAAGCGGCCCGTGACATAGACGTATCCATCCTCATCCATACGCGCCAGATCGCCGGTGCGAAGCCATCCATCGGCAGTAAACGTGCCTGCGGTCGCCTCCGGATCCTTAAGGTATTCAAGCATCACATTTGGTCCGCGTATGACCAGTTCACCCTCGGTTCCGTGTGGGACGGGCTGTTGGTTCGCATCGCGGATCGCGGCGTCGTTTCCATAGGCAACACCTGGTGAGCCGATCTTGCGCACACCCGGCGGAAGTGGGTTCGAAAGGATCTGCGCAGCGGTTTCGGTAAGGCCCATTGTTTCGACGATGGGAACGTCGAGCCGTTCTTCGAAAGCCCGTTGTACGTCCGGTGCCAGCGCGGACGAAGCAGAGCGCCCGAACCGCAACCGCTGACGGGTTTGGCTGTCCGGATTGGTGTCCGATTGCAGCAGATGAGAGATGATGGTGGGCACAACCGAAAACCAAGTAGCCTGAGTCTTTCCAAGGTTCTCCCAGAACCGGCTGGCCGAAAACCGCTCGCACATAGCCAGTGACCCGCCCGAAACGAGCGTTCCCATTACAGTCACGCAAAGACCGTTGATGTGATAGATCGGCAAGACGCAGAAACCGCGATCAGTGTCGGTCAGTTCATGTGCGACAGCGGTAGTCCAGCCGCCGGCCAAAAGGCTGGAATGGGTATGAACGACGCCCTTTGGTCTGCCGGTTGTGCCTGAGGTGTACATGAGAAGGGCATGATCTTCGGGCGTCAGGTCGTAAAGCTCGGTATCTGCGTCACCAGCATCGGCGATCTGCAAAGGCTTGGTCACGGCAGGGTCGGCTGTTCGGCCGAACAGCTCGGCTTGATCCGGGTGCACGAAGGCAAAGCGCGCGCCGCTGTGTTCAAGGGCGTAGGCCACGGCACTGTCGCCAGCGACGAGATTGATCATTGTTGCCCGGAATCCGCCATAGAGAACGCTGAACAAGGTGACAAGCGCTTCGCGGCAATTGGGATAGATAAGGGCGACGCTTTCGCCTTTTTGCGCCCCAAGGCGGGTTAGCATGCCTGCGACTTTTTTGGCCGAGTCGCGCAGTTCAGCCCAGCTCAGATCCTGTGCGCCATCGGGAAAAACAAACCCGGTTCCGCCCTGATCGGCTCTTAGGTCCAGCCAATCGCGGACAGTTCCTTTGGGCGGTTCCATCATTGGCCAGCCTCCCTCCAATACGCGCCGAATATGTCCTCGAGCGCGGGTTCGCGTGGGGCTATTTCACGCACAATTTTGGTGGTCTGGACGAAGTGCCGCCAATGCAGGTTGGTGTCGATAGAGTTTCCGCCCCAGCTGCCGCATCCCATCGAAAGCGAAAAGGGCATTCCGTTGTTAAAGCTGCCGCCTGTTGCAAAGGTATGCGCCTGGTTCACGATAACCCGGCAGGTGGGGAGCTCTCGGCCCAACTCAACAGCGCGCACGTCGTCGCTGGTGTGGATGCCGACCGAATGTCCGGCACCTTGATGGGCCAGGACACGCGCTGCAGTAGCCTTGGCACCCGCATAGTCCGAGGCCCGGTACAGAGCCAGAACGCGGCTCAACTTCTCTCCGGACAGGGGATGGTCAGGACCGATCCCATCTGTCTCTACCGCCAGAAACTTCGTACCTTCGTGCGCTTTGTCTGCCATCCCCAACGCATCAAGCATTTTGTCGGCGTCCTGAGCGATCGCGGATCGGTTGAGGTGCCCGTTTGGCCATAGCCTGGCAATGATACCTTCAGCATCTGAAGCAGGGACAAGCGCACCGCCTTCGGCCGCCATTGCTGCGACGAAGTCGTCGTAGACTGCGTTTACCACCACAACTGCGTTTTCGGACGAGCACGAAGTCGCATTGTCAAAACACTTTGACGCCGTGATTTTGGCCGCGGCCGCAGACAGATCGGCGGTTTCATCGACAATCACGATGACATTGCCGGCGCCGACCGCGACGGCCGGTGTGCCGCAGGACTGGGCCCGGTGGACGTTGTTCTGACTACCGGTGCAGATCACCCGATCCGAGGTCTCCATCAGCCGTTGTGTTTTGGCCTTTGATCCCGGTGCGGGGATCATCTGGACCAGATTCGGATCCAGCCCCAGCTTTTCAAACTCGGTGTGTATGAAGCTTAGCAGCATCTCACAGGATGCCACGCCCTTGGGCGAGGGGGCGACGACGATAGCATTGCCACCCTTGAGAGCATTAATGATGTTGTTGGCCGGTGTTGCGGCCGGATTGGTTGATGGAACGACCGCGCCAACGACGCCGATCGCACGGGCGATTTCCGTGATGCCTGTTTCAGGATCGTCGCTGATGACCCCATATGTTTTTGCCTCGGCAATGTCGCGCAGAAGACCCAGAGTTTTGCGGTGGTTTTTGGTGATCTTGTCGGGGACATTGCCCAGGCCGGTGGTTTCAACCGCCAGTTCTGCCAGCGCCTGATTGCGCGCGGGTTCCATGATCGCCCAGCCTGCCGCCAGCGCCGCCTTGTCATAGAGCGCCTGACTGCCTGTTGCCTCATAGGCAGCCTGAGCCTTGCGCGCCTGTGCCACGATCCGGTCTACTTCGGCGATTTCGGGGGCTATGTCGTTTGGAGCGTTCATTTTGGTCCTCGATTGGTTGTCCGGGGCGGGTTCTGCCCGCCCCGATTGGGGTCGGTTAAAGACCAGCCAGTAATTCGTTCAGCGTCTGCTGGCGCTGCGCCCACATCTCGATCACTTCGTCACGTGTCATGATGTGCATGGGCGAGCCACCCGCTTCCATCTTCTTGGAAACGCGAGAATTGGCGAACATCTCGGGCACGGTTGCGGCCAATTTTTCAATCACCTCAGGAGGTGTTCCCTTGGGCACCATTACACCCCGGAAATTGACCGAGGAGTTGTCCACGTCCAGCCCCTGTTCCATCATCGTCGGAACATCCGGCAGGAACGCGTTGCGTTCCAGATCAGCGACGCCGAGAATCTTCACATTGCCCGCCTCTTGCGCACGGAATGCATCGGACAGGTTGTTGATGCCGCCCATGACTTCACCAGCGATGACGGCCTTCATGGCTGCTGCTCCGCCACCTTTGGTCGGGATGTAGGCCATCTTGGTCCCGGCTGCCTTGTCGATCTGCAACGCCGCGATGTGGTGGCCCACAAAAAGGCCCGCGCCGGATACGGTCAGCTTGCCCGGGTTTTCCTTGGCATAGGCGACAACATCATCCATCGAGTTGAATTCACTGTCGGCGCCAACCACGAACACGGCCGGGTCTGCGCCCCAGTTCGCGATGGGTTCAAAGCTGTCGGTCGAGTATTCGACGCCACCCTTGATCGACTGGGCGATGAAATGAGGAACGTTGTAGGCACCCAGCGTATAGCCGTCCGGATCGGCCTGAGTTGCGAACCAGTTCCAGCCAACGCGCCCACCGGCACCAGGCTTGTTGATGATGGCGATGGGCATTCCCAGCGCATCCTCGTTTCCAGATGTCATCGTGACGATCCGGGCCTGGAAATCGGTCGCGCCTCCGGCTCCGTAACTGACCATCATCATGATCGGCCGTTCGGGATATTCCTCGGCCATTGCCGCACCCGTCAGGCCCGTCAGAGCCATTGCTGCCCCTGCAATCAATCGTTTCATTTTGCGTTTCCTCCCTGATTTGGTTCATCCGCGCATTTGCGTGTTCAGAACAGAATTTCTCTTGGTGTGTAGACGTTCAAAAGCATGGCAAAGAGCCCGTACATAACCGCCACAAAGACTGCCGTAATGATCCCGCGTTTGATCCAGGTTTTGACCTCGGAATGGGGGGCGGGGTCGTAGATCGACAGCAGGGTAAAAAAGGCGATGGTTGTTGCGGTGTAGAACCCCAGCGTCTTCGCCGCCCAAAATACGTAGATCAGCGTGATGATCAGTCCCGGCAGCATGTTCACGAACATCGTCCGCGTCACGCCGTTTCCGACCTTGGACAGACCCATAACTGCTTTGCCAAATGTCCATCCGGCCAGAACCACAAAGACCGTTGCGATCAGGCGTGGGAACAGGAATGCCTCGGCGGGTTGTTGCGTGTAACTGACCCATGCGACCCACAGGCCAACTGCAAAGACCAGACCTGACCCGAATACGTGCTGTGAGCGGTTCATGCCTGTGCCTCCTCTTTGGTGGTGTAGCGGCGGCTGCGCAGTTCCATCCAAACCGAATAGGCGATCGAGGCCAGTACGACGGCGATTAGGAACAGGTTCAATCCACCGGTCATGAAGTACGAAGCCTTGCCGACGGTCGCGTCGGCGATCATTCCACCCTGGATGAAGTTGGCCTCGGCGATTGGCCCGAGGATCAGGCCCAGTACCAACGGTGCAGCCGAGAAACCGAAGCGTTCCAAAAAGAACATGCCGATGCCGAGGCATGCCATGACATAGACATCACCCATAGAACCTTGAACCGAGTATGCACCGAAGACCGACAAGGCCAGAACGATGGCGGCCATGACGGATTGCGGAACCTGTGCAACACGCGCTGCAAGACCGGCGACATAGAGGCCGAAGATACACATCAGCACCTGCCCGATCAGCATCGAGTTGATGAAAGTCCACGCCACGTCCGGATGGTTGTCGAACAAATCCGATCCCGGGAAAATCCCGTGGATCAGCAACCCGCCCAACAGCACGGCGGCGGTCGGGCTGCCGGGGATGGACAGCGTCAACAGTGGAACAAGCGAAGGTCCAACCATCGCGTTGTTGGCAGATTCCGCGGCAATCACGCCCTCGGAATGTCCCGTGCCGAACTTGTCCTTTTCGGACGAAAACTTCTTGGTCTGGTCATAAGCGACAAGGCCCGCGATCTGTCCACCGACGCCAGGGATCAGGCCGATGATCGAACCTGTCAGCGTTCCGATGCTCAGCGCTCGGGTGCGGCTGAACAGTTCCCTGAACGCCGCCAGGATCGAGTGGCGTTGCACTTCGATCACTTCGGCGCCTGTGTTGTGCCGCCCTTTGGCAAACATGGTCAACACCTGTGGGATCGCAAACAGGCCAATCAACGCGGCGATTATGTTGATGCCGCCGCCCAGTGCGGGGTGAAAGATAAAGCGTTGTGCACCCATGATGTCGTCGAACCCGATGGTCGCCAGCCACAACCCAATACAGCCCGACAGCAAACCCTTGACCACTGAGGCCGAGTCCAGCGTGCCAATGACCGTCACTCCTAGAATGGCCAGCCAAAACAGGTGCGATGGTCCAAAGGCCAGCGCCCATTGCGCCAAAACGGGCGTCAGGAAGATCAGCAGCAGAACGCCAAAAATTCCGCCCACGGCCGATGCCAGAAAAGACAGCTGCAAGGCGCGGGCACCTTCGCCTTTTTGGGCCATCGTGTGGCCATCCAGAGTGGTGGCGATATTCGCCGGAGCGCCAGGGATCTTCAGTAGGATGGCGCTGACCGCGCCGCCAGCCACGGTCGAGGTATAGGCTGCCCCCAGCAGGATCAGGCCTTGCGCGGCCTCAAGTTGGAAGGTGAACGGGATCAACAGGGCCACCGCCATCGTTGGTGACAGGCCGGGGGTCGCGCCCAGAATTAACCCTCCGATCGTGCCGCCCAAAAGCAGCAGGAACGACATCGGCGTGAACACATCTCCGAAGTAGTAAATGAATTCCATCCTGGGCCTCCCAACCCGTCCGTTCGCACTTTTACTTTTGTTGACAAATCAGGTTAGGGGATGAAAATAGTATTGCAAATGTTTTCATAAATTTGACCGGTTAGGGTAAAATTATGGCTAACTTTCAAAGGGGTAAGGTGGATATTGTGGCCGTTGCAAAGGCTGCAAAGGTGTCGCCGTCTACGGTTTCACGTACCTTCAATCACCCCGATCTGGTCAACCCGGCGACTCGCAAAAAGATCAACAAGGCCGTGCAGCGATTGGGTTACATCCGCAACCGCGCGGCCCAAACGATGCATGGAAAACGGTCGGGAACAATTGGCCTTGTCGTGCCCACAATCAACCACGCCATTTTTTCCGAGGTCATTCAGGCCTTTTCGGATTCGATCGACAAAGCGGGGTTTAGCCTGTTGCTGGCGTCGCATGGGTATGACCTGGACCGGGAATACGCGATGGTTCGCAAGTTTCTTGAACATCGCGTGGACGGTGTGGCGCTGGTCGGGTTGGAACATTCCGACGCCACCAACCGCTTAATCACGCAGCAAAAGATACCCGCATTGGCAATCTGGAATTACTCAGAAGAATCACCCCTTCCTTGCGTGGGGGCGGACAACCATCTGGCCGGACGATTGGCGGCCGAACACCTGCTAGATCTGGGGCATCGTGATATCGGGCTGATCTTTCCCGAAACTCAGGGGAACGACCGCGCGCAACACCGCCTTTCCGCTGTGCATGATGCGTTGGGCGAACGGGGGGTTTCCGTACCTGATGAGCATGAAACCCAAGCGCCGTACAGTGTTTCTCAGGCCAAGCAGGCGGCCATGGCCCTTTTGACGACGTCGAAACGTCCGACGGCATTGCTGTGTGGCAATGACGTCATTGCGCAGGGGGCGCTGTTTGCTGCCCAAAAACTTGGACTAAGCGTTCCCGATGATCTGTCGATAATTGGTATCGGGGATTTCAAAGGCTCAGCGGACGTCGAGCCCGGCCTTACAACCATCCGCATTCCCGCAGAAAACATCGGAGCACTGGCCGGTGAGAAATTCACCGATTTCATCACGTCGGATGAACCAAAGCATTTCAGCATCCGCTGTGATTTGGAATGTGTCGCCAGACAAACGACCCGTTCGCTGGCGACCTAACAGACCTGGGCAGAATAGCTAGGCTATGATTGCCTCAATCTTATCCAGCGTGGCCGCATTGACGGCAACACCGTCGGTCTGTGCCTGCCTGCGCTTGCCACCGCGCCCATCGCCGGGCAGATGCGCTCCGTTCTGTGCGCGGATTGCGCCGACCAACTCGCTGATCCCCGAAGCAAACGCATCGCCAGAGGTGGCGGTCGGGTCTATCGCAATGAAGAACTGCCCGGTCTTGGGCGGCCCACCGGCGGTGCCGGAAAAGGGCGAGGCGTTAATGCCAAGGGTCGCGCCGGTCAGGGCTGCGGCCATAATCTCTGTCAATAGGGCAACACCGACGCCTTTGTAGCCGCCTGACGGTGCCATCGACCCCTTAAGGCCGACGTTGGGGTCTGTGGTCGGGTTGCCATCTGCGTCCAGAGCCCAGCCAACCGGGATCGGTTTGCCTTCGCGCGCGTGTTTCATGACCTCGCTTTTAGCAATCGTGCTGGCGCTTTGGTCGATCAGCAGGGCGGGCTGGCCGTCCGCGCCGGGCGCGGCGATCGAGAAGGGGTTGGTTCCGACGACGGGTTTCGCACCGCCCGAAGGCGCGATCGAAGCCGGAGCATTGGTGAACCCCAACCCAACCAACCCGGCCTGCGCCAACCGGTATGTGTGGTAGCCAAGGACACCGCAGTTATAGCTGTTGCGGATCGACAGTGCCGCGATTCCTTGTTCACGTGCAGCTGGGATAAGGACCTCAAAACCCATATCAATTGCGGAATGGGCAAAGCCGGTTGCTGCGTCCACATTCACTGCGCCGGGGCGCGGGCGCGACAGTTCCGGTTGGGCCGTTCCGTCCACTTTCCCACATTGCACGTGCTCGCAATATATCGGGATGTAGGCCAGCCCGTGGCTGGCAACCCCATCCGCCTCGGTTGCAGCCGTCGCAACGGCCAATGGTCGGGCGTTGGCTTCAGCGGTTCCTGCGGCAACAAGCGCACGGAAGGCGAGATCTTCGATCTGCTCAAGGGTCAGTGTACGGGTTTCAATCATTGGGGCCTCTTCAATCGTTGTCGGATAAGCCCGCTCCGGCCCCGCGCAGGCGGGATTCCTCGGTGGCGGGGGCGTATGTGCGGTGGGCGAACCGGTTTAGTACCGCCCAATCGGTCAGATCGGGTTCAGCCCGTGTTAGATGCGGGACGGGGGCGGTAAGTTGGCCGCCAAGGTGCACAGATACCTGATGTGCCCGGTCCGGGATCGGGGCGTCCAGGGACAAGTCAAAACCGTCGGTTTCCGCTAGTGCGTGGTCATAATCTACGCTCACGCAGGTCGCTAGAAAGCGTGCGGCATTGGCCGCAAATGGAAGCAGCAGTGCGGGTACGGCTACGTTTCTTATTGCTATCGGGGATGAATTCAGGCGGTGGGCACAATCAGACAATAATGCGCCGGTCACCAATGGGCACAGCTGGTTTTCGCTCTGCCATTCGCCGCTCAGATCGGACGGGGTGTGTGTCTTTGGTGTACTCGCCAAATCAAGTTGCAGCAGCTGAGCCAAAGCACCGGTACCGTTTTGCCCGTGCGCGCACAGCCAGCGCGTTGCTTTCGCGGCTTCCTCAGCAAGTCCCCAGCTATATCGAGCTCCTCGGGTCGCACGCTTTGCGGTGGCTTCGACCTCATTCAGCGAGACGTTCATTGGGAAAGCTCCGGATAAACCCACAGATCTGCGGTTTTGGCATTCAGGTCTTCGGGGTAGGGCGCGCCAGCGTACATGCAGATACGCACCCAGCGGTCCGAGCGTGGGTCAAAATGCGTAGCACCAAAAAAGGATAACTTGGCCCGGAGCATATCGATGGGCATGACCCCAGCGCTGATCGTGTTGTCGCGAAGCTCGCCATATGGCGCGACAAGGCCGATCTGCGCACGCCGGATCGTGTGACGGTGTTCAGGATGGCGCAGTAGGAACTCGGCTATCGACCTGTCATCCTGCCAATTCTCAAGGTCCGCGAAAGCCAGCGCGGCGTCTCTGGCCGGGGCAAGGGGCTGTTCGTATTCGGCAATTGGTTCCTCGAACCGTTCACCCAAGCGTGGTTCCAGTTTTTCTTCAGACACGTACCAGGCGCGCGCGCAGTTTGCCTCTGCCGACCATTCCAAATCCAACGCCCAACCAAAGCGGTCCTGAATCGCGGTGCGGACCTGATCGACGGTCATGCCCCCGTTGATAACCTGTGCCTGCGCATTCCCGTCAGCCATACAGCCGGTCAGGCCATCCACCAGATCGCCATAGGGTTCCAGAACAAGTGAGGCGAGCAGTTCCTGCCCTTCTTCGCCAAGTGCGGTTTCGGACCATCGGATCAGCCTGTCCCACGGGTGGTCCTGCCTCAGGTCATTCTGATCCAGGTAGCTGGTAATTGCCGCAAGATCGGCATTCAGCGACGCAAGCTTCTCAATCTGGACCGGATGCTCTGATCGCCACCACGACATCGACAGTTTGCTACGATCGTAGATTTCACGAAAGTGCCGGGCTTCGTCCTCAGACGCTGTTTGCAGGGATCGCACCCGTGCCAAAGCTTCCTCGCGCGTCATAATCCAATTGTTGAACAGCACCGGGTGGTTCACGATGAACGGAGCCATGCCAAGGCCGGTAGAGTTACCGATGCCCAGCCACTGCGCAATCTCGGGGTCCAGATCCGCCGTCTGCATACCGCCTTTGGCGAGGGCCATATGTTGCACCAGATCGCGGACAAAAGTTCGCGTCAGGTAGACCGACAGCATTTCCGCCTGAAACGGTGCGTGCAGTTCTGGCCGGTTCGCTATCTTCTCGCGATCTGCGGCGCCGAACTTGCCCGATCCGTATACGGCCGTCGTCCGCATCAGGTAGCCAACTTTATGGATTTGCTCCAAGTCGGGCTGTTGTCCGGCAGCCAACCTGTCGACCACGTGTTTCCACAAACGTACGGACCGGTTGGCGCGGGACAGTGACAGCTCGCTTTCGCTTACGCGCCCTGCCTCTTGCAAAGGAACGTTTTCTGACAGGCGTTGGATGTCCTGTTCCGTTGGGATGCCATCGAATAATGCGAAAGTGGCGTCCCACGCCTCGGCGATCACCCGGTCCGACCGTTGTTCAGGCGGCAGGTCATGGGCGAACGCAACCAGCGAATAGGCGCGATCCGGACCTTGCGCGGTGTAGACGGCGTGGCCGACGCCGTTTTCGTCGATCTCAAAAACAGGGCGCGTAAAGGCCCAGTTCTCACGCGCCATACGCCGGGTCAGTTGCCGCATGAAGCTGAGTCTGCACTGATGCAGCGAGCCCAGCCGCGACAGGCGCATAACCTGCGCAGGATCGCGTCGCGGGATATCAGTACTGACGTGGTTCATGCAGTTCGTGGTCCAAAGTTCTGATCGAAAAAGCCGTACCAGTTGCCGCCCATGATGCCCGAAACTTCTTCGGCGTTCATGCCAACGTTGCGCAGCCCGGTTTCGATATTGCCAAAGTCGCGATTGTCCTCGAACCAGCTGGGCATCGGCGGAAAGCCGGGATTGCTGGCTGAACCTTCGCCGTAGTCGATTTCCTTGGTCCAGCGACCAACGCGCATCCACTCGACAATGCTGTCGGGTTGATCCTGACACAAGTCGGTGCCGATCCCCAGATGTTGTGCACCGTATTTTTCGGCCGTACGGGCGATCATCTCGCAAAAACTCTCCAGCGTGCAGTCGGATTTGTCTTTCAGGTGATGAGGGTAGACCGAAAAGCCCAACATCCCACCGTTTTCGGTCACTGCCCGGATCACCGAATCACGTTTGTTGCGCAGGGCCGGGGACCATTCGTGCGGGTTGGCGTGGGTGATGGCGATGGGACGTTCGGACAGCTCGGCGGCCTCGATTGTCGAACGATCCGCCGAATGGCTCATGTCGACGACCAGGCCTACACGGTTCATCTCTTTGATAACCTGTTTGCCCATACGGGTGATGCCGGTGTCTTCGGCCTCGTAACAACCGGTCGCCAGAAGAGACTGGTTGTTATAGGTCAGCTGCATGAACCGCGCGCCCAGATCGTGCAGGATTTCCACCAGCCCGATATCATCTTCGATGGGCGAGGGGTTCTGGAAGCCAAAGAACACAGCCGTCCGCCCGGTTTCCCGGGCGATGTCGATGTCGCTGGCCCAACGGCCTTTCATGATCAGGTCCGGAAATTGCTCAAACCAGCGGTTCCACTTTTCAAAGTTCAGAACCGTTTCTCGGAAGTTCTCGTGATACGAGATGGTGACGTGTATTGCGTCCACGCCCCCTTCACGTAGCTGCCGAAAAATCTTCTCCGACCAGTTGGCGTATTGCAGCCCGTCGATGCGCATCAGACCGGTGTTCCCGCGCTGATGTAGGCTGTTTTAACAGTGGTATAGAATTCAGCCGCTGCCTTGCCCTGCTCGCGTGGACCGTAAGAGCTGTCGCCGCGCCCGCCGAACGGAACGTGATAGTCAGTGCCTGCGGTCGGCAGGTTGACTGTGACAACACCGGTGCGTGCGTTGCGGCGGAAGTGCGTTGCGCGCGCAAGGCTTTGCGTCACGATGCCCGAAGTCAGTCCAAAGTTGGTTGCGTTCACCACGCTCAGCGCTTCGTCATAGCTGCCGACCTTGATGACGCTGGTCAACGGCGCGAACATCTCTTCGCGGTTGATCCGCATATCGTTGTTGGTGTTCAGGAACACGCCGGGGGACATGTAGAAACCGTCATGCGGCATCTCAAGTCGCTGACCACCGCAGGCCAGCTCGGCACCTTCGGATTTACCCAGATCGACATAGGCCAAATTTTCGTTCAGTTGCTGTTCACTGACGACCGGCCCCATTTGAACGCCGTCTTCCAGCGCGTGGCCGACTTTCATGGCCTGCGCACCCGCGACAAGTTTTTCGACAAATGCATCGTGCACACCGGCATGAACGACCAGACGCGAGGATGCGGTACATTTTTGACCTGTACCGCCAAAAGCTCCGCCCAATGCCAGCGTCACCGCCAGATCCAGATCGGCGTCATCCATCACGGCCAGCGCGTTTTTCGATCCCATCTCCATCTGAACTTTGGTCAGGTTCTGAATCGCAGCGGCGGCGATGCCTTTGCCAACCGGAACGGAACCGGTGAAGGAAATCGCGTTGACCTTGGGGCTTTCAACCAGCCGCTGACCGATCGAGCGGCCCGACCCCATGACAAGGCTGAACAGACCCTTGGGGACGTCCTGCCGTTGGATGATCTCGGTCAGGGCTACGGCAGAAGCCGGGGTGATGTTGGCGGGTTTCCAGACAACTGCGTTGCCATAGCACAGCGCCGGAGCAATCTTCCAAGAAGCCGTCGCGGTCGGGAAGTTCCACGGGCTGATGATGGCAACCACACCCACGGCCTCGCGGCGAACGTCAATTTCAACACCGGGGCGGACGCTGTCGGCGTTCTCACCGATCTGGCGCAGGCATTCGGCTGCGTAATAGGTAAAGAACTGACCGGCGCGATAAACCTCGCCCTTGCCTTCGGCCAGCGGCTTGCCTTCTTCGCGGGCCAGCAGGGTGCCCAGCTCTTCGGCGCGCGACATCAGCTCGTTGCCGATATTCATCAGAACCGCTTGCTTGCGTTCGGGACCGTAGGCTTCCCATTCTGCCTGTGCAACACGCGCCTGATCCAATGTGGCCTCAAGCTGATCCGCGCTGGCCTGTGCGAACATGCCAACCAGATCGCTCAGATCCGAAGGGTTGCGGTTTTCAATTTCGGTCTCGCCCGCCAGCCATTCGCCAGCAATCAAGTTCAGTTTTGTCACGATGCGCCCCAGAGTCATGAAAATTGGTCTGGCGCAGAATGGCTTTTTGAGTAGATATCAGTCAAACTCAAATAAATTGAGCAAACTTCAAAAAAGGTGAAGCTTGGCGATCAAGATCGAGACCCTACGGTGTTTTTGCACCGTCGCTCAAACTGGCAACCTGATCGAGGCGGCCGACCGGTTGGGCCGCACGCAGTCGGCGGTCTCGATGACCCTCAAGCAATTTGAGGATCATCTGGGTAAAAAGCTCTTTGAAGGAGAGCGCAAAAACCAGTTGTCCCCGTTGGGGTTACAGGTTTTCGAAGTGGCTTTGAAACAAGTCCGCCAATTCGATCAGGCCGTCTTGGATATAATGGCCGCAGCAAAAGCAGAGCACGGGTTGCTGCGCATCGCGTCCGTTCCATCGGTTGCGGCGCTGATTTTTCCTAAGGTTCTGGCCTATGTCACAGAACGCTTTCCCGGAGTAAAAGTCGAATTGCGCGACACAGATACTCAGCAGGTATTGGACGCACTGGTTGAGGGTAAAGCGGATATTGGCATCGCCTCAGGTCAGCACGCGCTGAACGGAGTTCGGTCGCTTCCGTTGTTCGAAGACAGGTTTGGGCTGGTATGCGCCTCTGATCACCGTTTGATACGACAGCCAAATACGCCAACAATTGACGAAGTCCTGACACTTCCGTTTATACGAAACGCGCTGTGCGATCTGATTCAATCGCCCAAGTTCCGGGCATCCGAAGCGCAGGCGGATGTTACTGTTCACAACACCCATTCCCTTATCACAATGGTCAAGACCGGGGATTGGGTAACGGTGTTGCCGCAATCGGTCGCCAGTTTCATGCCCGAGGCGACGGCGTTTCGCGAAATTGCGGATTTGCCCGATCAGCGCCAGGTCTGCCTCTATGTCAGTGAACATGCGCGGTTCAAGCATCTGACCGAAGAGGCGGTCGCTTACATTCTGGAACTGGGCGCTGCCTGATGGCAGAGTACGAGTTCACGGCCAATTTTCGACAAAGCCGAAACATTTCTATGATAATATCGAATTTGAATGCTTCTTGGACGTAACGCTTGATGGGTGACGCGTCACCATGTTTCAATTTTTCTTGCCGGGTCGGCGCATCGTGCGGCTGACCTAATAATGGGAAGGCATCGGCTTTCCGACTTTGTTTGCAAGGTGCACCACGGCCCTCGGGCATAGAAAAACAGCGCCGCAGACGTCCAACATGGAGACACAAATGAGAAAATTAGCCACGTTACTGGGAGGCGCATCCGCTGTGATCGCTGGACCCGCCCTTGCTGCTGATATCGTGATCGGCGTGCCGAACTGGCCTTCGGTAAATGCGACGGCACATATTTTGAAGGTCGCGATCGAACAGAACCTCGGTCTTGAGGTCGAACTTCAGAATGGCACCAACCCGATTGTGTTCGAGGCGATGGACTCCGGTGCCATGCACGTACACCCCGAAGTTTGGATGCCCAACCAGCAAAACCTGCATGATACCTACGTAAAAGATAAGGGTACGGTTACGTTCAACGCGAATGGCGTTGAAGCCTTTCAGGGTATGTGCGTCGACAAGGCAACCGCCGAAGCACATGGCATTACGTCCATTGAAGACCTGACAAATCCCGACAATGCAGCGCTGTTCGACAGCAACGGTGACGGGCAGGGTGAGCTATGGATCGGTGCGCCGGGATGGGCGTCGACCAACGTCGAAAAAATTCGGGCCAAATCCTACGGTTATGACCAAGTTTTTGAACTGACAGAAATTGACGAGACAGTGGCTTACGCGAATCTCGACAATGCAATCAAAGCGGGCGAGCCGTGGGTAGGGTTCTGCTACACGCCGCACTATGTGTTTGCCCTGCATGACATGCAGATCTTGGAAGAACCGGCGTACGACGCGGCCAAGTGGAACGTACTGCAGCCCACAGATGACCCGGACTGGCTGGAAAAATCCGAGGCCGGCGTTGCCTGGGATCTTGCCTACCTGCATTTGCACTTCGCAAAGTCGCTTGAGGAAGAATATCCGGAAGTGGCGACCATGCTGTCAAACATGAAACTGGATACGGACACGGTTTCGGCGATGACCTTTGCATTGGTGATCGAAGGCCAAGAGCCTTTGGCTTATGCCGAGGAATGGGTCGGTGCGAACGAAGATGCCGTTCTGGGCTGGATGTCAAATTGATTGACGCCCACCGGAATTGAAACTCTGGCAGGCCGTCGGGACAGCCCCGGCGGCCTGTTTTGCACCAAAGGGACAAAAATGACCGAAACAGTCGTTAAACTGACGGATGTCTGGAAAATCTTTGGCGCAAAAGCCGAAGAAGCCATGGAAGCCGTCCGGAATGAAGGCATCGGAAAGCCTGAAGTTCTGGAAAGATTCAATTGTGTTGTTGGCGTGCAGGGCGCGTCCTTCGAAGTGCCAAGGGGCGAGATTTTCTGCATCATGGGCCTGTCAGGCTCTGGCAAGTCTACGCTGGTACGACACGTCAATCGCCTGATCGAACCGACCGCCGGAAAGATCGAAATTCTGGGGCAGGATGTCTCCAAGATTTCCGAGGCCGAGCTGCGTCGCATTCGGGCCATGCAAATCGGGATGGTGTTTCAGCACATGGCACTGATGCCGCACCGCTCGGTTCGCGATAATGTCGCCTACCCGCTGGAAATCCGCAAAGTGTCGAAATCGAAACGCTGGGCGGTTTCGGATCACGCATTAGGGTTGGTAGACCTGACAGGCTACGAAGACCGCCTGCCCAAAGAATTGTCGGGCGGCATGCAGCAACGTGTTGGGATTGCCCGCGCGCTGGCCTCGGACCCCGAGATCCTGCTGATGGATGAGCCGTTTTCAGCCCTTGATCCGCTGATCCGCCTGCAATTGCAGGACCAGTTCAAGGCACTGGTGGCGCAATTGAAAAAGACGACGCTGTTCATCACGCACGATCTGGACGAGGCCATTCGCATAGGCCATCGCATCGCCATCATGAAAGACGGTGTCATTGTGCAGATAGGTACGCCGGAAGACATCGTCATGAACCCGGCAGACGATTACGTGCGAGAGTTCGTGCAGGGCATTTCCAAGCTGAAACTGGTCAAGGCGCATTCGATCATGGAGCCGATCGAAAGTTACTCTGGCCCGACCGATGGCGCACCACGCGCGGATGAAGGGGCGGATTTGGACCAGTTGATCGACCTTGCCGTCAATACGGACCTTCCGGTCATCATTACCGATGCTGGCGCTGATGTAGGCGTGGTCACTAAACCGCGTTTGCTGCGCGGAATTCAGGGGGGCAAAAATGACTGATGCAACCACGGAAGTAAAAGTCACGGCCGCCTCGGATATCGAAGTCGACCGCGAGGCGCTGGACCGCTCGATCCACGAATTTACCGGGCCAAACGGCGACTACTACGTCAACGCGTTTCACAAAATCCATGACGCGACCAGCGGTATTCCCAATACCTTCAACATCTGGGCGGCTGTTTTGGGACCATTCTGGTCTGCGTCCCGCGCGATCTGGGGGATGTTCTGGACTTTCCTGATCCTGGAAATCATCGCCTGGGTTCAGATCGGCCGCGGTGCCTGGGGCAACCCCGGCGCTGATCTGGCCGAACGGGCTGAACGTCAGCAGACCCGCGCGAACGAGCTATTGGAACGTGCGACTGCGGCCACCGAAAAGGCGGACATTGACCGGTTCAACAAGTTGGCAGCGAATATCCAGAAGGCCGCAGATGCCAGTTTTGAGAAAGCGGCGTCGGCCCAGTCTGAGGCGTTTGGCATCATGGTTACAGGCCTGTTGATGTTGTTGGTTTTCAAGCTTGCGCAAGGTTTTTATGCGGACCGCGTGTACGAAAAGCAGTACTCGAATTGGCGGACAGATCCTGCCAGCACCGAAAGCGGCCGCTCGACCCGCAACACTGTTCTGGGTGCTGTTTTGGTGGCCGCAATTGGTCCGCTGATTGTGTACAAATTCACCGTCAACGCCTCACTCCCATTGTTGGATGCATTTCCCGAGCAGGAAGTCTCCGCGATGATATTGGGCGAAGGCAACGGAACGTTGTTCTCAAACTTGGCAAGCTGGATGGAGGCGCAGATAGATGCAGCCGCCGCAGCTGGCGGGGATGTATTCGACGGTATCGTGGCGGGTGTGCGATCTGTTCTGGATGCGTTGACGGTGGCATTGATCGGTTCCCCGTGGCCAGTTGTGATGTTGGTGATCTGTGTGACCGCGTGGCGCGCGGCAGGGCCAAGGGTGGCAATCTTCACCGCGTCTTCGTTGGCCTATATCGCGCTTCTGGGGTATTGGGATGTGGCGATGGAAACCGTGGCCTTGGTGGGCGCGGCGGTGCTGTTATGCGTGGTTTTTGGCATTCCGCTAGGCATCTGGTTCGGCAAATCCAAGCGCGCCTACCGGGCGGCCGAGCCGGTGTTGGACCTGATGCAGACATTGCCTGCGTTTGTCTACTTGATCCCAATCATCGCTTTCTTTGGCACAGGCAACCCGCCGGGCATTCTGGCGACGATCATCTTTGGCATGCCGCCGGTCATTCGCTTGACCGCGCTGGGGATGCGCGGGGTTCCGGAAAGCATCAAGGAGGCTGCGGTGGCCTTTGGCGCATCGAAATGGCAGTTGCTCAAGGATGTTGAGATCCCGCTTGCCCTGCCGTCGATCATGACCGGCGTGAACCAGACCATTCTGATGTGCTTGTCGATGGTGGTGATTATCTCGCTGATCGGCGGTGGAGGTCTGGGCAAGGAAATCCTTGAGGCGCTGCAATACGCTGCCAAAGGTCCGGGTCTGCTGGGTGGGTTCGCCATCCTGTTCCTGGCCATGGTCATGGACCGTATCGTTCAAGGTGCCTTCCGCCGAGAAGACGAGAAACTCTGAACGCAAACGCCCCCGGTTCACATCGGGGGTGTTTTTCTTTCACCGGAGACGCAGATGACCGACCGTTACGAACAGTCTATGATGGACAATCTATATTGGTGGGGGATACCGACCCTATTTCGGTGCCCCAATCAAGGTCCCGAAGGGCAGGACATCGCTTTGGTCGGAGTGCCGCATTCGGCAGGCAACGGCACAACCGAGCGGGATCAGCATTTGGGCCCGCGTGCTTTGCGGCATGTCTCTGCCGTACAGCGGCGGGTACATTCGGTGTTTGAAATTGATCCGTGGAATTGTGCGAAGATTGCAGATGTAGGCGACGTTCCATTTCCGCGGGCAAACGATAACGAAGACTGCATCGAACGGATTACGGCTTTTTACAAAGACATCGATGCAGCCGGTGCGCGCCCGGTGTCGATTGGCGGCGACCACTCCATCACTGGCGGGATCGTGCAAGCGCTGGGTCGCGGTAAACTGGCTGGTGGAGAGCCTGTCAGCTTTCTGCATTTGGACGCGCATACGGACGTCTTCACCAAGGTCGATCATTTCCTGGGGGCGAAGAAATCAGCGGCCCATTGGGGCGCGTATCTGGCGGATCAGGGGCAGGTCGACCCCACGCGATCCATGCAAATCGGACTTAGGGGCCATCCGCGAAGCTTGGACTGGCTGCAGCCGTCCTACGACTATGGCTACAACATCGTCACCATGCGTGAATTTCGCCAGCGCGGGTTGGAAGACGTCGTGGCTCAGACCAAAGAAGTGCTGGGGGACCGCCCGGTCTATATCACGTTCGATCTGGATTGCCTTGATCCCACTGTCGCGCCTGCCGTGTCCAATCTGGAACCGGGCGAGAAGGGTTTCGATATTGACGAGGCTGTCGGCATTCTGCGCTCCGCGCGCGGGTTGAACATTGTGGGCGGGGACGTCGTCTGCATGATGCCAACCAAGGACAGCCCGAACAACATCACTGCGCTAACGGCAGCTGCGGTGATGTTCGAAATGATTTCAATGATCGCCGAAAACGCCAGCTAGCGCCGTGCGTCCACAGCCTGCGCCAAAACGCAGAGCAGTTCGAACATCAGCGAAATGCCCAGCCACGCGGTGCCTCCGTTCGGATCGAATGGGGGCGATACTTCGACCAGATCAGCGCCAATCAGGTTCACACCAGACATCCGGCGGATGACCTGCTGCGCCTGAAAACTGTTTGGTCCGCCGATCTCGGGCGTTCCGGTGCCCGGGGCGTAGGTTGGGTCAACAAAATCAATGTCATAGGTGCAATAGGTTGGTGCTTTTCCAACGATACCGCGCACTTCGGCCATCACGTCGTTAATGCCCCGATCGAACAGTTCTTCGATACGGATGATGCGGATACCCTGTGCCTCGCCCCATTCGATGTCTTCGGTGTTGTACGCAGTGCCCCGGATGCCAACCTGAACAAAGCGTTTTGGGTCGACCAATCCTTCTTCTACCGCGCGGCGAAACGGGGTGCCGTGGGTGAACTTGTGGCCGCCAAAATAGCTGTCGAACAGGTCCGTGTGGCTGTCGAACTGGATCAGGCCGACGGGGCCTGCGGCGGCAAGCGCACGCAAAACGGGCAGGGTGGTCAGGTGGTCCCCGCCAGCGGTGAGCGGAACAATGCCTTTTTCCTGTAGGGTTGAGTAGAAATCCGTAACCCGGTTCAGAGTATCTTCGATATCAACCGGATTGGGCGCAACGTCGCCAAGATCGGCGCAATTGACCATTGAGAACGGCGCGACGCCTGTGACTGGGTTCATCGCGCGGATCATCGTGGAATAGTCCCGCAATTGTCGCGGACCATGCCGCGCGCCGGGGCGATTGGTGGTGCCGCCATCCCACGGGATGCCGATGAGACCGACCTGAACATCCAAAATCCGTTCGTGATCCAGGCCCAGGCTGGGCAAACGCATGAACGAGGGGATGCCGGCAAACCGGGCCAGCTCCATCGCCGATACCGGCTGAAAAAATGAATCGGTCATGGCCTTATCCTTCGCGCAATTCCCATTGGACCCTAGCGGCCCAATGAAGTGTTGGGAATGCTCTGTGGCTTTTATATCAGAATGCGGAAACGTTTCCGGATTTCGGCATCCTGTTCGGCGCTCAAATTTTCTGGGTGATGGCTGGCCAGAACTTCTTTGGCGTGATGCCGGGCAGATGACCATGCGTCTTTGGCACCATCGTTTTGCCACGTGTGGGGCTCTTGTCGATCGGCGAGTTCGGGGTAAAAGTAGTCCCGCTCCATCGCCGCATAGGTCTGCGCGCTTCCCAAGAAATGCCCGTCACCCAGAACAGAATGGCAGATGGCGTCAAAACCCAGGTTTTCCTCGCTCACCTCAATTCCGCGCAGCGCCCGATAAGTGTGTGAGTGCATTTCGTTGTCCAGAACAAACCCCTCGAAACTTGCGCCTAACAAGGATGCGGTCATTCCCGAGCTTTCATAGATCAGGTTGCCCCCGGCCAAGGCCGCCGCAAGCGAGGTCATGCCTTTTTCCAGGCCATATTGTGCGTCGATGGCCTTTGCGTCGGTCATGGACGCGGCTACGCCCGAGGGCAGGCCTAACCAGTTCGTGATCTGCGCTGAGGCGGCGTTCAAAACAGCCGTCTCTCCGCTGCCGCCGGCAAAAGACCCGGTCCTGAGGTCTACGATGAAAGGCCAATTGGAAAACACCATCGGAAATCCGGGTCTGATAGCGTAGACCATGACAAGGCTGGCCAATGTCTCGGCCAGCGATTGCGCCAAAAACCCGGCCAAAGTCGCCGGGGCTGTGGCACCGGCCTGCGCGGCCGTGATGCACGACATGGGAATGTTGTGGGCGACGCATTCATAGACGACATCAACCGCATCCTCCCCATACCGCAGTGGCGAAATCACTGGGCTGATATGAGCTTTCAGAAAGGGGCGTTTGGCGAATTCACCCGGCCCTCCGGCGACGATATCCAGCAACTCGACAATGGGGCCGACATGTTCGGCCAGAGTAAACGATGTTGCCACTGGTTTGGTCGTATTGCGCACCAGAGCGTAGGCTGTGTTGACGTCCAGATCGAATACATCAGGTACATCTGTGGCCACGCAGCATCGGGTGAACCAGCTGACATTGGCCAGCGTGTCCTGCAATCGGGTGAAGTCGTGCAAATCCACCAAGGTAGAGGGGCGATAAAGGCCGCTATCGATGTCCAGCGTTTGAACGGCGGCGCCACCCGTGCCGAAATACACGCGGTCGCCGCCAACCTCGATCGAGCGGTTTTCGTCCCGGCCGTGGAACACGAAACTTTTGGGGGCTGTATCGATTGCGCGCTGAACCATTTCACGCGGGAACAGCAACCGGTCTTGCTGACCCGCCTGCGCACCTGCGGCTTTGAGGTCTGCCGCTAACCTGTCTGGCACGTTTCCCATGCCCAAACGTTCCAACAGCTGCAGTGCTGTATCGTATATCTGTTCGATCTCGCGTTGGCTTAGAGGTTTATAAGCGCCGCCCTTCTGGCCGGGTGGGCAGGGGTCTACGACCGGTTTGGCTGCTCGCTGGGCATGCCGCGCTTTTCGGCCGCTGCGTTTAGAACCCTCTGATGACATCCGGTCCAATTCCTTTTTATCGCTTTCCTGCACCGTAAGGGGCGGAACATCCCGGCATCAAAGGCGAATTGCCTTTTTCAGAATCCGCAATCGCAGTTTCGATTTTCCTGCACCCGCATTTGCGCAGTTGTAGCCTAAGCCTTTTCTTCCGCAAAACTTGGACGAAATCTTACGGAGCAAAGCCAATGAAGTCGCGTACCAAAGTCGTTGTGATAGGTGGCGGCATCGCCGGATGTTCGACCCTCTATCATTTGACGCAAGAGGGGTGGACCGACGTGGTGCTGGTCGAACGGAACGAATTGACCTCGGGCACGACATGGCATTCGGCCGCGCAGGTGACGAACTTTGGCATGAACCAGACGATGGTGGGCCTGAAAACGCACTCGATCCAATTGTACAAGGAATTAGCCGACGATCCGGATTATCCGATCAACTATCACCACGGGGATGGGGGGATACGCCTCGCCAACACCGAAGGCCAGATGCAGGGCTATCGCCACTTTGCATCCATGGCGCGGGGTATGGATGTGCACTTCGAGGTGATTGACGCGGACGAATGCGCCCGCCGACACCCTCTGATTTCAACCGACAACCTGATCGGCGGGCTGTGGGA
This sequence comes from Ruegeria sp. CDSB086, assembly GCF_059611065.1. NCBI lineage: Bacteria > Pseudomonadati > Pseudomonadota > Alphaproteobacteria > Rhodobacterales > Roseobacteraceae > Ruegeria > Ruegeria sp. CDSB086. Next base: position 530,470 of record NZ_JBXWOV010000002.1, on the reverse strand, counting down.
CCCGCTGGACGGCGATATTGACCCCGCTCAGTTGTGTCAGGCATTGGCGCGCCGGGCGCGCAAGGCAGGGGCAGAGGTTTATCGGAATACACCAGTGACTGGTCTGGAGCAGCACGCCGACGACACCTGGACTGTGCAGACCGAGCATGGTGACATCGATTGCGACATCGTGGTCAACGCCTGCGGATATCGCGTCAACGAAGTCGGCGCAATGATGGGCGTTCATCATCCTGTTTCGTCGATGGAGCACCAGTACTTCCTGACCGAAGAGATACAAGCGATACGCGACGCGGGTCACCGGATGCCGCTACTGCGTTGTCCGATCAGCGACTATTATTGCCGGCAGGAAAAAAACGGCCTGTTGCTCGGGTTTTACGAACAGGACTGCAAGACCTGGGGCATGGACGGGATTGATCCGAACTTTGTGAACGCCCTTTGCCCCGACGATCTGGATCGCGTGACGGACGTGTTGGAGGGCGCCTTCGCGCGGATGCCAGCGCTAATGGAGGTTGGTATTCACACGGTGGTCAATGGGCCGATTACTTATACGATCGACGGCGCTCCGCTGGTGGGGCCAATCCCAGGCAAACGCAACGCCTTTTGTATCATCGGTCTGCGCGCAGGGCTGGGTGAAGGTGGCGGGCATGGGTGGTTGCTGGCCCAGCAGATCGTGCATGGCGAGGCTTGTTACGATACGTGGTGCCTCGACCCTCGGCGGTTCACTGGTCATGCAAATGTCGAATTGACCGCGCTCAAGGCCATCGAAGATTATCAAAACGAATTCCGGTTCCACTTTCCGCACGAACATCGCCCTGCAGGACGTCCCGCCAAGACTACACCTCTGACGCCGGTGCTGGCGGCGGGAGGGGCCGAGTTCACCGTGGTCAACGGGTGGGAGAGGGTGGACTATATCAAACCCTCGCCGGAGTTTACGCCGACGCATAGTTTCGGTTTTGACGAAACATTTGATGTGGTCGCCGCTGAGGTTCGGAATGTGCAATCGGGTGTTGGACTGGCCGAGGTGAACGGGTTCAATCGGATCGAAATCACTGGAAACGACCGGCATGCTTTTCTGGACCGGATGTTCTGCGGGCTTGTGACCCGGCGCGAGGGGCGTGTTGGGCTAGGATACCTGCTGAACCATCATGGTATGATCAAAGCAGAGGCTACTGTCGCCAATCTACCGGCCAGCGACCGGGGGGAGGCGCGCGTCTGGTATGGCTCAGCCGCAGCAAGCGAATTTCATGACATGGATTGGCTGCGTCAGCACATGCACGGCGATGAAGACGTTCAACTGCGAAGTCTGACAAATGACCAAACCATATTGGTCCTCGCTGGCCCGAAGGCGCGAGACGTCTTGTCGGCCTGCGCGCGCGGTGATTGGTCGGCCGAGGTTTTCCCATGGCTCGGTGTGCGCGAGTGCTTCGTTGGCATCGCTCCGGCTACGGTCATGAACCTCAGCTTTTCCGGTGAATTGGCTTATGAGATACACGTGCCCAACGCCTCGCTCTACGCGGCCTATCTGGCGTTACGGCGAGCAGGTGAGGCGCACGGGTTGAAACTGTTCGGAGCGCGGGCTGTTGAATCGATGCGGATGGAGAAGAGCTTTCTTCATTGGAAAGCAGACCTGATCACCGAGTTCGATCCGTTTGAAACCGGATTGGACAGGTTCGTCCGATTGAATAAGGGTGATTTTGTCGGGCGCGACGCGTTGATGAAACGGCAATCGGAAGGTCCTCGCAAACAGCTTGCCGCACTTCAGGTCTCCTCGACCCTGGGTCCTGCACATCCCGGAGCGTCCTTGATGCAGGGGGATCAGGTGGTCGGCACCGTCACGTCAGGCGAATGGGGGCACCGCACCGGGTTGAACCTGGCGCATGCATTTGTCGACCCCGTCTTCAAGGACATAGGCTCCGAAATGGAATTGGAAAGCTGCGGGCAGAGGGTGCACGCAACGGTCATTCCGCCATGCCCATATGACCCGGGCTTTGACCGGATGAAGGCGTAAGCCTGAACCCAAAGTCAAATTCAGCATTGCCGTTCGGTCAAATCTTTGCTTGGCTAGTTTCGAGCAAATCGAAACAATGATTGGCACCCATGTCCAAATCGCTGAGCCTGAGATGGTTGGAAATCTTCCAATTGATCGCCAAATCCGGATCGATCCAACAGGTCGCGTCCGAAACGGGTCTGTCGATCAGCACGGTCTCGAACCACCTGCGCAGCTTGGAGAACGCGCTTGGTATCGAGCTGGTCGATCATGGGCGCAGACCAATGGGCCTGACACCCGCGGGCGAGGTCTTTGCGCGGTACGTCCGCGACGGTTTGACTGTTCTAAAGCGGGGCGAGGCCGAAATCCGAACGGGCAACTGGCAACACGCGACCGACTTGCGATTGGCGCTTATTGACGATTTCGACAACCAGATCGCGCCTGATATGGTCCGGTTTCTGGCGCAGGCATTGCCACGCTGCAATTTTCGTCACTATACGCGTCCCAGCCACGAAATCCTCGCCAAGCTACAGGAACATAAACTGGATGTAGGCGTTGCCACCCGACCACCGGGACGAACCGAAGGATTGATCGAATACCCGTTGATGCGCGACCCGTTTTTGGTCGTGCTTCCCAACAGTTTTGAAGGGTCGCCCGAAGAGTTGTTTCATCCGGACGCGGATCTACCCCTGTTGCGATATTCTCGGGACTACGTGATCGGGAAGCAAATCGAGATCCAGCTGGCGCGTAGCAAGTTCAGCTTACCGAACAGGTTCGAACTGGAATGCAACCAGTCGATCATCGGTTTGGTAGCCCAGGGTAGCGGTTGGGCGATCACAACGGCCGCCTGTTTTCATCGGACTCAGCGGTTCCATAACAGCGTCAAGGCAATGCCGTTTCCGGGCAGAAATTTCGTGCGAACCGTGTCGCTGTTCACGACCGAAGTGTATCCCGTGACGACCTCGGAATTGATCCAGAAAGTTATGGTGAAACTGATCCGGCAACATTTTACCCGCCCAATGTGCGCCAAGCATCCTTGGTTGAAAGACGATTTCCGCACGATGGAGGGCGAAGCGGCTTAGCCCGACGCGGGCTTGCCAAGCGACTGTCGATTTACAATTCTCGTCGCCAGTTGTTCGCCAGTCCCTGCGGTTTGGTTTTCGACCATCTCAATCAATTGCAGGGCTGCTTTATGCCCCATTTCACGGTGGGGGACATGCACTGTGGTCAGCGCCGGGGAGACGATCCGGGCCAGTTCGATGTCATCGAAGCCCGTGATCGAAACATCGCCGGGTACATCGAGCCCCATTTTTTGCGCCTGTCGCAAAGCACCAGCGGCTAACACGTCATTACCACACAGGATTGCTGTCGGCGGCGTGGTGGCGTTCATCAGGTCGCTAAAGGCTTTGGCGCCGTTTTCGATTTCATACGACGTTTCGATAACGGTCAGATTGTTGGCCTCAAGCCCACGATCAGCGACTGCTTCTCGGATGCCCTGAACCCTGAGACGGGCGCGGTCATTTCCGTCAACGCGAGCCGAGATCACGCCGATCCGCGTGTGCCCCAACCCAATAACGTGACTGGCGAGGTCGAACATCGCCGCGCGATTGTCAAAGCCGACCGAAGGCAGTTTGGAGTCCGGCAGATAAGACCAGGCGACCAAAGCAGGAATATTGCGCTGGTCCAGAAAGTCATAGATCTCGGGATCGCGGTCATGCCCGATTAGCAGCAACCCGTCAGCACCACGCGCAATCAAGGTCCGGATTTGTTCTTCTTCGATTTCCGGTTTGTAGGCCGAACTTGAAACCAAAAGCGTATAGCCGCGCTGGTGCAGTTCCTCCTGAAATGCCTGAAGGCCCCGCGCAAAAATCGCGTTTTCCATGGTTGGAATGATCGCGCCGATGGTGAACGACCGCTTGGCCGCCATTACACGGGCTGCAAAGTTTGGCGTGTACCCAAGCGCATCAACCGCGGACTGCACGCGTTCACGGGTAGCTTTGACCACCCGGTCCGGACTGTTGAGGCAGCGCGACACAGTGGCCGTCGAAACACCTGCCATTTTTGCCACATCATCCAGTGTCGGCGCCGACCGGGATTTCGCCATTTCCAAACTCGCAATTTGCTTTTGCTGATAACTCTAAACTCAACTGCGGTGAGAGGGAAGCATTTATGTAAGCGCTTGCATTTTGCATGTAAGCGCTTACAAATGACGTTGGGCCGAATCTGAAAAGGGAGTCCAAGAGATGTTTCTGGCTGCGTCCGCACTCGTGTTTGCCGTCTATTTTGCGAACGTGGCGTTGGGGGCTTTTGCAAACAGCGCCTTTCTTGGTGACGTCGGAGAGATGTTGGTTCTGTTCGCGGCGTCGATCCTGTTCGTTGTCGCAATTCTAAAAAGGGAAGCTGTCCGCGACGCAAAAAAGGATGGCTGAATTTTTTGCTTGGGAGGGCACTAAATGAAAAACGACAGAAATGAACTGGCGTCCGTCGAACGCCGTAATTTCCTGAAGCTCAGCGCCAGTGGGTCATTCACTGCAGCGCTGGTCGCAGGTGCAGGCGGCGTCCTTTGGTCGTCCGAGGCCGTGGCGCAGACAGCCAAAGAAGAAAGTGAGCGTGAAAAGGCCGCCGATCATGTCATGACGGTCGCGACCGCATATGTACTGGGCGCGTCACGTAGCTATCCGATCATGCAGCTTGATCTGAAAGAAAACATCCAGAACGCGACGAACGGCAAGGTGTACGTCAAACTTGCGCCGGGTGGTCAGCTGGGTGCCGGTGGTGCATTGGTGCAGAAAGTGCAGGGCGGAACCATTCAGGCGGCGCAGCATTCGCTGTCCAACTTCGCCCCGTTCGCGTCGACAGTAGACCTTATCAATATGCCGTATCTGTGCGGGTCGAACCAGCGGTTCACCAACCTTGTGCATTCCGACACATGGCAGAACGAAGTACACCCGAAAGTCGAGGCCGCTGGCTTCAAGGCCCTGTTCTATGTGGTGATCGACCCGCGCGTCGTTGCCGTGCGTCAGGGTGGTAATGCCATCATCACGCCGGGTGACATGAGCGGCGTGAAGTTCCGCGTGCCCGGCTCGAAAATGCTGCAGCAGTACTACCGCATGGTCGGCGCGAACCCGACACCTGTTGCCTGGGGTGAGACCCCATCGGCGATCAAACAGGGTGTTGCGGATGCGCTCGATCCGTCGGTCGGAGCGCTGTATGTGTTTGGCTTCAAGGACATCCTCAGCCACGTGACCTTTACGCAGGCCGTTCCGGACAGTCAGGTTTATTCGTGTAACCTCGAATGGTTCAATTCGATGCCGCCGGACGTTCAGGAAGGCATCATGTGGGGTTCGGAAATGACCAGCCATCAGAACCTTTCCAAAGTTCCCTCGGCCCGTGCCTTTGCCATGGCCGAACTGAACAAGGCCGGAGTGGAATTCCATTCGCTCAACGCGGATCAACTGGCTGAATGGGAAAGTGTCGGCGGCTACCAAAACGCCGATTGGGATCCGTTCAAGACAGAGTTGGCCGGGTCGATGGATGCATTTGAGAAACTTGTCGAGGCGGCCGGGACGCAGGGCAAGTACTACGTCCACGACGCATGACCTAAACCGGCGGGCGTCTTTTAGACGTCCGCAATCACTCAACAGCAGTCAGGCCTGAAAGGGCCCGAAACAGAAGGCCGCGCCTGACTGTTCTGTCGCCGAGGGAACACGATGACCTTACTCCGAAATATTGATCGCAACGCCGAGCGCTGGCTGCTGCTGGTGTTCTACGTGATGCTGGTCATCACCATGGCCATCGAGGTTCTGCGGCGCGAGATATTCGCTTATTCCTCGATCTGGGGAGAAGAAATCGTCCGGTATTCCTTCATCTATTTGGCCTGGATCGGTGCCGCGGCAGCGGTCAAGGAACGGGCGCATATCCGGATTGATGTCGTCATGCATTACCTCGGGCCGCGTCCCAAGGCCCTGCTGTACATCTTTGGCGATCTTGTGATGTTCGCCGTCGCTGTGATCGCGCTTTACTGGTCATATGAGGCGGTTCACGTCTCGGCCAAGTTCGGGTCAGTGACTGATGGCCTCCGGGTGTCCAAAGTCTGGTTCCTGATGGCGGTGCCGACCGGCTTTGCGCTGATGATCTGGCGCCTGATCCAATCGTTTATGCGTGACATCAAATCCCTTCGCGACGGCACGCCCGTCTTCGAAGGTGACAAGCTGTTTGACTGAGGGGATTTGAGATGCTCTGGAACACTCTCAATCAAACCGTAGAACTGGGCTGGGATTTCTACCTGCCCGTCATTCTGTTCGTTGTTCTGATCGCCATGGCTGTTCCGGTTTGGGCGGCGATTGGTTCTGCTGCCATCGTGATGTTGGTCATGTCGGGCGATCTACCGCTGAGTCTGGTGGGCGAGAGCCTGTTTACCGGGATCGACGCCTTTGCCCTGACCGCCGTGCCGCTGTTTATCCTGACAGGTGACGTGCTGGTCCGTACAGGTTTGTCACGTAAATTTCTGGATGTGGCTGAGGCGCTGACTTGCTTCGCCAAGGGCGGGTTTGGCTCGGCCACCGTTCTGGTTTGCGGCATGTTCGCCGCCATTTCGGGTTCGGATGCCGCTGGCGCGGCCGCTGTCGGTCGCATGACCATCAACCGGCTGGTCGAAAGTGGATATCCGCGCCCCTACGCCTGCGCCTTGGTCGCGGCCGGGGCCTGTACCGGCATCCTGATCCCACCGTCGATTGCCTACATCATCATCGGTCTGGTGCTGGGGATTTCCGCGTCGACCCTGTTCCTGGCTGCCCTGATTCCCGGTCTGGCCATTCTGGTTTCGATCCTGATCACCAACATCATCATGAACCGTCTTTACGCTTATGAGGGTGGCGGCTTGATGACGATGGGCGAGTGGCTGGCCAATTTGGGCAAGGCCCTGAAATCCGGCTGGTACGCCTTTATTGTGCCCGGGATTATCTTCTATGGCATCTTCTCGGGTCGCCTGACCCCAACCGAGGCGGGCGCTACTGCCGTGGTTGTCACCATCATCATGGGTTTCATCATGCGCACCCTGACACTGGCCGACTTTCCGTCGATGTTGGTCAGCTCAGCCAAGGTGAACGGGGTGATCCTGCCGATCATTGCCTTTTCGGCCCCCTTGGCCGAGGCGCTGGCGATCATGGGCGTGCCGCAAGGGTTCGTCGCCTCGATCACGTCGCTGACCGACGATCCGTACCTGCTGATCCTGCTGATGATCGGTATCCTGATTGCTGCGGGCTGCGTTATGGAAACGACCCCCAACATCGTGATACTCGCCCCGATCCTTAAACCGTTGGCCGATAACATCGGAATGAACGAAATTCAGTTCTGCATCATGATGATTACCGCGCTGGGTGTCGGGTTTATCACGCCTCCACTTGGCCTGAACCTGTTCGTCGTATCTGGCATTACGGGTGAGTCCATTCTGAAGATTGCGGCCCGTGCTATTCCATTCGTATTAACAATGCTGATCGTAGTTCTTCTGATTGCTTACGTTCCGGCGGTTTCGACCACTTTGCTTCCTGAAATCTACCAATAGGACCTACTGAAAATGCCTCGCGACTATCTGAAAAAGGCGACCCTGACGGCTCAATCTCATGCCACGGAAGTGCATGATACAGTGAAGACAATCCTTGCCGACATTGAGGCTGGCGGGGATGCCAAAGCGCTGGAATATGCGGTCAAGTTCGACAAGTTTGACGGCAACGTGTTGATGACCGCCGATGAGATCGAGGCCGCCTGCGCGCTTGTCCCCGAAAGGCTCAAGGCGGATATTCGGTTTGCGCACGACAACGTTCGCCGGTTTGCTGAAACGCAGAAATCCACGGTGTCTGACGTTGAGATGGAAATTGTCCCGGGCTTCGTCGCTGGCCAAAAGGCCATCCCTGTGGACGCGGCTGGCTGCTATGTGCCCGGCGGACGCTATAGCCATATTGCCAGCGCGATCATGACGGTCACTACGGCAAAGGTTGCCGGGTGCCGCCACATCACAGCCTGTTCGCCGCCACGTCCGGGTGAAGGCGTGGCGCCTGCGATTGTCTATGCAGCGCATATCTGCGGTGCAGACAGCATTCTGGCCATGGGCGGCGTTCAGGGCGTGGCCGCCATGACCTATGGTTTGTTCGGCCTACCGAGCGCAAATATTCTTGTGGGCCCAGGCAATCAGTTTGTGGCCGAGGCTAAACGTATTCTCTATGGCAAAGTTGGCATCGACATGATTGCCGGGCCGACGGACAGCCTGATCCTTGCGGACGGTTCCGCAGATGCGCATGTAGTTGCCACCGATTTGGTGAGCCAGGCGGAACACGGGTACAATTCTCCGGTTTGGTTGGTGACGGATGACCGGGACCTAGCGCAAAAAGTCATGGAGTTGGTGCCAGCACTGATCGAGGATCTACCTGAACTCAACCGGGAAAACGCCTTCGCTGCGTGGCGCGATTATGCCGAAGTCATCGTCTGTTCAGATCGTGAAGAAATGGCGGCCTGTTCGGACGACTATGCGCCCGAACACCTGACCGTTCAGGCCGAGGATCTGGATTGGTGGCTGGGTCGGTTGACCTGCTATGGATCGCTGTTTCTGGGTGAAGAAACAACAGTGTCCTACGGTGACAAGGCGACTGGCACGAACCACGTTCTGCCGACATCCGGCGCGGCCAGCTATACCGGCGGCTTGAGCGTTCACAAGTACATGAAGATCGTCACATGGCAGCGCGCTACACGCGAAGGCTCGAAATCCATTGCCGAGGCGACCGCTCGTATTTCCCGGCTGGAAGGTATGGAAGGGCATGCGCGGGCTGCAGACGTGCGCCTTGCCAAATATTTCCCTGACGAACAGTTCAACCTGACCGCCGATGAATGATCCGCGCGCGTTGTTCGATCTGACCGGGCGTGTCGCTTGCGTGACCGGCGCAAGCGCGGGCCTTGGACGTCGAGCAGCGCTTGTGTTGGCCTCAGCGGGTGCGTGCGTCGTTGGTGTCGCGCGTCGACCGGAAGCACTGGCAGATTTGCAAGCTGAAGGGGGCGACAGCGTGGCCACAGTTGTTGCCGACGTGGCCGATCGGTCGCGCATGGCATCGCTCACCGAAGAGGTCTCAGCCAGTTTTGGCGCGCCGGACATCATTGTACATGCGGCGGGCATCAACATGCGCGAAGTGGCCGATGACGTGACCGCCGAAGGCTGGGACAAGACGCTTGAGCTGAACTTGAGCGCCCCGTTCTTCCTAAGCCAGGCATTGGTGCCTGCGATGAAAGCTCGGGGGTGGGGGCGGATCGTGAATTTCGCCTCGCTTCAGACCACGCGCGCTTTCCCGGGCGGTATTGCTTATGGAGCCAGCAAGGCCGGGGTTGGGCAACTGACGCGGGCCATGGCCGAGGCTTGGTCCGCTGACGGTATCACTGCAAACGCCATCGGGCCGGGGTTTTTCCCGACCGAGCTGACGCAGGCCGTTTTCGATGACCCCGACCGGGCAAATCGTAACGCGGCGCAAACCTGTATGAACCGGAACGGGCAGATTGAAGATATCGATGGGCCGATCCTGTTCCTGTGCTCACGGGCGTCCGACTACGTCACAGGGCAAGTTTTGATGGTCGACGGAGGGTTTACAGCGAAATGAAAGCGCTTGTTTATCAGGGTGTTGAGCATTTGACCTATGAGGACGTATCAGATGCTGCGCCCGACATAGGTGAGCAATTGATCCGGGTCGAGGCCGTTGGGATTTGCGGCTCGGATATGCACGCCTATTTGGGTCACGACGCGCGCCGACCTGCACCGCTTATTCTGGGTCACGAGGCCGCAGGGACGATTGTTGGAGGTCCGCGCGACGGTACGCGCGTAACGATCAATCCTTTGGTCAACTGCGGTGTCTGCCCGGCGTGTGAGGCAGGTCGGGAAAACCTGTGCCCCAGCCGGCAGATCATCTCGATGCCACCGCGTGAAGGGGCTTTTGCCCAATATGTGGCCATGCCAGATGCAAATCTGGTTGAGGTGCCGGACCACGTATCATTTCAGCAGGCCGCTTTGGCTGAGCCATTGGCGGTTAGCTGGCATGCGGTTCGTTTGGGCCTTGAGGCGCTGCATCAGGGAATGGCGCGTGATGCGTTGGTGATTGGCGGCGGCGCGATTGGTGTGGCGGCAGCTTTGGCACTGGCAGCGGCCGGCGTTGACGATATTGTCATCATCGAACCGAATGATATGCGGCGCGCCTATTTACAGAGTTTGGGCTCTTTCAATGTGGTTGAAGCCACGGATGATACGTTCTCACTGGTTGTTGACGCAGTGGGGTATTCTGCGACCCGTGCTGCCGCTTCCCATCACGTTCAGCCGGGCGGCGTTATCGTGCATGTTGGGTTGGGTGAGGATGCTGGCGGTTTGGATATACGTCGTATGACCTTGCAGGAGATCACGTTTATCGGCACCTATACTTATACTGCCGAGGATTTCAGAAAAACCGCGCAGGCGATTTTCGATGGCCGTTTGGGCCCGTTGAACTGGATACAGGAACGGGCCTTGTCTGAAGCTGCCGACGCTTTTCGCGATTTGCGGAAAGGTGCTGTGGCCGCACCTAAGATCATCCTCGCACCCTGGGTCTAGTCCAGGCAGAAACGGAGGTATTCATGTATAAAAAAATTCTCGTCCCAATGGCGCTGGATCATGGGATTTCGCCGCACACTTTGGAAATCGCCAAAGCCTTGTCGGCAAAAGGGGCCGAGATCGTGGCCCTGCATGTCTACGAGATGCCTCAGGGCTCTGTCAGTGCCTATCTCGACAAGGATGTCGTCGCCGAAGGCTTTCGCGCGGCACGCACCTTGTTGCGGGAAAAAGTTTCGGGGCTTGAAGGCGTTCAGGCCGAGATTGTCAAAGGTCACACGGCTCGCACGGTGATCGACTTTGCGACACAAAACAAATTTGACTGCATCGTCATCGGTTCGCACGAACCGGGCGTCAGCGACTATTTTCTGGGATCGACCGCCTCGCGCGTCGTCCGTCATGCGCCTTGCGCCGTGCATGTGCACCGCAGGCTGTAACCCGTCAATCGCGCCTATAGCGCCCAAACAGGATTTACATATCGGACATGAACATAGACAAAAAGATCACCGACGATCTGGTGGCCAACGACATCTCATTTGTCACCACGGTTCCGTGCAAGCAATTGGCCGGCGTCATCGACGAAATCGACGCGCGAGAAGACATCTTTCACATCCCGTCGAACAAAGAGGATGAAGGCATGGGCCTGTGTGCTGGTGCCTGGATGGGCGGCAAACGCCCCGCGATCATCATGCAGAACACGGCCATTGGCGTAACCATCAACACGTTGGCGACGCTGATCCAGTATTACCGGATGCCTTTGCCCATGTTGATCTCATATCGCGGAGAGCTGCGCGAACCCGTCGCCTGCCAGGTCGAGATGGCGGTGCATACCAAGGCGCTTCTGGCACAGATGAACATCCCGACCTACCACTTCCATCATCAGGCAGATGTCGAGGAGCTGGATGCGATCCTGAAATACACTTTCATGTGCAACAAGCCGGTCGCCATTCTGACCGACGCCAATTTCTGGGGAGGCTATGGCGACCAATGATCCGTTCTGAAATCCTGAAAGAAATCGCCCCGATCCTGCGAGATCAACTGGTTGTTTGCAACATCGGCATTCCCAGCCAGGAGCTGCACGCCATCGACGACCAGCCCACCAATTTCTACATGCTGGGCACTATGGGGTTGGCCTCAAGCATCGGCCTGGGTCTGGCCTTGTCTCAGCCAAAGCCGGTCATCGTAATCGACGGTGACGGGTCCATCCTGACCAACCTCGGCACCTTGCCGACCATCGCCAACAACGTGGCTGACAACTACATCTTGCTGATTGTCGATAACGGATCTTATGGGTCGACCGGGGATCAGCCGACTTACGCGGGCAAAAAGACATCGCTGGCGGCTGTGGCGCAGGCCTGTGGTTGCGAGAATGTGGTCGAGTGCCAGGCCGAAGACACTGGCGCCGCATTGCAGGCAGCGCTCGACAGCGGCCAAATGACAATCATCGTCAGCAAGTGCGAAAGCGGCAATGCCAAGATGCCGGTAATCACGATGGACCCGGTTGTGATCCGCGACCGCTTTATGAAGGCCGTCCAAGCGTCATAAAGAAGTCGACCTGCAGGTATTCAGCTTACGCCGTCCCGTTCGGGGCGGCGTTTCTTTGGTCGATTGCACCCCAATTTGATGCAGTTTCCTGAATGTGATATGACGCTACGTAAAGTGAATTTCAAAAACATTTTTAGAAGTTTCATCGCAAGGGGGAAAATTATGAAATTCAAATTGCTTGCGCAGAGTGTACTTATCGGTGCCGGGCTGTTGATGGTTGGCCTAACGCCGGCGCAGTCTCAGACCCGCGAGGAAAGTCAGGGCATGGTTCTGCTGCGCGGTCTGCCGACGTTGGATACGAATCACGGCATCGCGATTGTCGAGCTGGATCCGGAATCCGACCAGTTCGGAGAGCTACTGAGTGAAGTTGAGCAGCCCGATATTCAGCATCCATTGCATCACCTCTACTACAGCCCGAACGGGCGTCTCTATTCGACCGGGTTGGACCCGTCCTGCAGCCTGGCTGAAATTGGACTGTCCCGCGATTCCAGCGGAACGCCGGTGATTGAGGGCTTTACCTGTCTGGATACCCAAGGGCAGATTGTTGGCGAGGACATCATGTGGGCCAGGTCGAACGGGCAGGAGTATATGTTCGTGACCTTCATGGGTGGCACTGGAGGCGATGATGGCGGCTCGGTCGGTGTTTTCGACACACAGACCAACGAGGTGGTCAAAATTATCGAAGCACGCAAAAGCCAAGTCGGCGAGGGTGAGCCATATATCATGTACCCACACGGGATATCTGCGTTCGACGACCGCATGGTGGTCACCTCGACGATACATCCCGATATGACGACTGGCGTAGGGAATGTGTTGACGATCATAGACCTCAACACGCTTGAACCCATCCAAAACATCGTGGTGGAAAACGAAAAGCCGTTGGATTTTCCGTCTTCACCTGTCGAGGTTCTGTTCGCGCGACCTGACATGCATGCTGACATTGAACCGGCCATTCTGGCCAATACGATGTTCGGATTTGAGACCTGGAAAATCCCCTATGACGCCGTTTCCAAAACCTTTGGAGAAGCCGAAGTCATATATAGTGGCGTGGCCAATGAAACCGCTGTTCCGCTGGAGTTCTATGGCACTGAAGATGAACTGTTCATCTCTCATGGATTACCGGGTGTTGTGAAGCGCTATGAACTGGCCGCACTGCCCGAGCTTGTGTCCAGCGGGCCGGACATCGTTGCCGATCCGGGTGCACATCACATGATCTTTTTCACGTCCGCTTCGGGCCGAGACCTGATCGCCGTTCAAAATAACCTGCTCAACCTGGGCAACGCGGCTGATGACGACCCAACGGATGTGGATTTTATTGCCGACCTGAACGCACACACGATCACGATCCATGATCTTGAGACGGGCGAACGTATCGCCGAGGTCAATTTCAAGGAGCGCTACAACAAAGGCGTGGACAACGTTGAAGGGCTGTTTGGTTCGGGTTTTGTGCACCACCATTAATGCTCTGGGGGCGTTATGCTTCGGGTGTTTTTGACAGCGGCCGTCGCCGTGGTGATCGCGGCGACGGCGTGGGTTTTCTGGGACCGGGCACGCAGGCCGACGGCGACGCCGATTGCTGGCTTCTCGGCGCCTTTTGTTTTCGGACGCTTTGCTGTGCCGCCGGACAACCCGCTGACGGAAGAGGCCTTTGCCCTTGGGCGCCACCTGTTCTACGACCCTATCCTGTCCGGCAACAATCAGGTGTCCTGCGCGACATGCCATATGCAGGCTCTTGCCTTCACTGATGGTCTGGCAAAGTCGCCCGCATTGTCGGGCGGAGAGCTGGAGTTCAGCTCCATGAGTTTGACCAACCTTCTTTGGGGCCAAGAGCGGTTCTTCTGGGACGGTCGCGCAACGTCGTTGGAAGCGCAGGCATTGATGCCGATTCAACACCCGGACGAGATGGATCAGGACCTAGGAGAGCTTGTCACAGAATTGCAGGCATCCCGCGACTATCGGCGGATGTTCCGCAAGGCATACGGGGAAGTCAGCGCCGAAAACGTGGCCCGGGCATTGTCGACCTTCATGCGAATGCTGATTTCGTCGGATTCAAAATACGACAGGTTTCTGCGTGGCGAAGTGCGTTTGACCGCGCAGGAAGAACACGGGCGCAAACTATTCATGGCGCATCCGGACACCAAGGTTTCATTACGTGGTGGGAACTGCATCGACTGCCACAGCCAGTTTTTGACTTCCGGGTTTCGGGACGCATTGGATGGGTTTTCAAACAATGGGCTGGATTCCGATGACGACCTGCCGGATGGCCTGATGGCCGTGACCGGCAATCCGGCGCACAAGGGCTTCTTCAAAGTGCCGACACTGCGCAACATCGCAGTAACCGCGCCCTACATGCATGATGGCCGGTTCGAGACATTGGAAGAGGTCATGGATCACTACAATGACGGGATTGTCGTCAGCGATACGCTCAGCCCTTTGATCCTTGAGGCCGACAATGCGCCAGAGGCCGGGCAGGGCACTGTGGGCCTGCGTATGACGCCCGACGAGGTGCAGTCCATCATCGCGTTCCTGAACACGCTGACGGATGAGGGTTTTCTGACAAACACACAGTTTTCCAATCCGTTCGAAGGAGACGGCTGATGCGTATTTGGATGACGGCGCTTGCGATACTGTTGTTCGTTGGCGGAGCGCTGTTCTTTGCCCTTGGTCTTCAGCGCACTACGACGGTTACTTTGACCTTTCATGCGAAGATGGGTGAACATCCGTTGGTGTTTGATGAGTTCGTGTACGAAAACCCCGCCGGGCGCGGCACGTTCAGGGTTCGTGACTTCCGGCTCTACCTCAGCAACCTGACCCTCTCGCAAGATGGAGCGCTGTTTGCTGAGCCTGACAGCTATCATCTGCTCCGGTTCGACAATCCGGAAACAACCCATTCGATCAGGCTGAACGACATTCCCTTGAGCAGCATTGAGCACATCCGTTTCATGATCGGCGTAGACCCAGAAGCCAATGGCTCGATCCAAGCGCGCGGGGATCTTGATCCCAACAGTCAAATGGCATGGAATTGGGAGGTCGGCTATAAATTCGTCGTGATGGAAGGAACGCTGCGGATTGGCGAAGAGGTCTCGCCGTTGGTCTATCACGTTGGGTTTTCGGAAAACGCGCGCGAGGTCGATATCCAGTTGCCACCGGATATCGTTGTTGAGGGCGATGTGGACCTGCACATGAACGTCGATGTTGCAAAGCTATTTGACGGGCCCACGCAAGTCGACCTGCGTATGCTCTCATCAGTCAAATTCAACCGCGAAGACGCCGCCATGCTGGCCGACAACTACGCGGTCATGATCACCCCGATGTTTAAGTGACTTTGGATCGGGTAAGGTTTGAAGGGCTAAAAGAGCCCCTCAGAACCGATAAGTCGCACCAATCATGGGGCCGGACTGTTCGAACGTGAAATCGTTGCCGTCAATCTCGTGATCGAAAGAGATATAGCGATAACCGCCGCGGATCACCCACCTGTCGTTGATTTCATAATCCGCAGTCAGCAAGACCTGCCATGTTTCGCTGTCGCTGCTGAAGCCGCCGTAATCAAAAAAGCCAGTGCCGGACCACCTGTCGTTGAATGCGACGCGGGCTCGAACGCCGATGACCGGGTCTGTCCAGCTTTCATCGACACTGACGGACCGGCCGGGGGCTGCTCCGGGAAGGACGGTGAAATCGGTCTGCGTCCGGAACCAGCGGAAACCGCCGACCAGGTCCACGTAGGACGTATCTGTAGTATAAGCCCGGTAGCCTACATAACCGCTGAAAAATTGCGTTGTGAGAGAGGTTTCAAGACCAGAGCTTGCCGGACCGGGCGTGTCATTGCTGAAAGAGACGTCCACATAGTTGTAGTCGGCCAACAGTGACCAGCGCCCATTCGATGCACCAAAGACGCCCATGAAGGCCAGATCGAGATTTTTTAGTGCGTCAGAGAAGCTGAGCGTTCCATCAACTGTGCCGCGGGCTGTTTCCTGCGTAACCTCCGTTTCAGGCATGAACAGGTATATTGTTGCCTCATAGGACCAGTCGGACTGCTGCGCCACAGCGGCAGTTGTCATTGGAATCCAGGTCGCCACGGCCCACGCAGCGGTTGTTATTGCCCTCTTAAAGACCATTTTGATCCTCCGTTTGTTCCAATTTGGCAATCTGATCTGATTGCTCACTCATTCAGCGGCTTCGCCAGACTGTTGTACGCGCGCACCGACACGGTTGATATCGGTTTCCGGAAAGAACTCGGACCAGACATGCCAGAATACACCGGCACGCAGGGTCTCGACGCGTTGCAGTTTTCCCTGATCCGACATCCCCCAGAAATCGCAGCGGGTGATGGGCTGGCCTTTGTCATTGTACCAAACGCCAAGGCTTTCGTACTTTGGGTCCAGACTGACAACCACGTCTCGTCCACCGACATTTGCGTTTACGATCCAGTCATTCTCGACCACGAAATCATCGGTCCAGCAGGCGGCATCATTGCCGATCGTGATCCCCCAGACATAGGACTTATTCGGAAGCCGGTCGTCCGATCGGTCCATATTGTCCATGACGGGCGCATCTTCCTGATGCTGGCGCGCGATCCCCCAGCCAAACGTAATTTCCGTCACCATATCCAGCAGCCGCAAAAACGGGTTCGGCGAGGGCGTGTTCAGATACACCTCGCCATCGGGAAACGCTTTTTGAAATCCGCGGAACGTCATCCGATACGTGGGCCAGGGCTGCATCTTTGCTTCGGGGCGCACAGGGCAGGCGGGCCCATCCGCGCCAGTATCGCGATCCGTCTCGCGAAACCCATAGATCTGCTGGATGGGTTCCCCGGTTTCGTTGTCCCGCAGGATCAGGTTGTTGCCATGTTGGGCCAGAACTTCAAGATCCAGGCGGTTGCCCTCGATGCGTGGGGCATAGCCTTGCCCAAGGTTGGCCATCGCGCAAAAGGTCATGACGATATCTTCGCCACCCAGCCCGTCAGCATTGCCGGCCAAGTGGGGTCGCATGATTTGCGCATCGGGATGCGCGCGGGCGTGACCATTGTTTTCAATAACGATGACCGGCGCGGTCGGGCCGATGAATTTTTGCGCCTCGGCAATAGGAAAGAAGGCCGCAGTGTTGAGTTGGTTCCTCAGCCCCAGATGGACCCACACATAGGGAAATCCATACAAAACCAAAACTAGCAGCGCCGCAATCAGCCACAGCCAGAACGGGCCGCCGCCCAGAATGAAATGCGCAAGCGTAGCGACGGCAAATCCGCTCAACCCCACTGCGATCAGGCGGTATTCGTGTCGGATAAACCGGATCATGTTTTTGCGTTTAACCTTAAGCACCATTTGCGAAATGTCGCCAAGATCGCGGAAATAGACGAACCCGATACCCAGTGAAACGACTAAACCCAGAGCGAAAATGATGTTTCCTGCCATATGGTTATCCTATTTTCGGGTTCCAATAGGCCGCCTGCGGGAAAACTGCGGGCGGTCAGGGATTATTGCTGTGGTGCCGCGCGTTTTATGAGAAACGCGTCGACGGCTAGCTGGGTTTCGGGGCGGGTGTTTTCGATCCCCTCGTAGGGCGCGCCATATGCTGGAGGCACATCCGGGAATTTTTCCTTTCGTGCCATGTGACGACCCAAGATGCGCACAAATTCCTGGCCGCCCCATGCGCCAACCTCGGTCGAGACTGAAAATTCTTCACGAGTATCTCGATAGAGGTCAAAGAACTTGGCCGCGATCGGGTTCTTGCCCGGAGGCGGCAAGATGAGTTTGAGCTGATCCTTGACGATCGCCTCGGGTTTTTTGTCCGAATAGATGATCACGTGATCGCGACGCGATTTGGATTCATCGTCGAAAAGTAGCGCAGCGGATTGATCCACTCCGTCAATCAGGCGGTCGCGCGGTATGAACTCATCAGCACCGGCAAAGCGCGACAAGGTGGTATAAAGGTCCGAGACGTGGATGATACTGTTGAGCAGCCCGTCCGCTTCGATCATGCCGGGCCATCGGATAAAGGCGTCAACTCGTACGCCACCTTCAGTGGTGTCGGCTTTGCCGCCACGGAAGATCATCGGTGTGAACCCAGATTGCGGTGAATATTTGGTAAAATGGCCGTTGTCGCCCATTACAATAACGATGGTGTTCTCAGCCAATCCAAGCTCGTCAATCTTGGCAAAGAGATCTCCAAGCCATTGGTCAAGTAGCTGCATTTTGTCGACATAAAGGCCGCCATTTGCGCTTTTTGGTCCGGTCCGGCCGGTCCGTGTGTTGTCCAGTGGGATCATCGGCCAGTATTGCAGGAAGAACTGATCCTCGCCACCAGCCAAGCGCTCTAGTTCTTCCATGGTCTTGTCTTGGAAGGCTTGGTTCATCTCGTCATACTTGGCCGCGTTCCAACGTTCGCCGGGTTTCATCCTAATTTCGCGGATGGGACCCCCGGCCTCGCCTTCAATCACGGTCATCATGGCCGAGGCGTCGGGGCGGAACCACTTGTCGACAGTATACTTGTCGTCATAATCGTTGATGGCTACGGAAACCTGCTCCTTAATCGCGTCATCGTGGAATATGGTTAACTGCCCCTGCTGATGAATCGCATGCTGGGCATAGTCAAACCCCTGATTCATTGCCCAGCTTTCTGAAATGTCACCCATATGCCATTTGCCAACATGACTCGTGGAGTAGCCGGCCTGCTTAAGCACTTCAGCGAGTGTAATTTCGCCACCCGGCAGGCCTTCTCCGGCAATATCAACTTGTGTGTTCCCCATACCCATACGGACAGGCAGGCGTCCGGTCATTTGTGCCACGCGCGTCGGCGTGCACGATGGTTCGGTGTACATCCGAACCATCCGCATGGCCTGATCCGAGAAGTCATTAATGTTCGGTGTTTCATACCCGCGTACTGCATTCAGCTCTGGGATGCCCATATCCCCAAAGCCCAAGTCATCGATCAGCACACTGACGATATTTGGAGGGTTTCCACCGTTACCTTCCCGAAACGCAGCTAATGCTTGGTCAACGGCTGCGTCATCTTGGGCCCATTGCGATCCAAGCTGTGCCTTCAGGATATAGAATTCCGCATCGTGTTGAATTGGGTTTTCCTGCGCTTCAGCTGATAAGGCGGCAAAGCCCATCGACAACACAAAAACACACTGCAATTTCATTCTAATCTCCCCTTCAGAATGCCGACTCCAAAGCGCAGGCTGTTTGTCATATTGAAACATTATTATATTTGCTGTTGAAACGCTACGCTGCAAAAGCCGGGTGGAGGTAACCTCTCGATTTCTTGGGAAAGTCCGTCACACGCCGGCCGTGTGCAACGTGTCTTAGCGGCCGACAGGAGGAACCCCGGAAGGTTGCGCAAAACCACGCGAAATATACGAGAGAAGCGGCGTGAGTGAACCGGTTGTTTCGGCAGTTAAACACTTGGCCCGAACACCGACCATCCGGTCGCGCGGACCAGTTCCTGAAATGCAATGCTTGCCAAATGAGAGTTACCTTTTGCGTCCAGTCCCGGGCTCCATGCCGTGACCGCTGCGACGCCAGGAACGATACACAGGATGCCGCCGCCGACACCGCTTTTGGCAGGAAGTCCGACGCGGAATGCAAACTCGCCCGAGGCGTCATAAGATCCACACATCATCATCAGCGCAGTCACTCTGCGGGCGCGCTGCGCGGACAGAACGGTTGAACCGTCTGCAGGGTTCTGGCCTGCGGCGGCCAAATAGCGGCCCGCAACCGCCAACTGACGACACGACATGGCGATGCTGCATTGGCGGAAATACAGCGACAGAACATCTTCGACCGGCGCTTTTAGGTTTCCCTCGGCTTTCATGAAATGCGCAAGTGCCCTGTTTCTGGACCCTGTCCGCATCTCGGAGTCTGCAACGGCTTTATCCACTTGAATGGACGCATCCTCTGCGAGCGTCCGGCAAAGGTTCAGTACATCGTTGACCGCCTCATCAGAGCTTCGATCTTCTAGCAGAACGTCGGCCACGACGATGGCGCCGGGGTTAATAAACGGGTTTCTGGGAATTCCACGTTC
This sequence comes from Ruegeria sp. CDSB086, assembly GCF_059611065.1. Lineage (NCBI taxonomy): Bacteria > Pseudomonadati > Pseudomonadota > Alphaproteobacteria > Rhodobacterales > Roseobacteraceae > Ruegeria > Ruegeria sp. CDSB086. The sequence continues at coordinate 510,308 of NZ_JBXWOV010000002.1, read as the reverse complement.
ATGTTCGAGCTGGACGATTGAATTAAACGGATCGCCCGAAGGTTCGCGCCCCACACGTTGCCAAAGGGTCGCGCCCACATGTTGCAGGGCCTCTGTCAGCGAAAAAACCTTGGAAATGCTTTGAATGGAAAACAGCGTGTCCGCATTTCCGGCCGAAACAGGCGCGCCGTCAATGGGTGCGACAGCGATGCCGAACTGGTTCAGGTCAACGCTGGCAAGTTCGGGAATATATTGGGCGACCTTCCCGCGTTCCGACATGCCGGCAACGCGATCGGCGATGTCATCCAAAATGACTTGCAACTCACCGGTTTCAACCACGCTGGGTCTCGGCATATGCCTCCTCCGTCCAGACTGAGTGATCCACGCCTTTGTCAAATTCAGGGAATTTGCTTGCCACAAAGCGGGGCTCAAGATTCTGTCTGCGCTGTGTGAAATAGTCCACGGTCAGTTTGTACACCGTGCCCGATAGCAGCACGATGGCGACCAGGTTGATGGTTGCCATTACGCCCATGGCTGCATCTGCAAAATTGAACACTGTGCTGACCGCTTGCACCGCGCCCCAGACGACCATGGCAAGACAACCCAGGCGCAAGATGTAGATAGGCACTTTGCCTTCCAGCTTCAGAAACGTCATGGCGTTTTCTGCGTATGAGTAATTGCCCAATATCGACGTAAAGCCAAAAAACACGATTGCGATTGCGATAAAATGGCGGCCGATCTCACCCAGATGGACCGCTGCCGCATCCTGAGTTAACCGCATACCGGTGGCTCCGTCCGGTTCGATGGCTCCAGACAGCAGGATCAGCAATGCGGTCGCGGTGGCGACCAGTATCGTATCCACGAAACAGCCAAACGCCTGCACCAAACCCTGGCTCGATGGGTGGTGCGGAGCCGGTGTGGCAACAGCCGCGATATTGGGGGCCGAGCCCATGCCAGCTTCGTTTGAAAACAACCCGCGCTTGATACCATTGAGCGCTGCTGCCATCACGCCACCTGTGACGCCGCCTGCGGCTTCCTGAAGGCCAAAGGCCCCTGCAACGATAGACCACAGCATTGCAGGCACCTGTGGCAGGTTCAGGACAACGACAACACAGGCCAGCAACAGGTAAAGCCCGGCCATGAGCGGCACGACGATTTCGGCAAACCGCGCAATGGTTCGGATGCCGCCAAAAATGACCACAGCAGCGGCAGCCGCCAGCGCCAGACCAGCAATCAATTTGTTCAACCCGAACGCGCCTTCGAACGCCTCGGCGATTGAGTTGGATTGGACGGCGACAAAAACCAGACCGAAACTGACGATCAGGCAGATCGAAAAGATCACACCGGCCCAGGGCGCGTTCAGCGCATTGGCCATGTAGAAAGCAGGACCGCCGCGGTATCGCCCGTTTGAAGACGTGACCTTGTAAAGCTGCGCAAGAGTGCTTTCGGAATAAGCCGTGGCCATCCCGACCAAGGCTACGATCCACATCCAGAAGATTGCACCGGGGCCACCCAGGGTCAAAGCCACGGCGACACCGGCCAGGTTTCCGGTGCCAACGCGTGACGCCAGACTAACGGTCAGTGCCTGAAACGGTGTAATTCCGCGTTTGTCAGTGGATTTGGACGAGGTAAGGACGCGGATCATCTCGCCGAAATGTAGAAACTGCAGCGCACCCAGACGAATGGTGAAAAATATGCCGACGCCGAGCAACCCGTAGATCAGGACGTAGTTCCAAAGAATAGAGTTAATGCCGTTAACAATTGCTTCCATCGTCCGCCTCCTGAGAATTCAGACCGTTCGAAAAAGCAGCTAAAATACGATGCTTATTCTTCCATCATGCACGAAGGGAGGGTCGCCGAGTCAAGCTTCAAACCCGAAAATCGGCGAAACGCCCGGGCATATACAATTGATTTAGCGATAAGAATTCATTCGGGTGACGACGTCTTGCGCGAATTCGACTACAGACTGACCTGCGTGTTCCGAAGGTTGTGAGCGCGCTGGGAAAAGGGCATTCGGGGCGCAGGCCATCCCGAATGCCATAGTCATAGAAGCGTCCAGATGAAGTGTGCTTTGCCTATTCAGCGGCCATCTGTGCCGAAGGTGTCGACATCGAAATCACGCGCTCGTCTTCGGTCATATCTTCTTCGATCCCGTCGAAAAGTGGTGTGGAGAGATAGCGCTCGCCCGTGTCTGGCAACATCACCAGAAAAACGGATCCCTGTGGCGCTTGCTCGGCCACTTTCATAGCAACAGCAAGCGTCGAGCCACCAGATATTCCCGTAAAAATCCCTTCTTCCGACGCCAGCCGTCTGGACCATTCAATCCCCTCGGCACCGGGGACAGGGATCAATTCATCATAGTAACCCTTGTCGATCGCCTCTTGCAGAACCCATGGGATAAAGTCTGGGGTCCAGCCCTGAATGGGGTGAGGTTCAAAATTCGGATGGCTTTCCGTGGGTTGGTGACCCTCGTTGCGGGTGTTTGTATAACCCGATGACACAATCGCCGCGTTGGCGGGTTCTGTCAGGATGATTTTCGTGCCGGGGCGCTCTGCGCGAAGAACGCGTGCGACACCGGAAACGGTCCCGCCGGTGCCATAGCCGGTGACCCAGTAATCCAGCCGCTCACCTTCGAAATCTGCCATGATTTCTCGGGCAGTGGTGTTCTCGTGAATATCGGCATTTGCCGACGTCTCGAACTGGCTGGCCAGAAACCATCCATTCTGTTCGGCCAGTTCCTTGGCTTTGACATACATGCCAAAGCCCTTTTGCGCGCGCGGCGTCAGCACGACCTTCGCCCCCAGAAAGCGCATCAGCTTGCGGCGTTCTACCGAGAAGCTGTCGGCCATGGTCAACACCAGAGGATACCCTTTGGCAGCACACACCATCGCAAGGCCGATCCCAGTGTTGCCTGATGTGGCCTCGACCACGGTCTGGCCGGGTTTCAGCCGCCCGTCACGTTCCGCCGCCTCGATAATGTTCAGCGCCAAACGATCCTTGACCGAAGCTGCAGGATTGAAAGCCTCGAATTTCACATAGACCGTCACATGCGACGGCGCGATCTTGTTGATCCGAATGCAGGGCGTGTCACCTACGGTATCGAGAACACTGTCATAAAGCCGTTTGCGTCCCTCAGTCTGCCGAATGCCCATGGCAATATCCCTCTCTTGGTTGGAAAAATCCGTGCCAGTTTATACCAAGTTCGCTGCTTCGGCGCTTTAAACATTTGTCTTGGGAATGAGCGGCGGAGTCACACGCTGGACCGTCAGTTCAGGATGCCCATAGGCTTCGGGATATGCCATGGGAACAAACGGGCCTGCGGGAATAATACCATTCCAGCTTCGGCCGAAGTACCCTTGCCGACAGTGATCCAGTGAACTGCTGTTCGCCACCCCGGGCAGGTCATGGACGCGACAAAGCCAGCGCCAGAGATGCGGGTAGTCAAGGATCTTGGCGCCGTTCAGCTTCATTCGCACGTAGTAAACAGGGTCGTGGCGGTAGAGCGTCGGGAAAAGGCGCAGATCGACTTCTGTAAATCGCTCCCCGGTTAGAAAAGGTCTGCCATCGCTGGCCAAGCGATCTTCCAACTGCGCCAATGTCTTGAAGTAAGTCCCGAAACTGGTGGCATAGACGTTTTGATCAGACGAGAACCCGGCCTTGTATGCCCCGTTGTTGATGGCGACGTAGATTTGCACGTTCAGTTCGTCAATTTCAGCCCGGATCGCAGGATCATCCGGGTAGAGGTTGGGCCGGTTGGCTTCATTGCAGTAGCTGCCCAGCAGCGCCGCATTGCCATTCAGCATTCGAATGATCTCGGCGCTTTCATTGTTCACGATACGGCCGGCTATTTTGTCATACAGGATTGGGACTGAACGTTCTTCTGAGCCTTCAGCCCGGTAAATTTCGCGAACCAACCTGAAACCTTGTCCCGTTGCGGTTTCCAAGGTGCATTCAGGCAACGTTGCCCCAGTTGCTGAAGCAACAAGCTCGGGGGCGAACTGCCAGTTGTTCGGACCCTCTGGGTCGTCTTCTGTGGTGCGATTGGGAAAGGCCACATCCATCGAAATGCTGTCCTGCAAACCCAACACATTGCGCGCCAGCGTCACCCGATGACACCATGGGCAATTCAGCGCAACAAACAGGTGATAGCGCCCTGGTTCAGCCGGGAACTCTGGATCGCCGATAGCATGTCGGAATCCGCTGACGCCGCGCACGAACTCTCCTCGTGCGCGGCGTTCTGAGGCATGGGCCGGATCTTCCTGTTTGGAATGGTCGGTCATGCGTGGCCTTATCCTCTTAGGCGGTGGTGCAGGATGATCGGAACCGCAAGGTCTTCCTCATCGCTCAGGTGGCGTTTCAGAAAGGCCTCGATGGCTTCTGAGGTGTCGCGCAGAGATCCGACTTCGGATCGGGCCTGAGCCTCATCCAATTGGATGAGCTTGATCACACGATTGGCCGTCCTTGTGTATTGGTCAAGGACCAGATCGAGGTCGGCATGGTCCTTTTCCAAAACCTTCAGTCCGGCGTCAAAGCGGGAATCCGCGGCAGAAAGCTCGGGGAAGTAGCTATGATCTTCCCAACCGTGATGGCCGTGCAAGTTTCCAACAAGCGCGTTTCCATAATAGGACAGGCGCGCGGCGTACTCTTCGGGGGACAGGTCCTTTTCAAGATAGCTTTCTGCATCAGAGCGAACCAGCCGGGCAAGGCGCCGAAACATCAGATGGGCACCCAGCCAATGGCGGGTTTTCTCGGTGAAGCCGGGGTGTGCTTCCCAGCTGTCGCGTGGATATTGTTCGAGCAAGATCTGCATCTCGCCCGGCATATCGGCGGTGCGAATGTCGTATGTATCAAGCATGCGCTTACTCCTTTCCGCAGACATGTGTGTGCTGAAAACTCGCACCGTTAGGCTCAAAGATGCACAGTTGGTGTCTATCTCTGCACATCGTCAAAAGTTGTGTCGATCAAATCGGCTATCTTGCATGGCGCGTTCAATCTTAAGATTGTCACGTCGGCGGGTGCCAATGGAGCGAAGGTGACCCCGGTGGCGCAGGGCCGCAAGATTATGCGGCAGCAGACATTCGTTTGCCTGCCCTTCTAGCGGCAACCAAACGATTGCTTGGCATAGCTTTTGCAGCCTGTCTATTATCGCCCAAAACACAAAGCGCCTAGGTTAAATGGGGCGTTTCAGTCTCGGGCGGTATGGCAACATGAGTGAGAACAAATTGAATTCTGATAGCGAAACTTGGAATGTTCCAGGTTTTGGCGTGCATCACATTGCCAAGCTTCTGGAAAACCGTGGTTCGGATATTGTTACGCTTCTGAGATCGGCCAACCTACCCGTTGATCTCCACGAAACACCACCGGATATTGTTGATGTCCGGAATGAGCTTCGCCTCCTAGAGCTTGCCATTGAAGAGACCGGGGACCCCCTATTTGCAATCTCAGCAGGAAGAACATTTAACCCCCGAAAAACGACACTTCTCAGCTACGTCGTTTTGAACTCTCCGACCGCTGGCGACGCAATTGAGAAGGCAGTGACCTACGCGCGCCTGGCGCGGGGTTTCGCCAAATTGTCGTTTTATGAAGAAGAGCGTGGCATGTTCTTGGAGATAGATTCCATCGCTGAACTAATGCGTTCTGACGGAGCTCATAATGAGTTTCGAATATCCGCTTTCTTGACCAGTATTCAGATTGCAGCTGAAGCGCCCTTACCAGTCCTTGAGATACGTTTTCCGCATGAATTGACCGAAGAAAGGCAATCCGAAATCTCCGGTGCTTTAGCGGTCAATATCAAACAGAGTCAAAGGGTTCCGGGTATCCTGTTTGACCAGACAGTGATGGATATTCCGATCAAAGATACAGACCCCGCATTGCTTCTGCATCTTGAAAAACATGTGCAAACTTTGATGAAGGATTTGCCGCCCGCAATCGGCGAAACAAGTTCTTTGGTGCAAAGCGAGATTACGTCGCGACTGTCTTTTAACGCTCCCACACAAGATGAAATCGCGAAGACGCTGGGGATGAGCATCAGTACACTCGGACGCAAACTTGCCAAAGAAGGCACAACCTACAAACAACTGCTCAAAGACATTCGCGCAAGGCTGGCAGAACAGTATCTTGATGACCCCAAGCTAAGTCTTTCCGATATTGCTTTTGCGCTCGGTTACTCTGATCAGGCTGCGTTTACCAATGCCTACAAGACCTGGACGGGCCAATCTCCGGGTAGTGTTCGAACAGTTTAGGTTGATCTCAGGGCATGCAACTCGGTTGTTACAGTGATCTCGGGCAAGAAAGCGGATGCTGATCTACTGAAACGTAGCCTCAGGCATCCGCTTTTTATGTGTCAGCGCGTTTATGAGAAGGCATCACTGCATGAATCACAAGAGTCGGAATTCGAAAGCTCTGGTGTCAACTGGAAGCCGGGGCCGGACAGATTTACGGTTTGTTGGTCGATGTCACCCAACGGGTGCGCCGAGGACATTCCAGCACTTACGATCAGTGCGAACACGGTAGCAGATGCAATTATTACTTTTTTCATTTCTTGGTCCCTTTCGGTTGAGCGTGCTTGAAACGCTTTGTGTGCATTCAATTTGGCATTCTGCGGCTCAGGTTTATTGCGATTGCACGTCAAGGTTTTGAGAAAAGACATCAAGCTAGCGTCGGTTCGCGTCGTCGCCTTGAGAACATTGATCAACACGGCATGGGGTCGCTTTGAGCCCATTTTGATCAATGCTGTGCAAGGCGTGAATGGCCGGTAGCCATAACAAAGCTGCGGATGGAGTTCTTACAGGTCGTCAGATGGGATCAAACCTGCACGGTTCAGCAGCCAGGCTTTTTTTCGCAACCCACCACGTTCACTAAATCACTTAGGCTAAAATTCTCTGTTCGAGTTCTTTGGTGTTCGCGATGCGGTTGGATCCGGCAGTGGTATGCCACACGGTGGTACAGGGGTGACCCCGTGTGGCATTGTCTTACGCAATCAAGTTTTGGTCGATCACCTCGAACGAGAATTCGTCGACTGTAAACATGGTGTCGTCGATCGCTGACAGCTCTACCGCATCAAAGGTTTTGCGCCCGAGTGAGCCCGAGAAATCACCGTCGTCGGCATCCGCCACCATGGTGCCGACAAGAACACCGTCATCGTAGAAGGCAACCTCGACGTCACCGCTGCCGTGACTGTCGCCAAAGCTAAAGATGAATTCCACCGCTTCTAGGTCCGTGTCTTCCAGCGCAATTCTGAGGCTTTCGTCACCGTCAACCGATGCAGCATCGCGGCTAAACAACGAGTCGTCGAATGAGAACACGCCAATCGCCCCATGCTTGATCGCGACCAGTTCAAAATCGGTCGGATCGACCGCATCTACCTTGATACCCACATCCGAAAACGTCAGGCTGTTCCGAACCGGACCAAGCTTGTCGACATCCACGACTTCGCCATCGATGCTCTCAAAGGCTTTGGTTTTGAACCAGCGACCGGCCTCGAACTCAACCGCCAAACTCTGAGTTTCTGGAATGAACAGGCTTGCCACCATGGGATCGTGATCCGAGGCGCGCCCGCTGGTTGCGGCGAACTCTGAATTGACGTGGACGATGTCAACCTGTGCGCCGGAATGCAGATCCTCGGACACCAGAATATGATCCAACGACTGGCTGTTGCCCTGAAACTCAAAGCTATAGCGTTCGTCTTCCGGGATGTCGTTTGTCAGGTTGACGAGGTCGGTATTGGCCTCAAGGCCGGCTACGGGTGAGACAAATTCAAACTCGTTGAAGTCACCCAACACAACCGTATTAGCACCATCACCCAGTCCGTTAACAAAATCCTGAACAGCCTGGCTCTGGGCCTGGCGCTCATCCAGACTGCCGTTCACATCAACGTCTACTTGGCGAGCGGCAAAGTCCTGTTCGGTTCCCAGAATAGGCGCAGAACCACCTTTGGATGAAAAGTGATTGTTGACCACCGTGACGGTTTCACCGTTGAAAACAAAATCTGCGACCAACGGCAATCGTGCGCCCTCAAAGGCCTCGCCTTCACCTTGCCCACTGATGGTCTGCACGGATCCTTCCACTAACGAGACACGATCAGGATTGTAGAGAAAGGCGGTTCGGATGTTGCCGCCGGGCTGACCCCCGGATGTTCCGTCCCCGATAAAGGGGTTGTCGATCACCTCATAAGCCGGACCACCCGCCGCCAGAATAGCCGCGGCCAGTTCCGCCAGGGTTTCCGACGCCGAAACGGTTCCGTCATCGTCCGAGCCCGAATTGTCCTGCACCTCTTGCAGACCAATGATGTCCGGGCTGTTGAGGTTATTGGTGATCTGCTCGGCAATGGCGGCAAACCGACCGTCGGCGACATCTTGGTCGCCGTCGCCATCATTGGGGTCGAGATTAAGAACATTGTATGTGGCAATCGTCAGCTCGTTGCTTGAACCGGCGAGGGTGGTCGTTTCCTGTTCCAACCCTGCTGACTGGATATTCGGTGTAAAATCCTCGGTCGGCAGGATTTCGTAATTTCCGAAACTATAGCCCACCACACCCGTGACGTCGCCAAGGTGATCGCCGACATTCACCGTGGGAAAGTCGAAATCGAAAATTCCACTGTCTTCGTCGATCTGGATTTTCTCAGGATTGAAGTCATCTGGTGAGATATTGAGCGTGCCACGCTCAGAAAGACCGGTTGCGCCACTGCCCTGATCGGCAACCGCAAAGATTTCACCGAACCGGCTGGTTCCGCTGACGGCTTGCAAATCCGTTGCAGTCACGCGCATCCCTTCCAGGCTTTCGAAGAAGTCGATGCCATCCTGGGTTGGATCGAATGAGGCAAACGCATCATCGTCGATGCTTTGGTTGGGCACCGCTCGCTCACCCGGATCATTGCCAATCAGAACCGCTTCGGGCAGCGCATTGCCCGATGACTGCACCTCGAGGTCAAAAACATTGGTCAGTTGGGTGGTCGGCAGGTTGCCACTGCCAGTGCCGCCAGGAAAGAATTCGGCAACGGTTCCGCCCACGGAAATGGCGTCACCTACTGACACTATAGGGCTTGATCCGGTGAACACGAAAATCGCGTCCGAGGTCGCATCGTTTCCGTCGCCTTCCGGATCCTGAAGATAGAATCCGTTGGAATCTACCGCAGTGACGATGCCACTGGTTGAAACCATATCGCCCAGAACGTTTGATGGGCCGGCAGGCAAGTCCTCGAAGAATTCGGCAACCGTTTGTCCATCTGCCAGAACAAATTCAGACACATGGCCTGAGCCCTGTATTTCATAGATTGACACTATTTCGATGTCGCTGGCCGAGATGGATACCTCGACAACAGGGGCCAGAATACCGTCAAAGGCGGGATCGCCCGAGGTTACCGTGTGCTGAATGTCCGCGACCTCGGCTGCTTCGGGCAGATCGTCGTCAACGGCCGTGACTATGACCTGTTGTGGCTGATCAAAATTGGTCGCGTCAAAAACCAATTCGGTTGGTGCAACGTCAAGATCAGCTCCTGCGGCTATGGTGATCGTGACGGGTTGCTCGGGCGCGACAGACAACGTGACTTCATAACTATCCGCCATGCCCCCTTCATCGGCCGCCAGGTCCAGATCATTTATGATGACCGATGGTGAAGGCGCGGCATCCGTGACCTTAAAGCCTGCAGGCTCAACATCTTCAATTCTGGAATTGTCGGTCGTCCAGTTGGCGGGATCGTTAATGGCGGCCTGCAATTCAGCTTTGGTACCGGTAAGCGGGCCGGAATAAACACCGTTATCGGTTTCGGTGAGGGCGATTGCGCTGGTGCCGACTGTCAGCCCCGAGGGCAGTGCAGACGTATTCGACGATGTTGCGTCAGCCTCATATCCGTCTTCATTGAAATGAACCGATGCGACAAAACTGGGCGTGTCGTCATCACCCTGATACGCGTGGATCTGATCGCCGCTGGCCGAAAAGTTTGGCCCGGTAAATGCGGGGTTTATCACTGTACCCGCAGCGATGTTCGCAGGTGCCGTCCAGACGAATATACCCTCACTGCTGCGGAATCCGCCGGCTGCAAACCAACCGTTATCAGTGAAGTTGATCTCGGTTCCTGCCTCGATGTCGGTCAAAGCAACAAATGTGAACTCGTCGGGGTTGTCGGAATTGAACCCAGTAAACGCAATATCACCCGCAGCCAATGTAGTAACCATGTGAGCCTCGCTTTTTGATCTGGTGAATGTATGGCGGGTCGATATGCGACTCGCCTCAATACAACCTAAGGTAGCTTAACCTGACGATGTTAGTTAATTGGTTGTACGGAGCAGGCCTAATACGGCAGAGCTTTGCCGCCTGAAAACGCGGCATCCTTTTCATCCGTGCTCGGCTGTCCAACCATCTGTCACCTGAGGTCAGGGTTTTCCGCCGTAACTGGCGGCACAAAACGGCCTGTGACGAACGAAATCGTGATCCCACCTGACAAGCGATGGATTTCTAGCCGGACGAGCTGCGACTTATATCAGACGGTAAAAGGAAATTTATGGCTGGGATGGTAGGATTTTCGTCAACATATTGAAAATTAACAAAATAAAGGAAATGTGGTCAATGGGTAGTGTTCGGAAATTGGTTTGAGTCCAGTATTGTGCCTCACTGTTCTGCTTTTGACATTTTGGACGTTAGCGAGTTCGCCGGTCATACGACTTACGCGGGATCGGACGGAAACTGAACCTTCGCTGTGCATTGCGCCAGTGTCCGCTCCATTGAGGCCTTGCTACCTACGTACCGCTCAATTTGCGAAACTTAGATGGTGAAATTCCAAACCAGCTGGCAAATGTGCGGCGGAAGCTGTTGACCTCGCTGAACCCAAGATTGAAGGCAACCTCCGCGACAGAAAGGTCAGTGCCCGACAGCAGCGACCTGGCTCGATCTGTCTGTTCAGTCACACGGATCTCTTTGAAATTGGTGTTCTCCGCAGTGAGTTGCCGTTGCAGCTTGCGTACGCTGACACCCAATGTGGCCGCCACCGTTTCGATGTCGGCGTGCCCCATGGCGAGTTGCGCGCGCAAGGCGTTCCCAACCACCTCTTTGGTGGTTGAGGGCGTTTGCCGCGACCGCACATCGCGGATGCCTGCCAACGTCATCGCCAGCCTCTCATCGGTTGTCCGCGGATTAGGGCTTTCAATTTCTGACAGAGGGATCGCAATGCTGGCAGCGGATCCCCCCACGCGCACCTCTGCATTGTAGATGTACTGCAGCGCGGTTTCGGTGCCTCGGTGCACCTCTGGCATCTCCACCCAGCTCGGCCGCCAGCGGCGTCCACAGAACTCGCGCACCACAGACTGCAGCACAAATGGCAGGTCCTGATCGATCAAATTTGCCCCGGCGATTCCGCCAAGCATGGCATCAAACCCAAGCACAAAATGATCGCCAACCACGCGGGTGCGCATAACTGACCCCCGTTGCAGGAACGGCAAGATTTTTTCGGCCCGCGCCAGGGCCGCATCCAGTTTCGGCGCGCCGAGCACATAGTCTGCGTAGGCCCCAAAGGAGGCGTAGTGGAAGTCTTGCGTGATATAGGCACCGATGTGTTTTTCGGAGATCTTCAGGCTGGCGGCTTGCATGAACCGCGCCTGAAGCCGATAGGGGAGGAACACCGTCGGGTCTTCCATTACCGCTCGCGACAGCCCGGCTTCTTTCAGCGCATGTTCGGACACCCGCGGCGATGCAATTTGGTCAAGCCCTTGAAGCGCGGGGCGAAACGCCAAGGTGCTTTGCAAAACCGTGTCCATGACGGACAGTTTGTCGTGAAATGATCACTTTTGGAAGTGGCGCGGCCTCCCCCCGCAAATTACCTCCAGTTTAGCAAAAGGAATGACCCAAACTGAAAGTTGGAGACCAAACATGAAACGCCGTTCCGTCCTGAAAGTTGTTCTGACAAGCGCACTGATTGCAGCTCTTTCGGTGCCTGCGGTCGCCACCGCAGACAGCGCAAAACCCGTGATTGAAGGTCTGCCAATGGCGGCGCGGACCGCACCGGTTCCTGCGGGCGTGTCCCCGGAATTGGCCGGGCTCATCGAAAGCCGTCAAGTTGGTGCGCATGCCGATACCCCATCCTCCACCGAGCAATGGCTTGCGTTGCAAGCTGAGTTTGACGCTGCCTCCCTGCAAGGGGTCGCACGTTTGCTTGAGATGACCGGCGCTCAATTCGCCATCGAGAACGTGGCGGGGGTGACCACCTACCGTGTCACGCCAACCACCATTGATCCCCGGTGGGCGGACACCGTTTTTGTGCATGTGCATGGCGGGGCCTTTGTCTTTAATGGTGGTGAGGCCGCCATGGCCGAAGCGATCTGGATGGCGCATGGTTTGGGTGTTGAGGTGGTGTCTGTCGACTATCGCCGCCCACCGCTGCATCCGTTTCCTGCCGCAACAGATGATGTGATCGCCGTGTGGCAGCAAGTTATCAAGGACCATGATCCAGCCAAAGCTGCGATGTTTGGCACCTCTGCGGGGGGCAACCTGGTGTTGTCGACGGTTTTACAACTGCGCGACATGGGTACCCCATTGCCTGGAGCCATTATGGCAGGCACGCCCGCTGTGGATCTGGCGCAGACGTCGGACAGCTGGGTCACGTTGCAGGGTCTTGATCCGCTTGGCGCCCGCGAGGGTGTGATTGAAGGCACGTTTGACATTTATGCAGACGGTACCGACCGCACCGATCCGCGACTGTCCCCGATCTATGCCAATCTGGACAACCTACCGCCGACGGTTCTTCTGACCGGCACACGCGACCTGTTGCTAAGCGATACGGTGCGCATGCACCGCGCCCTGCGCGCCGCCGGGGTTGCCGCCGATCTGCATGTCTACGACGGCCAGTCACACGGCGACTACATGGCAGGTTTCTTCGTGAACGCGCCGGAGACTCATGACGCTTGGCGTGAGCTCAACACCTTCTTTGACCTTCATCTGGAGTGACTAACCATGACTGGTTTTGCAAAACTCCCACTTCTGCTGTTGGGTCTTCTGATGACACACAGTGCCCACGCAGAGCCTGTGAAAGACTTCACCAACATGCTCGCCGCAGAGACATTTGCCGGACGGATAGAGGCCAGTGAGAGCGCCCTTGTGGCCAATTCGGTGCGCGGCATCCTCGCGGCGGTGCATTTCAAGCCGGGCGATACGGTGGAGAAAGGCCAATTGCTGTTTGAAATTGCGGCCCCGGCTTACGAACAAAAGCTCGCCGCAAGCCGTGCGGTCGAAAACCGTCGTGAGGCCGAATTGGCAACAGCGGAGGCCGAGGCGCGACGGCAGGCGAAACTTGGCACGCGCGATGTGGTTTCCGAACAGGCCGTTCAAGACGCTATGGACCGGCTGATACTGGCCAAGGTGGCGTTGCAAGAGGCGCAGGCGCACCGTGCATTGGCAGAGCTTGAGCTGGCTTCGACACAGATCAGGGCGCCGATTTCGGGGCAAATTGGGCTCGCCCGCAAACAGGTGGGCACCTATCTGGACACAGAAAACGGTCAAGCGCTGGCGCAGATTGTGCACACAGACACGGTCCGAGTTGTGTACGGAATGCCGTACAAATCCCTGATCGCGCTGGACCAGTCGACGCCAGAGGGCCTGAGTGCTCTGATGGAGCGCTTTCAGGTCGACTTGCATTTGCCAGGTGACGTTCAGCCACTGGCACAGGGTGGCCGTGTGCTTTTTTCTGAAAGCGTGCTGGTTGCGGACGAAACCCTCCGCATCTGGGCGGAAATCCCAAATCTTGAGCGCGGCCTCATTCCCGGCTTGAACGTCGAAGTCAAAGTCAGATTACCAAACTAAAACAGGTCGCGCGTCAGGCGCGGTCCACTTTCCCTCTCTTTCCTGGAGCAGTTCCATGGCCCGGTTCAGCGATCAAATCCATACCCTGAAATACCTGTTTATCGCGGTCGCGGCGATACAGTTGGTGACTGCGGCATCGGGCACCATCGTCGCGCTCTATTTTGCCCAAACCGGCGCGTCTCAGGAAATCGCCGCGCTGGCGCCCGCTGCTTACTCGTTGGGATTCCTGATCGGCTGTTTCTACATTGCAGGCTGGATCACCAGCATTGGACATATTCGTGCATTTTCTGCGGCGGCGGCCATATGTACCGCTGCCGCCCTGCTGTTTTCCGTTACTGACAACGAGCCCACGCTGCTAATCGTGCGCCTGATGACCGGCGTTGCAACCGCAGGCCTTTTTGCCATCGGTGACGCCTGGATCAGCGAAACCGTCGACGAAAAATCGCGGGGCCGGTTGCTTGCCGTGTTTGCCATTATCCTCGGGTTGATGTCGGTTCTCAGTCAGGTTCTCGTCATCGTTTCACCCGACGACCTGAATCAGTCTTTTGTGCTGATGTCCTTGCTCTACTGTCTGGCAATTGTGGTGATCGCCGCGACGCCCAGCACGCCGCCCGAGGGCAAAGAACGGGCGAATGTACGCTTCAAGGCGCTGTTTCAAGACGCGCCCACTGCCGCTCTCGGCGCGCTCACCGTTGGTATCGTGTCCACAGTGTTCATGAATGTTGTGCCGTATCGGGCGGCTGTCATTGGCATTGATGCCACGGATGTGGCTATTGGCATCGCTGCTATTTACGTCGGGCGTATCCTGTTTCTCTATCCGCTTGGATTTGTGTCAGACCGCATGGATCGGCGCCGCGTCATTGTAGTGACGGCGACAGTCGCAACCGGCGCCCTTGCGGCCTTCGCCATTTTCGCCACTGGCGACGGTGTGCGCCACTCCGCCATCGTGGGCACACCACTTTACATTGCAATGCTCGCCGGATTGATCCTCCTGGGCGGATCGATGCTCACCCTCTACTCGCTGCTTTTGGCTCACGCGATGGACCGCACTGTGCCCGTCTATGTCGCGTCCAGTGCTGTCACAATGCTGTTTGTCTTCACTATCGGCGGCATTGCAGGCCCTCTCATAACCAGCGCGCTTTCGGCGGTACTTGGCGATGCGGTCATGGGCTGGATGCTTGTGTTTGCGATGGCCGCCTTCGCGGGCTTCACCGCATTCAGGATCAAAACAGTGGCCCCGGCTGCCAGAGCGGAACAAACCCACTTTAAGGCGACCGAAACCACCAGCCTCAAATCCGTCCCCACCCAGAAACGGTAAGGTAGGAGACCACCATGACCACCCCCTCCACAAACCTCTTTCGGGCAGAAAAAGCCACTCTGCTCATCTGGGTCGTATTTTTTGCCATGACCCTCGCCGGCGACCTCATCAAGCCAACGGCCATGGGTTCCAGCATGTCCTGGCTACTGCTGGGCGGTATTTTTGGGGTGATGCTGTCCGCGGTCTTCCGCGTGGTGCACCACGCCGAGTGCTTGGCCGTCATCTTTGGCGAGCCTTATGGCACATTGATCCTGACATTGTCGGTGATCGGCATCGAAGTGGCTCTGATCACAGCTGTTATGCTGACCGGGGACAACAACCCGACACTGGCTCGGGACACTATGTTTTCCGTGTTGATGATTGTCATGAACGGATTGGTTGGTCTCAGCCTGCTGATTGGGGGGCTGCGGCACGGGCTGCAGGTGTTCAACCTCTCGGGTGCTAATGCCTACCTTGTGGTGCTGTTGCCAGTGGCCATCGTCAGCCTCGTCTTGCCAAGCTTCACCACATCCGCCCCGGGCGGTGGTCTGTCGGCTCTGCAAACTGTCTTCATGATCGCCATGTCCGTGGTGCTCTATGGGATTTTCCTCGTCTACCAAACCGCCGGCAAACCCGAGATTTTTCGACAGCCTGGGGAAGACCTGCCAACAACCGGTGGCTCGGATGCGCATCATCTGGAAACCAAAAGCATCGGTTTCCATGTTCTTTGGTTGGTGCTGGCGATGTTGCCCCTGGTTTTGATGTCCAAAAAACTGGCGCTGTTTGTCGATTTCAAATTGCTGGAATTTGGCGCACCTGTCGCGTTGGGTGGCTTTCTGGTTGCCGCCATGATCCTGACACCCGAAGCCCTCGCCGCGCTGGACGCTGCGCGGGCCAACAAACTGCAACGGGCCGTGAACATCTGTCTGGGGTCGGCTTTGGCAACCATTGGCCTAACAGTGCCCGCTGTGCTGATCGCGGCACATTTTGTTGCGCTTCCCATCGAACTTGGGCTCGGCGGCGCGGAAATCGTCCTCCTGGCCCTGACAATAGGGATCAGCATCCTGACCTTTGTCGGAACCCGCACCAACGCGCTTCAGGGTGTCGTGCATCTGGCCGCCTTTATGACCTATGTGTTCCTGATATTTGACTCATGACCGTAGGTTTAAGTTGCGTTGGGTGAGCTCAAAAGGCAGCCCCTCACTGGCGGCTTCTTGCACCAGACCGAGTTTAATATTGCTAATTCGGACCTTCACTGCCCGACGCGTGAAGGTCCGCTTTGGGCCGTTCACAAACTTCTCGATTTAGATGTAGAATTATGAGTTATTCCCTGCCAAATCGACCTGAAAACGTCGAAGCACGCAATCAGCATGCCGCCTTACATAGCCTCCAACGTGTGGGTGAGGCCGTTTCGGATGTGATCTTCCAACAGTTTCTTGGCCATATTCGCGTCTCTGGCCAATGCGGCATCGAACATGTGTTTGTGTTCTTTGGCTGCTACCTCACCTCGATAGGTCAGTACGAGCATCTGGTAGCGAAGATATTTGTCATAGATGATTGAGTGAAGGGATAGAAGATTCTTGGAGTTGCAGGCTGCTATCATTGCTTGATGAAACTCCGAGTCGTACCTCTTCCAGGTTTCTTTCTCAGAGTCATCTCCTTTGAGAAGCCGCTGCTCCATCAAATGCAGCTTATGATGCGCGGCGACGAGGTTCCCCTCCCAATCCGTGTCACCATTCTCGATGGATAACTCCAACGCGTGGCATTCCAACAGGACACGCAGCTCTGATATCTCGATCAGGTCTTCACGGGAGACCGGTGTAACCAGGAACCCCCGTTGCTCAGGAGCTTCGACAAATCCGTCGCTGGCGAGCCTGTTCAGCGTTTCACGAAGTGTCGAAAGGCTTGCCGAGTAGCGTTCCTTCAAGGCGTCCAGCTTCAGTTTGGAGCCAGGCTGCAACTCCCCGAAGATGATGTCCCGCTTGATGCGCTGATAGGTACTTGCACCTATCGTAGACGGCTGTTTCGCCATGCGTTTCACCCGATATTATCAGTTTCCTCGTTCAATTAGCATTTTTCAGAGACATCAGCAATCCAAACTGATGTATGGTAAAAATAAAAATATCATACATTATTGCGGAATCGCGAAAACCCCAATACGGTCGTGGCCAAGTTGGGCAAAGCAGCCCGATCGCAATCATCGGTTTCGGGATTTTCCGGACCCTCCGGAAGGAAGCAAAGTGTCTAAGAATTTTCGCATTGCCATTGTCGGCATTGGTCTTGTTGGACGCCGCCACGCAGACGCTATCCGAGCGTTGCGCCATGTTGATCTCGTCGCGGTGGTCGACCCCAGCGATGAAGGTCGTGCCTACGCCGTTGAGCACGGGGTCGCATGTTACGCGACCCTCGAGGAAATGTTTGCAAATCAAACTCCGGACGGAGCTGTTCTTGCGACCCCGACCACGCTTCATGTTGATCAAGGCCTAACCTGTGTTCGACATGGCTGTCCCGTTCTTGTCGAGAAACCGATCGCCGTAGAAGCCACCGCTGCGCTTGAGCTTGTTCAAGCAGCGGAGAAGGCCAATGTGCCACTGATGGTCGGACATCATCGTCGACACAATCCTCTGATCCGGTCGGCTAAGGAAGCCATTGCCGATGGGAAGATTGGAGATGTGCGCGCTGTCCATGCGAATTGCTGGTTCTATAAACCAGACGAGTATTTTGATGCTGCGCCTTGGAGAAAGAAACCCGGTGCAGGGCCCATCTCGGTAAATCTTGTCCACGATGTGGATCTGCTGCGGTACCTGGCCGGAGAAGTCATGACCGTACAGGCTCAGTCGGCTGCATCGCAGCGGGGTTACGACAACGAAGATGTTGCCGGTGCTCTATTGACGTTCGAAAGCGGAGCGATAGGGACCATAAGTGTGTCCGACAGCATCGTTGCTCCATGGAGCTGGGAAATGACGTCTCAAGAATATCCAATCTATCCTTCAATCACTGAGAGTAGCTATATGATAGGTGGCTCTCATGGTTCGTTGTCTGTTCCCGATCTTCGATTGTGGAGTTACCAGAGTGAGCAAAGGGACTGGTGGACACCTATTTCATCGACCGCGCTGAAGAAGGGTGCGTCTGACCCTCTGGTCAATCAGCTCAGGCACTTTGTTGAAGTAGCTCGGCACGAAGCAGTGCCGATTGTGTCTGGATGGGAAGGGTTCAGAACGCTTCAAGTTATTGAAGCTATTCAGAATTCTTGCAGAACTGGCGAGACTGTCAGGATAAGAAACCTTCAGGAAACGCAGCAACAGAGATTGCAGGTAATGAAAAATATCTGATATTTTGCAAAACATCTTGCAAAATGTCCAAAATAGGTCAAAACTCTGAATCGCAAAAAAGAAGCATCATGATGTCTCAGGGAGGAGCAAAGTGATTACCAAACTTACCCGCCGGGCTGCTGTATCAGCCCTGGTCGCAACCGGTGTTCTGTTTAGCGCAACAAGTGGTGCGCTGGCGGAAGACAAAGTACAACTACGCCTCGCAACATCAGGATCGGAGACCGATCAGCGTTCGGTCGCAATGGCCGAGGTTTTCGCGCCCATGGTCGCCGATTTCGCAAGCTATGAACCCAGCTATAACGGTACCATCTTCGCTCAGGGCACCGAGTTGGACGCCCTCAGCCGAGGCAACTTGGAAATGTCGATCACTTCGGCGCAGGAACTGGCACAGTTCTTCCCCGAGTTTTCGATCTTTACCGCAGGCTACGTGCATCAGGACGCGGCGCATCAGGTGGCCGTTTTCAACGACCCCTTGATGGATGCCTTTAAGCAAAAGGCCGAAGAAGAACTGGGCGTCAAACTGCTGTCGGTCATGTATCTGGGCCGTCGTCAGGTGAACCTGCGCCAACCCAAGGATGAACTGACCGTCAGCACTCCGGCTGATCTGGAGGGTGTGAACCTGCGGATGCCGGGCACCGATGCGTGGCAGTTCCTTGGCAAAGCGCTGGGTGCCGCCCCGACACCAATGGCATTCTCTGAAGTCTATACGGCATTGTCGACTGGTGCCGTTGACGGTCAGGACAACCCGTTGCCGACCGTGGTTGATGCCAAATTCTACGAAGTGACCAATCAGATCATCCTAACATCGCACTTGGTCGACTTGAACTATATCGCCATCGGCAAAGAGGTTTGGGACGGGCTGACACCGGAACAGCAGGCTAAGGTTCAGGAAGCTGCGGATGCTGCAGCTGAATCAGGCCGTCAGAAGCAACTTCAGAAAGAAGAGGATCTTGTCAGCTTCCTGAAAGAGCAAGGCATGGCGATCTACGAACCCGATCTCGCGGCGTTCCGCGATCAGGTACAGTCTATGTATCTGGACAGCGAGTTCGCTGGCTCGTGGCCTGAGGGCGTTCTGGATCAGATCAACGCTCTGGGCAACTGAGCCCAGTAAGACAAGGGAGGGAGAACCATAATGAAAGCCTTTATGAAGGGGTTCTCCCGACTGACCGAAGCGATTGCCGGCGGGATGCTGGCGGCAATCTTCTTGATCTTTCTATTGCAAATACTCTTGCGCTACTTCTTTACCCCCGCCGGATGGACGCTTGAACTTATCGGCATTCTGTGGGTCTGGGTGATCTTCTTCAGTTGCGCTTTCATAGTGCGTGAACGTGATCACGTGAAGTTCGACATCATCTACCTTTCCGTGCCGATGCGCGTGCGGCAGGTCTTTGCGATGCTGGCGGCCGCAGCGATCGTGGTCGGTATGCTCTACAGCTTCCTTCCGACGTGGGACTACATCGATTGGATGAAAATTCGCAAGACATCGACTGTCCGCAATCCGTTTTCCGGCGAGAAGATACCTTTGCGCACAGTATTCTCGATTTATGCGGTATTCATGTTGGTCGTCGCAGCGCGCTACGCGTGGCTATTCTTCGACGTCATGCGCAATGGCCCCCCAAAGACAGAGTTGGAACTGGTTGTTGGGTACAACGTGGTTGACGACCATCCCCGTGTCGACGTCGAAGAGGACGAGGAAGTTAAGAAATGAGTTTTGAACTTCTTTCCTGCCTGCTCGCTCTCTTTCTTCTGGCAGGCATCGGGACACCTATCGGCTATTCCATCCTTTTGGCCTCATTGGTGTATCTGGGCACAGCCGGACTGGACGTCGCACTCGCAGGCGAGAAGATCCTGCAAGGCTTCTACAAAAGCACGATCCTGCTTGCCGTGCCTTTGTTCATCGTCGCAGCGAATATAATGAACGCGGGGTCGATCACCGACCGCTTGCTGAACTTCTGCGTCGCCGCGGTCGGGCGGTTCAAGGGCGGCCTCGGGCACGTCAACGTGGTAGCGTCTCTGATCTTTTCGGGTATGTCCGGGTCGGCTGTCGCGGATGCCGCAGGGATCGGCAAGATCATCATTGAGATGATGACTAAGGATGGCCGCTACAGCCGAGGCTACGCAGCTGCAATCACGGCGGCGTCGGCAACGATCGGCCCTATTATTCCGCCCTCGATTCCGATGGTTTTGTACGCGCTCGTTTCCAAGGCCTCTATCGGGTCGCTGTTCCTGGCCGGTATTCTGCCGGGCCTGATCATGGGCTTCGTCCTCATGGCGATGAACTACTATCTGGCCGGAAAGCGGAACTTTGCATTGGAAGAACCTGTTCCACTGCGCGAATTGCCGGCTAAAACCGCCAACGCGTTTCCGGCACTGCTGATGCCCGCAATCCTGCTGTACGGCATATATGGCGGCGTCACCACTCCGACCGAGGCTGCAGCCGTGGCTGCGTTCTACGCCCTGCTACTTGCAGCGTTGTTCTACCGCGCACTGACCTTCCGTGGCCTTTATCAAGTGTTCGTCGACAGCGCGCGCTCTTCCGCGGCCGTCGGGGTGGTCATTGGTGGCGCGTTCATTCTGAACTTCATCGTCATTCAGGAGCAAATTCCTCAGTCGATCTCGGCGCTGCTGGAGGGTTCTGATGTAAGCCCGATTGTGTTCCTGATCCTGGTTAACCTGCTGATCCTTGCGTTGGGATGCGTGTTAGACGCAACAACGATCATCCTCGTGATTGTGCCCCTGTTCATTCCAACCTGCGAAGCGCTTGGGATTGATCTGGTGCATTTCGGAGTGCTGGTCGTCGTGAACTCGATGATCGGCCTGATCACTCCGCCTTATGGCATTCTACTCTTTGTGATCAACGCCGTGACGGACATTCCGCTGCGCGAAATCATCTCCGAAATCTGGGCCTTCCTCGCGGTTCTCATCTTCGCCCTGGTGATAATGATGCTGATGCCGGATCTGGTCCTGTGGTTGCCGCGTATGTTTGGATATCAGGGATAATGTGCCTCTCGGTTTCGACAACGTCGATCCCCGGTGATCTGGCCGAAAAACTGAGTGCTATCGCTGACGCGGGATTCGGAGGTGTCGAATTACACGAACCGGATTTGACCGCTTTTGACGGGCCGCCATCGCAAATTCGGAACATTGCATCAGATCTCGGCCTGAAGATTTGCCTGCTACAACCCTTCCATAACCTTGAAGGCCAGGCCGACGCCGGACGGGAGCGCGCCTTTGATCGGCTGAAGCGTAAACTCGACCTGATGAGCGATTTGGGAACGGAATTACTGCTTATCGGGTCTGCCTTCGAGGTCGATGCCGCTGCGACCGAAGAACAGGTAGTCGCAGATCTTGGCGAAGCGGCCCAGATCGCGAAAGAGATGGGATTGCGTCTGGCCTATATGGGCTTGCCGTGGTCAGATCTTATTCACTCGGATGAACAGGCGTTAGGCGTCGTTGAAGCTGTCGACAGCCCTCATCTGGGGTTGGCTTTGAACTCATTCTTCTCGCTCGCTGACGGGTCTAAACCCGCCCGCCTTCGAGACATTCCCGGAGAGCGGTTGTTCCATTTGCAACTGTCCGATGCACCCCGGCTTGAGATGGATATCCGCAGGCTCAAGCGGCACTTCGGGCTTTTGCCCGGTCTGGGATCGCTGAACCTTGCGGGCTTCGTGCGGGTGTTGTCCCGCGCCGGGTACAAGGGGCCCTGGTCCATCGCGCGCGTCAACGAAGCGGCCCCGCAACCGGGTGGTCGAACACTGGCCCGAGACAGCTACAGATCGCTGGTCAATCTGCTGGACGAGGTGTCGCGGACCGAGCCGGGAACCGATTTCGGCATCCCGAACCTGCCGGAACGCGTTTACGCGTCAGGCTTTGAGTTCGTCGAATTTACAGCCGACGAAACAAGCGGCGCGCAGCTGGCAGATATGCTGTCAGCAATGTGTTTTCGAATGGAGCGAAAACACGTCGCCAAGTCCGTCGAGCTGTGGCGGCAAGGCGCGATCAACATCGTTGTGAATACCGAAAAGGAAGGTTTTGCCCATTCGGCCTTCCTGGGTCACGGCCCTTCCGTTTGTGATATGGGGTTGCGTGTCAAAGATGCGGATCAGACGGTTCAGCGCGCGAACGCGTTGGGCGCGCCGAATTTCTCACAGCCGGTGGGAACAGGGGAACTGGATATCCCGGCCATTCGGGGCGTTGGTGGCAATGTTGTCCATTTCATCGATGAGAAATCCGATCTGCATCGGGTGTGGGATATCGAGTTCGAGCCAGTCGCCAAGACCAAAGCGATCCAGCCCGCCGGTCTGCGCCGCATCGACCATCTGGCACAGACGATGCGTAACGATGAGATGCAAAGCTGGCTGCTCTATTACATCTCGACTTTTGAGATGGCAAAATCCCCGATCGTGAACGTTGCCGACCCGTTGGGTGTTGTGCAAAGCCAAGCCATCGAAAGCCCCGAAGGCGAAGTGCGTTTAAACCTGAATGGTGCAGTTGGGCGTCGAACACTGGCGGCTTCATTCCTTGAAGACGGTTTTGGTGCCGGTGTTCAGCACATCGCCTTCCAGTCGGACGACATATTTGAAACCTCAGCCCAATTGCGGAAGTCCGGTTTTCCCAGTCTGTCCATCCCAGAAAACTACTACGCTGATCTGCAAGCGACATTCGGGTTAAGTGAAGACCTGATCGCCCAAATGCGCAGGGATAACATACTCTACGATCAGGCGGCGGGTGCCGAGTACTTTCAGATCTACAGTCGCCCCATTTTTAACGGCTTTTTCTTTGAAATTGTTGAGCGCCGAACTGCTTACGCCGGCTATGGCGCGCGTAACGCTGCGTTTCGATTAGCGGCGCAAACGCGACACCACGTGGCGGAAGGAACAACCTAATATGAAGGCCGCACTAATCGGACAAGGGATTTCTGGCTCCATGACGCCTGAGATGCACGAGGCGGAGGGCCGGGCGCAGGGTATCGATCTGAGCTACGGTAGGATCGACACGGCAAAAGAGCCATTTCGTGGAATGTCGGTCGCTGATTTACTGCATTATTCCGTTGAAATAGGCTGTGCGGCGGTCAACGTGACACACCCCTACAAAGCGTCGGTCATTGATCATCTCGATGAGCTTTCCAAGACTGCTGAGGAGCTTCAAGCTGTCAACGCGGTGGTTTTTTGTGACGACCGAATGGTTGGCCACAACACCGATTACATAGGTTTCCACAGTGCCTTCGGAGATTTTTTGGGATCATCGAAGACTGAAACGGTTCTCATGTTTGGTGCTGGTGGCGCGGGCAGTGCAGTCTCTTTGGCTTTGCTTGATTCAGGTGTTCGAGATCTGGAGATCATCGATCCTGACTTCCACCGAGCGCAGGCGCTGGTCAGTCGACTAAAGGTCTTGCGCCCTTGTGCGAAGCTTCAGGGTTCCCCCTCGATTTCGTTGGAACAGGTCAAATTTGTGGACGGAGTGGTCAATGCAACACCGCTCGGGATGGATAAGTACCCCGGGTCGGTAATTGATCCATCATTTTTGCGGCCGGATGCTTGGGTGGCAGATATAGTATATTTCCCGCTCGAGACACATCTTCTGAGCAGCGCCCGCACAACTGGGTTAAAAGTGATGAATGGTGCTGGAATGGCAGTTCATCAGGCTGCAGCGTCTTTTGAAATCTTCACCGGCTGCACCGCCTCAATCAGTCGTCTTCAAAACGTTTTCGATTCACTTCGTCAGCAGCGCATGCGCGAGTTTAGAGGTGCAACGGTATGACAAACGACGAGCAAGCTATCCGCCAATGGTGGCGTACCTCCATCATCGACATGAAGCCCGGTCAGATCGCTTTTCGTGGCAACGCCATAGAGGACCTGATCGGGAACGTATCTTTCCCGCAGATGATCTGGCTGATGGTGCGGGGTGATCTGCCCAGCGACGCACAAGCGCGCTTGTTCGAAGCTGCTTTGGTCGCAGGCGTGGATCACGGCCCACAGGCTCCCTCAATCGCGGCTGCGCGTATGGCCGCCACCTGCGGGGTAGGTCTCAATAATGCGATGGCGACTGCGGTGAACATGCTGGGCGACGTGCACGGCGGGGCAGGAGAGCAGTGTGCAGAGCTGTACTATGATATCGCAGTCCGCATGGATGCGGGAGCTTCGCTGAATGACGCTGTTCGGGATGGCTTGGACAGTTGGCGCGAGACCAACGGCAAGATCGTATCGGGCTTTGGTCACAGGTTTCACAAGCCTGTCGACCCACGCGCACCACGATTGATGAAACTTGTTCGTGATGCGACGGCAGTAGGCGCAGTATCTGGCCGGTTTGCCGATATCGGAGAAGAGGTTCAAGCCGAACTCGGTCGTCAACGCGGCGGTCGGCCAATTGCCATGAATATCGACGGCGCGACAGCTGTGATCTTCTGCGAACTTGGCTTTCCTGCGCCCTTGTCACGAGGGCTGTTCTGCCTGTCCCGCTCGGTCGGAATACTCGCCCATGCTTGGGAGCAAATGGGGCAGGGCGGTCGGAACAAAGGGCCGATGCCCCCGAATTACTTACCCCTCTACGAAGACAGGAATGATGACACGTGAGACATCGAAATCCTTCCGGGTCGGCCTTATTGGCTGTGGTCGTGTCAGCGATATTTATCTAAAGACACTATCCAATTTTTCGAGCGTCGAGGTCGTGGCTTGTACAAGTCTTGATCCTTCTGAAAGCCGCGCCAAAGCGGATCAATACGGCATCGCCAAGGCCTGCACGCCAGATGAAGTGTTTGACGATCCGACGATCGACTGCGTTTTGAACCTGACAATTCCGGCGGCGCATGCCGAAATCAGCCTGCGCGCGTTGGAGGCGGGCAAGCACGTCTATTCCGAAAAGCCGCTGGTTATGAATCGAACGGATGGTAAAGCGATCCTGCACATGGCCTCTGAAAAAGGGTTACTGGTCGGTTGTGCGCCCGACACATTTCTTGGCGGTCGCTGGCAGACCGTTCGGCGCTTGATCGACGAGGGTGCAATTGGCAAACCGACAGGGGTTTTTGCCCATGTCGGTACCCACGGGACAGAACGCCACCATCCCAACCCGGATTTCTACTATAAGGCGGGTGGTGGGCCATTGCTGGACCTTGGGCCGTACTACCTGACCGCCATGATCTGCTGCCTTGGTCCCGTTGACCGGGTTGCCGGAATGGCTCGGCGCACGTTCGACAATAGGATGATCGAAAACGGCCCTCGCAACGGCGAATGGATAGATGTCGAAGTCGACACGCACTCCCTAAGCCTACTTCAGTTCTCATCCGGAGCTATAGGGTCGATGACCATGAGCTTCGACGTCTGGGACAGCGAAACTCCGCGGTTCGAGATATACGGTGAAAACGGCACCATCAGCATTCCTGATCCTGACCCGGTTCATGGTGCCAATATCTTTCAAGGGGATGTCTGGCTGAAAACGCGGGAGACCTCGCGCTGGTCTCATCAGCCTCGTCCAACCGGTCGCGAAGACTGGCAGGTGGTCGAAAACAAACACGGGTTCAATGAAGACAGCCGTGGGCTCGGCCTTTTGGATCTGGCCCTGGCGGCGCAAGAAGGACGCCAACCCCGTGCAAGTGGAGCGCTTGCCTACCACGTTTTCGAGGTCATGGACGCGATCGAACGGGCACCGAAATTTGGCGCCTATCAGACGATAGAAAGCCGTTGCGCGGCTCCGGAGCTTTTGCCGGTCGATTTCCTTAACGATGAAAGGAAGGAATTGGTTCATGCCGATTGAGACACTCGACTTTGTTCAGCCATTCTTTCGCGTCCAGCACATAACTGACGAGCGCAGAATTTCTATCGAGGGTCGCGCCATCGTCCTTAACCTTGGGGGGCGAAATCTCTCTGTCGAGGATCAGACCATTGGACCGCTTTCCTCTGTGATCGTGCAAGACAGCACGCTTAGCGGCGTGGAACGTGCAGTCATTGTCCACGATTTCGACGCCCATGCGGATGACAACGAGTTGTTCGCATGGGTGAAAGATACATGGCCATCTGCTTTTGATGTTCGCCAAGAGGAGCGTCTGCTTGGTGTCAGCCACTACATGTCGCCGAAGGTCTTTGTGGGTAACGTTGGACTGACTATGTACCATTCCGGTTCGGTCCCATTGAATGTCGGGTTGCATAAGGATCATCCGTTCTGCCCGGTACCGGGGTTTCGCGAAGTGCATACGCAAATCGTTGGCTTTGGCAAAATGCAGCAATGCCGCGAACGGGACGTTGAAACCCTTTACCTTGAAGAATTCATGGCTCCGGGCACGACGCACAAGCCGATGTATGACGCCGAAGGCAACTATCCCTGGCATCAATACGAGACAATTACCCCCAGCATTTTCATGGCGGTGGAAATGCTTCCGGAAGGCGCGCGGGTCCCGGACATGGAGATTCAGAATGGCTGAGAGACTTTTACCCGAAGACCTGAACTTTGACGGACCTTTCCCCCGGTTGTCTCGCCGTTTGCGACTGGGCGTTGTTGGCGGCGGACGTATCTCTGTCACGCAAGCAACGGCTGCGCGGATGACCGACCGTTGGGAGGTCACCGCAGGCGCGCTCAGTTCTGACGCTGCGCGCAGCAAGGCGCGTGGGGCCGAGTGGTTTCTGCCGGCCGACCGGTGCTATGCGTCATTCGACGAGATGGCAAAGGCCGAGGCGGCGCGCCTGGATGGTGTGGATGCCGTCATGATTACGACCCCGAACCACGTTCATTTCGAAGCGGCCAAAGCGTTTCTGGAGGCAGGAATTGACGTGCTCTGCGACAAGCCTCTGACCAACGAAGTTGCCGAGGCCGAAGGGCTTGAAGAGATTACCGCGCGCACGGGGCAGGTCTTTGCTGTCGGCTATGCGATGTCGTGTTTTCCGGTGATCCGGCAGGCCAAGCAGATCGTGGCGGAAGGCGGCATCGGCACGATCAACCAAGTCCATGTCGAGTTCATGCAAGACTGGATGACGCCCGAAGATGTGGCCGATGCGCCTCATGTCAAATGGCGGCTGGACCCCAAGATTTCAGGCCCGACCAGTTGTGTCGGCGATATCGGTACCCATGCTGCGCATCTCGCCAGCTTTGTCTCGGGCCTGCCGATGACCGACCTGAGGGCCGAATTCCATGTCTGCGGCGCGCCAAAGCCTTTGGAAGACACGGTATTCATGTTCACCCGCTATCAAAACGAGGTTCCGGGCACCCTGATGGCAACGCGCCTTGCCCCTGGAAACCGGGGCGGGTTGCGGTTGCGGGTCTTCGGCAGCGAAGGGGGCTTGGAGTGGGATCTGGAGAACTCGGAACAGCTGAAGTTCAATCGGTTTGGTGAGCCGGATCGTATCATCAGCCGAGGTCACGGGCACGGCATCGGCCGCGGTGCGGAACGTCTGATCCGTACCGCGCGTGGCTTCCCCGAAGGGATTATCGAAGCCTGGGCCAACCTCTATACGGAATTTGCCATGGCCGTGGCCGCGCGTTGGGATGGCGTTACCGTTCCGGCCGATTGGCTTGCTTGCCCCAGTGTCGAACAAGGCGCAGACGGTGTCCGATTCATTGATGCCTCTGTGCGCTCTCACCAGTCCGGAGGTGACTGGGTCACCATCTAATGCTCTGCCAGCACAAAGGTTAAACACGCCCGAGCTATTGCTCGGGCGTTTCTATTTTCTGCTCAGCATTAAAAGTTGATATATTAAAAAATATCATATATTTTTTAATACGTGTGATGAAAATAAGATTCGCAGACACCCGGAGCTGTCATTCATGGCGAAACCCGAAGAGGCTGGCACACGCCCCTCTCTCTATTCCTTGGCGCATCTGACGCTGATTGGCTGTACGCCGCCCGAGCTGGTCTATATCGCCGCACGTGCCGGTTACGATGCCGTCAGCCCCCGGTTCATTCCGATGCATGTGCCTGGAGAGTTCACCCAGTCCCCGATCGACAAGGCTCAGGTGCAGGCTACCAAAACTGCGCTTTCAACAACCGGTCTGAAAGTCCTCGATGTCGAGCTTGCGCGCATTACCGAAGATGTCGATCCGCGCAGTTTCGAGCCGTCGCTGGAGATCGGCGGGGAACTGGGCGCCAAGCGTATGATCATGAGCGCGTGGACCAACATCCGCGATGATCGTGACTTCCTGATCGACGTCTATTCCGAGACCTGCGAACTGGCGGCTCCGTATGGGCTAACAGTGGACCTTGAGTTTCCAAGCTTCTCCCGCTTGCGCACTCTGGATGAGGCGCTTGATATCGTGCGTGCCTCCGATCAACCCAACGGCGGTATTCTGGTCGATACGCTTTACCTGCACCTCAGCCGCGTGGATTTGGGAGAGTTGCTACACGTCCCCTCGGATCTGTTTCATTTCCTGCATATCTCTGATTGCCTGCCTGGCATCGCCGATACGCGTGAGGGCATGATCCAGTTGGCCCGCGATGCGCGGCTCTATCCCGGCGAAGGCTGGATTGACTTCACTGGCATCATCGAACGGATGCCGCCCGTCGACTACTCCATTGAATTACCCAACCAAAGCCGCGTTGCTGAGTTGGGATATGAAGAACACGCGCGTCGCTGTCTCAGCCACGCCAAGCGAACATTCGGCGAGGCGCGGTCACAGCGTCGTGTGCCCGATGCTGCAATTCTAAAACACCAAGAGGATCATCATGGGCAAAGAGCTCACTGAAAACGACCGCAACATGGCGGCCGATATGCTGGCACGCGCCCGCGCTGCTATGGCCGAGATCGAGGATTGGGATCAGGACAGGCTGGACCGCCTGTCTCAGGCAATTGCGTGGTATGCTGGTAACGAGAAGACCTTCACGCGTCTGGCCCAGCAGGGCGTGGACGAAAGCGGTATCGGAGATCGCGAAGGGCGCCCTGCGAAGCGATTTAAGATTCACATGGTGCTGCGTGATGTTCTGCGCATGCCCTCGACGGGGATCGTCGAAGTCGACGAAGAAAAGGGGCTCGTGAAATACGCCAAACCTGCTGGTGTGATCGCATCCTTGATTCCCATGACCAACCCTGCGATGACGCCACCGGTGACCGGCGTGTCTGCCGCGAACGCCCGGAATGCGGTCATCTTCAGCCCGCACCCGCGAACTGCCCATACCACCTTTGAAATGGTCGAAGTCATGCGTGCAGCTTGTCGTGCTGCCGGTGCCCCTGAGGACTTGTTTCAGTCCATTCGCAAACCGTCGATCCCATTGACGCAACACCTGATGGAGATCTGCGACCTGACTTTGGCGACGGGAGGCAAGCCCATGGTCAAAGCAGCGTACAGTTCAGGGCGCCCGGCCTATGGCGTCGGCGCGGGCAATTCGTCCATCGTCATCGATGAAACCGCCGATCTGGACATCGCCGCGCAGAACGCTCGCATTTCAAAGACCTCCGACTTTGGGTCGGGCTGCTCGGCCGACGGCAACATCATCATCCAGCGCTCAGTTTACGACGATATGGTCAAGGCGCTTCAAGCTGAGGGTGGCTACCTGTGTTCGGATGAAGAGAAGGCCATGCTCGAAGCGGCCATGTGGGATGAAAAGGGAAACCGTACGTTTCCAACCATCGCCTGTCCGCCGCAGCAAACGGCCAAGGTCGCCGGTTTTAGCATCCCCGAAGATCGCAAGTTTCTGATGGTTGAAAATCAGGGGCAAATCGGCCCGCAGCACAAGTTCTCGAAGGAAAAACTGACCACTCTGATGGCGCTTTATCACTTCGAAACGTTCGATGGTGCGCTGGAAACGGTCAGCCAGATCTACAACACCGGGGGTAAGGGCCATTCCTGCGGCATCTACAGCCACAATGACGATCACATCGACCGGTTGGCGCGTCTGGCTCCGGTCAGCCGCATGATGGTTAGACAGCCTCAGTCCAAGGCCAATGCGGGTGCCTGGACCAATGGCATGCCTATGACCAGCAGCCTGGGCTGCGGCATCTGGGGCGGCAACATCACCAACGAAAACGTCACCATGAAACACATGATGAACTACACTTGGGTAAGCCGTCCCATCCCCGAGGATCGCCCCTCGGAGCCGGACTTGTTCGGTGAATTCTACGGACAGGAGGTCGCGTGATGGACGGAGCGAAACTGGACGGCAAAACCGTTGCTGAGCACATCGTCGATTTCCTTGAGCGCCGTGAGGTCAAACATGTGTTCGGTCTATGCGGCCACACGAACATAGCGGTTTTGGCCGCGCTGGCGGATAGCCCCATCGATTTCGTCACCGTACGGCACGAACAAATCGCCAGCCACGCGGCGGACGCATATGCCCGCGTGACGGGCAAGGCCTCGGTGGTGCTGTCCCACCTCTCCCCGGGACTGACCAATTGCGCCACCGGGGTCGCCAACGCGGCGCTTGACTGTATCCCGATGGTGGTGATCGCGGGCGATATTCCTACGCACTACTATGGTAAACACCCGCATCAGGAGGTGAACCTGCACGCAGACGCTGCCCAATGGGAGATTTATCGCCCCTTTGTCAAACGCGCGTGGCGGGTGGATCGGGCAGACCTGATGGCCGAGATTCTGGAAAAGGCGTTTCATCTCGCTGAAAGCGGCCAGCCCGGGCCGGTACTGGTCAATGTCCCCATGGACATCTTTTCAGAGGTGATCCCCTCGGACAGGTTCGACCGTATCCGCGATAACACGCGCGCGCTCAAGAAACCGTCGATTGACGACGAGACAGCGGGAGAGATTGTCGAAGCGTTGGCTAAAGCCGAAAACCCAGTCGCTTATGTCGGGGGTGGTATTCTTCTGGCACAGGCCAGCGAGGAGTTGCGAGAATTTGTTGAACATATGGGCCTTCCAGTCGCACACTCCCTGATGGGCAAGGGTGCATTGCGTGACGACCACCCGCTTGTGCTGGGAATGACCGGGTTTTGGGGCACCGAGTTGGTCAACCAGTCCTGCCTGAATGCGGACTACATCTTTGCGGTGGGAACCCGGTTCAAAGAGGCCGATTGTTCCAGCTGGTATCCCGGATACACATTCAACATTCCCGGTTCGAAGGTCATTCATATCGACATTGAGCCGCAGGAGATCGGTCGGAACTATCCCACCGAGATCGGAGTCGTTGCTGACGCCAAGGCCGCATTGCGCGTCCTCAACCGGGTCGCCCGCGGGATGTATCCGGACGGCTTCAAGCGCCCCACGCTGGAGCAGAAGATCGCTGGCTTCCGGACGGACTTCAAAGCGCGCAACGAGGAAATGGCGACCTCATCGGCCTTTCCAATGATGCCCGAGCGTATTCTGGCAGATACCCGCAGGGCACTGCCCGAGGATGCCATCATCACCACGGACGTTGGGTGGAACAAGAACGGTGTCGGGCAACAGTTCGACATTTTGACGCCGGGTTCAATCCTGACCCCGGGTGGGTTCGCGACGATGGGTTTCGGTCCTCCGGGTGCGATCGGCGCGAAACTGGCGGCACCTGATCGTGTGGTGATCAGCCTTGTTGGCGATGGTGGTTTCGGCCAAAACCCGTCGATGCTGGCAACGGCCGTCGAACTCGATCTGGGCATTATCTGGCTGGTCATGAACAACAATGCCTTCGGAACCATAGCAGGTCTGCAAAAGGCGCATTACGGTCTGACCTATGGAACCACGTTCCCCGGATCAGCCGCCGCACCCGCAAACGGACCGGGCTATGCCGACATAGCGCGAGCCTACGGCGCGGAAGGGCACAGGCTCAGCGCTGCCGACGAACTGTTGCCGGCACTGGAAGCGGCAATCGCCAGTGGCAAGCCAACCGTGCTCGATGTGCCAATGATCAACAACCCAACACCAACGACCGGACATTGGAATATCTTGGACATATACTCGCCGGACAAAGAGATATCTCACGTCGCGACTTGACGAAACTGGGCGCGTTCAGGCGCGCCCAGTTTCTTGTGAGAATGAACATCCGTGCTCGAGCAAATACCCGTCTTAGTGTTGCAAAGATTGCTATGGCAAACCGAAGATTAGTCGCGGCCTGACATCAAGCGGCGTAGGCTGAAAGAAAGACAGAAAGAAAAACGGAAGCTGTTATTTCCTTCATGGCCTTGGTGGGATAGTTTTTGTCGGTTCCTGTGCGTGCCCGGGAAAGCTGAACCGGTGCCTGAACGAACTTGCCGAAGTCATCCAGCCGTGTTCAGCCAAGAGTTCCGAGCCGGCATAGTGCACGTCGTCGCCTTCTTGCGCGGCAACTTCCGCGTCATTGAGCCGACGTTGCAAAGCTGTCGCACGTTTGCCCAGATCGTTTGAAATCGGCGTTGGAAGATTTAGGGCAACGCGGTCTCCAGCGGCGCGCAGCAAAGGCTCGACGTCGGTCCATTGTCTGTTCCTTGCGGTCTGCCGGAGACGTCGGTTTTCTTCCTGCAGCGCTTCGATCCTCTGGTCGACCTCGCCAGCGCTCAAGGCACTGTCTTGGTTTTGCTCTTGCAACATGACCTCAAGTGCTGAGCGTAGCATCTCGGTCAAGACGGCTTTGGCGGTCTCGGGGGTCCGCGAATCTTTAATCAGTGCTTCCACGTGTATTTTCTCCATCTGTTCGAGGACGGTGAGCAACGCGGCTGCGCGATTCACGGCGTCGAGCGGGAGGTCGGTTTGCAGCGGCAGGCAAAGAAACTGGTTTGGGACCTGGTTTGATATTTTTTTTGGCAGGCGTTTTCGGAAATAGAAAATACGGTCGCGGCGCATTAGTTAGGGGCCTGCATAGTCACCGGGTTTGCGCTACAGACCGCCGTATCGATTTCTGGCAGTCTGTGTTACATCGGATTTTTCGGGGGCTCTGTCGCCCCTTATTTTCCTGACTTTTTGCAAATTGAGCATAAGCGTGCACAAATCAGCATTTTCTTGCATAGGTTGTGCAAAAATATCATTTTAAAACAATATTTTAATGAGAATCGAGATTACTGAGACACCATAACCGTGCAACGCATGAAGCATAAGCATGCAAGCGTAAAATCAGGAAGCATAAGCGTGCAAGTGAAAACAAAGAACAACACCACTGGAAGTGCCAGAACATGCCGTAAATATTGAAACTATACAAGGACATCCCAGATTTGACGGGCTTTCGCGAGTATTGCATCTCGAAGACTTTTTCGAAGATTCCCCATTACTCCGAAAGCGGATGTTGAGATGGCTCCCATCAACCTCTGCTTTTTGCGGGCAAGATACGTTTCGCCGTCGCGAAGTATCCCGACTGTATTATGTCAGTTATGCGGACAGACGCTCATCAATGACTCAGAGAACGGCAGGAGCGAGCCCGTTCTTACCGAATGCTGCGAAGTGCATCGATAGCAGCAAAGCCTACTATGCAGACATTCAAAGTTAACAAACGAGGGCCTAGCAGGTGTAGATACTGTCCTCCAAGAACCCGACCTCAAACGGACCTTGTTATGCCGCCGTCTACACGGATGTTCTGACCAGTGATATACGCACCGCCTTCTGATGCAAGAAACGCCACAACGCTGGCGATCTCGCCAAGTGAATTGCCATACCGACCCATCGGGATCATGGAGCGGAACTCTTCTTTCTTTGGCAAGCTGTCTACAAAGCCCGGCAGGACGTTGTTCATCCGGATGTTTTCAGCCGCGTATTTGTTGGCGAAAAGCTTGGTAAAGGCGGCAAGGCCAGCGCGCATGATGCCAGAGGTCGGAAAGACCGGTTTTGGTTCAAACGCCGCAAAGGTCGAGATGTTGATGATCGCGCTACCGCCCTGTCCTTGCATGATCGGTGTGACCAGACGCGACGGGCGCACGGCGTTGAGGAAATAGACCTCCATGCCTTCGTGCCAATCTTCGTCCGTCAACTCTAAAACCGGCGCGCGAGGTCCGTGACCCGCCGAATTGACGAGCACGTCGATCCGGCCCCAATGGTTCATCGCTGCGTCGACGAGTTTTTGGAGGTCTTTTTGAGACTTGTTCGTTCCGGTGACGCCAACGCCACCGAGTTACTTCGCCAACGCCTCGCCCTTGCCGGACGACGACAAAATTCCGACCTTGAAACCATCCGCGGCCAAAGCTCGGACAGAATCCGCGCCCATGCCAGAGCCGCCGGCCGTGATCAAAGCTACTTTGTCCATGAGTTCAGTCCTTCCCCGTGTCATCTGCGTTCAAGTTCAGGTGGGCCATGCCACTGTTGCCTAATTCAACGGCGGCAAACGGGCCTCCGTGGTGTGTATTTGCCGGTTCGTGAGGATCGAGCGGCCCCTCTTCAGCGTAGATTTCCGCCGCAAATTGCTCGGCATTGTCCTTGGGGCGGTAACCCAGGTGTTGTGCCTTGGCGTTGTCGACCGGTGCGCGGTCGTTGTTAGAAACACCATAAACGAGGCTAAACCCTGTGATCGGAGTGGTGATGGCGCGTTCGACCATGTGAATCATGTCATCATAGCTCAGCCATGTTCCCACAGCGCGCGAATTGGTCGGCTGTGCGCAGGACAGGATGCGCATGCACACGGATTCCAGTCCGCGCTTGTCCCAGTAGAGGCTTGCAAGGTCCTCGGCAAAACACTTGGCAAGCCCATAGAACGTGTCGGGCTTGTGCGGCGCGTCGACGCCAATGAAGTCCGTTTTCTTGTGCATGCCCACAGCGTGGATGGAGGAAGCATAGACAACACGCCGCAGCTTGTTGCGGTAGGCTGCTTCCCAGACAGTATAGGCACCATAAAAGTTCGGGCCCCAGAGTACCTCCATCGGGGCCTCATCCCCGACGGCACCGAAATGCACGACCATGTTGGCACCTTCTAACAACGCGACCATAGCATCGAGATCAGTGATATCGGCCTTCACATAGGTTTCGTTTGTACCAAGATTCGAAACGCTTTCAGCAATGTCGGAAGATACGAACTCTTCGCACATCTTCGACAAGGGCTCCCGTAGATAAGAACCAAGGCGACCAGCGGCACCGGTGAGGACGATTTTCTTCATGCGTGTATTCCTTCAAGGTCGGCAACAGCAGCGGCGATGCGATCCATCGCCGTGTTCAAAACCTCTTCTGAGGCGGCGGTTGAGATGCGAAAGAACGGCGACAGGTCGTATGCGCTGCCCGGCACGGCGGCGACACGTGCCGCTTTCAAAAGAAAGGCCGTGACGTCAGTGTCATCCGTGATGGTGTCGCCATCAGGGGTTTTTGCCCCGATGAGGTCGGCGCAGCCAATCAGGCCGTAGAATGCACCGCCCGGTGCCTCGAGCGTTAATCCCGGGATGTGCGCAACGCGCTCCACCACGAGGTCGCGGCGTCGTTCGAATGCAGCGCAGAAGCGGCGGACATCCTCTTGCGGTCCATTCAGTGCCGCAGCGGCTGCCGCCTGCGCAATGGAGCAGGCTCCGGATGATATCTGACTTTGCACTTTCGTCATGGCCACGATCAAGTCTTTTGGCCCTGCGCCATAACCGATGCGCCAACCGGTCATGGCATAGGCTTTAGAGACGCCGTTGACCGTTAGCG
Source organism: Ruegeria sp. CDSB086 (assembly GCF_059611065.1). Lineage (NCBI taxonomy): Bacteria > Pseudomonadati > Pseudomonadota > Alphaproteobacteria > Rhodobacterales > Roseobacteraceae > Ruegeria > Ruegeria sp. CDSB086. The sequence continues at coordinate 474,503 of NZ_JBXWOV010000002.1, read as the reverse complement.
TGCGGTTTTGGAGGTCCGGACAGAGTGCTACGAAGGATCGGAAGACACGGTCGTCAAAGAGAATGTGTTCATAGATTTCATCAGACAGGATCAAAACGCGCTCATGATCAGCAAGCACAGCCCCAAGAGCTTTGATCTCGTCATCCGAATAAACTGCGCCCGAGGGGTTCGAAGGCTGGTTCAGCAGAATCCACCGTGTCTTGGGCGTAATCGCCTTGGACAGTTGCTCAGGCATCAGGCGGAACCCTGCCTCCTGTGGGCAAATCAGCGGCACGGGCACTCCGCCCAAGATTGTTACGATGTCCTTGTACTGCCCAAAATATGGCGCGCACAGCAATACCTCATCGCCCGGCTCCAAGGTTGCCATGAAGGCGTTGAAAAGCACCTGCTTGGCACCGTTTGAGACAATGACCTCGTCTAGGGCAAAATCCAGGTTGTTCTTGCGCCTCAGCTTATCCACGACCGCTTGCCGCATGGTCAGTGTCCCATTGGTGGGCGGGTACTTCGTTTCGCCGCGAAGGGTGGCTTGATGTGCTGCCTCCTTGATGTGACCAGGCGTGTCGAAATCCGGCTCACCCAGCCCGAGGTCAATGACGTCCTCGCCGCGCGCTTTGGCTTCTTTCGCCGCCTGGCTGACCCAAGCGGACGCTGACGGCTTGACCTGTGCTAAGCGGGACGCGGCAAAGCTCATGTCAGCGCGCCTTTGGTCTGTGCCAAAGCTGCATCTGCAGCCCGCGCCAAAAGCCCTGTATCTGTCGCGATGGCCACAAAGGTAAAGCCCTCGTTCAAGAGCTCTGCGGCAAAGCCAGGGTCTGTTACCAAAGTGCCAACCGGCATGCCCTTGGCGATCAGCTTTTGCGCGGCAGGTTTGATCAGCGCCCAGACCTCTGGGTCCAGAGGTTTGCCCAGCTTGCCAATGTCAGCAGCAATATCGGCAGGGCCGAAGAATATCCCACTTACACCGTCCACAGCACTGATGGCTTCTGCCTGTTCTACAGCGGCACGCGTTTCAAGCTGCAAGAGCACGGCGGTTTCTTCTTCAACGCGGGCAGTATAGTTGGAAATCCGGCCAAAGGCTGTTGCCCGAGTCGCCCCTGATACGCCGCGGATGCCACGTGGCGGGTAGCGCGTCGCGGCAACAGCCCTCTCGGCTTCCCCAACCGATTGGATCATCGGAAACAGCAGCCCCGGCGCGCCGAGGTCCAGCAAACGTTTGACCGCCACGGCGTCGTTCCATTCGACGCGAACCAAAGCCGTTGTTGAAGATGCGGCGAAGGCTTGAAGCTGACCAAGAACGCTGAAATAGTCGTTGGCGCTGTGCTCCATGTCGATGAGCGCCCAGTCATAGCCTGCGGTGCTGACGACCTCTGCCGCGAAGTTGCTGCACAGGCTGATCCAAACGCCGATTTGCTTATCCCCCGAGGCGAGGGCGCGCGTGAACACGTTGGAAGCGAGTTGCATCAGATCACGGCCTTCTCAATGATCGGACGCCCAGCCGGGATCCGCTCAAAGTTGAACGGGGTCATGTCGAGCGCGCGGTATTCACCGTAAGTCAGCCATTCCGCTGTGCCGCGCCCCATGGCAGGGGATTGCTGCAGCCCGTGGCCAGAGAAGCCATTGAGGAAGATAAAGTTGGACACCTCGGTGTGTGGCCCCATGATCGCGTTGTGGTCAAAGGTGTTCATCGCATAGTGCCCGCCCCATTCGGACTGTACTTTGATGGCCTCGAACTTGGGGATGCGAGTCGCGAGGATCGGCCAAACGTGGTTTTCCCACATGGAATGGTCCATGACGTAGTCGTCATAGTCGACGGCAGGGTCGTAGTCGGAATGGCCGCCGCATTGATACGTCCCGCCGCCATTTTCGCGCACATGCACACCCGACGGGTCGATTGTTAGCGGCAAGTCCTGATCAAGAGGCTGCTCGGCTTTGAAAATCCACGAGAAACGTTTGCGTGGTTCAACCGGCACCTCGATCCCTGCCATCCTCGCTGTGCGATCAGCGCGCGGACCGGACGCGTTCACGACTTGACCGCAAGAGATAACCTCGCCCGAGGCGAGTGTTATGCTTTCCACTTTGGTGCCCGAGGCATTGCGGGTCATGGCGACCACTTCGTTCTGGATCCACTCAACCCCGCGTTCGCGGCTTTGCCTGCGCCACCAGTCGTTGACCGCCGCCCCGTCCCAGTACCCTTCGTCCACAAGGTTGATCGACCCAAGCACGATGTCATCGACATTGTAGAACGGATAAGCCGCCTCGATCTCGTCTGGCGTCATCAACTGGGTTGCGGCACCGGCCGCCAGTTGCACTTGTTGGCTTTCACGCAGCACATCAGCGAAGCCTTCATTGTCCGCAAAATACATGTAGCCAAATGACCGAATGCCAAGTTCCGGCACGCGTTCGTCACCGCCCATATAGCTGCGAATGTTTTTGACGAAGTCAGCCGCAAACTGACTGATCCGAACGTTGAGCTCGGTCGAGAACTGCTGCCGCATGCAGGAATTCGTGTGGGTGGTGGAACACGCTTCAAAGGTCATGTCCCGCTCAACCACGAGGACCGAGCCATCGAAATCCTTGTTTTCGGACAAGAACCAAGCGGTGGAGGCACCCATGATAGCGCCGCCAATGATGACAATATCGTAGCTCTTTTGCGTTGGGCTTTGGTTGTTCATAGGTTCTCTCCCTTTGCCACGGCTGCTTGAACCGCTGCGATGTCGCCTTTCGACAAACCGTAGTCTTGTTGCGCTGTCTTGGGCGATATGTATCCGCGCGCCAGATCGCGTTTAACAAGGTCATTGGACCGCTCAGATGGATCGCCGTAGCCAGCTCCGCCTGGGAAAGCCATGATCACCCGTTCTCCATGCGGTACGAATTGTTTGCCTTTGACATGCATTACGGCACCGTCACTGCGTTCAATTGTTGTGTTCGCACCGTTATGACCGCCGCGTCGACCTCGTGCAGGATAGATCCCGCGGTCGAACATTGCCTGAATGTCAAACTCGTGGCCCTCTTGCGCGCCGACCTCCATATATTGCCCAAGACCTCCGCGTGTCTTTCCCGCGCCGCCACTGTCAGAACGCAGCTCTTTGCGCCAGATAATGACGGGGCCTGCGTGTTCCGTGGCCTCAATGGGCATAGTCATAACTCCTGAAGGAAAGGCGGTTGCGTTCATCCCATCATGTTCAGGCCGCGCGCCGGAGCCGCCAGAGTTGAATGTCAGAACCTCTGATCGCCGCGCATCTGAGGTTGCGGGCGCATCGCTCCGGGGGCGTAGGCTGACTTGAAAGTTGCACAAGCACCCTGCGCCTTCAGCGGGCACGAGGCCCGGCACGATCTTGTCGAAGGCGTCATAGACCGCGTCCGGCACGAAATGCCCCACGATGTGGCGCAAGGCGACCGGTGCGGGGTGCAGCGCGTTGACGATGGAGTTTTCCGGCGCTGTGATTTCGAACGGGGCAAGCGAGGCAGCGTTGTTCGGGATCTCGGGCGCAATGGCGACTTTGAGCGCATAACAGGCATAGGCCTTGGTGTAGACCAGCGGGCAGTTGATGCCTTTTTTGTCGAGACCAGATGTACCGGTGAAATCGGTCACGATCCGGTCCCCTTCGACGCTGACTTTGACCTTCAGCGTGATCGGCACGTCGAACCCGTCCATCGTCATTTCGCCTATGGCTGAGGTTTGCGGCAAAGCTGCTATCGCATAGAGCGTCGCGCGACGGGAGTTTTCGAGGATGAAATTTGCAATGCCGTCCAGATGGTGCAGATCAAACTCTTCCATCATGTCGATCAGGCGACGGTGGCCGATCTCGTTACAGGTAGCGAGCGCGTAGATGTCGCCGATCAACTGATCGGGCTCGCGGACATTGCCCCGGATGATCCGCACCAATGTCTCATCAACTTCACCTTTGTCCGCGAACTTCATGATCGGAATATAGAGACCTTCCTCATAGACGCTTTGCGCATCAGCGCCAAAGCCACGCCCGCCGATGTCTACAATATGCGCCGTGCAGGCGAAGAATCCGACAAGTGAACCCTTGTGGAACGACGGCGTGACCATCGTGATGTCATGCAGGTGTCCTGTGCCCTCCCACGGGTCATTGGTGATATAAACATTGCCCTCAATCATATTCTGCCGCCCGATCCGGCGAATGAAATGCGCAACCGCATCCGCCATAGCGTTCACATGGCCGGGTGTGCCGGTCACCGCTTGGGCGAGCATATTGCCATGGGTGTCATAGACCCCTGCGGAAAGGTCTCCAGCCTCGCGAACCGATGTCGAAAATGCCGTCCGAACGAGTGCCTGCGCCTGCTCCTCAACGACAGAGATTAGGCGGTTCCACATCACCTGATAGGAGACTTTGGAGTGGTCCTGGCTCATTGTGCTACTCCTTTCGTCACCACGTCGATACAACCGTCCGGTTGGCGAATGGCATCCCGGCTCGCAGGGACAATGATCGTCGTTTCCGCTTCGGTCACTGCGGCAGGGCCACTAGCCCTTTCGCCCGTTTCCATTGAATTTCGGTCAATGACCTGCGCATCGAGATACGAAGTGCTCGCCGCGTCAAAAAGCTGCCGTGTCCCGTTCAGTGCCACGAGCGCGCTTCCACCGGTTTCGGAAATTCGGGACACCTCCTCAGGCGGCGTTGTGGCATTCACGGACCAGACGGTGATCTCGATATCCATCCCTGCGACCGGACGACCGAAAAGTTTCGTGTAGTCTTCTTCGAACCGCCCCTCAAACACGGCGGCATCCGGATTCATCGCCTGTTCTTCCGTCAGATCGATGGGGATTTCCCATCCCTGACCCGTGTAGCGCATATACACTTTGAACTCTGACAAGATAGGGCTGACCTCGTCGCAAGTACGCACGAACCCTGTCGCCTCGGCTTTGAGATCGGTGAGCAGGCTCTTGATCTTCTCACCATCAAAGTCGCTGAGCTTCATGTACACCGAGCGATTGGCTTCGAAGCTGAACGGCGCACGCAAAAAGCCGATAGCCGAGCCAACCCCAGCCCCGGGCGGCACCAATAGGCGCTCCACACCCAACTTCTCACAAAGACGACCCGCATGCAGCGGGGCTGCTCCGCCAAACGCGATCATCGTGTATTCGCTCAGGTCCTCACCATTCTCTACCGCATGCACGCGCGCGGCATTGGCCATGTTCTCATCAACAACTTCAGCCACGCCAAAGGCAGCCTCAACCGCGTCCATCTCCAGCGTGTCGCCAACATGAGCGGCAAGGGCCGTTTTGGAATTGTCGGGATGCAACTGGATCGAACCACCGGCAAAATTGTTTGGGTCCAGCTTGCCGAGCACCAGATCGGCGTCGGTCACTCCCGGACGCTGCCCGCCTCGTCCATAGCAAGCAGGCCCCGGCTCCGATCCGGCGCTTTCCGGGCCGACGCGGATCTGCCGCATGCCATCCACATGGGCCAATGATCCACCACCAGCCCCGATTTCTACCATGTCGATCACCGGAATCGAGATCGGCATACCCGACCCCTTCTTGAAGCGATAAGTTCGGGCCACCTCGAACACACGACTGGTTTTGGGGGTCTGGTTCTTGATCAGGCAAATCTTGGCCGTCGTACCGCCCATGTCGAAGGATAGGACTTTATCGAGGCCATAGCGCGCCGCGATATGCGCCGCGAAAACTGCGCCCCCCGCAGGACCACTTTCCACTAGTCGGACCGGGAAATCGGCGGCATTCTGGATCGAGATGATCCCGCCTCCTGAATGCATCAGGAAGATTCGGCATCTCACACCCTCGCCGCTCAGGCGGTCTTCTAGCCGCCCAAGATACGAGGCCATCAAAGGCATGATATAGGCATTTGCGACAACGGTATTGAACCGCTCATATTCCCGCATTTGAGGCGATACTTCCGAAGAAATCGACACAGAAACATCGGGTAGTTTTTCAGCCAGCACCTCGCGTACCAATTCCTCATGGACGGGGTTAAGGTACGAATGGATCAGCCCCACGGCGACACTTTCAAACCCCGCTACCGCGATCCGGTCCACCACTGCCTCAACATCCGCGCGATCAAGGTCGACGAGGATTTCACCCTTCGCGTTCACCCGACCAGGAACCGTGAACCGCATCTGCCGGGGTAGCAGCGGGTCGGGTAAACTCAGGTTCAGGTCATATTGCTCAAACCGGCTTTCTGTCCGCATTTCGATCACATCGCGAAATCCTTCGGTTGTAATCAATGCGGTTTTTGCCCCACGCCGCTCAATCAGGGCATTGGTCGCAAGAGTCGTGCCGTGAATGATCTGTTCGATCTCGGATGGTTCAACACCTGCCTTTGCGCAAACCTGATGCATGCCGTCGATAATGGCGTTTTCCGGTGCAGCATAGGTCGTCAGGACCTTTGTGGAGTGCTGTTCACCGCCCTTTTCGAGGACGACATCCGTGAAGGTGCCGCCAATGTCGACGCCCATTCGAATAGATTCGGCCTTCATTATGATCTCCACTGCAACACTTGAATTCAGGGCAGTAGGTCTTGCGAGAGAGTAGAAATCAAATCAATAGATTTTCTATACCTGATAAATTTAAGTTATCTTACTTGTCCGCTGGCCGAACGGATGCTGCAATCTCACAAGCCTTGGCAACGAAGCGAGGTGCACGATCCGCGTTGAAACGGGCAAAAAACGAAAGCGGTGGCGCAATCCAATCCGACTTGAGCGATTGCAAACGTCCGTCTTTCATCTCTTCCGAGACCAGCGACCGGGGCAGTAACGCAACCCCCAAGCCTTCATTGACCATTGGAAGACACGCGGACAGAGCGCTTGAGTGAATGATCTTGCCCGCGTCAAAGCCACCCGTCGCAGCCAGCTCGTGCAGCGCACGTGCCGCGCTCGTATGACGGGCATGGGTCAAGACGGCCTTGTCAAAGAAACGCGCGACCGATGCCCCGCCTGCTAGCTCGTTTGCAAGGTCTGTGTTGGCGACCCAAACATAAGGTTCCTCGGCCAACGCCTGTTCGCCGGTGGCTTGAAACGCAAAGGGACCGTTCTGCAGCGCCAGATCGATCCGTCCTTCGCGCAAGCGCTCCTCAATCTGAAGGGATAGATCGACCTCCAGCTCGACGCGCAGGTTTGGGTACTCCTGTCGCAATAGCCGCAGGAACGTTTGCAGCCATGTGCAAGCGACAAGTTCTGTGACACCAAGCCGAAGGCGTTCTTCGATCAACTCTTGCCGTCCCGCTGCTTCCAGCAGGGCTTCTCCGGCGCGAAGAATATCTCGTGTTAGAACGAGGAGCTCCCGACCCTTCTCGGTCAGGCGTACGGAACCTGCATCTCGATAAAGAAGCGCAACATCCAAAGCCATTTCCAGAGCAGAAATCCGGGATGAGATATTAGGCTGCGTTGTTCCGAGAGCAGTCGCGGCGGCGCGGAAGGTGCCAGTGTCCACGACAAAGGCAAAAGCTTCGAGTTGCTTTAAAGTGATCTGACTTTTTATCATTACGGCCTGCAGGATCATTTTTCATGATCATGCATGACATTTCGCCGTAAGCAACTGGCATGAAATGCCACAACTGCCATATAGTGACTATCGTCGCGATGGGCCAACAGCAGACGTTAAGAATTGCGAACGAGAGGTCGGCTTTGTCCGCAAGGCAGCCGTTCACTGAATTGCTCTGATTGTCCGCATCGAGCCCAAAGTCGACACTTTTCATGAGGCCCGAACCGACTCTTCTTGGAGAAACAACGCGTTTGCACTACCCTCGGTGTTGCCCAGGAGAGGAGCATAACGTTGGACCGAAAATTGGCAACGATCATGGTTGGCGATTATGTCGGCTCGACTAGCGCAATGGAAGGAAACGAGGAAAGCGCCCTCTCCCAAGTTCTGAGCGGACTAGACCTCGTTACACGTTGTGTGAGCAAGCATCACGGAAGAGTTTTCAATACAGCTGGCGATGCCTTGCTTGCTGAATTTGAAAGCCCCGTCAATGGCCTCAAAGCCGCGATAGAAGCTCGTTCAGAGCTTGCAACAGCACCGGGTCTTACACCGCAGTCTATGCGCTTTGGCTTGCATTTGGCAGATGTCGTTCGGGTAGGGGAAGATTTGCGAGGTGATGGTGTCAACATCGCCGCTCGATTGCAGCAATTGGCCGAACCCGGTGAAATCGACGTATCGGAAGCCTTATTCGACCATGTCCGTAGAGTGTCGCCCTGTGCATTTGAAGACCGGGGGGAACATCGGCTCAAAGGGCTGGACGAAGCCATGCGCATCATGCGCGTCGGTGCCTCTTCGGATCGCCATGTTTTCCAACTTGCTCCGACCGTTGAAGCACCAAAATCCGCCATCAAGCCGAATTCAATCGCCGTTTTGCCATTCCTGACGAGAACTGGAGCAGACGAGGATCAAGATTTTCTCGCCGAAGGATTAACCGAGGAATTGATCCACGATCTGAGCCTCATCCGTTCACTTTTTGTGAGTTCTCGAACAGCTTCCGTGGCGTTGCAAACAGATGATCCCAAACTAATCGGGGATACGCTTGGTGTGCGGTACGTATTGGCTGGAAAGGTTCGTAAGATGGGCTCACGTGTGAGTCTGAGCGTGACCCTAACTAGAACCAGCGACGGAGGGCTTGTCTGGTCAGATCGCATTCAGCGGCCTTTCGACGAAGTAATCGACGCGATGGAGGAGATAGTTGCGCGCGTGGCGGCCACGGTATCAGGCCGGATTGATCACGAAGCGATTAGCGCGGTCCGTATGAAACGGCCCGAGAATATGACCGCTTATGAATATTATCTGCGGGGTCTGGAACAACACCGTATGGGCACTGTGGCAGACTCGTTCTACCGCGAAGCACGAGAATGGTTTCGAAAGTCGCAGGAAGCCGATCCCAACTTTGCGCGCCCCATTGCAATGGACGTGTGTTCCTGGAGCGGTATGGCAGATTTCGATCTGGCATCTGCAGAAGAAAAACTCAACCGCGCGATGCAACTGGATTCTTCGGATCCCGAACTGCACCGCATTCTGGGTACTTTACAGATTAAGCTGAACAATGACTATGACGCCAGTCGTCGCCACCACGAGCGAGCGATGCAACTTGCTCCGAACGATGCCTACATTCTTGGGCGCTGCGCCGCTTTCTACACTTTCGATGGGCAGCCAGAGCGGGCCCTGGAGTTACTGGAGCACGCGGCGACACTTGACCCGTTTTTGCCGGTTTGGATTGTCGAGGAGCAGGTGGCGGCACTATACGCATTGGGGCGCTTCACAGAATCCAACGAAGAGGCCAGGAGCCTCAATTTCCAGACTCGTCGATCCCGGCTCTACAGAGCAGCAAGCCGAGTAGCTCGAGGCGACGTTGAGCGCGCACGTGAAATCGTGGCCGAAGCGTTGGCCGACGACCCCACTCTCAGTCTGGAATATGTGAAGTCACAGGAATTGCTACGCGACACAGAAAAGTTAAACGCCCTTTTTAACAATTTGCGCAAAGCAGGGTTGCCTGACCACCCTATCGCCAGTGCGAATTCGTAAAGATTTTGCACTGCAGAGGTGACACTGAGCAATTGTTTTTGTCCAACAGCGCTGAAAGGACCGCTTTGTCCGCAGGGCCGCCGTTCGTTCCTCATTGTGAACTTTCGAATGTCTGTTGTGAGCCCAAACTTTACGTGGTTACGGCTTCGCAAAACCACTGTCCAAATGCGTGTCCGACTGCGATCAGAAGCAAACTGCTTGTTGGTTCGAGGCGTTTCACTATGTTTGGTGGCCGGAGGGCTCCGGTGCGTTCGCGAATTACAACTCTAATGGTCGTCGATATGGTCGGTTACTCATCTATGATGAACGCCAATCAGGATGCCGCAATCGAAGCAGTACGAGAGCTCAAGCGCGACCAATTGGAGCCAGTGCTCGCCGACTTCGGTGGCGAGGTCCTAAAACGCATGGGTGACGGCTGGATCGTTGCCTTTGCCTCAATCGGTGCAGCTTTGGACAGCGCCATTCAGGTGCAAAGCAATCTTTATGACCACCCGACCATAAAGCTAAGGATCGGTTGCCATCTGGGAGAAATAGTCGAAGACGATGATGATTTTTACGGCACTGGTGTGAACATCACTCAACGCATTCAAACTGAAGCACCGCCCGGTGGCGTGATGGTGTCGGAAGACTTTTACCGTCAGCTGTCAACCGAACAATCAGCAGTGCTTAGCGACGCTGGCACATTCAGCCTAAAAAATATCTCGCAGCCGGTCCGGCTATATCAATGGCGACTTGCGCCCGGTTCAACAGGCAAGTCGGGTGATGTACCATCAATTGCATTCCAGTCCTTTGATTACGCGCCGGTTGATCCAGAGACCAAAGCGCTCGCTGGTGACCTCCGTGATCAACTTATCGTAAGAGTATCGCGAAGAAAGGGCGTTTCCGTTTTCGATGCATCTGCCAAGTCTGTAGAAGCCGCGACCTATGATTTGCGCGGGCGCGTTCGGATCGCTGGGAGGCGCGGAAGGTTCACCATTACGTTGGTCTCACGTGCCAACGCGAGGCCTGTATGGTCACAGACATACGAAGCTCAGACTGAAGATGTATTCGATTTCTGCGACACTGTCCTGGAGCAGGCAGAGGGGGATTTACGTCTCCAAACCAATGCGTTCGATGGGGATAGACTTGCTGGGCTCCCAGTTGACGACTTGAGTGTATCTGAGCTCCGTGCACGTGCCGCCAATGAATTTTACAAGGTTACGATAGAAAGCTGGGAAGAGGCACTTTCACTTATAGAACGTGCCATCTCGCTCAATCCGCTGGACGGGATGTCGCTTTGCATGCGCGTGGAAGCACAACTCATGCTCCACGGTGCACGCTACAAGATTATGTCTGCCGAAATTAAGAAAAGATGTGAGGAAGTCCTAAACACCGCGGTGATGCAAGAGCCCAAGAGCGACTATGTCATTTGGGTCCGAGCGAATTTCCGGCTTGCAGTGCAAGACGATATTTCAGGAGCGCTCGCTGATCTTAAACGAGGACGGCAACTTAATCCCGCGTATTTGGAAAACCATGAACTTGAAGGTCAGATTTTGCTTCGTAGGTCTGAATTTGCGGGCGCTGATGCTGCATTTTCGCGTCTCGTAGAGCGTGGCGAGCAGGATCCACTGCAACCATATCGGCTGTTCATGCGTGGCATTGCAAGGTATTGTGGCGGAAATTTCGAAGGCAGTGTTGAGGATGCCTCTGCCGCCTATGACATGCGCCCAAATGAAGCTGGCCACCTAAAACTCCGCGCGATGGCGCTGACTGAGATGCAACTTCATGAACAAGCCCAGGCATGCTTGCAAGCGGCCCAGCAGCTGTCACAAGCCCCAATGATGACGACAAAACCACCGGTCTTGCCACCTGACATGCGCTGGATGTTAGACAGGCTAAAACCTGTCTTCTGAAGTCAATTGGCCATGTTATTGATGCAAATCTTGTGTGCGGACATCGTCCGCTTTGTCCGCAGAGCGGTAATTCAGACGGAACGCAGCGAACGACCGCTCTGAGCCCAAACTACATGTTTCTGTGATGCAGCGAATGTCGGCTTCAGAGTGGCATACTAAGAAGGTTGCATAAGTGGCTACGGATTTGCCTATACACAAGGAGAAGGCTGGGTTGTAACCAATTCTTTCATCTGTATCGGGGCCGTGAAATAAGCGTTAAGCCCATGAACGTTGTAATACCGTCGCCAAGTGGTTATATACACCCCACTAAGGTTCTGGTTTTCTGCGGCCTAGGCGTATCGCCTGCCAGAGTAAACTAAGTTCTTCCATCATGAAAATTCAGCTGTCACGTCCTCTACTTGGATCTGATGTTTTGGGAAGGTTGCCGATGTTTTCGCGCACAACCACATCGCTTGTGACGTTTGTTGATCCGTTGTGGTGATCAGACGCACCGATGGTTTGCCAAAGAACCACAACGCAACTGTTGATCAAACGAGCTTCCGGTAGGCCCGAACTGCGCCTATCGGTCATCGCGGCTTGGGAATGGCTCAAGCGCGAGAATAAGAATGCGCAAAAAGACACAAAACAGCGCGGCGGCGCTTTCTCCGCCAGAGGATCCAAAATGACATTTCCAGAATGGACGAAACCAGGCATCTACGGTGCGTTGTGTGGTGCGATTGCGGTCTCAATCCTTGGCTTTACCTGGGGCGGTTGGACAACCAGCGGCAGCGCTCAAGAATTGGCGAAGGACCATGCAAGCGAAGAAGTGACGCTCGCGATGGTGCCGGTTTGCCTGAACAGGTCAGCGGCCGACCCCAGGCGCGAAGAAATAATCGTAACCCTCCAAGAGGCCTCTGGCTTCAATCGCCGCAAAGCTATGATGGATACGGGTTGGGCTACGCTGCCGGGGTCGGAAACGCCAAGCCGTGACCTTGCAGATGCCTGTATCGCGGGGCTTGAGCTGGATGGATCATAAATCAAAGGCGATGCCGCAACTCTGTCAGGCGATCTGGGGAGCGCATCTGTCACCAGGCATTCAGATGATTGCGGTTCTGATTGTGCTCCCAATCTGTGCTCTGCTTCTGTCTTCAACGCCTGCATATGCTCAATCCACATCGCAACCTGTGCCTGAAAATGCCACTGCAAAGAGCTACGGTGACGGCTGGAAATGTAACGCCGGGTATAGGCTGAGAGGCGATGTCTGCGCCGTTGTCATAGTGCCAGCAAATGCGTATCCGACCAACCGCACCTATGGCTCTGGTTGGGAATGTCTTCATGGTTTTCGCAAGACCGATGATACGGCCTGTGTTGCGGTGATTGTACCTGATGGCGGATTTCTTGGCCCATCAGGTGAGCGCTGGCATTGCTCGCGGGGTTTTCACAAAGTTGACGACGCGTGCCTAGAAATTGTCGTGCCCGCAAACGCTTATCTGGCCGCTACTACCTATGGGCCAGCATGGAAATGCAAACGGGGGTTCGAAGCATCGGACGACCTTTGCGTCGCCATTGAAGTCCCGGCCAACGCGTATCTGAATTCATCAGGATACGGCCGACCCTGGACATGCGAACGTGGATACTTTGTACAGGATGGATCGTGCGCGCCCGTTGTGATCCCTAAACATGCCTACTTTGACGATTCAGACTACGGCACGGGATGGAAGTGCGAGCGGGGATACGCAGCCTCAGGTGCGATCTGCGAAATAATAGACCTTCCTGCGAATGCCCATCTAGGAAGGTCCGGAAACCGTTGGGAATGCAATAAGAATTTCAAGCTGTCTAAAGGTCTGTGCGTTCTCAATAACTGAGCGCGCGGCACGACAATTTCGACTTAAATACCCGATGGTAACGGCAGCGTTGCCTTCGGCGTCGACCACAAAAAGGAAACATCATGAAAACCGACTTTAGCGCGGCTAACACTATCCGTCGCCCCGTCAGCGGTGCACAAGCGCCGCCATCGACCAGCGATAAACCCGTAAGATCGACCTCTGCCACTCAGATCGTCTTGCCGCCAACTGCGATTATCTATTGCCAAGGTAACTTCGCCAACATTGATGGCAAAACTGCAAATGGCCTTGTTCGTCATTCACAGGCCTACAGGATCCTGTCTGTCATTGATGGCAACCACGACGGCGAAGACAGTGGGCGGGTTCTTGACGATGCAGTAAACCACATTCCGATCTTCAAAAGCTTGGACGCTGCTGTCGCCCATGAAACCGTCATCCCAGATACCCTCATTTACGGGATGGCACCCTCTACGGGGAGACTCTCATCGACAGATCGCGACGTTGTTCTCGACGCGATTTCACTTGGTATGAACATCGTCAGTGGATTGCATGAGTATTTGAGCGATGATCTCGAAATCGCGTCTTTTGCAGTCGAACGCAAAGTCACCATTCGAGATATTCGAAAACCTAAACCCAGCAAGGATATGCGTCTGTTCGATGGAAGTATTGCAGGTGTGAAGGCACTGCGCATAGCGATTCTTGGAACCGATTGCGCCATTGGAAAACGGACAACAGCGACCGTATTGGCCCGCGCCTTGAATGCAAGGGGCATCAAGACTGTTCTTGTTGGTACGGGCCAAACGGGTTTGATGCAGGGCGCAAAATTTGGAGTGGCAATGGATGCCGTGCCGCCGCAGTTCTGTTGCGGCGAGCTTGAAGGTGCGATTGTTGACGCTTCCGAGGCTGAACAACCCGATGTCATTTTGATTGAAGGTCAAGGAGCGTTGAGCCATCCGGCGTTCTGCACATCCGCCTTTATCCTGCGGGGCAGCCAGCCGGACGCCGTGATCCTTCAACACGCTCCAAAGCGCGCGCATCGCTGTGATTTTCCCAATATGTCAATGCCCAAGCCTGCAAGTGAGATTGCCCTCATCGAAGCGTTTGCTGACACAAAAGTCATCGGCGTCACGCTCAATCACGAGGGGATGTCTGAGGCCGAGATTACCGACACTATCGCCGCACAGTCACAAATGCTCGGGTTACCCGTAACGGATGTGCTCAGCCGGCCGGCATCGCATTTGCTTGCAATGGTTGTCGCCGCCTATCCTGGGTTGCATCAACCCACGCCTGTGGCTGCGATATGAGTACACCCCGCATTGAGGTGCATCTGAGCAAGATACGCCACAATGCAAAGACTGTGATCGGGCGCCTCAAGACACGCGGCATCAGCGTCACCGGTGTGACCAAAGCGGTGTGCGGGCATCCAACCATCGCTCGGGCCATGCTGGACGGTGGCGCTGTGGGACTTGCAGAAGCGCGTCTTAGCAACGTTCGGAAGTTACGCAATGCGGGCATGACATGCCCGATCACCTTGATCCGTACACCAATGCTGAGCCAGGTCGATCAGGTCGTCCAGTACTGTGAGGCAAGCTACAACACAGAAATCCTCGTGATTACCGCTCTAGCCGCCGCCGCAATCCGGAAAGACTGCATTCACGGAATTATCCTGATGGTTGAGATGGGCGATCTGCGCGAAGGGATCATGCCAAAATACCTCGGCTCAATTGCACAGCAAGTGGTGGATATGCCAGGTGTCGCGCTGAAGGGCATCGGAGCGAATTTCGCTTGTCTGAGTGGAATTGCCCCGAATGCCGCAGACATGGGCGCCTTGTCTGCCCTGGCGAATGACACAGAGGGGCAGTGTGGTCCCTTCCTTCAGACGGTATCTGGCGGTAACTCGGCCAACCTTCCTTGGGCCCTGGGTGGACACCCAACTGGGCGCATCAACGATTTAAGGCTGGGGGAAGCAATACTTCTGGGCGTTGATCCGGTATCCGGAGATCAGATAGGTGGGATGTATACGGATGCCTTTACGCTTGTCGCCGAGGTCATTGAAACAGGGTCCAAACCTGCAACTCACCCTCAGAGCATCTGCGACCCGGTATTCAAAAGACTTCACCTTGTCCCAAAAAGTGGACAGAGCACACAATTGGTTCTCGCCATTGGCCAGCAAGATACGGACGTTTTCGGGCTTTCTATGCCCCCTGGAAATAGACTCATCGGTGCAACAAGCGATCATCTTGTCGTCGGCACTTACAATTCGACGCAGAGCGTGGGATCGGAAATGAGATTCCAAATGAACTATAGCGCGTTGATGAAAGCTATGTCCGCTCCTGACGTTAAGACAAAGCTGCTCCATCGCAGTCCTTCACGTCACGTGCGTGTCTCTCAAGGACCAGGCAATCACCTGGCATCAATATGAAATACTCAACTGATAAATGCGCCGTTGGAAACGGATAGGAGAATAACCATTGGCAAAGCCGAAAAAAGCAACCCTCTTCAATGCACACGTTCCCAAGGCGGAAACGCCGATGGAAAAAACAACGCGGGTCGTTCGGGAAATGGTCAACGAAGAAGCAGAGCAAAGACAGATTAAGAACGCCCGGCTTCGCAAAACTCGGCTCGAAAGGGATGCGAAGGCACCATCTGAAGCCAGTCCGCCGAAGCCCGCCAAAAAGCGGTGACAGGATCGTTGGCCCTTCCCTTCGCGCAACTTAATTGAGCGAAACACAAACAAAGCAGCTAGCGAGCCCTACTTTTCTCATGCATCAGTAGCGCCCGTACTCGTTTCAAGGATATTGCCATGACACTCTCAGATGAGAGCTCAGAAAAAGTTCACTACATCTGCCAAACATATGTGGAACAGAAGCCAGGACGCGGAGGGCAAGGAAGCCTGAAAATTGGCAAGCAATTTGAATACTCCACGGCAGCGGAGGCACAAAACAGAGCAGAAAGAGAAGCGCAATCCGACGATTGCGCTGGCGCCGATGCCTACATGGTCAGTGAAGATCCGAACAGTGGCGAAGTCGGGTCGCCAAGTTTCCTCATTAGGCTTGGCAACGTCCCGGAATTTGATGAGTTTTAGATATTTTGGACGTGGGTTTTGCAAAGAAACTGGGCCATGAATACCAGAAAAAACGGTCATTGGTGCAAGCGCAGCGAAAGCTACTTTTGTCCGCACAGCAGACATTGGGCGGACTTCTCTGAATGTCTACTTTGAGCCCTTAGCCGCCGTTCAGTAGACTTTGGATTGCTGCAACCGCACACGGATGGTTTGGGCCGGGAGGCTGCCGGTTCCAAAGAACTGTCAGTGCAGCCTGGCACGTACTAGGTAGGCTTCAATTGTGTCACCACCGAGGGCGCGAATGGCCTCCAATCGGTGGAGACCTTCGATCAGCACGAACCTCTTGTTGTCGGCGCGCAATTGGATCGGAGTACTCTGGCCGTTCCTCAATATATCCTTGGCAAGCGTCAGAACTTTGTTTTGATCAAGTGTTTTTGCACGCTTTACAGGTACGTAGATCAATTCGAGCGGGTATGGTCTTTTCACCAGCATAAGCTACCCGTGCAACCTTTCGTGCATTTGGTCCCGTTCGGGTTTCCCTTTGAAAGCGCGCGCTGGTACGTACATCAAAGTACCGAACGAACGGCGTAGTGCAGTTCCTCATGCATGATCCAAGTCGCTGGCTTATCGTCACTTTCGATATGAGAGAGGGCCACGATTTGTGCAGCACTATCATTCTGTTCCGATACGGCTTCGGGAAGATCGAGGTCCAGATACTCCGCGATCAACAGCCCTGCTTTTTTGAAGGCCTTGATGGATGTCTCGCGCGATTTGTAACCAGCAGCCTGAGATAGTTGACCAACAGTCAGGCCTTTCTTCCCAGCGATTGAGAGTGCTCTGAGCATAGTGATCTGAGCCGGTGTAAACCTGACTTGGCGCAAGGCTTCTGTGTATTCCCGTTCGCTGGGAACAAGCGTGCCGGAATTTCCTTCCAAACGACGTTGATCGCAGCGCTTCTTATCACGTTCTTCAAGAATTTCTTTCAACGCCTCAATAGCCATTGCCGGAGTCTCACCAATAGCGTCGGCAATCATGGCTTGTGTCTTGGCAGGTGGCTTGGGGAACGCCCGCGCAACGCTGTTGCCGCTCAAAATACCCGCTTTTATTAAGTACCTTCCGAACTCTTCTTCAATAACTCCAGATACGTCAGCATTTCGCGATTTTCGAACACTTCGGTCCTGAAATTCTCGCTGTTCCCGACCAAGAACTGACGCTTTTGCGTTTTGAAGACTGACTTGAGGGGCTCTATTGCGCATCAGAGGAACACCACCACAACAACCGCCGCTACGAGCACCACTGACGCGATAAATAATTTGATTCCGTAAGTTAGGCGGCGAGCCCTTTCGGCTTTGAGCTTTTTGCCCAGTTTTTCGTCAATCGAATCTAGAGTCACAGTTTGATCCTTCCGGCTCTTTCGTGGGGGCGGCGGCTTACAACAGCCTAATGTCGCGACAATTTTTCAACGCATTTGTCGTTCTGGCGATTGAAGGGTTGATTGCATTCCCAACTATCGCCTCGTCGGTTTATATGAGCGTTTGATGGGACGATGATTGCCATGCATTTGCCTTTGATTGTGCGGAAACCACGCTCGCATTTCCATCCGGTATAGGTGTCAGATGTGAGGTATGCGTGATCAGGAATGGCCACAGGTTCGCAGCCACTTTCTGAAGCAATGAAACCTCTCAGGCATACCCAACCATCTACGCTGTTCTTTTCGGTCAGGCGACCGTTCAGAGGGACTTCGATAGCAATACAGTTCCGGCCCTCTTTGCGAAATCCCCAGTTGCAATGTATTTCTTGCACACCAAATCGGGTATCAACGAACCCGTTTTCCGGTGCAATTACTTCCTCACACTCTTCACCAATACGTCGAAACAATCGATTGCAGGTCCACCTATCTCCCGTTGACGTGAGGAAGGCATTTTCAGGAATTGCTATTTCCTCACAAATATCCCCAATACGCTGGAATCCGTGATTGCATTCCCAGCCACGTCCATAGGAACTGCCTGTCAAATATGTGTTTTCAGGCGCTACCTGAGCTGAGAGCTTCGTTCCCGAAATCAACACGATTAATGTCAAGATCAAACACGAAATATCGCGCATATATATGATTGAAGTCTGGTTAGTGTGGTGTCTGGGGCCGGACCTATCGGGCATCAGACACGCAGTTGATGAGCCATATATTGTTCATGTACCGCCTGCTTTCATGTGTCGTTCGTCGTCTGACAAAGATCAGGAAACAATTGCAAAGGTTTGCGAGTAACGAGTTCGTTCCGAACACCCTAGCGGAACCCGTTCCTAAGCTGGGGCACATGCTACAGATTTTAGGAAGGCCATTGGATCATCGAAGTCGGCAGCATTGCGACGACGAATAAATTTCTCCAATACATTCTTGTGGTTCCTATCAGGCATAGAGTCAAGGAAGTATCCTTTGTCGCAAAGTCCACTTTATGCGCAAAAGCATGCACAGATTGATGCCTAGGCTGTAGAAGTGGCGAGCGACGGCTTAGCGCCCTCTCTGTTCGTTGGGTGCCCTAATATGAAAGTCAGCCATCGTCGTCTAGCAACCTTGCAGCCATGTCTGATTTGGTCTGGCAGCGGCCTTCCGGAGCGAAAAAGCGGATGTCCGAAAAGTCCGCATTGCGGTTGCTCGCGACATTCGGGCGAACGTCCGAACTGAGCCCAAAGCAGTCGTTCATCCGTCGATGCAGAGTAGGTGCTCGAAACATGTTTGGTGCCGCCGCTACTGACGGTGAGTTATGATGTTAAAACCTTCTTCGGGTGATGGTGGCACGAAATGCCGCGCAATACGGCGATATTGATCTTCTGTTGGTGCAAAGGCATGCGCGCCTTCTCTGTTGCGCTTATGCAGCCGGTGCAGACAAACCTCATCTGGCAAATCCAAAAAGTGAAGGTGGTGCTGCGCAGTAGTGTCTTTCAGCAAGTCGCGCATCCAAGCTCTATTTTCAATTGTGTTAGCTGGAAAATCGAGAACCACTGAAACGCCAGCCTTCAGCAAAGAAGCCACGTGACGCCCCATGACCGGTCGCAGTTTCAAAGCGCAATTCACGTAGTCCTGCAGGGACTTCATCTGGTCGCCAAACAGGGCGCTAAGCCATTCATCTTCCGAAATGAGCACGACTGCGTCTCTTTTCGCTAGTTCCGCTGCCAGCGTAGATTTTCCAGAAGCGACTTTGCCGCATAGCAAGTGAAGCGTTGAAATAGCCTGTGACATAGAACGAACTCCCGGATTACCTGATGGTCCCTGCGCTAAGTTGGTCCGCCAGTTGATCAAACACCAACCTGATCCTTCGTGCGGTATGTAACTCGGAGTGTGTCGCCAGCCAAATCGGGAACTTAAACGGCTCGCGGTCGGGGAGCACGCGCTCCACACCAGGTGTTAAGGCAGCCACATCATCCGACATTACACTTATGCCAAAACCTTGGCGCACCAGTTGCCAGGATACAATCCCGCTTTGTGAGCCAATCCTGAAGCTCTTTCGTGTTACTTTAATGCCCGCCGGATCGAGAAAACCGATCATCGTGTCGATGTCGCCAAACCCGACAAAGTCCAATTTCGCAAGTTCGTTTTCATTTTTCGGCCGTCCCACCTGATCAAGGTACGAAGGTGCTGCGTAAAAATGGGCCGTTGCCTCGGCGACAAGCTTTGCTGTCAGATCCGGCTGAGTTGGACGCACATGTCGGATTGCGATATCAGCCTCACGTCGCTGTAGGTCTCGTATGTCATTTGCAGCAACGATGTCGATCTCTAGTCGCGGTGCCGCAAGTCGGATCGTTTTCAGTATAGGTGGCAGCTGATAAGCAGACATCACATCGGACGCAGTAATCCTGACTTGCCCATCAACAGCTTGCGACTGGCTTGTCGCAGTAAGAGAAATCCTGTTCGCCACATCCGCCATTTCTCTGACATGCAACAAAAGCTCGGCGCCAGCAGTCGTCAAATTAAGCGACTTGCCGACTCTTTCAAACAGGGTGATGTCAAGGGCCGTTTCCAGCGCAGCAACTTGACGGCCAACAGTGGGTTGAGTTTGCTCAAGAACGCGTGCCGCTGCAGAAAACGAGCCTTCTTCGGCTGTCGCAAGAAAGGACCGTACCTGGTTCCAGTCGAAATTGATTGCCTTCCAGTTCATGCATTTATGCATAACACTTCTGCAAATTGTGGCAATTCCATAAATGATTGTTTGGAAGTAAAGGATACGGCAACAACCTTTTTTGAGAGTAATGAAATGACTGCTTTGTCCAAGGATGCCGCGTTCTGGAGCAAAATCTCGCAAAAGTACGCGGCAGACCCAATCCGCAACATGGAAGGGTATCTGAAAACACTCGAGCTTACGAAGTCCTACCTGAAAGCGGAGGACATCGTACTGGAAATCGGGTGCGGGACGGGTTCAACCGCGCTGCTGCTTGCACCGCATGTCGCCCATGTCACTGCCACGGATCTCGCTCCGGGCATGATCAAGATTGCCGATGAGAAGCGTGCTAAAGAAGGATTGGAGAACGTCACTTTCAAGGTGGCTGAAGTTCTTGAGCACGGTTTAGATAAAGGTTCTTACGATGCGATCTTGGCGCATAATTTGCTTCATCTTCTGCCCGATTTGGACCAAGCGCTCGAGCACATTTCCGCGCTTACAAAACCCGGTGGGCTTTTTATATCCAAAACCGTCTGCGCACCTGAGAGCGGTGGTTTCAAGTATGCGATGATCAGTCGGATCGCTATCCCAGTCATGCAGGCTCTTGGGAAAGCCCCGTTTGTGCATTTTGAGTCTGGATCAGTGCTTGAAAGGAAAATCGCGTCCGCAGGCTTCGACGTGCATTATACTTCTGATCAAGCCTCAATGCTCCAGAGCCGCTATATTGTCGCGCAAAAATCTTGAAGTTTTAGTTCGTTTAGCTGCATCCGTTGAAACGATCTTTGCGTAAATTTGCACGATACTTTCATACTGGAAGGAACGGAGTTACCTCGGTCTGCTTGTACCTTAAGAGTGTTGTTGCGAAAGGCCGTTTTGTCCGCATTTCGGGGTTTGCAAAGCCCGACGATGAATGTCCGCTTCGGGCCGCGACCTGCCGAACGCAAGTGCAGTATGCCTTCGAATTTGCAGACTTGTTTTCATCAGATACTGACTAATCGCTCAATTTGAGCATTCTCTTTGTATCGAATCCCTGACAACGGACAATTTGCACGAACCGAGTGCAATTTGCACGCTTATGGTTAATTCGCATCTTGAAAAGGTGGCTGGGGTGGTAGGATTCGAACCTACGGTACACTGTACCAAAAACAGTTGCCTTACCACTTGGCTACACCCCAACGGTGAGGCGCTGTCTACGATTGTTGATCGGTGGGTTCAAGACCTTTCAGACAAAAAAATGAGTGCGGATTGAAAAAAATCTAAAGGCGCTAATCGAAGATCTGAGAGTGGCTTGTTTTCCTGGGAAAGGTGTTCAATCCTGCTGTGATCTGGTCGTTTGCCATGGCCGCGGCGTTTATGCGGAATGGGTCGCTCATAGAGCCTGATCTTGCGGTGCGGTTTTTGAAATCTAATGTTTCGCGATGGGCTGGATGCGCGCATTGGTGGCAGGGCGTTCGGGTTGGAAACTCTGAAAGGGAAGAGAATGAAGTTTCTACGTACGCCAGATACCTGGTTTGACGGGCTCTCAGATTATCCGTTTGCACCGAATTACGCGCAGGTGGATGACACCGAAGGCGACCAGTTGCGGATGCATTATGTGGATGAAGGGCCAGCCGAGGCCGATCCGATACTGATGATGCATGGCGAGCCAAGCTGGTCCTACCTTTACCGTCACATGATTGCGGGATTCGTCGCGCAGGGACATCGCGCGGTTGCGCCAGACCTGATTGGGTTCGGGCGATCCGACAAGCCAACCGAACGAAGCGACTACACTTATGAGCGGCACGTGGCTTGGATGGGTGAGTGGCTGCGCAAGGTAAACCTGCGCAACATCACTCTGGTTTGCCAGGACTGGGGCGGGCTAATCGGGCTGCGGTTATGGGCAGAGATGCCGGAGAGGTTCGCGCGCATAGTGATTGCCAACACGGCGCTGCCAACTGGCGATCAGCCAATGGGCGCAGCGTTTGAGAACTGGCGCAGGTTCAGCCAGGAGGTTCCGGTATTTCCGGCCGGTGGAATTCTGAAAGGCGGAACTGTATCGTCCCTGTCCGAAGACGTTATCGCGGCCTATGATGCGCCTTTTCCAGATGAAAGTTACAAGGCCGGGGCGCGGCAGTTTCCTATGCTAGTGCCAGCGACGCCTGATGATCCGTCCTCGGGTCCGAACCGGCGGGCTTGGGAGGTGATCCGAGGGCTTCAGACACCTGTCCTCACTGCTTTCGGGGCCGATGATCTGGTCATGGCGGGGATTGATGCGGTGTTCCAGAAACTGTGCCCGGGGGCCGCAGGGCAGCCTCATGTTATCTTGCCGAATGCGGGGCATTTCTTGCAAGAAGACGTTGGTCCGGAACTGGTCAAGCTGACCTGCGATTTCATCGCGCGCACACCCCTATCCGACTAGGTTATTCTCGGATTTCGGCTGGGTCGACGCCCCAAAGGTTCGTTTTCTGTGCCCAGCCGCGATACCCGCCCGCAGAAATCTGACACCAATCCAACGAACAGCTGCCAAGGCGCGCCACGACGCCGGTTTCAAATTGGGCGCTGACCGGGGCCTTTGGGTCCGGACTGGTGTACACGGGCAGTAGTTCGGCATCGACTAACACCGTTCGAACACCGGACAACAGGGCGTAGTGCACCCATCCCCCGGCGCCGTCGCGGTCCTGAACCCTGCGCCAGTTTCCGTATTCTGCCGTTATCTGCAGTGGCATGCCGCGCCGTTTGAAAACCCAATCGATTCGGTGAGTCAGTGATGGGCCTCGGCGCACATTGCCCTCGGCGGCTTTCATCGAGACAAACCGTGGAAGGGGCAGGTTGGTGACTTGGCCACGCTTGTCCTGCGCGCTGGCGGGCAGGGTGCCAAGCACGGTTAGGAAAACAGCGAATGCCGCCGAAACAAGGCGTTTTACGGGTAGAAAACCACTCACTTACTGTCTGCTCTTGTGCCTGTTGATCTTGCTTCGAAAAAAGGTCGACTCAATGCCTATGGGGTTCTTGTGCCCCGCCTTATCCTGCGCCACGATGACATGGCGCGCGAAGGTTTGCAAAGCAGTGGGAGTGCAGAGGTGTCAAGAGAACGTCTGAGTGTTGTCGTTACGCGACGGTTGCCCGAGGCGGTTGAAACCCGGTTAAGCGAATTGTTCGATGTGCAGTTGCGCGACGATGACAGCCCGATGACCCGCGAAGAACTGGTGAAGGCCGTGAAAACCGCCGATGTTCTGGTGCCAACCGTGACCGATACGATCGACGGTGGCCTTTTGGGGCAAGCGGGTGAAAACCTGCGCTTGATCGCGAATTACGGGGCAGGGGTCGACAATATCGATGTCTCGACCGCGCGTCAGAGGGGCATTCTGGTGTCGAACACCCCGGGGGTTCTGACCGACGATACCGCTGATATGACCATGGCGCTGATTCTCGCTGTGACCCGCCGAATTCCCGAGGGTCTGTCTGTCATGCAAAAGGGCGATTGGACCGGGTGGGCGCCGAATGCCTTGTTGGGCGGACGTATCGGCGGGCGGCGTTTGGGCGTTCTTGGCATGGGGCGTATCGGCCAGGCCGTGGCCCGCCGTGCCAGCGCATTTGGAATGCAAGTACATTACCACAACCGTCGCAGGCTTCGCCCCGAGACCGAACAAGAGATGGAAGCGACCTACTGGGAAAGCCTTGATCAGATGGTGGCGCGAATGGATGTGATTTCGGTCCATTGCCCGTCGACACCGTCTACCTTCCATTTGATGAATGCACGGCGGCTGAAATTGATGAAGCCGACAGCCGTTATTGTGAATACCTCAAGGGGTGAGGTGATCGACGAAAACGCTCTGACGCGTCGGATACGCTCGGGCGAAATCGCCGGCGCGGGCCTGGATGTCTATGAGCATGGGACGGATGTGAACCCAAGATTGCGACAGTTACCAAACGTTGTTCTGCTGCCCCACATGGGGTCGGCCACGTTAGAGGGCCGGATCGAAATGGGCGAGAAAGTTATTATAAATATCAAGACTTTCGAAGACGGTCACCGCCCACCGGATCAGGTGGTCCCCGCAATGCTTTGATCAGGTGTTTCCCGTGTTTTGATGCGGGCGGTGCCAATTTGCACACGTATATTTTCAGGAGGATACGATGAAACGAAGTCTGATTTCGGGAGTGTTGCTGTCGGCGGTGGTGCTGGCAGGACCATTGACTGCTCAGGAAACGGCGGATGCCGTTGCGCCCGAAGGCGCGTCCGAGGGGCAGGTGCAAGGCCTGACCGAAGAGGTGATCGCTGCGCTTGAGGCCAAGATGGCAGGGCAGCCGGTCACATCTGAAAACTGGATGGTCGCTGCTGCGAATCCATTGGCGGTTGAAGCAGGCGCAAAGGTTTTGCGCGCTGGCGGGTCGGCGGCTGATGCAATGGTCGCCGTTCAGGTTGTGCTGGGGTTGGTCGAACCGCAATCGTCGGGCCTTGGTGGCGGTGCATTTTTGGTTTGGTATGACGCTGCATCGGGCAAGCTGACGACATTGGATGGGCGTGAAACGGCCCCGCTTGAGGCGAACCACAGGCTGTTCCATGACGAAAACGGCGAACCGCTGAAGTTCTTTGATGCGGTTGTCGGCGGATTGTCGGTGGGCACACCCGGGACACCGGCCTTGCTGGAAGAGGCACACCGGCGCTGGGGCCGCAGTCCCTGGCCAAGCCTGTTTACCGATGGCATCGCGTTGGCGGACGCCGGTTTTCTGGTATCTCCGCGCCTTGCTGGCCTGGTCGAAAAGGATGCCGAACGCCTGTCGCGCTTTCCTGCAACCGCAGAATATTTCCTGCCCGACGGTAAGCCGATTGAGCAGGGGCAACGCCTGACCAACCCGGCCTATGCCGAAACTCTGCATATTTTGGCCGAGGAAGGCTCGGCCGGTTTCTACGGTGGTGAGATTGCCGCTGGCATCGTCAGCACCGTACGCAACGCCGAAGGCAACCCGGGCGTTCTGTCGGGAATTGATCTGGCGCTATATCAGGTGATTGAGCGTGAACCAGTGTGCGCAACCTATCGCGCCTATGAGGTCTGCGGAATGGGCCCGCCATCGTCAGGCGCGCTGACCGTTGGTCAGATTCTGGGCATGCTGGACGGCTATGATCTGGCTGCGATGGGCCCCGAAGACACCAATGCATGGCGCCTGATCGGTGATGCCTCGCGTCTGGCTTTTGCCGACCGCGGTCGCTACATGGCCGATCATGATTTTGTTCCCATGCCAACGCAGGGCTTGGTTGATCCATCTTATCTGTCCGACCGTGGCGCTCTGCTAGGCGGAGAAGCCGCCCTGACAGAGGTCGCACCGGGTAACCCCGAGTTTGATCATGCGTCGAATTGGGCCAACGATGTCTCGATCGAGTTACCCTCAACCTCGCATATCTCGATCGTTGATCAGTACGGAAACGTCCTGTCGATGACGACGACGATTGAGAACGGGTTCGGTTCACGACTGATGACAAACGGGTTTCTGCTAAACAACGAATTGACGGACTTCTCGTTTAAAACGCACAGTGACGGTGTTCCAATTGCCAACCGGTTGGAGCCTGGCAAACGCCCACGTTCGTCGATGAGCCCGACAATTGTGATGCGGGACGGCGCGCCTGTTCTGGCCATCGGATCGCCGGGCGGTAGCCGTATCATCGGCTATGTTGCCAAGTCGATCATCGCCTGGGCGGATTGGGACATGGATGTGCAGCAAGCCCTTTCACTGCCGCATCTCGTCAATCGTTTTGGCACTTATGACGTCGAAGTGGGAACCGCCGCCGAAGGGTTTTCGGATCCGCTGATCGAGTTGGGTTTTGAAGTGAACCCGCGCGACCTGACATCGGGCCTGCATGCGATTGAGATCGGGGATGTGCTGGTCGGCGGTGCCGATCCACGTCGTGAAGGAATTGCGCTGGGCGAATAGCCCAGCGTTTCAAAGGGGAAGACCATGGTGCAGGCAGTCGCTTTGCCGCGAAATGAAGTGGGGATCGAGGCAGCTGTCGGCATCCTGAAACAAAAGTTTGGTGACCGGTTGCAAACCGGTCAGGCAATCCGCGAACAACATGGTCACACGACCACCTGGATCGAAAACCAATCCCCGGATGCTGTGGTTTTTCCGCATTCCACGGAAGAGGTCTCCGAGATCGTCAAAACTTGCGCCACGCACAAGGTACCGGTGATTGCATTTGGTACGGGTACATCGTTGGAGGGTCACGTGAACGCCCCTGCTGGTGGTATCTCGGTTGACCTGACCCAGATGAATAAGGTGCTGGCTGTGAACCCGGGTGATCTGGATTGCGTCGTACAGCCGGGTGTGACGCGCGAAGACCTGAATACCCATTTGCGGGATCAGGGCCTGTTCTTTCCGATCGACCCCGGCGCGAATGCCTCGTTGGGTGGAATGGCGGCGACGCGGGCGTCCGGGACCAACGCGGTTCGCTATGGCACGATGAAGGACAATGTCCTTAGTCTTGAGGTGGTCATGCCGGATGGGCAGATCATCCGAACCGGGCACCGGGCCAAGAAATCCTCGGCGGGTTACGACCTGACCCGACTGCTGATCGGGGCCGAAGGGACGCTGGGAATCATCACCGAACTTACCCTGCGCCTGCAGGGCATCCCCGAGGCGATCACCTCGGCCCGTTGTTCATTTCCGTCTGTGGATGCGGCCTGTCAGGCTGTCATGATGACGATCCAATATGGTGTTCCGGTGGCGCGGATTGAGCTGCTGGATGAAATGTCGGTCCAGGCCGCTAATGCCTATTCCGGGCTGAGCCTGCCGGAAACGCCATTGCTCTTGCTCGAGTTCCACGGATCGGAAAACGGTGCGGTCGAACAGTCCGAAACCTTCAACCAGATCGCGGAAGAGTTCGGTGGCACCGATTTTGCGGCGACCTCAACGACTGAGGAACGCAATAAACTCTGGCAAGCCCGGCATGATATGTACTGGGCTTCCTTGCAACTGCGTCCGGGCGCGCGGGGAATTTCCACGGATGTCTGCGTCCCGATCTCGCGTTTGGCAAAGTGCGTCACAGCGACTCAGGACAAAGCGCGTGAGCTAGGACTTATGGCCCCCGTGGTTGGGCATGTCGGGGATGGCAACTTTCATTCCTTGCTGCTGATCGACATGGAAAACGCGGACGAAGTCAGCAAAGCTGACCAATTCGTCGGTTGGCTGAATGATCTGGCTATTTCGATGGAAGGCACGTGCACGGGCGAACATGGGATCGGACAGGGCAAACAGCCCTACCTGGTCAAAGAGCTCGGACCAGCGGTCACGTATATGACTGCCATCAAAAAGGCACTGGACCCCGATAACATCATGAACCCCGGAAAGATCCTGTCGAACACGTAGAAACGGCGCATCCTTGGGAATTCCGCCTCAGAGCCACAAGGGTGCCCAATTCTGCTGCTATCAATTGCGAAAATGAGGAGCAATTGATTTTGAGGTCATAATGGGCGCGCTAAGGTTCATTGGGTTTGCGTTGATAGTTGGTCTGGTCCTTGCGGGGCTAGATTACTTCCAGCAGGACAAAAAGACAGACGGTACGCTTTCGTTGAGCGGTTATGTTGAAACCATCTCAGCTCGGTTCGATCAAAGCCAAAAAGAGCGGGAAGTGAAACAAGCGGCGCGAGAACGTCAAAAGCTATGGGATGCCGGTGCAAAAGCTTTTCTTCCGAGCCCCCCAGAAGGGTGGGCGCAATATGCCCTGATCGAGCCCGACGCCAAGGCAGTCTCCAGAGTTCTTTCAGAATTTGGGCCAGTACCCCTTATTAGTTCGATCAGCGGGCCCGCCGAATTGCTTCAGCTCAACGCTGCCGGTAAAGACGGTGCGCTTCGAAAGCTGAATGAGACAGGCACTGTTTACGCAAAAGAAGATGAACTGATCTGGCTTGATATCACCCTCAAACCCCAAGCGGCACGAAACACTTTGGCCGGATTGGCGCTGAGTGCGCAGGACGCGTTTCTGGATGGGATGAAGGCCGAACGAGGGTATGCGGTGATTGACGGCGTCGCTTTCATCGAAACAACCGGAAATCTGCTGGATGATACCAAAAAGACCAACCATCGCGCGTTCACAGGGCGTATCGGTTTTGATCAAGAGGTGGTTATCCGCCTTCACGCAGATGCCAGCGATGCGACGGTCCGAGAGTTTCTTGGCCTCGTCGATTATGCAGGCCTGAACGCATTGCTGCCGCATCCGGCCCTGGTTGTCGGCAACGGAATCGAAGTTCCCCTGATCCGGCAGCCCGAAATAGCGGGTGAAATGCACGATCTCTATGAAACGATGCAAATCGCGCAGCTAAGGTTGGGTCAGGAAAAGCTGGAAAATCTGGATGCGGCCGCTTTGGTAGCGAACACGCTAAGCAGTTCGGGCTTTAATTCCGAGGGCGTCATGGACATCACCAACGGCGAAGTCTTCGAAAATCAGGAACTGTCGCAGCTATCTTACATTCGCACGCAGAACCTGCTGCTTGCCTCCGCGTTGAGCGAGGTGGAAACCGAAGTGGCCAGCACAGGTGGTATCGGCGGGTTCATTAAGGGATTGATGGGCAAAGTGGCCCACGCCAACGCGAACGCGGATGAGCCCGAACCTCAGGTTGCCCCATCGGCTGAGGTCAAGGTCAGGAAGGGCGGTTTGGGTAAGTCATCCTGTGCCACGTTGGGCAGCAGCAAACGGTGCTCTGTCGGGGGCAACTGAAACCCTTCGCACGAAAAATCGACGCTCTGCGCCGTGCACGGGTCGTTTTCTTTATATCACTGGTCGGATGAATGTCGCGCCGGGGCATTCAAATGCGCCATATGGTGTCAACTGAATTCAAGGGGAGACGCCCGGTAATGAAAACCCAAGTCAAAGCACTGGTTGTTGGCGGCGGTGCCGTCGGCACTTCGATTGCATATCACCTGGCCAAGGCAGGCTGGGACGATGTGATGCTAGTCGAACGGGATGAGCTGACCTCAGGGTCCACATGGCACGCAGCGGGGCTGTTGCCGCTGTTCAACATGTCCTATGCGACGACACACATCCACAAGTACTCGGTCGACTTCTACAAGCAGCTTGAGGAAGAAACCGGTTTGAACGCGGGCTTTGCCGTAGTTGGCAATCTGCGCATGGCACAGACGCAAGAGCGCATGGATGAATACATGCTCTATGCGTCCACGGCTGAGACTTGTGATGTCGCATATGAATGGCTGACCCCTGATCAAATCAAGGAACGCTGGCCACTGATCGAGACTTCAGATCTGAAGGGCGCGATCTATCACACCGAAGATGGCTACATTAACCCCGCCGACGTAACGCAGGCGATGGCCAAGGGTGCCCGTCAGCGCGGTGTGGAAATTGTCCGTAAGATGCAGGCCGATGCCTTCCACTGGAATGGCACTCATTGGGAAGTCACCTGCACCAAAATGGTCGAGAAGGGCGGTAACCTCATTCCGTCGGATGAGCAGGTGGTTATCACCGCCGAGCATGTCGTGACCGCATCGGGCAACCACGCGCAGCGCACGGCCAAGATGCTGGGCATCAAGATGCCCGCGATCCCGGTCGAGCATACCTTTATCGTCATGGACAAAGACCCTGAGCTGGTCAAATGGCGTGAAGCGGGCAACCCCGAACACCCTGTTGTCCGTGATGCTGACAACGAATCTTATGCACGCGAGGAGCGCGGCGGTTGGATTTTGGGGATCTATGAACATGGTGCGCCGGCGCAGTTCGAACACGGCGTGCCGGACAGCTTCCGTGCTGATCTGTTCCCGCTCGATCTCGACCGGATTGCAGACCAGTATATGGCAATGGCCGAGCGCGTGCCGTCCTGTGCCGAATCCGGCTTGAAAGACGATTTCAACGGCCCGATCTGCTACACGCCCGACGGCAACCCGCTGGTTGGTCCCGCGCCTGGCTTGCGCAACATGTGGCTGGCCGAGGGGTTCTCGTTCGGTATCACCGCCGCAGGCGGCACCGGCTATTATCTGGCGCAGATGATGGTCGACGGCGAAGCCGAGATCGACATGGCTTCGCTGGACCCCAAACGTTACTCGTCGAACTGGATGACCACCGAGTTTGCAGCACGTAAGAATGAAGAGTGCTATGAGCACGTCTATATCCTGCACCACCCCGATGAAGAACGTGCTGCCTGCCGCCCGCTGCGGACTGTTCCGGCCTACGACCGTCAGAAAGCGCGTGGCGCACAGTTTGGCTGGGTTAACGGCTGGGAGCGCCCGAACTACTTTGGTCCGCTGGATGCACCCGAAAACTTCGACCATGATGCCCGCTCGTTCCGCCGCGGTGGCTGGTGGCAGCATGCCGTTGACGAAGCAAAGGCGATCCGCGAAGGCGTTGGCCTGATCGACGCATCGGCCTTCACAAAGCATGTCGTCAAAGGCCCCGGTGCGACCCAGTTCCTGGATTGGTTCACCTGCAACAAGCTGCCCAAGGTCGGTCGTATCAACCTGACCTACGCGCTGACCTCGCACGGTACCACCCGCACCGAATACACCATCGTCCGTAACGGCGAGAACAACTACTACATCGTCTCTGCCGGTGCCTGGACTGAGTACGACGCCGATTACCTGCGCAAGGCGGCCGAGGACAAGATGGAGGAGTTCGGTTACATCGAGATCCAAGATGTGACCACTCAGTGGGGCGTTTTTGCCATCGCCGGACCCAAATCGCGGGACGTTCTGAAAGAGGTCATCAAAGACGCCGATCCGGAAACCGCACTGTCCAACAAGCGCTTCCCATGGCTGTCGGCCCGCCAGATCGAACTGGGCATGTGCCCGGTCAACGCGATCCGTGTGGCCTATACCGGTGAGCTGGGCTGGGAATTGCACCACCCGATCGAGATGCAGAACTACCTGTTCGACCTACTGGAAAAAGCTGGTGAGAAACACGGTATGAAGCTGGTCGGTGCCCGCGCCCAGAACTGGTTGCGTCAGGAGAAATCCTATCGCGCCTTCGGCACCGAGCTGGGCCGCGACGCGACCCCGCTAGAAGCCGACCTGCCGCGCTTTGTCGACCTGTCCAAAGACTTCTATGGCAAGGCCAAGCTGGAAGAGACTGGCGTACGCGTGAAATGCTGCACCCTGCTAATCGACGGGCCGGAGGATGCCGATCCGTGGGGCCGTGAAGTGCTGTATACGCCGGAAGGTGAACGCGTCGGTCGTCTGACCTCGGGCGGTTATTCGGTCGCCTTCGAGAAATCCATCGGCATGGGCTATGTGAAACCCGATCTGGCGGTCGAAGGCACCAAGCTGAAGGTCAAGCTTCAGGACAAATTGTGGGATGCGGTCGTAACATGCGACAGCCCCTACGATCCGAAAAACGAAACTATCCGCAAGGACGGATGATCAAGCAAAGGCCCCGGAGATCTCCGGGGCCTTTCTTCATACTGATAGCTCGTCAAAGCATTCCAACGCCTTGGCCGCATACATCATCGACGGTCCTCCGCCCATTTGAATGGCCATGGCCAGAACGTCTGACACTTCTTCGCGGCTTGCTCCGGTATTGATCAGAGCTTCGGTGTGTAGCGTTATGCAAGGTTCGCAACGGGCAGCGATGGACATACCCAAAGCGATCAGCTCTTTGGTTTTGTAGTCCAGCGAACCGCCTTCTTTAACGGTTTTTCCCAGCGCACCGAAGGCACGGGCGGTATCAGGGATTGCAGCGTTGAGGTTGCGCAGATTGTTGCGCGTATCCGACAGCTTGTCTTGCCAATTCATTTGTGGGCTTCCTTTAAACATATCACCTTGTGAATATGTTTATGGAAGCTGCCTGACTTTGATCTTGATCAGACTGCAGGTCTTTCAGCGACAAATGCCAGGTTGTTTGCCGGCATTTCAACAGCACCGATTAAACTCAGTTGAACACGACGCAGCAGGTCCAGAATGTCGGCGTCATCTTTGTATCCGATGTCCGGGTCTTGTTGGCTCAACGCAGCATGAAAGTTCTGGTCTCCGGCACTGGTTAACCGACCGCCGCGCATGAATGGCCCGTAGAGGATTAGCCGACCGCCCGGGTTCAGCGCCAGCGCGGCCTCGGTCACCAAGGCTTCCACCTCCGACCAGCTGATCAGATGCAGCAAGTTGATCAAGAGGATCAGGTCATTTGCCCCGTGAACAGAATGCCAACCGGGTTGGACCGCATCGAGTTCTATCGCCGGGGCTATGTTTTCTACGCCTTCGGCATACGCGTCGATTGAAGCGCGTCGTTCAGTGTCAATCTCGCTGGGTTGCCAATTCAGGCCGGGCAGTCGATTTGCAAAAGCCACGACGTGCTGCCCTGTACCACTGGCCAGTTCCAGCGCGCGACCGGACACAGGGGCGAACTGAGCCAGCAAATCACACAGCGCGTCGGCATTCCTGCTGGCCGCCGGAGCAACCAATTTTTGCCCATCGGATACCGTCGCCACGCTGGCATTTGCGGGAAGTTTGCGTTTCGTCATCCACGTAACCTTTCTGGCCTTAGGGCGGAAACGCTCGCCGCCTCCAATTCTGAACGAGCACCAGTCGTCAAATCTGCCACCAGCTGTGAGGCCGCCGGTGCCGTTTGAAAGCCATAACCACCTTGCGCTGCCGACCAGATAAACGTGGGTTCGGCAGGGTCGGGTCCTAAGACCAGCGTACCATCCGGCGCAAAGCTGCGAAGTCCGGCCCAGTTCGCCTCGACCCTTGTGACCGACTCGGTCACCATCGCTTCGTACCGCGCCAGACCCTCGGCCAACACCATGTCGTCCGCATAGGCATCATGGGGAAAGGTCGGATCAGCCTCGCAAGGGGAAACGATCAGCTTTCCGGCATCCGGTTTCGCATACCAGCCTTCGCTAGCGCCCAACATCAAAGGCCAACCCGTCACGTCATGTCCGGCAGGGGCGGGGATACGAGCCACTGAGCGCCGACGCGGTTCTATGCCGATCGGCGCGACGCTTGCCAACGTCGCAATCTCATCCACCCATGCGCCTGCAGCATTTACAAGGGATCTGGCCTCGAAAGCGTCTGCCGCCTCGACAACCCAATGCCCCGCTTTGGTGATACTTTTTACCTTTTGGCGTGTCAGCACCAGACCACCGTTGGCCCTAATCACACGAGCGAAATCCTGCATCATCCGGTCGGTATCAATGTCGAAAGCAAAATCGCTGCTCGCGGCAAATCCAACAGTCTGAGGGTTCAGTATCGGAACCCGCGATATGGCATCCTCGACCGAGATTTCTGTAAGACGAAGGTCAGCCTGATCCTGAAGAAACGCGTCTCGTTGATCATGGCCGGCGATCAGCATCAACCCGCGCGGCGACAGATAGCCATTCGATCTCAGATAAGCTTCGCTCGCTGCGTTCAGGGTCTTCACGGAAGGCGGTCCATACCCTTTTTCGAACAACGCCGCCGACCGGCCAGAGGTGTGATATCCCAGCGCGTCTTCGCCTTCGAGCACGACGACATGACCATGTTCGGACAAACGCGCGCCCGCGCTTAATCCGGCGATGCCGCCACCGATGACCAGGAAATCGATCATGTTAGAAACTCCGCCCTAGGATCACCCCAAAACGGGTGGATTTGAGATCTGCTTTTATTCATGCGCAAAGCTTCGCATGCGTAACACTATTGGAAAAGAGGCGTAATTTCCGCAATGTAAACTTGAACCAAAGAGACCGGCCTGTTTTTAGTGCAGCTATCATCGGAATCGGAGAAAGACGTGACACCGGCAGAATTACATCCAATGGCCACGGGGCATATCCCCTCATACGTCACGCAGGCAGATGGCAGCGACTTTTTGCTGACCTTCATGTTTGTTTTTACCGTTTTGGTGATCGTTCTGATCGGAGTTGGCTACTTTACGCTGCACTCCATCCCGGAAAAAATCGCGCATGAATCCAACCACCCTCAGTTTCAGCTTGTGGGGATATTGGCGCTGTTGGCTCTGTTTACCCACAATGGTCTGTTCTGGGTGGCGGCCATTCTTGTAGCCGGATTCCAGTTCCCGGATGTCGCCGCCCCCTTGCGCGCCATTGCCGACGCAATCCGATCCTTGGGCAATCAAGGCAACGATGTTCCTGCCCCAGCGACCCCATCGCAACCGACCGCGCAGCAGGAGCAGTAAGAGATGCTTGAAACACTGATGTGCGCGCTGGTCACCGTGTTGCCGGATTACTTATTTCGCCGTTACGTACAGGGCAAACGTATAGGCCATGAAATCACACTGTTCACCATGTGGTATGAACTGCGTTGGGGCCTGACCACCTGCGCCATTCTTGCGCTGACCGTGATCACCACGCTGTTTTACTTCCACCCTGCCAGTAAAACGGCGGCGTCCTATTTCCGAACGGTGACAATTCTGCCTCAACTCGGCGGTCGCGTGTCCGAAATTTACGTCACCAACAATCAGCAGGTCACCGCCGGCCAGCCGATTTTCCGGATCGAGGATTTCACCCAAACCGCACAGGTCGAGGCCGCGCACGCGCAGATCGCGCAGGTTCAGGCCTCGCTGAAAGTGGCGGAAACCGATCTGGCCGAGGCCGACGCAGGCATCGCAGGCGCGCGCGCTGCATTGGATCAATCGCTTGAGGATTTGGAGCGTAACACCACCCTGCGGGACGAAGGCTCCAGCGCCGTGCGATTGGCCGAAATCGACCGGTTGGAAAACCTTGTTGCCGAGCGTGAAGCGCAGCTGACCGCATCGCGATCCCGCCGTGCCGCCGTGGTGCAGCAGATCGAAGAACTGATCCCGGCCCAACTGGCCAGCGCCAACGCCCAGTTGGACGCCGCGCTGACCGAGCTGGACAAAACAGTCGTAAGCGCAGGTGTGACCGGTCGCGTTGAACAATTCGGCCTTCAGGTGGGCGACTATGTCAGCCCCTTGCTGCGGCCTGCGGGCATTCTGGTTCCGTCAAGCTCGGGCCATAACCGGTTTCAGGCTGCATTCAACCAGATGGCCGCTCAGGTCATCAAGCCGGGCATGATCGGAGAGTTGGGCTGCATGACCAAGCCCTTCACCGTGATCCCGATGGTTGTGGTTGAGGTGCAGGATGTCATCCCGTCAGGTCAGATACGTCCCACAGATGAGCTGCGCG
The DNA here is from genome assembly GCF_059611065.1 of Ruegeria sp. CDSB086. Taxonomy (NCBI): domain Bacteria; kingdom Pseudomonadati; phylum Pseudomonadota; class Alphaproteobacteria; order Rhodobacterales; family Roseobacteraceae; genus Ruegeria; species Ruegeria sp. CDSB086. The sequence goes on along the minus strand of NZ_JBXWOV010000002.1, from coordinate 439,036 downwards.
ATGTTCAGACCAACAAGGTGCCCGGCTCGATTTTGGTCTATATGGAGCCGCTGTACAAAAACATGGCCGATGACATACCGCCCGGCAGCAACTGTCTGGCCAATGTCTACACCGATAACCATGAACGGCTTGAGCATGAGGATTTGGGATTCTGGCACGCCGCCGCCTTGCATGTGATCGACACGATCGGTGTTGTCCACGCGGCGGGCTTGCGCCTGCGTCTGATCCTGATGCCGGTGAATACGCTGGTGCTGACCGGGCATTGATCCATTCAAGCGTTTTGATTTCAGATCCGGCCTGTGTGAGGTTTAAACCGCTGGGCGGCCGGGTTTGTTATCTAAGGCGAGGGACACGTAAGCAAACGCGAGAACGCAGACAGCGAACGCCGCAACAAAACAGAAAACGAGAGTGAACGAGCCGGTTATGGCAAAAACCGAACTGCCCAGGGCCATCCCGACCGTACCGCCCAGCAGCTGAAATGTCATCGAGATGCCACTTGCCTGTCCGTGCAGAGCTTGTGGTACCATTGACATGATGGCCCGCCTTGGGGGGACAAACAGAAACGGCACGCAACAACCCCAAAGGAAGTAGCCAGCATAGATCAGCGCGGCGACGTCCAAATGCATTCCCAGTGCGACAATAAGTATGGCAATCGTACCCAGCGCTGTACCTGTCAGAGAAGGGCCGCGAGAGCCAAATTTATCAGCAATTTTCCCCGCCATCGGGGCAATGAAAATCTGCGGAAAAGCAATCGGCAACAGGGCGACACCAGCAGTCAGCGGTGAAAACCCGAGCTTTGATTGAAAGTAGGATGCGCCGAACACGAACAGAGTAATCTTGCCGAATTGTGCGGTGAACAGGATCATGTTTGAAGCAGCAAACCCGGGGCCGGCAAAAAGGGAGATGGCAATCAGAGGCGATGTTGCCCTCTGTTCGACGCGGACAAATAACACCAAAAAAATAAGACCCGCTGACAGGGCCATAAGAACTTCGGGCTGTGCCCAGCCTCTGTCCGGGCCCTCCATGACACCAAACACAACAGCCGCCAACCCCGTCACCAGTAGAATTAGGCCTTTCAGGTCGAACTCGCGCTCCGGTTGGTGTGGCGGGTCCCGCCAGAAAGCCCTTGCGACCAGAGCGACCACAAGCACGATTGGGGGGTTGACCCAGAAGATCCAGCGCCAAGACAGATATTCGGTCAGAACGCCTCCAACCAGCGGACCCATTGACAGGAATACTGTCCCGATCCCGCCGTATAGACCCAGTGCCAGCCCGCGTTCCTTTTCGTCAAAAGACTGGATCAGAACCACTAGCGACAGCGGGAAAATCAGTGCTGCACCGATGCCCTGTGCGGCGCGCGCTGTTAGCAGTTCAAGTCCGCTTTCGGCAAACCCTCCCAGCGCGGAGGACAAACCGAAAATCAATAAACCTGCACTGAGCAAAACCCGAATGCCCAGAACATCGCCCAATCGCCCTGCTGCGCCCGCAAAACAAGCCAACACCAGCAGATAGATATTCACCACCCAATGCGCTTCCAGCAGAGACAGGCCAAGCTCATCGCGAATGGTTGGAAGCGCGACGCTGACGACCGTTTCGTCCAGCAGAATAACACCCAAGATGGCGCCCATTGCGCCGAGTATCCACCAGCGGCTGTGGTCTTGCGCTTTGATCTCCATGGGATTTTTACGTTTCGTGTTGAGACAGGTAAAACATTAACCCCATCAGGTCCGTCGTGTCTGCAATCGTCAAGACAGTAATTAGTTAAGGTTAGGCGAGGTGCTCCCATAGAAACGAAAAAGGGCCAGCCTAATGGCCAGCCCCTCAACGTGTTCGTGCAAAGGTTTACTGCGGAATTTCGCCTTCCAAACCTTCAACGTAGAAGTTCATACCAGCCAGCGTGCCGTCATCGGCGGTTTCGCCTTCAGCCAGCCAGTCGCTGCCGTCTTGCTTTTTGATCGGGCCTGTGAAGGGATGGTATTCACCCGCTGCCATGGCGGCTTTCATCGCCAGTGCTTCCTCTTTGATATCGGCCGGAACGGCGTCTGAAATCTCACCGATCTCAACCATGCCTTCCTTGATACCGTCCCAGGTGTTCACGGTTTCCCATGACCCATCCATGACAGCTTGGGTACGTGCGATGTAGTAAGGCGCCCAGTTGTCGATGATCGAAGAGACGCGCGGCTTGGGAGCATATTCGCTCATGTCCGAGGCCTGACCGAAAGTGATCACGTTGCCTGCCTCTTGTGCGGCGGCCTGCGGCGCGGTCGAGTCGGTGTGCTGCAGGATCACGTCCGCACCTTGTTCGATCAGAACGGTTGCGGCATCAGCCTCTTTCGCCGGGTCGAACCAAGTGTAGGCCCAGATGATCTTGAACTCGACATCCGGGTTTACCTTTTTGGCATGGATGTAGGCCGAGTTGATGCCGCGGATCACTTCGGGGATTGGGTAGGAGCCAATGTATCCGATGATGTTCGACTCGGTCATTTTACCCGCGATGTGGCCCTGAACGGCACGACCTTCGTAGAAACGGGCCGAATAGACGGACACGTTCGGGGCGGTCTTATAGCCGGTCGCGTGCTCGAACTTCACGTTCGGGAATTTCTTGGCCACGTTGATGGTCGGGTCCATGTACCCGAACGAGGTGGTAAAGATCAGGTCAGCGCCTTCAAGCGCCATCTGCGTCATCACACGTTCCGCGTCCGGGCCTTCGGGAACGGACTCAACAAACACGGTCTCGACTTTGTCGCCGAATTCTTTCTCAACCGCCAGACGGCCCTTGTCATGTTCATAGGTCCAGCCGCCGTCGCCCACCGGACCGACATAGACAAAGCCTACTTTTGTTTTGTCCTGTGCGACCGCGCCGGTCGCAAGACCCAGCACCATGGCGGCACTGGCAAGAAGTGAAGTGAATTTCATGTGGTTACTCCCCAAGTTGGTTCAATTGGCCCCGTCTAGTGCGAGGCGTGGAAGGTCCGGCCCAGTGAGGCAGGTGCGCTGCTCTTGTCGGCCGAAAGGATCACAAGCACAAGGATCGTGATGATGTAGGGCGACATTGCCAGATACTCGACTGGGATGGCAACGCCTGCGGCCTGCAGATTAAGCTGCAACACCGTGATTCCGCCAAACAAATAAGCACCCAGCAAAGCACGCCATGGTTTCCAGCTGGCAAAGACCACCAGCGCAAGCGCGATCCATCCAACACCGGCGGTCATGCCCTCGGTCCACTGCGGGACGCGGATCAGGCTGATATAGGCTCCACCGAGGCCCGCACAGGCGCCACCAAACAGGATCGCCAGGATGCGGATCTTGATGACCTTGTAGCCCAGGGCGTGTGCGGCGTCGTGGTTTTCACCCACTGCGCGCAGGATCAGACCGACGCGTGTGTATTTCAGCGTGGCCCAGACGGCCGCAACCAAGGCGATGCCCAGATACAGGATCGGATCATGCTGGAACAGGATGGGGCCAATCACAGGAATATCGCTGAGCAACGGGATATGGATATCTCCCATGCTGGGCGGTTTGACACCTACATAGCTTTGACCCATCAGCGCGCTGAAGCCTAGGCCGAACAGGGTAAGTGCAAGACCACTGGCCACCTGGTTCGCCAGCGCAAACTGCGTCAGCAGGACGAACAGCAGGGACAGAACCGCGCCACCAATGGCTGCTGCAATGAACCCCAGCCAGGGTGATCCTGTTTCGACAGATATCGCAAATCCGCTGATTGCGCCGACGATCATCATGCCCTCTACGCCAAGGTTCAGAACACCTGCTTTTTCGACGACAAGCTCTCCGATCGCCGCCAGCAGCAGGGGGGTTGCGGCCACCATAAGTGAGGCGACCAAAAGTACGGGATTGATTTCACCTAGGTCCATGGGTCACGCCACCTCATTACGGGCCGCACGGATGCGGTAGTTGGTCAAAAGATCGAAAGCCAGCAGGAAGAACAGGAGCATGCCCTGAAAGACCTGAATGGCAGCAGCAGGCAGGCCCAACTGGGATTGCGCGATTTCGCCGCCAATATAGGTCAACGCCATCAAGCCACCTGCCAGCAGGATACCCACCGGATGCAAACGGCCCAGAAAGGCCACGATGATCGCTGTAAAGCCGTAGCCCACATTAAAGTCGATGCTGACCTGACCTGATGGGCCTGCGACCTCGAACATCCCCGCCAACCCGGCCAGGGCACCGGACATGCCCAGACAGAACAGGATCAGACGTGCCGGGTTTACACCCGCGAACTTCGCCGCCCGAGGCGCTTCACCCGTCAGGCGAATGTGGAAGCCCAGCATGTGACGGTTCAGCAGGACATAGGCAAAGATCACTGCGATCAGCGCGGTCACCACACCCCAGTGCATTCCCGATCCGGCGATCAACTCAGCGTTATGCGCGCTTTCATAGGATTGCAGGTTGCGCGATCCGGGAAAGCCGAACCCTTCGGGGTTCTTCAACAGACCAAGGGAAACCGAAGCCAGCATCTGCTCGGCCACGTAGACCAGCATCAGTGATACGAGAATTTCGTTGGTGCCAAAACGCACCTTCAGGAAGGCCGGTATCGCCGCCCAAAGCCAACCGCCAAATGCGCCGGCGATCACCATGATCGGGAAAACGTAGAACGCATCCAGCGGGTAAAAGGCCAGACCTGCACCTGCGCCAAAGATAGCGCCCATGATGTATTGCCCCTCGGCCCCGATATTCCAGATACCGGCTCGGAAACCCAAGGACAGGCCAATGGCGATCAGAACCAGCGGCGCGCCTTTGACCAGCAATTGTGGACGATAGTAGAAAGCGAACTCGCCAAACAGCGGCTCCCAGAAAATGGTGCCAATGGCTTGGATCGGGTTCTTGCCCAGAATGGCGAACAGGATGCCGCCGAAAACCATGGTTGCCAGCACGGCCACCAAAGGGGTCGCGTAAGACCACGCTTTGGACGGCTGCGGCCGTTTCTCCAACACAATCATCTGCTCATTCCCCCAGTTTCTTCATCTTTTTGTAAATTTTCCCGCCGAAGGCGGTCCGACGGATTAAACATGGGCCACCTCCATGCCATGCGCGCCGCCCATCATCAGGCCGATTTCGTCGACCGTCAGACCCGTGGTCGTACGCGGAGCGCTGAGCCGCCCTTCATTGAGCGCTGCAAAGCTGTCCGATATCTCCATCAGCTCATCCAGATCTTGCGATATGCAGATGACTGCGGTGCCTTTGGCGGCCAAATCCAGAATGGCCTGACGGATCGAGGCCGCGGCGGCCGCATCAACGCCCCATGTCGGTTGGTTCACAACCAGAACGTCCGGGTTTTGCAGGACTTCGCGCCCAATGACGAATTTCTGTAGGTTGCCCCCTGACAGAGATCGTGCTGCGTTTTCTGGCCCCGGTGTGCGGACGTCAAAGGCACTGATGATCTTTTCGGCAAAACTCTTGGTTTCTGCCCATTTGAGGAAGCCGTTGTTCTCAAGTCCTTCCCGGACCGATCCAGTCAGCAAAGCGTTTTCGGTCAGGCTCATGTCAGGGGCGGCCGCATGTCCCAACCGCTCTTCCGGAGCGGTCAGAACGCCCAGCTTGCGGCGCGCGGTAGGCCCCAGTTTTCCGATCGGCTGGCCGTTGAACTTAATCGCGTCGGGTGCTGTGGTGATCTCGCCCGACAGAACGCCCAACAATTCGTCCTGGCCGTTGCCCGCGACACCGCCAACGCCCAAAACTTCGCCCTTACGGACGGTCATGTGGACATTCTTCAATGCGGTACCGAACTCGGATGGTGATGGAACTGACAAACCGCTGACATCCAGGGCGACCTCACCGAACTCACGCCCCGAACGCTCGGGTGTTTGCAGGGTCGAACCCACCATCATCTCGGCCATATCCCGCGCTGAGGTCTCAGCTGGAACGCATTCGCCGACATTCTTACCCAAACGCAGGATTGTGGCGTGGTCGCACAGTGTGCGGATTTCTTCCAGCTTGTGCGAGATATACAGGATCGAAGTACCTTCGGACCGCAATTTGTTCAGCGTTTCAAACAGAATGTCGACTTCCTGAGGTGTCAGAACCGATGTCGGCTCATCCATGATCAGCAGCTTCGGATCCTGTAACAGGCAGCGGATGATTTCGACCCGCTGACGCTCACCCGCGGACAGATCGCCGACGGTGCGATAGGGATCCAGTGGCAGACCGTAAGTTTCCGAAACTTCGCGAATACGCGCCGCCAGATCGCCCATGGCTGGTGGGTTTTCCATCCCCAAGGCGATGTTTTCGGCCACGTTCAATGCGTCGAACAACGAGAAGTGCTGGAACACCATCGCGATCCCGTCCGCCCGTGCGGCGCGGGGTTCGGGTGGTGCGAAGGCTTGTCCGCGCAGCAGCATGGTGCCGCTGTCGGGCTTCACCAGCCCATAGATCATCTTTACGAGAGTGGATTTTCCGGCACCATTTTCGCCCAGTAAGGCGTGAACTTCGCCCTCACCGATGTCAAAGGACACCTGATCATTGGCCACGACGCCGGGATAGGCTTTAGTCAGCCCTTGTAAGCTTAGAAGTGGAGTGGTCACGCGCTCAGGTCCTTCTTTATTTCGTTTTGCCGGGCAGGGCGCAGGATCTGCGCCGCGACACCAACTGCGATCATCTGCGGGTGTTTACCCAAGGCTGGATCTCCGATTGGGCAGGTGATCCGGCCAATCCGCTCGGGCGCATGTCCCAAAGCGGCCAGCCGGGATCGGAACCGCGCCCATTTCGTAGCCGAGCCAATCAGGCCCGCAAAGCGGAAATCATGCAAAAGCAACCTGTTGCACAGCTCCAGGTCCAGATTGTGTGAATAAGTAAGCACAAGGTGCTCGGCATCACGCGGCGCATGGCGAACCAGCTCGGCCGGTTTGCTTGCCGGAACGACGGTTACGCCTGCGGGCACCGCTTCGGGAAAACGCTCAGGCCCGGTATCGACCCAGGTGATTGACAGATCAGGCAATGGGGATAGAACGTCAACCAGAGCCCGGCCAACGTGACCGGCACCCCATATCCACAGATTGCGCGCCGGTTCGTGAACGGGTTCGACCATCCAGCCGTCAATCAGCTGCGGTTCGGGCGCAACACCTTGACCGCGGGCCTGCGACAACAGTCGCTTGACCGAAAGCGGCATCTCACCGCCCGAAGCCGAGCGCGCAATGACTGCATCATCCAGCCTGTCGACGGCCGCAAGATCGTAGATTTCACTCAGCAGAGTTACTGCACCGCCACAACACTGGCCCATATCCGGGCCGAGGGCATGGTGCGTTTGGCGCATGGGCGCTGCTTGGGATCGAGCTGCTTCAGCCGCCTGATACTCCAACGTGCCACCGCCGATGGTGCCCGACTGCCCGTTCTCCCAAACAAGCATTGCAGCGCCAACTTCACGGGGGGATGACCCCTTGATCCCGGCGATAACCACCCGGGTCACCTTGCCGTGGGTTTTGACCGCCTCCCTCAAAGCCTCTCGATCAAATCCCATCAGGTCTCTCCCTTTACCCGCTGGACACCCTTCCAGACTTCTTCAGCCGTGGCGGGTGCATCCAGTGCCGGATAGCTGTCCCCGCAGGCCGCCACCGCATTCGACAGGGCAAGCCACGCGGAAATACCCAGCATGAACGGCGGCTCTCCGACCGCTTTTGAGCGATAGATCGTGTCCTCGCGGTTTTCACCGCTCCAGAGCGCGACATTGAAAACATCAGGCCGGTCCGAGCAAGCGGGGATCTTGTAGGTCGACGGCGCATGCGTGCGCAGATTGCCCTTGCCGTCCCAGACAAGTTCTTCCGTGGTCAGCCATCCCGCACCCTGTACGTATGCGCCTTCGACCTGCCCAATATCCAGCGCCGGGTTCAGCGACGCGCCTGCATCATGCAGGATATCCGTCCGCAAAATGCGGTTCTCGCCTGTCAGTGTATCGATCGCGACTTCGGTAATCGACGCGCCGTAGGCGAAATAAAAGAACGGACGCCCCCGGCCTTTGATCCGGTCCCACTCGATCTTGGGTGTCTTATAAAACCCGGTCGCAGACAGGCTGACCCGGCCCTGATAAACCAGCGCAGCTGCTTCTGAGAATGTGTAGCGCTCTACGCCGACCGAGACGTGGCCATCAGAGAACGTCACCGTTGAGGGATCGGCCTGATGTCGATGCGCCAGATAGTCAGCCATCCGGTCGCGGATCGTGTCGCAGGCCGCTTTGACCGCCATACCGTTCAGGTCACTGCCCGAGGACGCGGCCGTAGCCGAGGTATTCGGCACCTTGGCGGTGTCGGTCGCGGTGATTTTCACCATCTCCAACGGAATACCAAAGCGGGACGCGGCCACTTGCGCGACCTTTTGGAAAAGACCTTGCCCCATCTCGGTGCCGCCGTGGTTCAGGTGAACCGAGCCGTCCTGATACACATGCACCAACGCGCCCGCCTGGTTCAGATGGGTCAACGTAAACGAAATGCCGAACTTAACCGGAGAAAAGCCGATGCCTTTCTTGATCACGCTGTTCTCGGCGTTCCACTTCTGGATGGCTGCCTTGCGCGCGTTGTAGTCGCTGGATTGCAGCAACTTGGCAGTCATGCCGTGCAGTTCGAAGTCACTGACCTCCATCCCGTACGGCGTGGTATTGCCACCTGCGGGCAAGGGACGCACCGGGGCGTTGCCCATCTCAACCGCGCCTCGGCTGGTCAGGTCCTCGTGCGGGTCAGGATGGCCCAGCGGCTTTTCAGCGATCACGGGATCCGCAACAACATGCGCCGGCTCATAGTAGTTCCGGCGACGCAATTCGACCGGGTCCATTCCCAGCTCATACGCAGCGTGATCCATCACGCGTTCGATCCCGACCATACCCTGTGGTCCGCCGAAGCCGCGATAGGCGGTGGCGGATTGAGTGTTAGTTTTCAGCCGGTGGCTTTCGATCCGGGCATTCGGCAGCAGATAGGCATTGTCCGAATGCAACATCGCGCGGTCCGCGACGGGCAGGGACAGGTCTTGGGCCCAACCGCAAATCGCATGATGCAGGAAGGAAACGCCTTGGATGTGACCGTTCTCATCAAACCCGGCCTTATACGCAATCCGGAATGCGTGGCGCTTGCCGGTGATGATCATGTCATCATCGCGATCATAGCGCATCTTGCAGGTTTTGCCTGTCGCACGCGCTGCGATAGCGCAGGAAACAGCCAAAGCGTTGCCCTGACTTTCCTTGCCGCCAAAGCCGCCGCCCATACGGCGCGTTTCAACGCGAACCGCGTGCATCGGAACACCCAGAGCGTCCGCTACTTTGTGCTGAATCTCGGTCGGGTGTTGGGTCGAAGAATGCACCAACATATCCGCGCCCTCATTGGGCACGGCCAGTGCAGCCTGACCTTCCAGATAGAAATGCTCCTGACCGCCAAGTTCAAACCCACCTTCGATCACATGCGCCGAACCCGCAATGGCCGCATCCGCATCGCCCTTGGCGTAGATGCGCGGACCGTCCTCGAACCGACTGTCTGCGGCAAGCGCCTCTTCAACCGTCAGGATTGGGGTCTCTTCGGCATAATCGATCTGGCCCAAACGCGCCGCTTTCCGCGCGGCAAGGTGGCTGGTCGCAATGACGAGGAAAACGGGCTGCCCGATATAGTGCACCGTGCCATCAGACAGCAGAGGTTCATCATGGATCGACGGTGAGACGTCATTGGCAAACGGCAGATCGTCGGCTGTCATTACCATGACGACACCTTCGGCTGCCTTCACCGCCGACAGGTCCATCGTGGTGATCTTACCCTTGGCAATCGGGCTAATTCCAAAGGCCAGATGCAACGATCCTTTGGGCGTCGGAATGTCATCCACATAGCGTGCGGTTCCCGCGACATGCAGTGGCGCCGCGTCATGGGGGAGGGGTTTGGTCACGCTCATGCGGATACCTCCAATACATTTGTCACTTCGCCCTGATCCTCTAGGAAGTACCGTTCGAGCATCGCTTTGGCGGTCTGCAGCCGATAGTTGGCCGAGGCGCGCATGTCCGTCATTGGCGTGAAATCACTGTCGAAGGCCGGAATGGCGGACCGAATGGTCTCAAGTGTCCACGGCTTTCCAACCAGCTTGGCTTCGACACTTGAAGCCCGTTTTGGAATGCCGGCCATACCGCCAAAGGCAATACGCGCATCAGTAACCGTTCCGTCCGATACGATGATGTTAAAGCACCCACACACGGCTGAGATATCCTGATCGAACCGTTTGCTGAGTTTGTAGGCCTTCAAACGATCCACCTGACGCGGAAAACTTACGGATTCGACAAACTCGCCAGGTGTCCGGTCTTGTTTGCCGTAGTCGATAAAGAAGTCCTCCAATGCGACCGAGCGACGTTCGTCGCCCTTGCGCAGATGTAGCGTTGCGCCCAGAGCGATCAGTGCAGGAGGATTGTCTCCGATGGGCGAGCCGTTTGCGATATTTCCGCCCACGGTGGCCGCGTGCCGCACCTGAACGCTGGCGTAGCGCCGGATCATTTCGGCGTAAGACGGGTGCAGGTCCGCCAGTGCTTCGCCCATCCGGTTCATATCGACCATCGCGCCGAACAGAACCTCGTCATCCGTGATGGTGATCTCTTTCAGATCATCACAGCGGTTCAGAAAAATCACTGGGTCGAGGTCACGCAGTTGCTTGGTCACCCAAAGCCCAACGTCCGTTGCGCCGGCGACCAGAGTGGCGTCCGGGTGTTCCGCATAGATTTTGGCCAATTCATCCGAAGACTCCGGCAACATCTGCGATGTGACCCGCGTGGCGACTGGCTTGTCTTTCACCCAAACTGGCACGGGAACTTCTTCGGCAACCTTGGCGGCGCGAATGATCGGCGCGTAGCCGGTGCAGCGGCACAGGTTGCCAGCAAGCTGGGTGTCGTGATCCGTCGCGCCATTTGCATGACTTGCCACCATCGACATAACGAAACCGGGCGTGCAGAAGCCACATTGCGAGCCGTGCAGATCCACCATCGCCTGCTGGGCTGGGTGCGCCTCGCCATTGGGGCCACTGGCGCCTTCGACCGTGCGAACCGCCTTACCATGCAGTTGAGGCAGAAACAGGATGCAGGAATTCAGCGCCTTGTGGCCACCTTCATCCGTCACCATGACAGTGCATGCCCCGCAATCGCCTTCGTTGCAGCCTTCTTTGGTGCCGGTCAGGCCGCGATCCTCACGCAGCCAATCCAGCAGGGTCGCTGTCGGATTGACATCCGCCAGTTCCACTGTCTCTCCGTTCAGAAGAAACGTGATATTCATTCGAGAAACCCGTCGCCTTACCCGGTTGCGCCCTTGCGTGCCCCCCTTCGATGCGACGTAGAAAGAGTAGCGGGCGGATAGCTTGCCATCTGATGTTAGAAACAGCGCAGGTTGTCTGGCAAGAAAAACTACCTATGTGATACACCATTGAGCACTGACTCTGCGTGATTGTTATCTTCGTTTAGAGATCACCTGATTGAAACTAAAGCGTTTTTTGTCTTTGGCTGCTGTCGGGCTCCGAAGCACCTTCTGGAAAAGCCGAATAATCAAAGCCCATCTTTTTGGCAATCCAAAGCCAAGGTTCCTGCTTTTGCCGGGCGCGCGGCTGGGATAGCGTGGCAGTCATGAGCAGTACTCCTCGATTCATTCACCTCCGTGTTCACACCGAATATTCCCTGCTGGAAGGCGCCGTGCGGCTGAAAAAGCTGCCCGGTTTGTGTGATAAGATGGATATGCCCGCCGTCGCTGTGACGGATACCAACAGCATGTTCTCGGCTTTGGAGTTTTCGGTCACCGCCAGCGGGGCCGGAGTGCAGCCGATTATGGGTTGTCAGGTTGACCTGACCTATGTGCAGGCGCAACCGGGCGAAAAGCCCAAAACACCCGCACCGGTGGTTTTGCTTGCCCAGTCCGAGGCCGGGTATGAGAACCTGATGAAGCTCAGCTCGTGTCTTTACGTCGACAAGGGTGGGCAGTTGCCGCAGGTGACTCTGGAAGAACTTGCGGAACGATCTGAAGGGTTGATCTGCTTGTCCGGTGGGCCGGATGGACCGGTTGGGATGTTGTTGCAACAGGGTCAACGCCCCGCGGCTGAAGCCTTGGTGGACCGATTGTCAGCGATGTTCGCCGATCGCCTCTATATCGAACTCCAACGTCATCCGGGTGAGGGCGGTCAACCCGAGGCCGAACGTCTGACCGAGCGTGGCCATGTGGAAATGGCCTATGCCAAAAACCTTCCTCTGGTCGCCACCAATGACGTCTATTTCCCGACCACAGATATGTACGAAGCGCACGATGCGCTGATTTGTATCTCGGAGGGGGCCTATGTCGATCAGCAGGAAGGCCGCCGCCGTCTGACCGCGCAGCACTATTTTAAGTCGCAGCAGGAGATGGCGACCTTGTTCGCCGACTTGCCCGAGGCCATTGAGAATACGGTCGAGATTGCCAAGCGCTGCGCGTTCATGGCCTATCGCCGCGATCCGATCCTGCCGAAATTCGCTGATGACGAGGTTGCCGAACTGCGCCGTATTGCAAATGATGGTTTGCAAAAACGTCTGGCGGTGATCCCACATGCGGTGACGCCTGAAGAATACCAGGAACGTCTGGATTTCGAGCTCGACATCATCGAAGGCATGGGGTTCCCCGGCTACTTCCTGATTGTTGCCGATTTTATTCAGTGGTCCAAGGATCACGATATCCCGGTCGGGCCGGGTCGGGGCTCGGGTGCGGGATCTTTGGTGGCCTATGCGCTAACGATTACTGACCTTGATCCGCTGCGCTATTCGCTGCTTTTCGAACGGTTCCTGAACCCGGAACGGGTTTCGATGCCGGACTTCGATATCGACTTCTGCATGGACCGCCGCGAAGAGGTGATCCGTTACGTGCAGCAGAAATACGGCCGCGACAAGGTGGGGCAGATCATCACCTTTGGTGCGTTGCTGTCGAAAGCTGCCGTGCGCGACATTGGGCGCGTGCTGCAGATGCCATACGGGCAGGTGGATCGCCTGTCCAAGATGATCCCGGTGGAAGGCGTCAAACCCGTTTCCATCGAAAAGGCGCTGAAAGACGAACCCCGTCTGCGCGAAGAGGCGCGCAACGAAGAGGTTGTGGACCGCCTGCTGACTTATGGCCAGCAGGTCGAGGGGTTGCTGCGAAACGCGTCGACCCACGCGGCGGGAGTGGTTATCGGAGACCGCCCGCTGGATGCTCTGGTGCCGCTCTATCAGGACCCGCGATCCGACATGCCGGCCACTCAGTTCAACATGAAATGGGTGGAACAGGCCGGGCTGGTGAAGTTCGATTTTCTTGGTCTGAAGACGCTGACTGTGATCCAGAATGCAATGGATCTGATCTTCAAATCCAACCGTCCATTGCACGTCGCCGCCGACGGAACCGAGCTTTATGAGCCTGCAGACGGGGCCGAGAACCAGATCAACGCCATCCCGCTGGATGATGAGGCGACGTACAAACTTTATTCGGCGGCTAAGACGGTGGCGGTGTTCCAGGTGGAATCCTCGGGCATGATGGATGCGCTCAAGCGGATGAAGCCTGACTGTATCGAAGATATCATTGCCCTCGTCGCGCTCTACCGTCCTGGTCCCATGGAGAACATCCCCAAGTTCTGCGAGGTCAAAAACAAGCTGAGCGAGCGGGACACGCTGCACCCGTCCATCGATCATATCCTAGACGAGACACAAGGTATCATCGTTTACCAGGAACAGGTGATGCAGATCGCCCAGGAAATGGCGGGCTACAGCCTTGGCGGTGCGGATTTGCTGCGCCGCGCGATGGGTAAGAAAATCCAGGAGGCGATGGACGCAGAGCGGCCCAAGTTCCTCAAGGGTGCTGCTGAGAACGATGTGGATGAGGCCAAGGCGACCGAGGTTTGGAACCTGCTGGATAAATTCGCCAACTACGGGTTCAACAAATCCCACGCGGCCGCCTATGCGGTTGTCAGCTATCAGACAGGCTGGCTGAAGGCGAACCACCCGGTCGAGTTCATGGCCGGTGTCATGAACTGCGATATCCACCTGACCGACAAGCTGGCCGTATACTTCGAAGAGGTCCGAAAGGGGCTGGAACTGCCTTATGTACCGCCTTGCGTGAACCGGTCGCTGTCGACATTCGACGTGGTGGACGGGCATCTTATCTATGCGCTGGGCGCGCTAAAGAATGTAGGTGTCGAAGCGATGAACCTTGTGGTCGCAGGTCGCGAAGGCAAGCCGTTCGTGAACCTGTTCGACTTTGCCCGCAAGGTTGATCTGAAGAGGGTCGGCAAGCGCCCGCTAGAGATGATGGCGCGGGCAGGGGCCTTCGATCAACTCGACAAGAACCGCCGTCGCGTTTTCGAAAGCCTCGATCCGCTGGTGCAGTATTCGGCCGCCATCCATGACCAGAAGAACTCGAACCAGGTGTCGCTGTTTGGCGAGGCGGGCGATGACCTGCCCGAACCGCGCTTGTCGCCTTCGCCTGATTGGCTACCGGCGGAACGTCTGAGCGAAGAATTCAAAGCCATCGGTTTTTACCTGTCGGGCCATCCGTTGGACGACTATATGCCCGCGCTGAAGCGAAAGCAGGTTCTCACGCTGGATGAGGTGACCGAAAAAGCACGCTCTGGCCCCTTTATCGCCAAAATGGCTGGTGTTGTTGCCGGACGGCAAGAGCGTAAATCCGCGCGTGGAAACCGGTTCGCCTTTGCCCAGTTGTCCGACCCGACAGGTGCATACGAGGTAACGCTGTTTTCAGAAACGCTCGAAAAGTCCCGCGAGTATCTGGAAACCGGAGCACAGGTGGTGCTGACCGCCGAAGCGACGATGGAGGCGGATCAACTCAAGCTGCTGGGGCGCTCGGTCGGCCCGGCGGATTCCGTGGTGGCAGAAGCCGGGGCGACGGGGCTACGTATCTTTGTTGACGCAGCGCAAGCGGTGCCAACCGTAGCAAAAGTCCTTGAGGATGCCGCTACCGCTGCCAAAGGCGCAGCGCGCGGACCGATCCAATTGTTGTTACTGGACCCAAGCCTGCCAGGTGATGTCGAAATGGACCTGGGTGTTGAGTTTCCGATCAACCCGCAGATCAAAGGCGCGATAAAATCGCTAGAAGGTATTCTGTCCGTCGAAGAGATCTGACCTCTCTTTGTTGCCAGACAGTTAGCACCCCGCTAGGCTGACCCGACAGAGATGTCTTTGGGTCATGCCGCAGGAGGGTGTTGATATGACAATTGCAGGTCTCAATTTCAGAAGAGTTTTGTTCGGGGCGGCGGCATCGCTGGCCTTGATTGCAGCCTCGGTCGCGTCGGCGGACGACAAGAAGAAAAAGAAGACCCTTGAGGGTGCGCTGATCGGCGCAGGTGTTGGAGCGATTGTCGGTGACGGAAAAGGCGCAGCGATTGGTGGCGTGGCCGGAGCTATTATTGGACATAACTGGAAGTGATTGTGATGCGTTTTTTCAAACTCAAAATGTCCGCTTGCGCCGCAATCCTGGCGGCTCCGTGTGTGGCTGCGGCCGATGAGGCGGCTGAGCAGATGGTACAGGATGCATTGCCCGTCATGCACTATACTTGCGCCTCGATTGCAGAAGAAGCGGATGGTGATGAAGAATTTGTTGTGACTGTTGTCGCAAAGATGACTGCCCTGTCTCTCCACAATCGCCAGATCAATATCGAAGATCATGCGGCCACAGATGAGGAAAAGGCCCAGTTGCGTGAAGCATTCATAGCAGCGCTGTCGGAAGGTTGCGCCTCGGATAAGGATGCCCTTTTGGGCGGCGTGGTCGACAACGCGGTGAAAACATCGCTGGGTTTGTGACCCACGTTCGTTTTAGGCACGTTAGAGCGTGCCCACCGCACAACGAACCAGAGCCCAACCTTTTTCCATCCCGGCGGCCTTGAGGCCAGCGACAAGGCGGTCGGACAGGAACAGTAGTGAAGGCACTTTGGGGTCCAGCCATATGTCTGGGCCACTTACCGCTTCAGGAGTAACGACCAACTGGTCTTCTTTCCCGCTTACCGGAAGATACGCTATCCCGCCTCCTCGGCAGTTTAGATGTGCGCGACTATCACCTTCAGGACCAAGTGCCTCGTAGTTGCCCATCGCGCGCTTGTTGCCGACATTCAGCAGAAAATACGGCTCGGGTGTTGAAAGGCGCGTTTCAGCTGAATCCATCAAGATCAAGGCGTGAAAGACGGTCTCCCCAAGATCATACTGTTCCAGAACAGCTTTGGCGGATTCGGAAACCAAAGGATATCCACCCCCGGAAATATACGGCGGCACTTCATATTCTGGATGTGTATTGTAGTACCAGATATCGCCAACCTGTTCTTTGGTCAGGATCTTCCCATGCTTCCAGCCCAGAGACGATTCCTGAACCATCCTCTTGGACCATTCAACCTGTTCTGGCGAGTGCTTCGCACGCCATGTATCGCCAAACTCCTTACGGCCTGCCGCTTGTATTGCGTTGATGTTGTTTACTGTCGTGGAAATCCAGACGCAGAGGTCACCGTTCACATCATTCGGCATCAGCCAAGCACTCAATAGTGCGGCGGGCGTTCGTCGCCCAAAACGATCCCGCCCGAGCCTTCCTGCGCCCGTTCGCCTTCGCGGCGCATCAGCATCTCGACACGGCGTGTCAAACGATCAATCTCGTCCTGTTGGCGGGTGACGACCGAGTTGAGGTCTTCGACCGTACGGGCAAGATGGGCGATCTGCTCTTCCAGATGCTGCATGGGGGACTCCTGTGTCTTAGGCCGGTCATAGCGACCCGGACAGCGCATGGCCAGCGAAAGCGCGCCTTGCCCCGATGCAGGCCATGGGATAGACCGCGCGCGGAACAAGGCAACTCCCAAGGACGTCCCACATGGCCAAGCCCAAGAAACAGCCCCGCCCCAAGGCCGTAACGCCAAAAGGGTTCCGTGACTATTTCGGCCAGGAAGTCACGCAGCGCACCGAGATGCTGCGGGCTATTGCGGACGTCTATCATCAGTACGGGTTTGACGCCCTGGAAAGCAGCGCGGTTGAAACCGTCGAGGCGCTTGGCAAATTCCTTCCGGATGTAGATCGCCCTAACGAGGGTGTGTTCGCGTGGCAGGAAGTCGACGAAAATGACAAGGGCGACTGGATGGCCCTGCGCTATGACCTAACCGCGCCTTTGGCCCGGGTTTACGCGCAGCACCGCAACGATTTGCCGACGCCTTATCGTCGTTATGCGATGGGACCAGTCTGGCGGAATGAAAAGCCGGGGCCGGGGCGCTATCGCCAGTTTTATCAATGCGATGCGGATACGGTGGGCACGGCCTCGATGGCCGCTGACGCCGAGATTTGCGCGATGCTGTCGGACACGCTTGAGACCGTCGGCATTCCGCGCGGCGATTATCTTGTGCGGGTCAACAACCGCAAAGTTCTGAACGGCGTGCTTGAGGCGATGGGGCTTGGCGAAGACGTCGCTGCCCGCGATAACGTTCTGCGCACCATCGACAAGTTCGACAAAGTTGGCGAGCAGGGCGTGCGAGAGCTGCTGACCAAAGGCCGTCTGGACGCCTCTGGCGCGTTTATCGACGGTGTTGGTCTTAGCGAGGATCAGGCTGAGCCGGTGATCGCGTTTCTGACCTCCAAGGCCGCGGAAACCGCCGGAACATTGGCCAACTTGCGCGCCGCCGTAGGCGACAGCAAGATCGGCGCGGACGGGATCGCCGAGTTGGAACAAATCGGCACCTTGTTGGATGCGGGCGGGTACGGCGCGGACCGGATCGAGATTGACCCTTCGGTCGTGCGCGGTCTGGGTTACTATACCGGGCCGGTTTATGAGGCCGAGCTGACCTTTGAGATTTTCGATGAGAAAGGCCGCAAGCGGCAATTCGGATCGGTTTCGGGTGGTGGTCGCTATGACGATCTGGTTAAACGCTTCACCGGGCAGGAAGTTCCGGCGACCGGCGTCTCCATCGGTGTCGACCGTCTGCTGGCTGCCCTGCGCGAAAAAGGCAGGATAGCCGCGCAGGCTACGGGTCCTGTAGTCGTGACCGTTATGGATCGCGACCGGATGGCCGATTATCAGGCGATGGTGGCAGAACTGCGCAACGCAGGTATCCGGGCAGAGGTTTATCTGGGTAATCCCAAGAACTTCGGCAATCAGCTGAAATATGCGGATAAACGGAACTCTCCGATTGCAGTGATCGAGGGCGGTGACGAGAAAGCCAATGGGATCGTGCAGATCAAGGACCTGATCCTTGGCGCGAAGATTGCCGAAAGCGCCACGCTCGAGGAATGGAAAGAACGCCCCAGCCAGTTCGAAGTGTCACGTGGTGATCTGGTCGCCAAAGTGCGCGAAATTCTGGACAGTCAGGACTGACCGATGCCCAATCGTTCCCAGATACAGGCCCGCGCCGCGATGATGCGGGTCCGGTTCGAGGCTGCCGGGGCGCAGGTTGTGGATACACCCCTGCTGCAACCGGCGGAAACGCTATTGGACCTTTATGGTGAGGATATTCGCGCCCGGGCTTACGTTACCTCGGATGCGTTGCGCGGTGAGCAGATGCTGCGCCCCGACTTCACCCTGCCGGTGGTGCAGATGCACATGACCGAAGGGGCTGAACCCGCACGCTATACCTATTCAGGCGAAGTCTTCCGTCGGCAAGAGCATGACCCGGATCGGTCCAACGAGTACATTCAGGTCGGTTATGAAGTTTTTGACCGCAATGATCCCGCCGGGGCCGATGCCGAGGTGTTTTCTCTGTTTGCCCTGCAATTGCGGGGGCTGCCCCTGCGCGCGGCAACCGGTGACATCGGCATCCTTACGGCGGCTGTTCAGGGGCTGCGCACCACGGATCGGCGCAAGGCCGCGCTGATGCGCCACCTGTGGCGTCCACGTCGGTTCCGCGTCCTGCTCGATCGGTTCGCCGGGCGAAAGCCCGAGCCGGAACACCGCACAATGCTTTTGGAGGCCGCAGACCCGATGGGGTTTGACGTTCCTATGATCGGCAAACGCCGCGCTGCCGAGATCGAGGCGCGCATCGACGCGTTGCGCGAAGATCGCGACACGCCACCGATTTCTGACAACGAGCTTGCAGGCCTGGAATCTCTGCTGACCGTTCGGGAAACCATGCCCTTTGCTTTGGAGCAGTTGCGGGATGTGGCCGTTGACCTGCCTCAGATCACCCCGGCGCTGGACAGGCTTGAGGCAAGAATTGCCGCCCTGCATGCGCGTGGTGTTGACGTGAGTAGGTTGGATTTCGAGGCTGCCTATGGGCGTACGTCGATGGAGTATTACGACGGGTTTGTCTTTGGGTTTTATGCCGAAGGTCGCCCCGATTTGCCTCCGATTGCCACCGGCGGGCGTTACGATGCGCTGACGCGACAACTGGGCAACGGGGCAGAAATTCCAGCTGTTGGCGGCGTGTTGCGTCCGGACCTGATGCTGGAAATCGAGGAGGCCGCGCAATGACCCTGAAACTGGGTGTGCCCTCGAAGGGCCGATTGATGGAGAAGACCTTTTCGTGGTTCGAAAAGCGCGGCATCACATTGTCGCGCAGCGGATCAGACCGGGAATATGCCGGTAAGGTTGAAGGGATCGACGGAGTCTCGCTGATCCTGCTGTCTGCCGGGGAAATCCCCCGCGAACTAGCAGCTGGCCGCATTCATATGGGTGTCACGGGAACCGATCTGGTGCACGAAAAATTGCCACGGTGGGAACAGCAGATTGAAGAAGTCTCCGAGTTGGGCTTTGGCAAAGCCGACTTGATTATCGCGACACCAGCCTGCTGGGTCGATGTCGAAACTCTGGACGATCTAGATGCTGCCGCGGCAGCGTTTCGCAAAACCCACGGGCACCGGTTGCGGATTGCGACCAAATACCACCGATTGGTGCGCGAGTTTCTGACGGACGCTGGGGTTGCAGATTACACTCTGGTGGACAGCCAGGGCGCAACCGAAGGCACTGTGATGAACGAAACCGCCGAGGCGATTGCCGATATCACCTCGACAGGTGAGACATTGCGCGCAAACCACCTAAAAATCCTGTCGGACGGCCTGATCCTGCAATCACAGGCCACGCTGTGGCGTAGTCGGGTTGCCAGCTATGGTGTGGGTGAAAAAGAGGTTCTTTCCGAATTGCTTGACCGGCTGAGCTGATTACAGCACGCCGATGTCCGCCAACGCGCGATTCAGATCGTCGGGCAGAGAATCATCCTCGGCCCGTCCTTTGGGAAGATCGGCAGGCGTATCTTCGGGTTTAAGGTATCGCCACCCTTGGAACGGGCGTTTCAGAGCGTTCTGTGTGCGGTGCACCTCAGGGTCCAGCACGATGGCGCAGCGGCGGATACCGTCCTCGCCGCGCACTTCGTCCAGCCGCAGGATCTTCTGGCGGCACTGTACGACACCCTTGATCACCCAATAGATTGATCCGCCGTTCAGAATCTCGGCCTCGCGCTTGGGCCACATGCGGGTGACGTGGCGCGGCAAGCCGTCTTCATAAAGCGGTTTGCGGCTATCCTGCCATTCCATCAGCGTGTCGACGCTTTCCGATCCGACGGAGAGTTTTATGAGGTTTATGTACTTATCCACAGCTTTCCCACAGAGTCGTCCCAAGACCGTCTATACATTGTAGCTCAAGAAAGCCTGTCATCAAGGTGTTGTGGTTAAGGTGTGATCTGGGATAATCTGGATACCTCTTTCAGAACAGGGAATCACCAATGAGCCGCTTTGCCGCCCCCATCGCCGAGCAGATCTGGGACATGAAATATCGTTTCAAACAGGCCGATGGCACTCCCATTGACCAAACGGTTGAGGACAGCTGGCGGCGTATCGCTCGCGATCTTGCGCAGGTCGAAAAAGACCCGGCGCATTGGGAGCAGAAGTTCTTCGAAGCGCTGGAAGATTTCAAATACCTGCCTGCTGGCCGTATCACCGCTGGCGCAGGCACTGCGCGACGTGTGACGCTGTTTAACTGCTTTGTCATGGGCACGGTGCCGGACAGCATGGGCGGTATCTTCGATATGCTGAAAGAGGCCGCGCTGACCATGCAGCAGGGTGGGGGGATCGGCTATGATTTCTCGACCATTCGCCCGCGCGGAGCGGATGTGCATGGGGTCGCGGCGGATGCATCCGGGCCTCTGAGCTTTATGGATGTATGGGACGCGATGTGCCGCACCATCATGTCCGCAGGTTCGCGCCGGGGTGCGATGATGGCGACCATGCGCTGTGACCACCCGGATATCGAACAGTTCATCACGGCTAAGTCCGACCCTGCACGCCTGCGTATGTTCAACATGTCTGTGCTGGTCACCGATCCTTTCATGGAAGCTGTCAAAGCCGATGGCCCGTGGGAGCTGGTGTTCGAAGACAAGGTTTACCACACCGTTCAAGCGCGTGATCTGTGGAACAAGATCATGCAGGCCACCTATGACTATGCCGAACCGGGTGTGATTTTCATCGACCGGATCAACAAAGCCAACAACCTCAGCTATGCCGAAACCATCGCGGCGACAAACCCGTGTGGCGAGCAGCCTTTGCCGCCTTATGGCGCGTGCCTGCTGGGTTCGATCAACCTTGCCCGTCTTGTGGCAGAGCCGTTCGAAGATGCGGCCCATCTGAATGAGGCTGCCCTGCAAGAGCTGGTCGCGACAGCCGTCCGCATGATGGACAACGTTGTCGACGCGTCGAAGTTCCCGCTGCCGGAACAGGCCGCCGAGGCGCAGGCCAAGCGCCGTATCGGGCTGGGCGTGACCGGACTGGCGGATGCTCTGCTGATGCTGGGTCTGCGCTATGGATCGGACGAGGGCGCGCGTCAGACCGAGCTCTGGTTGAAAGCGATAGCGCGCGCTGCGTATCTGGCGTCGGTCGACTTGGCGAAGGAAAAAGGGGCGTTCCCCCTATTCGACGCCGAGAAATACTTGGAAAGCGGCACGATGCAGCAGATGGATGATGACGTGCGCGATGCAATTCGCGAACACGGTATTCGCAACGCTTTGCTGACTTCGATCGCGCCGACGGGGACAATTTCTCTCTATGCAGGGAATGTGTCGTCAGGGATCGAGCCGGTCTTTGCCTATGCCTATACGCGGAAGGTCCTGCAAAAGGATGGCTCGCGCACTGAAGAAGAGGTCGTGGACTACGCGGTGCAGATGTGGCGCGACAAATTCGGCGACAAAGAGCTGCCAGACTATTTCGTCAACGCACAGACGCTGTCCCCGTCCGATCACGTCAAGATGCAGGCCGCGGCGCAGAAATGGATCGACAGCTCGATCTCGAAGACGATCAACTGCCCCGAGGACATCAGCTTTGACGCTTTCAAAGATGTCTACATGCAGGCCTGGGATCAGGGGTGCAAAGGGTGCACGACCTATCGTCCGAACGATGTGACGGGGTCCGTCCTGACCGTGTCGGAAAGCGAAGACAAAGCGCCGGGTGAAAGTGCAAGCGCACCGCATGAAATTGACGGTGGCGACGTGATCTACATGTCGGAGCCGCTGGATCGCCCACAATCTCTGGAAGGGTCGACCTATAAGTTGAAGTGGCCCGACAGCGAACACGCGATCTACTTGACGATCAATGATATTGTCATTGGTGGCCGTCGTCGTCCGTTCGAAGTGTTCATCAACTCGAAGAACATGGAGCATTACGCCTGGACGCTGGCGCTGACCCGCATGATCTCGGCCGTATTCCGCCGGGGTGGGGATGTGTCTTTTGTGGTGGAAGAACTAAAAGCGGTATTCGACCCGCGCGGTGGCGCATGGGTTCAGGGCAAGTATATCCCGTCGATCCTGGCCGCAATTGGTGGTGTGATCGAACAGCACATGATCAATATTGGCTTTCTTGAGGGCGAGGGCATGGCGCTCAAATCCGACCCCCAGGCTCAGGTCGTCAACATGGACGCGCCACGCGGCAAAGCCTGCCCATCCTGCGGCCAGTACGACATGGTGATGATCGAGGGTTGCATGACCTGCCGCAGCTGCGGTCATTCAAAATGTGGCTGATGTCGTGAAATTCAGCGCCGGTTTCAAATTGGTCTGACCAAAGAAGTGCCAAGCCTGTGTTGAGCAGGTTTGGCATTTTTTTTGAAAGCCCTGCAGCACGCAGGCCAAGGACGAACGGGACGTATTGTATTGAAGGTCGTAATTCATCAAGGTTTCCATAAAACGGGCACAACGACCCTGCAAAAGACGCTCTCGAAAAATCGGGAATACCTGAAAGATCGCGTGAATGTTCTATTGCCTGATGACTTACAAGAAGCCAGCCTGGCCGCACGGCGGTATGCGGTCGCCCCCAAGGATCGCACCCTTCGCAATTTCGGAGCAATCGTTCGCGAGGCGCTTAAGCCGTTTGCAGACGAAGGTAGCAAACCACTGCTGATCAGCAATGAAGAATTCGCTGGTTTGATCCCCGGTCGCAAAGGGGTTTGGTCATATGAGCAAACGCACGTTCTTTCCAAAACTCTGTTGGATGAGGTTTCGCGCCTGACTGATGTCGGGGATCGCATTATCTTTCTGTTTACGACCAGAATCGCGGCCGATTGGATCAGAAGTACGTATTGGCAAAACCTTCGCAGCCACAGAATCCGCGAGGATCTGTCACAATACGGAAAGGCGTTGCAACAGGGTGCAGATCTTGAGGCGGTGGTGTGCCGGGTGAAAGAAGCGGTTTCACCGCGCGCCGAGGTCGAATCTGTCAACGTTTCCGGGCTGGGCGATCACGATTTCCCGTTGATCAAGGCACTTTCCATTCTGAACGTGAGATCCGACAGGCTCATCACAAGTGAAAATCGGAACGTACAGCCAGCCGGAGGCGCAGACTATTTTCTGGACCTGAACCGGTCGAGTTTGAGCGATGAAGAGGTAGCGGCCGCGAAACGCGCGTACTTGGAAAAGCTGAAGCGGTCGAATGGCATCCATTGATGAGTTGAAGCAGGGGCAGGCCCAGATTGGTACCGCTGCCCAATTTAGTTGCTGTAATGCAACGATCGGACGGCTCAAATCGGATGCCCAGACTGGATTGGATGAACCGGAATATCATGGTTTCCAAAATACCGCTTGGAATTGATGGTACATGAAGAGCGAATACCCTAGGCTTAATTTGAATTTAAAAACAAATATTTGAGTAGAGAATCGCTTTGAGATTTCTTGAGACTAGTGCGTCGCTATTTGCCAGAAACAATCTAAGGTTGAATTATTTTCACTTTTAGTATCAGTTTGACTTGACACACCGGAAACATTTACGTGATTGCTGCACTTCGGTCTCTTTTCCGCCAGATTCTGTCCTGATAAGTAGGTGTAGTAAGCAGTGATTTGTTGAAAGGTACAGGCGGATACAATGACAGCCGGGGACAGCGGTCGCATATCCATTTCGTGGACGCAGACAGAGTTAAACGGACTTGAGGCGGCGCCTCAGTCTTTTTTGAAAGTAGGAGCCGCATGGTCGTGGCGTGGGCAGGCTCTTTCATTGGCCAGTCCGGCCGAGCAGGGCCTTGTGTTGTCGGGTCAGGCCGAAGCATTCGCATCAAAAGTGCTAAGCAGCATAGCGCCATCGCCGAATCTGGCAGACGGAGCACTGGGTCGTATCGTTCTGACCAATGGCGCACAAAAGTACACGGCGCTATTGTTTTCGGTTGCCGGAGACACACACCCGACGCTGGTTTTCGAAAACGGGTATCCCGCGCGCGATCAGGAATTCTGGGTCAGTGCGTATACCGAGTTTGAAAGTGAAAGCAATTCCAGCCTCCCGGACCAAACCGTTGTCGCTTTCCCGACGCGGTCGCCGATGGATAAGAGTTGGGAAAACGCAGTTGCGGGCGTCCGAAGCGTAGCAGACTAAAACGCCAAGCAGGCCGACGAAATTCGCACATAGCAAAAAATCCACAGCCGTGTTGACTCCGCCAATTCTGCGGATATAAGCGCGGCTTCACTGGTGTTGGTGGACCCCGTAAGGGGATTCCTGTCATGGGGGAAACCTCAAGAGGACAACGCCCTTCATAGTGGCCTGTACGGGCCTCGACCTAACGAAGGAGATCAGCCGTGACCAAACGCACGTCTGCCAAGTACAAAATTGACCGCCGGATGGGTGAAAACATCTGGGGTCGTCCGAAATCCCCGGTTAACCGTCGCGAATACGGCCCCGGCCAGCACGGCCAGCGCCGCAAGGGCAAACTGTCGGACTTCGGTCTGCAGCTGCGCGCCAAGCAGAAGCTGAAAGGCTACTATGGCGACCTGACCGAGAAGCAATTCCGCCGCATCTACGCCGAAGCTGTACGTGTGAACGGTGATACCGGTGAAAACCTGATCGGTCTGCTGGAGCGTCGTCTGGACGCGGTTGTCTACCGTGCCAAGTTCGTTGCAACCGTCTTTGCTGCACGTCAGTTCGTGAACCACGGCCACGTCAAAGTGAACGGCAAGCGGGTCAACATCCCCAGCTACCGTGTCAAAGAAGGCGACGTGATCGAAGTACGCGACAAGTCCAAGCAACTGGCTGTAGTTCTGGAAGCCGCTGCTCTGGCCGAGCGTGACGTGCCTGACTACATCGACGCCGACCACTCGAAAATGACCGCGACCTTCGTTCGCGCGCCGGGCCTGGGCGATGTGCCTTACCCGGTCGTCATGGAACCGAACCTGGTCGTCGAATTCTACGCGAAGAACTAATCTTCGCCGACATCCAGAATTCCAGGGCCGCGCAATTTGCGCGGCCCTTTTTTGTTTGGACATGCGATGACGCGTATTGGGTTTGAAGGCTGATCCAGCAAGTTGCATCTCGGCTATTAGAAAATATCCACCGAAGTGCCCCAATGGAACGCCTGCAGTGGGTGGGAATGCTGAAGTACACGCTTGGGTGGCGCAGGCTGTGTTTTGAATTGAACGCGTAACAACCTACGAGCAGTATTCCAGCCTGACCATTGAAGAAGTCCGCCGAAGGCGCTGAATCAAATTGGCAGCGGCCTGCTTTCGGCGATGGCCTCCATCGCAAAGTACGAGGTCACACTGTCTAGTTCGACCTTGTCGATCAATCGCTGATACACCTTGTCATATGACGTCATATCTTGCGTGACGACTTTCAACTGATAGTCATAGTCGCCACCAATGCGGTGAAAATCCACTACCTCGGGGATGGTTAGGACATGACTTCGAAATGCCTGTAGCCATTCAGCCGAATGGTGCCGGGTGCGCAGCATAACAAAGACCACAAGGCTCAGCCCCAATTTTTCGCGGGCGATCCGCGCGGTCGAACCGGTAATGACGCCATTTTCGTTCAACGCCTTCAGCCGCCGCCAACAGGCATTTTGCGACAACCCGACTCGGTCCGCCAACTCACGCTGCGAAAGTGTTGCGTCTGTTTGAAGTTCGCGAAGGATGCGCTTGTCAATATGATCTAATTTTTCTGCCATACTGAAGCATATGACACAAAAATTTAGAAATCTACCAAAAGAAAGGTGAAGTTTCTGCGTCCTCATTCAATCATATTTGGTGATGCAATATGGAGAATTAATCATGACCTTGTCCAAATTTCGCGCAGACCTCCAATCCACCACTCGCAATTCAACCCTGCGCGACGGGCTGATCGGAGAGAATGTTCTGATCCCCGGTCTGAATGGGGACGTGCCGCTGGTTTATGCGGACTACGTCGCTTCGGGTCGTGCGCTGCAGCAGGTAGAGGATTTTGTCGCCCATGAGGTGCTGCCTTTTTATGCCAACAGCCACACTGAGGCCTCCTATTGTGGGTCGTATATGACCCGTCTGCGCCGCGAAGCGCGCGCGGAAATAGCCCGCATTGTTGGAGCAAAGGAAGACGACGCGGTGATCTTTACCGGGTCCGGCGCCACTGCGGGCCTTAACCGGCTGGTCAGTTTGATGGGAATTGAGGGGGCTGACCGGCCGGTTGTTCTGATCGGGCCATACGAGCATCATTCGAACATCCTCCCCTGGCGGGAAAGCAAAGCGCAGGTCATCGAAATCCCCGAAGCGCCCGAAGGCGGCGTTGATCTCGGTGCACTTGAACGGACATTGGTGGACAATGCCGATTCCGATCTGATTGTCGGTTCATTTTCCGCTGCCTCTAACGTAACCGGCATCATTACAGACCCGGACCCGATCACGCGGCTGCTCAAGTCTCATGGCGCTGTTTCGATCTGGGATTACGCCGGTGGTGGACCTTATATGCCGATGGACATGGGGCCAGAAGATGCGCGCAAGGATGCCATCGTAGTCTCCCCGCACAAGTTCCCGGGCGGCCCGGGCGCGTCCGGTGTGTTGATCGTCAATCAGAACGCAGTTCGCCGTACTTGCCCAAGTTGGCCTGGTGGCGGGACTGTCAGCTTTGTATCGCCCTGGCGCCATGACTACAGCGAGGATTTGGCCACGCGGGAAGAAGCCGGAACACCCAATGTGATCGGAGATATCCGCGCCGCGCTGGCCTTCATCGTCAAGGATGTCGTCGGCACGGATGAAATTGCTGAACGCGAAGCACGATATAATGAAATGGCCTTGAAAGGGTGGGGCGACAATCCAAACCTGACTTTGCTAGGCACTGAAAACCAGCATCGTTTGCCGATCTATTCTTTCCTTGTGCGGGACAACTCTGGCCAGCCGGTGCATCAGCAGCTGTTTACCCGGATGCTCAGCGACATCTACGGCATTCAGGCGCGCGGTGGTTGCGCGTGTGCCGGGCCATATGCGCATCGCTTGCTGGATATCGACCGTAAAACGTCCACTGAATTGCATGCTGCTTTGTCCGCAGGGGAAGAGATGAAGAAACCCGGATGGGTCCGCCTGAATTTCTCTTACCTTATGAGCGAGGAGACGGTTCAGTTCATCATCGATAGCGTCAATGATCTGTCCCACCGGACTGAGGAATTCACCCCTTATTACAACGCGGACCCGGCGACCGCCCGCTTCAAAGCGGCGTGACGGAATTGCCGCTTTTCTCAACGCGTTGAGACGGGTATGAGAGGCTCCAACAACGGAGCCTCTTATGAACAAGATCACCCCGCAGCCCGGCATTATGGACATCGCGCTCTATCAGGGCGGCCAGTCGCATGTGGCCGGGGTAGAGCATGTGATCAAGCTCAGCTCCAACGAAAACCCGTTCGGTCCCAGCCCCAAGGCGATAGAGGCCGTGCGCGATAGTGCGACGACGCTGCATCGGTATCCCAGTACCGATCACGCAAGCCTGCGCTCAGCGATTGGTGAACGGCACGGGTTGGACCCTGCGCGGCTTATCTGCGGCGTTGGCAGTGATGAAGTGCTGCAATTCATTGCCCAGGCCTATGCCGGACCGGGTGATGAGGTCATCTATACCGAGCACGGGTTTTCAATGTACCCGATCATCGCCCGCATGGCCGGCGCGACACCGGTGATGGTGGCCGAGCGCAATCGCCACGTGGATGTCGAAAACATTCTGGCCGCCGTGAGCGACCAGACCCGGATCGTGTTTGTGACGAACCCGGGCAACCCGACCTCGACTATGATCCCCGAGGCTGAGTTGCTGCGTCTGGCCGAAGCATTGCCTAAGACCTGCCTGATGGTGATCGACGGGGCCTATGCCGAGTTTGTCGATGGGTTCGACGGTGGTGCATCGCTGGTGGATCGGTTTGACAACGTGATCATGACGCGGACCTTTTCCAAGGTGTACGGTCTGGGCGGAATGCGTGTCGGTTGGGGCTATGCTGCGCAATCGATTATCGACGTACTGAACCGGGTGCGTCAGCCCTTTAACCTGTCCTTGACCGCTTTGGCGGCAGCAGAGGCTGCGGTGAATGACATAGAATTCCTGTCCTATTGTCAGACTGAAAATGCGCGCCTGCGGGTGTGGCTGTCGGAAGAACTGGCCAAGATCGGCGTGCCCTCGGATGCGTCCTGCACCAACTTTATCCTCGCCCGCTTTGCCGATCGGGCAGAGGCTGAGGCGTGTGACGACTATCTGAAGACACAAGGTTTGATCGTGCGCCGTGTGGCGGGCTACAACCTGCCAAATGCCCTGCGGGTCACCGTAGGCGACGAAGAAGCCTGCCGCCGCGTTGTTGCGGCCATCACCGCGTTCAAAGGGGGCGTCGCATGAGCCAAGTTTACGACCGTGTGGCCTTGATTGGTCTTGGCCTGATCGCCTCGTCCATGTTCTGGGCGATCAAACGTGCCGGGCTTGCTGGCGAAGTGACTGGCTATGCCCGGTCCGAGACCACCCGCGACACGGCCCGCCGCATCGGCTTGTGTGATCGCGTCTGCGATACTGCGCAAGAGGCGGTCGAGGGCGCGGATCTGGTCGTTCTCTGCGTTCCTGTCGGCGCGATGGGCGCTGTTGCAAAAGATATTGCACCTGTCCTGAAACCCGGGGCGACGGTGACTGATGTCGGCTCGGTCAAGCGTCACGTTATTCAGGCCGTCGGGCCGGTAATCCCGGATGGTGTGCATTTCATCCCTGCGCACCCCCTGGCAGGAACTGAGCATTCTGGCCCGGAATCGGGTTTTGCAGAACTCTTTGACAACCGCTGGTGTCTTTTGGTCCCGGTTGAAGGCTCGGACCCGGATGCGATTGCCCGTTTGCGGGCACTTTGGGAAGGCATGGGGTCAAACGTTGATGAGATGGATGCGGATCACCATGATCTGGTTCTGGCCGTCACATCGCACGCGCCGCACCTAATCGCCTATACGATGGTGGGCGTTGCGGATGATCTGCGCCGGGTCACCGATACCGAGGTCATCAAGTATTCCGCCGCAGGATTCCGAGACTTCACCCGCATCGCGGCCTCTGACCCGACCATGTGGCGGGACGTGTTCCTGACCAACAAGGATGCGACGCTGGAGATCCTTGGCCGGTTCACCGAAGAACTGTTTGCACTACAGCGCGCGATCAGAACGGGTGACGGCGAGCAGCTTTTCGACTATTTCACCCGTACGCGCGCCATCCGCCGCGGCATCATTGATGCTGGCCAGGATACGGATGCGCCTGATTTCGGACGGGGAAAAACGAACCCATGACGCAGGGCTGGAGAACCATTCTGACCGGATTTGCAGCGCTTTGCGCAATGTCAACTCAGGCTGGTTCGCTGGAACGTTCGTTAATACCGATATCGCGACCTCAGGCTACACTTGCGGTCCTTAGCAGCGCAGTGCCTCAGCTGCCTCCGGCCACCATACGACCAGAATTGCGGCCGGATTCACCGCAGGTTTTAGCAGCCGCGGCACGACCTGCAGAGCTGCCTCTGCTTGGCCCGGACACGTCGCTGATGCCTTACCTGCGGCCCAAAGCCTTGGAGCAGGAGGCGCTGTTCAAAAAGCGCAAACTGCGCAAAGGATCGGTGTGTGGCGACATCGATATTCAGGGTAAGCCTGTCGGGACGGTACCGGGCAGGATCAAGGCTTGCGGGATCAAGGACGCTGTTCAGATCACCTCGGTCTCAGGTGTGACGCTTAGCCGTCCCTCCACGATGGATTGTGGAACGGCGATTGCGCTGAACAAATGGGTTGAGAAAACGGTCAAGCCGACGTTCAAGCGACGCGGGCCTGTGGTTCAATTGCAGGTTGCCGCACACTACGCGTGTCGGACGCGCAACAACCGTAAGGGCGCCCGCATTTCCGAGCATGGAAAAGGCCGCGCGATTGATATCTCGGCCTTCAAGATGGCCGATGGAGAGGTTGTGACGGTCCTGAATGGCTGGCGCAAGAACCCGTCCCAAAAACAACTGGTCAAGATCTGGCGAGATGCATGCGGGCCGTTTGGCACCGTATTGGGGCCAAACGCGGACCGGTATCACCGGGATCATTTCCATCTGGATACAGCCCGCCACCGTCGCGGGCCATACTGCCGTTAACGCAGGATCAGGCGGGGCGCAGGCCCCAGCGGCAACGGCCCCAGCGCCACGAAACCGTCCCGGAAGTTAAGCTGCAGATCCAGCGCATTTGGGTTCCCACCCAGCCCGGCCATGAAATTCAGCGCTCGTGTCACAGGATCAACGGCCTGATCGGGCAGGGCGCCTGCAGCATTAGCCATGGCGATCATGTCACGCCAGTTTTCAGCTTTGACCGCAATCTCGCCCGTTGGGATGCCCTGGTGGTCGATATCAAGCTCGCCTGCTGCAAACAAACGCAAAGCGCCCCATTTCATCTCGGCAAGGTTCAGGTCAATCTTCACCGGCTGTGGTCTACCCTGCTCCAGAGCCGTACGATCCCACGGTTTGTTGAACGTGGCCGTCATGTCCAGTTCGAGCGTCTCAAACGCCTGCGGCAATGTGGTCGCGGACCGCATCAAATCGCGCAGACCATCTCCCGGGGTGAACCCGTCTATTCGAGCGCCGATGGCGTATGTTACCGGAATAGAGGTCTGTTCCATAACCAATGTCAGCGTATCGCCGCCAGCCAGCGCTTCGGCATCATCGGTGATCAACCATGAACCCGCGGTCAAAGCCATTTTTTCCAGCACCAGCGCCACACCGGGTTGCAGCTGCAGCTCGGCTTGCAGATCGCTGGCTTCAATGGTCGCCGTCTGATCAAAATAGGACAGGCGCTGAGGGGTGTCAGCAAAGCGCAGCACCTGGCGTCCGGGCCAGATGGCGGGACTTTGGAACTCAATCCAATCCGCGCTCCACGCGGTGCCGTTGACCGGGTCTGCCAGAGCAGGACTGTTCAGGCGCGTAACGTGACGAAACGGATACCCGGCTG
Organism: Ruegeria sp. CDSB086; assembly: GCF_059611065.1. NCBI lineage: Bacteria > Pseudomonadati > Pseudomonadota > Alphaproteobacteria > Rhodobacterales > Roseobacteraceae > Ruegeria > Ruegeria sp. CDSB086. Next base: position 407,464 of record NZ_JBXWOV010000002.1, on the reverse strand, counting down.
TCGAAACATCGGAAAAGTCCGCCTGCCAGCCTTGTTCCTGCTGATTGTCGAACCAGGCGGTGATTGCGTTGCGCAATCCGAATCCGGCGACGAACCAATAGGCGCTCCAGATAACCGTTAAGAAAATGACTACTCGTATTAGACCGCGCATGGCAGTTGGCCCTTTTTCCCGCGTTGAATTTGATGTTTATAGGCCGAAACGGGCAAGGACCAGAGCTATGACGATGTGGGTTTTCGGATATGGATCATTGCTGTGGAATCCGGGCTTTCCGGTGGCACGCAGCGAACACGCCACGCTGCATGGGTATGCCCGGTCATTCTGCATGAGTTCAATTCACCACCGCGGTACCGAAGAACACCCCGGCCTTGTACTGGCACTGGACGAACAGGCCGATGCCAATTGCACCGGCTTGGCACTTGCAGTCGAGGTCGGCCATGAAGAGCGCACCTTGCATGAATTGCGCGAGCGCGAGCTGATTTCGTCAGCTTATGTCGAGAAAAACCTTGATGTGCATTTAAACAACGGCGAAGTCGTCACCGCCGTGACTTATGTGATCGACGCAGAACATGTCCAATACTGTGGTGGCATGCCGTTAGAGGAGCAGGCGCAGATCATTGCACATGCGATTGGCGGGCGCGGACCGAATACGGAATATCTGTATAATACTGCGGAACATCTGGCCGAGATCAACCTGCGCGATCCTGATCTTGAGTGGTTAGCGCAACGGGTACGTAGTATCACAGCATAAACCCTTGGCGTCACCGGCGGATTTTGGCTAGATTCAAGCCAGAGCAGGCAAAAACCGGGAAACACGCGCATGGCGCAGGCACATCAGGGCGCGAGACCCCATTTCTCGCATCCCATCCGTCAGATTGTGATGATGTTGGTCGCAATTGGCCTGGCGGGGTTGGGCGTCTTCATGGCGCTGCCTTATGTGCTGCCGGTGTTTCAGGCCAACCCGTACCTGAACGGTTTTATCATTCTGGTTTTCATAATCGGCGTTTTTGCCTGTTTCTTTCAGGTGACACAGCTGATTGGCTCGGTTCGCTGGATCGAGGCTTTTGTTGGCGGCGTTGTTCGCGAGGACGCGCGCACGCCGCAATTGTTGGCGCCCCTGGCATCGTTGCTGCGGGAACGTGGTGCCCGGTCACAGATCAGTTCCAGTTCGACCCGGTCGATCCTGGATTCGGTTGCAGAACGCGTCGAGGAAGAACGTGAGATCACGCGCTATATTACCAATGTTCTGATTTATCTGGGCCTTTTGGGCACGTTCTTTGGATTGGCGACCACTGTCCCAGCTATTGTCGACACGATCCGCAGCCTGAACCCGCAAGAGGGCGAAGAAGGACTGGCCGTGTTCAACCGCCTGATGGTGGGGCTTGAGGCACAGCTACAAGGAATGGGCGTGGCATTCGGTTCGTCCCTTTTGGGCCTTGCCGGGTCTCTGATCGTCGGGTTGCTGGAACTGTTCACGGGTCACGGTCAGAACCGGTTCTACCGCGAGCTTGAGGAATGGTTGTCCTCAATCACCCGTGTTGGCTTTGCCGCGGCTGAGGAAGGTGGGGCGGAAATTGCGGTCCTGACACCCGTTCTAGACGCGATGTCTGAACAGATGGACGCGCTGCAAGACCTGTTTTCGGGGCAAGAGGCTGATCGCGCCACCGTGTCGGTCAAGCTGGGCCAGTTGGTCGACGCGATTGGTGAGATGAATGTGCGACAGTCTGAATCCGAAGGGGTGACAGCCGCATTGGAACGCGTGGCCCTTGGGCAGGACGCCCTTCTGGATCACATGCGTGATCAGGGCACGGGTGAAGGAATTGACGCCGAAAGCCGGATGCGCCTGCGGTCGATGGACGTTCAGCTATTGCGCATCCTCGAAGAAATCTCGGCCGGTCGTCAGGAAAGCATGAGCGAACTGCGCAAGGATATCGAATTGCTGGTCAAAGCTCTGACATTGCCCCGAGGCGCCGTGCGCACCGCTCCGGAAGGAGAGTAATCCATGGCTCTGTCCCGTCGCACAGGTCAGCGTTTTCAGGGCTCGGTTTGGCCGGGTTTTGTTGACGCGATCACCGGTTTGCTGATGGTGCTGACCTTCGTTCTGACCATCTTTATGGTGGTGCAGTTCGTGTTGCGCGAAACCATTTCCGGGCAAGAGGACGAATTGACCGCCCTGTCGGACGAAGTCGCAGCGCTGGCCGGGGCATTGGGATTGGAGGAGCGTGAGAATAACCGCCTGGAGGCCCGTCTTGGCGCGTTGAACACGACCCTTTCGCAAACTGAAGATACGCTGGCGCGGGCCGAAGTGGACCTGGCCTTGTCGCAGGCACGTATCACGGATTTCGAGGCGCAGGTCGCCGCACTTCTGACGGATCAGGAGCGGGCGCGCGGTGCCATTGCAACACTGGAATCCCAGCGCGCCAAGTTGCTGGAGGACCAAGAGGCGCTGAACCTCGCACTGGCGCAAAGCCGATCTGAGATCGACGAACAGGCCGAAGCCGCCCGGCTGGCTGCCGCCCAACGCGAGGCGCTGGAGGCGTTGGTTGCGGATCTTGAACAAAGCGACGCGGCGCAATCCACGCGGATCAGTGAACTGGAAGAACAGATCAGTGCGGAAGAGGCCGCCAAGCTAGCCGAAGCTGCAGCTGCCGAGAACCTGCGCAACCGTCTGCAGGATGCAGATGCCGAGTTGACAGCAATGACACTGGCCTTGGAAGCACAGCGCAAAGAAGCTGAGGATACATTGACCCTGCTTGCCGCAGCACAAGCCGCCAGGGCCGAGCTTGAGCGCCAGTTCGGTGCGCTGGATGCGGACGAGTTGCAGGCGCAACTACAAGCCGCTTTGGCTGCGCAGACCGAGGCACAGGCCGAGGCACAATCGCAGCGATCATTAGCCGAAGAGCGTGCAAACCTATTGGCTGTGGCCCGTGAAGCGATCTCGGCGGAGAAAACGATTTCCGCAAAAGCGCAGCGAGAGACGGCGTTGTTGAATCAACAGATGGCGGCGCTGCGCCAACAACTTGGCGGGTTGCAGGCGTTGTTGGACGACTATGAAGAACGCAACGCCGCTTCGGACATTCGAATTCAGACCCTGGGTCAGGACCTGAACGCAGCTTTGGCCCGCGCGGCCTCGGAAGAACGCCGCCGGCGTCTGCTGGAAGAGGCTGAGCGTGTCCGGCTTGAAGCCGAGGCAGAAGCTCTGTCTGGACAAAATCAGGAACTGGCCGCGCAGGCCGAAGACCTGCAACGCTATCGGTCAGAGTTCTTTGGAAGACTGCGCGACGTGCTTGGGGATGAGGAGGGCGTTCGGATCGAAGGCGACCGTTTTGTATTCTCGTCCGAGGTCCTGTTTGACACGGGTTCGGCCGTTTTGTCACCGGCCGGGCAGCAGGACATCGCCAAAGTGGCCAATATCCTTCGCAGCGTGGCGGCTGAAATTCCCGAAGGCCTGAACTGGGTGATCCGCGTCGATGGTCACACCGATAACGTGCCACTTGCCGGGTCCGGGCGCTATCGCGACAATTGGGAGCTTAGTCAGGGCCGCGCCTTGTCCGTCGTGCGCTACATGGTCGATGCGCTGGGCATCCCGCCGAGCCGGTTGGCCGCAAACGGTTTTGGTGAGTTCCAGCCCGTAAACCCGGCAGACACCCCGGAGGCCCGGGCACAAAACCGCCGGATCGAGCTGAAACTCACCGAAAGGTAACCGAGACACTCGTTAAGGGTACGGGTCAGCGACGACCAAACCGAAAGCTGTTGTCTGGCTTACCCGCAAAGCAGCGCGGGACGACCGGGTAACTTTCGGTCAGGAAATAGGCATACGTTCCAGATGGATATTCAGGCGAAATCGTAAAGGCTCCGTTACATTCATCCAGACTTCCGGCGCCTGCTACATAAGCGTAGTCCTCATTGAACGTGCCATCATGCTTTCCGTCGGGTGCGCTTCCTCCAGGGCGGTTGCCGCTTTTCAATCTGTACGACGACTTCATTTGCGTCACTTTCCCATCCAAAACGCCGGTCATTGCGTAAATCGGGAAGCCGTCTGCCGCGTATCCGATCAGCGGTGAATGTTGGCTGGGTGTATAGTTCAGCAGCTCAATAAAGCCCGTGGGGATGCCGTGGTAATGATATTTTCCATTGGGTTGCACATGGGCATAGTTTTCGTCGAACCCCAAAGTAACCGCGCCCCCAAGCGCATTGTAGGACCAGCCTGAGCGGGGATTGCCGTGCCAAAACTCTGCGGCCAACGGGTCAAACACGACGCCGTTTAGAGACACACCAAAGTTCCAACCCATTTCAAGCGGGGTGGTGGATCGATTGGATTTCGGGTTCGTCGGTACTTTCAAGTTGACGCGCTGCTCGGAAATGCTGTGCGGATTGCCTTGGTTCGGAAAGCGCCCGACAAGGTGATCGGGGATCCCGTTGGCCGAGACGCGTATACTTTTGCGGGTCTCAGAGATTTCAGAGTGGCTGTGCCCCGGATCAACCGTTGCGGCCTGCAGGCGCAACGGTCGTGTTTCCGTTTCGTCATGATACCGAAATCTATGCTGAGCGGTTGCTATGGCGGCAACGGCAGAAAGGGCGAATGCTACGCTCCAAACGGCGACGGTTTTGGTCATCAAAATCCCCTTTGCAATTTATCAGTGATAATGAAACGCGCAGGTTTGGCTGTTCCGTCGAAAAAGTTTGTGGCCGAAACGAAATCGCCCGGCTGCTGAACAACCGGGCGATTAGACTTGTTAGGCGAATGCGGCGTCTTAATCCGCGGTCAAAAGCGGAGGTTTGTCGCCCGGAATTCTTGGCTGATCGGGGCCAAGGATATCCAGGTTCAAATCGCCTTTCTTGACAGACACGCGGACCACACCACCCTTGGCCAGCTTGCCGAACAGCAACTCCTCGGCCAGTGGTTTCTTGATGTGTTCCTGAATGACACGACCCAGAGGACGTGCACCCATCTTGTCGTCATACCCTTTTTCCGCCAGCCACGCGGCGGCTTTGGGGGTCAGATCGATGGTCACATTGCGATCCAGCAATTGCGCCTCAAGCTGCAGAACGAACTTCTCGACCACCTGCAGGATGACCTCTTTCGGTAGTGGCGCGAATGAGATCACAGCGTCCAGGCGGTTGCGGAATTCCGGCGTGAACATACGTTCGATTGCGGCCGTATCCTCGCCTTCGCGTCGGTCACGGGCAAAGCCGATGGCGGCCTTGGCCTGTTCCTGCGCACCTGCGTTCGAGGTCATGATCAGCACCACGTTGCGGAAGTTCACCGTACGTCCATTGTGATCGGTCAACTCACCGTGGTCCATCACCTGCAACAGGATGTTGAACACGTCCGGATGGGCCTTTTCGATCTCATCCAGCAGCAGCACGCAATGCGGATGCTGGTCGACGCCATCGGTCAGCAGACCGCCCTGATCAAATCCTACATAGCCCGGAGGCGCGCCGATCAGACGGCTGACGGCGTGCTTCTCCATGTACTCTGACATGTCAAAGCGCAGCAGTTCTACACCCAGCGTATCCGCCAGCTGTTTCGCTACTTCGGTCTTACCCACACCGGTCGGGCCGGCGAACAGATAGTTGCCGATGGGCTTTTCAGGTTCACGCAGACCGGCACGCGCCAGTTTGATTGCACTGGACAGCGCCTCGATTGCCAGATCCTGACCGAATACGACACGTTTCAGCGAGGCCTCGAGGTCTTTCAGCACCTCGGCATCATCTTTGGTGACGTTCTTGGGTGGAATGCGGGCGATCTTGGCGACGACCGCCTCGATTTCCTTGACCCCGATGGTCTTGCGCCGTTTGCTCTCAGCCACCAGGTGCTGCGCCGCACCGGCCTCATCGATTACATCGATGGCTTTATCGGGCAGTTTACGGTCGTTGATATAGCGGGCCGACAGTTCCACCGCGGTCTTGATGGCATCGGCGGTATATTTGATCTCATGATGCTCTTCGAAATAGGGTTTCAGACCGCGCAGAATTTTCACGCTATCTTCGACCGAAGGCTCGCTCACGTCGATCTTCTGGAACCGGCGGCTCAGCGCGCGGTCTTTTTCAAAATGCTGACGGAATTCCTTGTACGTGGTCGAGCCCATGGTGCGCAATTTGCCGCCCTGCAGGGCAGGTTTCAGCAGGTTCGACGCATCCATCGCACCGCCCGAGGTGGCACCGGCACCGATCACGGTGTGAATTTCATCGATGAACAACACCGCGTCGGGGTGGTCCTCCAACTCGGTCACAACCGCCTTCAGGCGTTCCTCGAAGTCTCCGCGATAGCGCGTACCTGCCAGCAGAGCACCCATGTCGAGAGAATAAATTGTGGTCTCAGACAACACATCTGGCGCTTCGCCGCCAACAATCTTGCGTGCCAGGCCTTCAGCGATGGCGGTCTTGCCCACGCCGGGATCACCTACCAGCAGCGGGTTGTTCTTGCGGCGGCGGCACAGGACCTGAATACAACGCTCAACCTCATCAGCACGGCCGATCAGCGGGTCGACATCGCCTGCGCGCGATTTAGCGTTCAGGTCAATGCAGTATTTCCCAAGCGCGCTTTCCTTCTGTTCGCCTTCGGTGACGCCAGGCTGAGCCTCTTCCTCGACTTGATCCGCGCCCGAAACCGAGCGGTTTTCGCCGTACGCAGGGTCTTTGGCCACGCCGTGCGCAATGAAGTTTACCGCGTCGTAGCGCGTCATGTCCTGCTCTTGCAGGAAATAGGCCGCATTGCTTTCACGTTCGGCGAAGATGGCGACCAGAACGTTTGCGCCGGTCACTTCGGTCCGGCCCGAACTTTGGACGTGGATCGCCGCGCGTTGTATGACGCGCTGGAAAGCGGCGGTTGGCACGGCCTCGGAACCGTCGATATCCGTGACCAGATTGGACAGGTCTTCGTCAATGAATTCAACCAGAGTGCTGCGCAGTTCTTCCAGATCGACGCTGCAGGCCTTCATGACGCGGATGGCGTCAGGTTCTTCCAGTAACGCCAGAAGCAGATGCTCTAGCGTGGCAAATTCGTGACGCCGTTCATTCGCAGCCGCCAAGGCCGCGTGGATGGCTTGTTCTAATGTGCTCGAGAATGAAGGCACGCGGGTGCTCCTCTGTCTTGGGTCGAAAGGGGCAGGCTTCGGCCGGAACCCCATCCCAACCATGTCCTCATACTATTAGAGTTTGGTTGATCGTGGCCCGGCTTCAAGGGTTTTCTTGCTCTTGACAGTCACATTTCACGTGACCGTGGCCGTGAGGAAGGCAATTTGGGTACTAGAAGCTGTCTTTTCTAGTCCGAATTTCAGCAAAAACGTCTGCGGGGTCTGAATTTTGCATTCCCAAATGAGCCTGAATCGCCGGGTCAGCGGCCCGCAAGAACGGGTTTGTGGCCTTTTCCAGCGCCATCGTCGAAGGAACCGTGGGTTCTCCGGCAGCGCGAGCGCGGTTAATATCATCCGCGCGTTTTTGCAGTGCGGCATTGGTGGGATCGACGGTTAAAGCGAATTTTGCGTTTGATTGCGTGTATTCGTGGCCCGAGCAAACGATTGTCTCATCGGGAAGCGCGGCCAGCTTGCTGAGAGAGGCCCACATCTGCGGTGCCGTGCCTTCGAACAAGCGTCCACACCCCAATGCCATGAGGCTGTCTGCTGTGAAAACCACTGCGCTGTCCGGCATGTAAAAGGCGACATGGCCAACAGTATGGCCGGACACATCCAGCACCCGAATCTGCTCGCTTCCGAATTCAAACGTATCGCCGTCGCTGACCTGCTGATCCAGCGGGGGCAGGCGGTGTGCATCGGAGGCCGCGCCAACAACTTTAGCCGGGTGCTTTTCCAAAATGGCAGACAGGCCATCCACATGGTCCCAATGGTGATGGGTTAGAAGAATATGGGATAATGTCCAGCCGCGCTTGTCCAACTCGGCCAGAATGGGTCCGGCTTCGGGCGCGTCGACCAGTGCGGTATTGCCGCTTGCGGCGTCATGCGCCAGAAATGCGTAATTGTCGCTGAGACATGGGATGGTAACGACCTCAAGAGGCATGGCCTTTTGCCCTTTCGTTGCTAGACTGCGCCCAGCTAAGCCGATTGACCGGGTGTCTGCAATGCATCTTGATGTGCAGGATTTGAGGAACTTCTACTATCGCAGCACTCTGGGTCGTGCCGCGCAGGCGGCGATCCGTGGGCGACTGATCGAGCAATGGCCCGAGGCCAAGGGGCAAACGGTTGCTGGATTCGGCTTCGCGGTTCCATTGCTGCGTCCTTATCTTGCGGACGCCCGCCGCGTGATCGGTTTGATGCCAGGCCCGCAAGGCGTCATGCCCTGGCCCGCCGGAATGCCCAATGTGTCGGTTCTGACCGAAGAAACCCTGTGGCCGATTGAAACAGGTCATGTCGACAAGCTGATTGTGATGCACGGGCTTGAAACCTCGCAGCGGCCCAGCCAATTGCTAAATGAGTGCTGGCGCGTGTTGGGGCCAGGGGGGCGCGCATTCTTTGTTGTGCCCAATCGGGCTGGTTTGTGGTCTCGGACGGATAAGACCCCGTTTGGCTTTGGCCGACCGTACACAGCCTCGCAGCTGGAAAGTCAGCTCAAGGCGCATCACTTCATCCCGGAAAGCCATTGCTCGGCTCTGTATCTGCCGCCGTCATTCCGCCGTTTCTGGCTGAAGTCGGCGAGCCTGATCGAAAAGACTGGCCAAAGGCTGCCAACAGTCATGGCAGGCGGAGTGCTTATGGTTGAGGTGACAAAACACATCCGACCGCCCAGCGGCAGTGTTGCAAAGGATGCCGAACGTCGTCCGATAAAGGCGCTTGATGGCCTTCTGAAACCAGCCTGAGCAGCCCGGTCATTTCCCCCCTTCAATTCGCAAAAATTGAGGGAAAAAAGACACAGGAATCGCAAAAACCTACACTTTCGTAACATTTTTCGTCTGTTTCAGCCGGATAAAAGGGTCGCACCCTCCTTAAGTAATTGAAATTGAACATTTTGTGGATAAACCTGTTGCCGTGATAATATATTGCTAGCTGGGTTCGGCTCTGCTACATCCCCGGTGATTTTGATCCCCGACCGTCTGGCCGGGGTTTCTTCACGCCCCCGGGGTAGCTGCCGCAACGCGAATTCGGGGCCCAAAATATCGGAAGGGTGGACGTGTCCGAACCAGCTTCGATTTCCACAGGCATTGCCAAGCGCTATGCCACCGCGATCTTTGAGATCGCCAAAGAGAATAATGACCTCGCAGGTCTGGAAACCGGAATCAACGATCTGGCAGCAGCATTGGGCGAAAGCGCCGAACTGCGCGACCTGATCGCATCGCCTCTGGTTTCGCGTGCCGAACAAGAAGGCGCCATTACCGCAATCGCTGACAAAATGGGTCTGCACGCCATCATGCGTAACACGCTGGCTCTGATGGCTCAGAAGCGCCGTCTGTTCGTAGTTCCCGAGTTGGTGCAGGTTTTGCGCGACATGCTGGCGGACGAACGTGGCGAAGTGACCGCCGATGTCGCGTCGGCCAAGGCGCTGACCAAGACACAACTGGAAAAACTGTCCAAGACGCTGTCCGAGCGTGTGGGCAAGACCGTGACAATAAATGCGACCGTTGATGAAAGCCTCATTGGCGGTCTTGTCGTTAAAGTGGGCTCGAAGATGATCGATAGCTCGATCCGTTCGAAGCTCAACTCCCTACAGAATGCAATGAAAGAGGTCGGATAAATGGGAATCCAAGCTGCAGAGATTTCTGCAATCCTGAAGGACCAGATCAAGAATTTTGGTCAGGAAGCCGAAGTGGCCGAAATCGGTCGCGTGCTGAGCGTCGGTGACGGGATTGCCCGCGTATACGGTCTGGACAATGTGCAAGCGGGTGAGATGGTCGAATTCCCCGGTGGCATCATGGGCATGGCGCTGAACCTGGAAAGCGACAACGTTGGTGTTGTTATCTTCGGTTCCGACCGTGACATCAAAGAAGGTGACATCGTCAAGCGCACCAACTCGATCGTGGACGTTCCGATTGGTAACGGTCTGCTGGGTCGTGTTGTTGACGGTCTGGGCAACCCGCTGGACGGCAAAGGCCCCATCGAATCCACCGAGCGTGGCGTTGCTGACGTCAAAGCACCTGGCATCATCCCGCGTAAATCGGTTCATGAACCGATGGCAACCGGCCTGAAATCGGTTGACGCGATGATCCCGATTGGTCGTGGCCAGCGTGAGCTGATCATTGGTGACCGTCAGACCGGTAAAACTGCCGTTGCTCTGGACGCCATCCTGAACCAGAAAACCTACAACGATGCAGCAGGCGACGACGAGTCGAAGAAGCTGTACTGCGTTTACGTTGCGATCGGCCAAAAGCGTTCGACCGTTGCGCAGCTGGTGAAGAAACTGGAAGAGTCCGGCGCGATTGACTACTCGATCGTTGTGGCCGCAACCGCGTCCGACCCGGCGCCGATGCAGTTCCTGGCACCCTATGCCGCAACCGCAATGGCCGAATTCTTCCGCGACAATGGCCGCCACGCACTGATCATCTATGATGACCTGTCGAAACAGGCTGTGTCTTATCGTCAGATGTCGCTGCTGCTGCGTCGTCCGCCCGGACGTGAAGCCTATCCTGGCGACGTTTTCTATCTCCACTCCCGCCTGCTGGAGCGTTCGGCGAAGCTGAACGAAGACTTCGGTGCTGGTTCGCTGACTGCTCTGCCGGTTATCGAAACGCAAGGTGGTGACGTTTCGGCATTTATTCCGACCAACGTGATCTCGATCACCGACGGCCAGATCTTCCTGGAAACCGAACTGTTTTATCAGGGCATCCGTCCTGCTGTGAACACCGGTCTGTCGGTTTCGCGTGTGGGCTCTTCGGCTCAGACCAACTCGATGAAGTCGGTTGCCGGTCCGGTTAAGCTGGAACTGGCTCAGTACCGCGAAATGGCTGCGTTTGCGCAGTTTGGTTCCGACCTTGACGCCGCGACCCAGCAGCTGCTGAACCGTGGTGCGCGTCTGACCGAGCTGATGAAGCAGCCGCAGTACTCGCCGCTGACCAACGCTGAAATCGTCTGTGTCATCTTCGCCGGCACCAACGGTTACCTCGACAAGATCGACGTTTCCGATGTTGGCCGTTACGAAGCTGGCCTGCTGGCGCACCTGCGCGGCAAGCACGCCGACCTGCTTCAGTGGATCACCGACGAAGATCCCAAGATCAAGGGCGACGCTTCCGACAAGATCAAGGCTGCGCTGGACGAATACGCCGCAACCTTCGCTTAAGGGAGAGGCGGGCACATGCCAAATCTTAAGGATCTTAAAAACAGGATCGAGTCGGTCAAATCGACCCGCAAGATCACCAAGGCCATGCAGATGGTCGCGGCTGCAAAACTGCGCCGCGCCCAGGAATCTGCCGAAGCCTCGCGTCCCTATGCTGAACGGTTCAATGCCGTGATGGCGGGGCTGGCGGCATCGGTCGGGGGCAGCGACAGCGCCCCCAAGCTGCTCCGTGGTACGGGCAGTGATGATGTCCACCTGCTGGTTGTCATGACAGCTGAACGCGGCCTGTGTGGCGGCTTCAACTCGAGCATCGCCAAGCTGGCCCGTGTCAAAGCGGAAGAGCTGCGCCTGAAAGGCAAGACGGTCAAGGTTTTGACTGTCGGCAAAAAAGGCCGCGACGCGCTCAAGCGTGACCTTGGCGATCTGTTCGTTGGACATATCGACCTGAGCGAAGTCAAGCGTCTGGGTTACACCAACGCGCAAGACATCGCCAAGGGCATCCTGTCCCGTTTCGATGGGGGTGAGTTCGATGTTGCCACGATCTTCTACTCGAAGTTCGTCAACGTTGTGACCCAGATCCCGACGGCACAACAGGTCATCCCAGCCTCGTTTGAGGATACCGAGGGCGACGACAGTGGTGCCGTGTTCGACTACGAGCCCAGCGAAGAGGCCATTCTGGCCGACCTGCTACCAAAGGGGGTTGCGACTGCAATCTTCTCGGCTCTGCTCGAAAATGGAGCCTCGGAACAGGGTGCACGTATGTCCGCGATGGACAACGCAACACGCAACGCGGGTGAGATGATCGACAAGCTGACGATCCAGTTCAACCGTTCGCGTCAGGCCGTGATCACCAACGAGCTGATTGAAATTATTTCCGGCGCTGAGGCGCTGTAGAGACAAACCGGAGACGAAACATGGCGAATGCAAAAGGCAAAGTCACACAGATCATCGGGGCCGTCGTCGACGTGCACTTCGAAGATCAGCTGCCAGAAATTCTGAACGCGCTGGATACAACCAACAACGGCAAAAAGCTGGTTCTGGAGGTTGCACAGCATCTGGGCGAAAACACTGTCCGCACCATTGCGATGGACGCAACCGAAGGTCTGGTTCGCGGCGAAGCTGTAACTGACACCGGCGCACCGATCGCGGTTCCGGTCGGCAACGCAACACTGGGACGAATCCTGAACGTTGTGGGCGAACCTATCGACGAAAAAGGCCCCGTTGAAACCAAAGAAACGCGCGCCATTCACCAGCCTGCGCCAGACTTTTCGGATCAGGCAACGGAATCCGAAGTTCTGGTTACCGGCATCAAGGTTGTTGACCTGCTGGCCCCTTACGCCAAAGGCGGTAAGATCGGTCTGTTCGGCGGCGCCGGCGTAGGTAAAACAGTTCTGATCATGGAGCTGATCAACAACATCGCCAAAGTGCACTCGGGCGTGTCCGTGTTCGCGGGTGTTGGTGAACGGACCCGTGAAGGCAACGACCTGTATCACGAGATGATCGAATCCGGTGTTATCGTTCCCGAAAAGCTGGAAGATTCGAAAATCGCGCTGGTGTACGGCCAAATGAACGAGCCTCCGGGTGCACGTATGCGGATCGCTCTGTCGGGCCTGACCCTTGCGGAACAATTCCGTGACGCAACCGGTACCGATGTTTTGTTCTTTGTCGACAACATCTTCCGCTTCACACAGGCAGGTTCCGAAGTGTCCGCCCTGTTGGGCCGTATCCCTTCGGCGGTGGGCTATCAGCCGACGCTGGCGACCGACATGGGCGCGATGCAGGAACGGATCACCTCGACCAAGTCGGGCTCGATCACCTCTGTGCAAGCCGTCTACGTCCCTGCGGATGACCTTACCGACCCCGCGCCTGCGACGTCGTTCGCGCACCTCGATGCGACCACCGTTCTGAACCGTGCGATCTCGGAAAAGGGTATTTACCCTGCTGTTGACCCGCTCGATTCGACCTCGCGTCTGCTTGATCCGGCGATCGTCGGTGAAGAGCACTATACCGTTGCGACCGACGTTCAGCAGATCCTCCAGCGCTACAAGTCGCTGCAGGACATCATCGCCATCCTCGGCATGGACGAACTGTCGGAAGAGGACAAACTGACCGTGGCCCGTGCCCGTAAGATCGAACGCTTCATGTCGCAGCCGTTCGACGTGGCACAGGTCTTCACCGGTTCGCCCGGCGTTCAGGTTCCTCTGGATGTCACCATCGCGTCGTTCAAGGCCGTAGTGGCCGGCGAATACGATCACCTGCCCGAGGCAGCCTTCCTGATGGTTGGCGGCATCGACGACGTGATCGCCAAAGCGGAAAAGATGGCCGCAGAAGCCGCCTAAGGAGCACACCTGATGGCAAACACGATGCAATTCGACCTCGTCAGCCCCGAGCGTAGCCTTGCTTCGCTCAGCGCGACCGCGGTCCAGCTTCCCGGCGCGGACGGGGACATGACGGCGATGCCTGATCATGCCCCCACCATCACGACGCTGCGCCCGGGCATCCTGAAGGTCGAGGCACCCCAAGGGTCCAGTGAATATCTGGTCACCGGCGGGTTTGCTCAGATCAATGGCGATGGCCTGTCGGTTCTGGCCGAAAAAGCCATTCCGGTCGCCGAAGTGACACGGTCGCATCTGGACGATCTGGTCGCCGAGGCGCGTGCTTCGCACGAAGCAGCCAAGGCAGGCGATGATCAGACAATTGTCGATGACGCTGCCAAACTGCTGGCCGACATGGAAGCCCTTGGAACGCATATGAGCCTGTAAGGCTCACCGCATTCCGACAGTTAGAAACGGCCCCGTAAACACGGGGCCGTTTTTTTATCGTGATTTTATCAATGCGACGGGTTAAGGTCCGGAATTACATAGATAAAGACAAATCAATGAAGACGTTTCGAACCCATCCAATTGGTATTGACCAAGGCGAAGCAGTTATTTTTTCCGAATTCGCCGATGGTGGCGAAATGTGGACGGGCGAAGGACCGCGCCAGCGGCGGTCGAGCGTTATGTTCAACCAACCCTTCCGATCAAATCCGGTGGTTCAGATCGGTGTCTCTTTGTGGGATGTGGATACATCTTCCGCTCTGCGCGCCGAAGTCACGGCTGAAGACATCACGCCAGAGGGCTTTAGCGCCGTTTTTCGCACATGGTCCGATACACGGATCGCCCGGATACGGGTCACATGGACCGCCATCGGAGAGGTGGCCCATGACGACGATTGGAATATCTCTTAACGCAAAAGGCCCCCTGTCAGCGGGCCACAATACGTCGTCTTGGGTTAGGAAGGCGATTTAGTCGCCTTGTGCCTCAATCATATCTACACGGGTTGCGTGGCGACCGCCTTCGAACTCGGCCTCCAGAAACGCATCTACGATATCCAGGGCCTGACCTTCGCCCACGACACGCGCGCCAATCGACAGCATGTTGGCGTTGTTGTGCGCGCGGATCATGCGGGCCGAAAAGGCGTCAGAACACACGCCACAGCGAATGCCCGGAACCTTGTTGGCCGCCATCATGATCCCCTGACCTGTACCACATAGGACGATCCCAAGGTGACACTCACCAGCAGCAACAGCCTGAGCTGCAGCTTTTCCGTGGATAGGGTAGTGCGTGCTTTCAGGCGTCTTGGGGCCGATATCGACGACTTCCCAGCCTTGCGCTGTGATGTGGTCGGCGACCGCCTGACGCAGCTCGATTGCCGCGTGGTCGCTGGAAAGAACAATGCGTTTTGAGACTGTCACGGGTACGTCCTGTCTTTCTGTGTTGACAAAAAAGGGCGGCTGTAACGCCGCCCAACTCGGTCAGTCCATGTGATACATCGACTCGTAAATCGGTGTCAGAGTTTTGTCCTCGAACAACGAAGACACGCTTGTCCCGTTCCAGATGTTCAGGATCGCCTGAGTGAAAATAGGCGCGGTGGGCACAATGCGGATGTTCTTGGCGTTGGTGATCTCTTTGGTGGGCTGGATCGTGTCGGTCAGCACCAAAGATTTCATTACAGAATTCGTCACACGTTCGACCGCCGGACCGCTCATGACGCCGTGGGTGATGTACGAATGTACCTCTTTCGCGCCGTTATCCAGCAGGACCTGAGCGGCCTTGCAAAGCGTACCGGCAGTGTCGCACATGTCGTCGACGATCAGGCAGATTTTGTCTTTGACGTCGCCAATCACTGTCATCTCAGCCACTTCGCCAGCCTTTTCGCGGCGCTTGTCCACGATCGACAGGGGGGCGTTGATGCGCTTGGCCAATTCCCGCGCGCGGGCAACGCCGCCAACGTCAGGTGATACGACCATAAGCTCGTCCAGATTGTCCTGGAACTGGTGTTTCACATCCAGCGCAAAAATCGGCGATGCATAAAGGTTGTCGACAGGCATGTCGAAGAACCCCTGAATCTGAGCTGCGTGCAGGTCCATGGTCAGGATCCGCTCGATCCCTGCACCGGTCAGCATGTTGGCCACCAACTTGGCGCTGATTGGCGTCCGCGCCTTGGTGCGGCGGTCCTGACGGGCGTAACCAAAGTAGGGGATCACGGCGGTGATACGCTGTGCAGAAGATCGACGCAGCGCGTCAGCGATGATCAGCAGCTCCATCAGGTTGTCATTCGCCGGGTTCGATGTCGGTTGGACAATGAACATATCCTCACCGCGCACGTTTTCGAACACTTCGACGAAAATCTCGCCGTCATTGAAGCGTTCGACCCGCGCATCGACCAGATTCTGATCGACGCCGCGATACAGGCTCATGCGTCGCGAGATAGATTCGGCAAGAGGAAGGTTGGCGTTCCCAGCGATAAGCTTGGGTTCGTTGAGTGTCGGCATCGGCTGAGGTCCCCGGGCAGCAATGGCAATGTGACAGATTCGTGATGTTGACACCGCTTAGCACGGGTCTAACGTCCAGCAAAGATAACGCAGCGGAGAAAGTGCAAATGACCCAGATTGACTACTATTTTGCGACACTCTCGCCCTATACCTACCTTGCAGGTATGCGGTTGGAAGAGGTGGCGGCGAAACATGGCGCGACGATCAACTACAAACCGCTGGATATTGTCGCTCTGTTTGGGCGTACGGGGGGCACTCCTCCCAAAGACCGCCACATCTCTCGCATCGAATATCGGGCGCAGGAACTACAGCGACAGTCCAAGCAACTTGGTATGGAATTCAATCTACAGCCCGCGCATTGGCCGACCAATGCGGCGCCGTCATCCTATGCGATCATCGCTGCGATCAAGGACGGGTCAGGCGACGTTGGAAAGCTTGCGCATTCCTTCGTGCGGGCCTGTTGGGCCGAGGAGAAAGACATCGCGCAGGATGATGTGATCCGCGATTGCCTGACACAGGCCGGTTTTGATCCGGGGCTGGCGGATAGTGGCCTTCTGGTTGGCGCGGAAACTTATGCCGCCAATCTGGAAGAGGCCGTGGATCGCGGTGTATTTGGCGCGCCGTTTTATATCACCGAAGACGATCAGCGGTTCTGGGGGCAGGACCGGCTGGATGATCTGGACCGCCATATGTCGGAACTGAAGGGGTGAGGGACACCCCCCTGACAGACAACATCTTTGTCAGAACGTTGGGGCAGGGCGCGCGCAAGGTGCTCGCCCTGCACTGCACAATCGCGCATTCCGGGGCGTGGTCGGGGCTGGCGACGGCTCTAAAGGGCGAGGCGACATTTACGGCCCCGGACATGCCGTCCCATGGCCGCAGCGCGGATTGGGATGGGCACGGGGATTTCTTTGACCAAGTGACCCAACTGTCGGCCGCGCATCTGACCGAACCGATGGATGTGATCGGGCATTCCTTTGGCGGGATGCTAGCCCTTCGGCTGGCTGTCGAGTTTCCGGACCTGGTCCGCAGTGCGGTCCTGATCGAGCCAGTGTTCTTTGCGGTTGCGATTCAGGACACGCCCGATTTGGTGCGGCAACATGATGAAGAGGCGAAACCTGTCTCTGATGCGCTCGCGGCCGGAAATTTTGAGCAGGCCGCCCGTTTGTTCAACCGGATGTGGGGCGCACAGGACGGCCCACGATGGCCCGAATTGCCAGAGCGGACACGCGCGGGAATGATCCGTGGTATTCACGTTGTGCCCGCCGTTGATGACGCTTTGTTCCTTGATCAGAAGGGGATGCTGAACCCTGGCGTTCTGGACCGCGCATCTATGCCGGTTCTGATCCTGAGCGGGTCTGAGACGCACCCCGTCATGCCCGCGATCGGAGAAGGTCTTGCCCGGCGGCTTCCCAATGCCGGAACGGGCGTTGTTTCGGGTGCTGACCACATGGTCCCAATCACTCACCCGGATCAGACGGCTGCCGTCATTCGAAAGTTTTGGGGTGGTCTATCCTGAACCATGTTGTTGACAGGATGACACCCCTAATCCCTGAAATCACAACAAGCCGATGAACCGGTCGATATCATCTGAGTTGATCGACCAGTCGCAGACCAGTCGGCAGGCCAGGATCTCGTCGTCATCCGCACCGTCCAGCTCTGCGCCCCACAGATGATAAACCGCACCCGCTTGGTGCAACTGCTTGTGACGCGCGCGCGAAAACTGCGCAAAAATCATGTTGGCTTGCGGCTCATGTAGAAAGGTTGCGCCTTTGCCGCGTAGACCATCGGCCAGATGCGCGCAGTTGGCGTTGGCTTGTCGCGCCATCTGCAGCCACAGATCATCGTTCAGATATGCGGCCATCTGGGCGGACAAGTAACGATGCTTGGAGAACAGATGCGCACCTCGCTTGCGCCGCAGTTCGAATTCCCAGGCCTTGGATTCGTCAAAGAAAACTACCGCTTCGACACCCATCAACCCGTTCTTGGTGCCGCCAAAGCTGACCGCATCGACGCCCGCTTTCCACGTCATCTCAGCGGGCGAGCAATTAAGCGCGACCAATGCGTTAGTGAACCGGGCACCATCCAGATGAACTGGCAGGTCGTATTCTTTGGCGATACTGCACAGCGCCTGCAACTCGGCCAGTGAGTAAACCGAGCCACGCTCTGTCACCTGAGTGATCGACACGGGCCCACGCTGGGGGCCGTGCACGCCACGTGTTTCTTCGGCCAAAATCGAGCGACGCAGCGCTGCGGGCTCCATCTTGTCGCCGCCCGGCACCAGTGTCAGCTTTGCGCCGCTATAGAACTCGGGCGCGTTGCATTCATCCTCGTGGATATGCGCGACGGGTGAACAGAACACGGTTTCCCATGGGTTTGAGAGTGTCGCCAGAGCCAGCGAATTCGCGGCTGTCCCGGTGGCCACCAGATAAACTGCGGCCCCTGGCGCTTCGAAGATTCCGCGAATACGATCGCGCACTTCGTTCATCAGGGTGTCCGCGCCATAGGCCATTTGATAGCCCTGATTGGCTTCGTTCAACGCGGCCATGACCTGTGGGTGAACCGGACCGGAATTGTCAGAGGCGAAATACATCAGCTGGGTTCCTCAATGATATAGTCTTCCCACTCTTCCAAGGGGGTTTCGAATTCGGACACCGTGCGCCCCTGAACTGACATGCCAGCTGCGTGCACGCTGTCCGGTGTACCTGATATCAGGGGATGCCATTCGTACAGCGGTTTCCCCTCCCACAGCAGTCGATAGGCGCAGGTTTGGGGCAGCCAATAGGCGTGATCGTCGATGTTGTTGGGCTTCATCACGATGCATTCCGGGACGAATTGGTGGCGGATGTCGTATTGTGTGCAGCGGCAGGTCTCATCGTCCAGCAGACGGCAGGCGACGCAGGTCAGGGCGACCTCGCCGGTGTCCTCATCCTCAAGCTTGTTCAGGCAGCATTTGCCGCAGCCGTCGCACAAGGCTTCCCATTCGCGCTGGTTCATCTTGGTCAGCGGTTTGCGTTCCCAGAACCGCGGGCCAAGGCCATTGCGATTGATCGGATCGGTGGTCATAGCGCGGCCAGCAGGATGCGCGCCTTGTCACAATCGGCATCCATCTGCGCGATCAGGGCATCCAGCCCGTCAAACGTCATCTCGGGGCGCAGGTATTCGACCAGGCCGACGGACAAGGTCGAACCATATAGATCGCCTGAGAAATCGAACAGGAAGGTCTCGATATTCGGAACCTCTCCGTTGAACATTGGCCGTACGCCGACAGAGGATGCGCCGTGATAGCTGCCCTGATGAGGTCCGTCGAGCACATCGACCAGCACCGCATAGACGCCAAATTTTGGCGGGTGCAACCCTTCGATAGACATATTCGCGGTGGGGAACCCAAGCTCGCGCCCGCGTTGTTCGCCGCCGATCACTTCGCCCTCGACGCGGTGCCAATGGCCCAGCATTGCCGCGGCGTCGCGGGGGCGGCCATCGGTCAACGCGGTGCGGATACCAGTCGAGGATACCACATCGTCAGACCGTTCCATCAGCGGTGCAATGGTGACGCCAAACCCCATTTCTTGCCCGAACCGGGCCATATCTTCGGCGGTGCCACTACGCCCTTTGCCGAAACAGAAATCCGCGCCGACCACGACGTGTGATAGACCAAGTCCCTCGCAGATGACATTGCGGGCAAAGCCTTCGGGCGTCAGACCGGCAAGCGCTGCATTGAACGGCAATTCGTACAGCTTTTGCACACCCAGTTTCTCCAACCGGTGCGCACGTGCGTTTCCGCGCATCAGACGAAAAGGTGGGGCATCGGGTGCAAAGTACTCGCGAGGGTGAGGTTCGAACGTCAGAACACCAAGCGGAGCATCCGGGGCCACGCTTTGTGCAAGTTCAATCACCGACTGATGGCCCACATGTACGCCATCGAAGTTCCCGATTGCCACACTGGCACCGCGGTCTTCTGGCTCGACAAACTGGAAATCACGGATGATCTGCATGCAGCTTGCCTAGCGGGACTGGAGACCGGGTTCAAGCACCTGATTGGTCCAAATGCTGCGCAACAAAAAAGGGCACCGTTTCCGGCGCCCTTCAAAAGGATAGAGGTATCGAGGCTTCAGTCGAATTTGCGCGACGGGGCCAGAACCATCGCTTCGCCCACCAACACCTTCTTGCCGTCGACCGCACAGTGACAATCCAGTTTCACGCGACGCTTGGCAAAATCAATATCGATCACTTTGACCTCGGCATAGACCATATCACCGGGGCGCACTGGAGCCAGAAATTTGAGAGACTGACCCATATAGACCGTGCCGTGGCCCGGCAGCTGTTCGCCGATCACCGCCGAGATCAGGCCCGCCGTCAACATGCCGTGGGCGATGCGACCTTCGAAGATCGTGTCGCGGGCATAGTCGTCGTCCAGGTGAACGGGGTTTCGGTCCGTTGAAACCTGCGCGAACATCTCGATATCTTCGTCCGTCACCACTTTGCGCAGGTGGCGGGTCATGCCCATCTCGATGTCTTCAATACAGATCGTGCCGCGTGGAAGATTATCCAACATGTCGCCCTCACTCGAGTTCAATGGGCAACAAAACAACTCAAGTTGCCCCGGTTTGGCAACTTTATTACTTCGCAACTGCAGAAAATCAAGTCTTTTCTGACTACCTCAATCGACCGATTGTGTAGGTAGGATTGATGTTTTCCTTTGCAATATAATCACTTAGGGATTCATGATGCGGATGATGCTCAGTTTTTGTTTCCGCTGCGGCCAAACCACCCGAGATGAACAGAGAATCAATCCCTTCGCCCATACCGCCGAGAATGTCCGTATGTGGGCCGTCGCCGATCACAAGAATGTCGCCATCAGGGATGTCATGACCCAATTCCTGCAGCCTGCGCCGCGCAAGATCATAGATCGGCGGGTGGGGTTTTCCGAAATACAGGCTCTCGCCTCCCATCTCGGTATACAGCTTCGCCAACGCGCCCGCGCACCATTCGCGTATCTCGCCCCGGTCAACAACGATGTCGGGGTTGGCGCAGAGCAGCTTCATGCCTTTCTGTTTGGCATAGAGGAAATCGGCGCGATTGACCGCCGGATCCGCCATTGGGTCGAACGGCCCGCAGCAGACGATCCCTTCGGCCTCATCCAGCGGGACACGTTCGATGTGGATCGGATGGTGTAGTATTTTTAGCGGCTCAAAGAAACCCGCGTCGCGTTCCCATTCCCCCATGAAATAGACTTTTTCACCAACCGCCCCACGGAACATGGCCGACCGAGCCGAGTCCCCGCTGGTGGCGATGGTGTCAAAGGCATCTGCGGGGACATTGAACTGCCCAAGCTGCTCAGCCACGCCAGCACGCGGTTTGGGTGAGTTGGTGACCAGCACAACGATCCCGCCTTGCGCCCGGTAGTTTTGCAAAGCCGCGACCGCATCGGGATAGGCAATGATGCCGTTGTGAACGCATCCCCACAGGTCAACGAACAGTGCCTTGTAGCGGCCTGAAATCTCGGAAAGCGTGTGGATGATCTGGGTCATGGGAGCCTCGGGACCTGAAATTCTGAGTTGTGACAGCTATGGCAAAGCTTTCACCTCTTGGCCATCCCGCAATATCAATTGCGGGTCGAACACAGTGTGTCTGATCGCGTCATTCGACGATTTCTTCGACATCGGGTGCTTGTTGGACGTTTTCGGTGCCCAATATGATCTGTGCGCCGATCCTGTTCTGGAAACGCACTACGACCAGAAAACCCGGCCCCAGTTCTTTCTGAAGTACGTCGACCAAAGGCGTGTCACGCAGGGTCTCGGGCAGCAAACCGGCGATCGAGGATACTTTGTAAGCCGCTTCAATCGGAAGGTCCACGATCAGCCAAATATCGGCGTGTTTGCGTTTGGCATTCACGTCCACGCGGATGATCTCAACTGAGACCGGATCGGCCCAGTCCCGGATCGTTTGCGCCAACTGCGCCTCGGTCCGGGTTTCGAGGTAACGGTTGTAGGTCGACTTTCCCAGTTGAAGGACAACGAAGGCTAGGAATGCCAGTGTCACCACCACGCTTGCGGTGAAGTTCAGCTTGCGCCTACCCTTGCTAAACACCACCGCCCGCGCTGCATACACGATGTAAACCGCGCAAGCGGACAGAATGATCGCACCAAGGTTGGTGGCAAACAGCAGGCCGGCTTCATAGGCCTCGGCGGGTTCGTCGAAATACAGCAACACACCCGATGCAGACAGAGGTGGCACCAATGACACGCCGATGGCTGCACCGGGAAGTAGGCTGGCCTCGGACCGGTTGATCTGAACGTAGGCGGCGGCCACCCCGGCGGCCAGCGCAACGATCAGATCCTCGGTGCCCGGATCCGTTCTGGCCAGAACCTGATCGGGGATCAGAATACCGCGCGGGACGTCTGCGACATAGACGAGAAGCCACGCCAGCAAGACGCTGATTACCGCCGCGCCGCAGACGATCAGAGCTAACTTGAACGCGCGACCCAGCCACCCCATGACCATCGCGGCCGCGACCCCAAGGATAGGTGTCATCAATGGCGCAACAAGCATTGCGGCAATGACCACCGCACCGGAATCTCGCAGCATGCCCATCGTGGCGATCACAACGGATAAGGTCAGAAGCATGGCAAACCGTCGCCAATAGGCAGATTTGTCCTTGCCTTCAAACCTCAGGATGTCGCGTGTGGTGCTGAACTTGCGGGAACTCATGAACGTCGTCTGACCCAATTCGCTGTCTGGCTATTGATGTCAGACTACCAACGGATGCCATTCGCGCAAAACAATAGTAGCAAAGAAAAAAGGCGCCCGGGAGGGGCGCCTTTCGGTTGGGATGTTTGTCAGCGTCAAACCTTGAGGTTCGGGATGATCTGTTTTTTGCGGCTCATGATGCCAGGCAGGACTACGGCATCGCCGTCCACGCTTGCGCCAAAGCTCTTTTCCGCGACGCCTTTGACCAGATCGTTCGGCACCAGCAGGGTGGCCTCTTCGTTCAGGATATCGACCACGAACAGCAGAACCTGATCAACGCCGTCTTCCTTGGCTACGTCAGCCATCGAACCCGCCAGGCTGGCCTTGCGGTCCAGAACGACGCCCGGTGCAGTGGTTTCCAGAACCGAAACGCGGAACTTGGTACCGTCGACCTCATATTCCTTGCTGTCCATTCGGATCAGTTCGGCGTCCGAAAAAGACGACACATCCGATTTGGCCGCGAACATTTCCGCGGCATAGGTCGCAACGTCCAGACCCAGATCAGCGGCCAGCCTCTCGGCCACTGCGCGGTCATGTGCGGTGGTGGTGGGTGAGCGGAATTCCAGCGTATCCGACAGGATGCAGGTCAGTGCGGCGGCTTTGATGGCGTCGGGCATCTTGGCGGCGTCGTCACCGATCAGGTCCATCATGATGGTCGCAGTGCAAGCCAGCGGACGCACGGTGATGTCGATCGGGCCTTTGGTTTCCAGACCGCCAACCAGCTTGTGGTGGTCGATGATTGCGCGGATGTCGGCGCTGTTTACGCTGGCTGGCAGCTCGGCCGGGTTGTTGGTGTCCACGATGACTACCGGTGCGCCCTCGGCCACGTCCTCGATGATGCGCGGCTTTGGCAGGTCCCAGCGCTGCAGCAGGAATGCCGCTTCGGTGTTGGGTTCGCCCAGCAAAACCGGCTCAGCCTGTTCGCCTTTGATTTCGTTCAGGTACCATGACCACAGGATAGGTGAGCCTGTGGAGTCGGTGTCGGGGGATTTATGTCCAAATACGAGCGTTGTCATGTCAGCGTCCTGAGGGTGATCATTTTGCGCGCCTTATAGGGCGGTCCGCTGGGGTTGTCACCCAACAGTGTTTACGCTGCGACGGTTGGTCTGAAATCGAGGTGGGGTCAGAACGGGGCGCGGGTCAGGGTGTACCCGGCCTGCTGCAATTGGTTCAGCAGCCCGTAATCGCCCCCAAGATGCCCGGCACCGACCGCGATCACGACAGTTTGGTCCTGAATGCTCAGAATTTTCTGCATCCAGTTGCTGTTGCGCTCGACAAGAAGTTTTTGCTCGAAATCATTCCATTCCTCGTCGAACACCTCGGGCGGCAGGCCCGAGTCTTCCAAACCCTGCAGGCGGGCGAGCTGGATGATTTCAACATGTTTCTCTTCCAGATATGCATTGGCCATCGTGGCCAGTTGATCCTCGCTGCCGCCCATGGCACCGGCCATCCGCACAAGGGACTGGACCTGCTTTTCGATGGGGTGGCTGTCGAACATACTCATAAGATCGGCAACCTGTTCAAGCGAGCGTTTGGGGATGCCCAACTCGTCAGCCAGTTGATCAAGACGGGCGTCCATCCCGTGGCTCGCACTGGGGTCCTGCATCATACACGGGGGGACGCCCAGCATCATGCTTAGAAACCAGGGCCGCATTTTGGCTGCCATCCAGCCGGGGATACCGCGCTCGGATAGCCCGTCAGACAGGGCAGACCAGTCTTCCTCGGACATCAGGTCAATCAGGCTGGGTCCCGAGGTGATCATCACCGGGCTCATGTCCTTGGCCAGGTCTTGTTCGAACGCGTCCATTTCTTCCTGCGTTACCTCGAAATAAAACGCGTCCGCATCGCTGAGGGTCGGCGTTAGCCGTTCGACCACTGCGTCCATGCGTGGGTCATTGGCATGCAACGTGCCAACAAGGTGTAGAACCGTGTCGCCCTTGGAAGCGATCCAGTGGTTACCTTCGGGAAATGGGATATCGGCCACTGCCTGTTGCAGTTCGGACTTTACCGCAGGGCTCAGTCCCGGCCTCAGATCATTCCCTTCGCATGCGGCCTGTACGGCGGCGGGCAGGAAAAGGAAAAGCAACGGTGCAAACAGGCGCATAAGGATCATCTCGGAAACTTCAGTGTGACCGCGACATTGCCTTTGCGCAGCAATGTATTCAAGCCAGATGCAGGTGATGGCTGGCGTTCGCGGCAAATTTGCATAGCATGGCGAAATGGACCGCGAGCAGGATCTATACCCGCCGATCAAGACGCTGTTCGAGCGTCAGGGCTATACCGTCAAAGGCGAAGTCGGCGCTGCCGATATCGTCGCTGTTCGAGATGGCGATGAGCCGGTGATTGTTGAGCTGAAGCTGCGGTTCTCATTGGCGCTATTTCATCAGGCAATCACGCGGTTAAGGGTGACTGACCAGGTCTATATCGGTGTGTGCAAACCCAAGGGGCGAACCGCGCGGCGTGCGTTAAAGGACAATTTGGCGCTGTGCCGCAGGCTTGGCCTTGGTCTGATCACTGTACGTGCCGACGGTGCGGTCGAGGTGCAATGTGACCCGGGCCCGTATGCGCCGCGAAAAAACAAAGCAAAAGCGGCTCGTCTGCTGCGTGAATTTGACCGGCTTGAAGGTGATCCCAACGCAGGTGGGGCCACCCGGCACGGGATCGTGACGGCCTATCGTCAGGACGCGCTGAAATGTGCAGCCCATCTGGCCGAATGCGGCGCGACAAAGGGGGCGGACGTCGCCCAATCCACCGGCGTCGCCGAGGCCACGCGCCTGATGCGGGACAATCACTACGGGTGGTTCGACAAGGTCGATAAGGGGGTCTATGCGCTGTCGGCTACGGGGGCCGAAGGGTTGAAGCACTGGGCCTATAGCTGGGAAGATGCGAACTAGTCAGGTCGTGCGGCGATTTCGGCAATCATGGCGCGGCCTATATCTGAAAGGACGGCGTTGCGTTCAGGAAATGGCGCATCGCTTTCGGTCAGATAGATGGCGGCCAGATAGGTGCGGGGCTCGGGTGTCTGCAGAAAGGCAACGATCGCACGGCTGCCGTGGCCTCCGGCACCGGTCTTGTCCCCAATCGTCCACCCGTCAGGCACGTGCGCGCGGATAAGCCCGTCGGCCACTTGATCGTCTATCATCCATTGCCTGAGTTGAGCGGAGGATGCGGGTGAGAGCGCCCGGTCAAATAGCAACCGATCCAGCGTTGCCAGTATTGCCCGAGGCGTTGTAGTGTCGCGCGGATCGCCTGGAGTGGCTTCATTCAGAACCGTCTCCCATCGATCCAGGCGGGTGATGCCGTCGCCGTTTGTCCGAAGAAACTCGGTCAGTCCGGCAGGCCCATCCAGACGGCGCAACAGCAGATTGGCCGCAGCATTGTCGCTAATCGTCATCGTTGCTTCGCATAGCGCGCCGACAGTCATACCGGTCTCAACATGTTTGCTGGTGACAGGGGAGTAATCTACCAGATCCGTTGACTGGTACGTGACGTGATCTGACAGGCTTTCCGTACCTGCGTCCACCTCTGCCAGCACAGCGCCGCACAAGAGCGGTTTGAACGTGCTGGACATCGGAAACAGCTCATCGGCGCGGTATGAAACCTCCCATTCGTTGCTGGGATCATAAAGCAGCAGCCCGATCCGGGCATCAAGGCGGCGCTCCCACCTCTGGACCGTTTCGGTAAGGGTCTGCGCCTGTGCTGATGTGGCTAAACCAACAGTAGTAGTAATTAAAAACAACAAGATAGTTGTGATTGTCCGGAGCCCACGCATCGAATCTGCCTTGGTCAAATGTGGTCGCCATCACCTTAGTTAGCTAGGGCGCCGAGTAAACCGGACGGTTTGTGGTTCTACGTGCGAAAAATATTTAGGCAACTTGTTGACTCGGTCATTTCGACCCCCTAGCTATGCGTCGTTATCACTCTCTACTACCGAGTGCTAACGCCTCGCTGAAAGGCGAGGGGAGGATAGATAAACTTTGAGCCCAAGGAGCTGCAAAGATGGCATTGAAACCGCTTCATGACCGCGTGCTGGTTCGTCGTACCGAAAGCGATGAAAAAACCGCAGGCGGGTTGATCATTCCCGAAAGTGCAAAAGAAAAGCCCAGCGAAGGCGAAGTCGTTTCGACCGGTGAAGGCGCACGCAAGGACAGCGGCGAATTGATCGCAATGGCTGTAAAAGCTGGCGACAAGATCCTGTTCGGCAAGTGGTCGGGCACCGAGGTTCAGGTCAACGGCGAAGAGCTGCTGATGATGAAAGAAAGCGACATCATGGGGATCATCGAGTAAGCGCCCGCGCTTCTCTGATCTTCATTTCCAACATTTTTCTCAAGGAGAAACAACATGGCTGCTAAGGACGTCAAGTTCGACACCGATGCCCGCAACCGCATGCTGTCAGGTGTGAACATCCTGGCCGATGCTGTCAAAGTGACCCTGGGCCCCAAAGGCCGCAACGTGGTTCTGGACAAATCCTTCGGCGCACCGCGCATCACCAAAGACGGTGTATCGGTTGCCAAGGAAATCGAACTGGAAGATAAGTTCGAAAACATGGGCGCGCAGATGGTGAAAGAAGTCGCCAGCCGCACCAATGACGAAGCCGGCGACGGCACCACCACTGCAACTGTTCTGGCTCAGTCGATCGTCAAAGAAGGTCTGAAGCAGGTTGCTGCTGGCCTGAACCCGATGGACCTGAAGCGCGGCATCGACCTGGCAACTGCCAAGGTCGTTGAAGGCATCAAAGAGATGGCGCGTGAAGTCAAAGACTCGGCTGAAGTCGCTCAGGTTGGCACCATCTCGGCCAACGGCGAAGCCGAAATCGGTCAGCAAATCGCAGACGCGATGCAGAAGGTTGGCAACGAAGGCGTTATCACCGTCGAAGAAAACAAAGGTCTGGAAACCGAGACCGATGTTGTCGAGGGCATGCAGTTTGACCGTGGCTACCTGTCGCCTTACTTCGTCACCAACGCAGACAAAATGATCGCAGATCTCGACGACTGCATGATCCTGCTGCACGAAAAGAAACTGTCCTCGCTGCAGCCGATGGTTCCGCTGCTGGAGCAAGTGATCCAGTCGCAAAAGCCGCTGCTGATTATTGCAGAAGACGTTGAAGGCGAAGCGCTGGCAACTCTGGTTGTTAACAAACTGCGCGGCGGCCTGAAAATTGCTGCTGTCAAAGCACCGGGCTTCGGCGATCGTCGCAAAGCCATGCTGCAGGACATCGCAATCCTGACCGGTGGTCAGGTCATCAGCGAAGATCTGGGCATGAAGCTCGAGTCCGTCACCATGGACATGCTGGGCACCGCCAAGAAGATCGAAATCACCAAAGACGAAACCACCATCGTCGACGGTGCTGGCGAGAAAGCCGAGATCGAAGCACGTGTTGCTCAGATCCGCACTCAGATCGAAGAAACCTCGTCGGATTACGACCGTGAGAAGCTGCAAGAACGCGTTGCCAAACTGGCAGGCGGTGTTGCTGTTATCCGCGTCGGCGGCATGACCGAAGTTGAAGTGAAAGAGCGTAAAGATCGTGTTGACGATGCTCTGAACGCAACGCGCGCAGCCGTTCAGGAAGGCGTTGTTGTGGGCGGTGGCGTTTCGCTGGTTCAGGCCGGTAAAGCACTGGACACTCTGAAAGGCGCAAACGCTGATCAGGACGCAGGCATCAATATCGTGCGTAAAGCCATCGAAGCGCCGCTGCGCCAGATTGCTGAGAACGCGGGCGTCGACGGCGCAGTTGTTGCAGGCAAGGTTCGCGAATCTTCGGAAGCGGCCTTTGGTTTCAACGCTCAGACCGAAGAATATGGCGACATGTTCTCGTTCGGCGTGATCGACCCGGCCAAAGTTGTCCGTACCGCACTGGAAGACGCGGCGTCGGTTGCTGGCCTGCTGGTCACCACCGAAGCAATGGTTGCTGACAAGCCTGCCAAAGACGGCGCGCCTGCTGGCGGCGGCATGCCCGACATGGGCGGCATGGGCGGCATGATGTAAGACGTCGAATTCGCCTCGGCGAATTCTGACGGTCCCGACAGGCGCTTGGCTGTAAGGCCAAGCCGCCGAAGGGGAAGCCTTAAAATATAGGGACGGGGTCGCCTTCGGGCGGCCCCGTTCCGTTTTGCGGACCACCCGCGGGAATGTGAGTGTGCAAAACGCGCCGAAACCGGCTATGCGGTTGATATGAAACTGTTCCTACTCACGTGCTTGACGATGTGCGCCTTTGCGTCCAACTCGATACTTAATCGTCTGGCGATTGATAGTGGCGCCAGCGATCCTGCCGCCTTTGCCGTGGTGCGGGTCTTAGCTGGCGCAGTGGTGCTAGCCGGGTTGGTTCTTCTAAGGGCTGGCCACTTGCCCCTGTTTGACCGACGCAGGATTGCCGGGGCGGGGTCCTTGTCCCTGTACATGATCGGATTCTCGGTCGCCTATCTGACGCTGGATGCGGGTCTTGGCGCGCTGATCCTGTTCGGGGTGGTGCAAGTGACGATGTTCACTGTGACATCAGTGAAAGGTACTCTGCCCACTGGTCGACAGATCGCGGGCGCCGCAATCGCGTTGCTGGGGTTGGGCTACGTGCTGTGGCCGTCCGGATCGATACAGGTCAACCCGATCGGGGCTGCCCTGATGATCGCCGCCGGGATCGGCTGGGCGATCTATTCGTTGGTTGGCAAGTCCGAACCGGATGCCTTATCCGGCACTGCGGCCAATTTTGTCGTGGCATTGCCCGTGACAACGCTGGCTTTGTTGGCGACAGGAGGGGCCTGGCACATGACCGCTAACGGATACTTGCTGGCCGCGTTGGCCGGCGCGGTTACTTCGGGGATGGGGTATGCGCTTTGGTATCAGGTTTTGCGGGAATTGACGCCCACAACGGCGGCCGTCGTGCAACTCAGCGTTCCGATCATAGCCATTATTGGCGGTGTCCTCCTGCTGGGTGAGGCCGCCAGTCTGCGTCTGATCCTGGGGGCGGGTCTGGTATTGGGCGGAATTGCACTGGCCGTTCTGCGCAGTACGCCGCGGTAGGGGTTTATTCGCTGGACGTTAGGCCTTATCTGGCGGCTATGCGTTATTTCCTTGCCCTCTTTCTGTTCTTTGTGCCTGCCATTGTGCAGGCAAAATGCGTGGTCCTGCTGCATGGGCTGGCACGGACCGAAGCGTCCTTTACCGTGATGGAACAGCTGTTCAAGACGCATGGTTATACCGTCGTGCGCCCGGGATATCCGTCCACTGACCTACCTATTCCCGAACTGGCTGCACAGACACTGCCGGACGCGTTTACTGAATGCGGTGACGACAAGGTCAATGTGGTTGCGCATTCGATGGGCGGCATCTTATTGCGCTATTGGCTGCAGGATAACCATCCGGACAATCTGGGCCGCGTGGTCATGCTCGGCCCGCCCAATCAGGGCAGTCAGTTGGTGGACGAACTTAGCGCGTATGAGGTGTTCGGGATGCTGAATGGCCCGGCTGGCCTGGCGCTGGGAACTGGCCCCGAAGGTATCCCAAGGCAACTGCCGCCTGCGGATTTCGAACTGGGTGTCATCGCCGGTGAGAATTCGCTGAACCCGCTGTTTTCCTCGATGATTGACGGTTCAGATGACGGCAAGGTCTCGGTTGAGACCACCAAGGTCGAAGGGATGGCGGATCATATCGTTTTGCCGGTGACACACACATTCATGATGAACAACCCGCGCGTAATGGCGCAGGCGTTGCATTTCATAGAGTTTGGGCAGTTTGACCCACAGATTACTTGGTTGGACGGGGTGATGGAAATCATCGACGAAATCTGCATCGGGCAGGATTGTTCGGAACCCGCGTCGGAGCCTTCCCAATGACTGCACTTTCTCTGACTTTAACCGGCGCAGAGGTCTTGTTGCCGGACCAAGGGATGACTCGTGCAGACCTGCCCATTGCCGAGGGGATCGTGCAAGAGGACCGCGCAGGCAGAACAATCGATCTGTCGGGATATCTTGTGATGCCCGGTATCATCGACCTGCACGGCGACGGGTTCGAGCGCCACATCGCACCGCGCCGCGGGGCGATGAAGCAGATGGGCGAGGGTATTTTGTCGGTCGAAGCTGAACTGGCCGCCAACGGGATCACGACGGCGGTCCTGGCCCAGTTCCTGAGTTGGGAGGGCGGCGTACGCGGCCCTGAATTCGCTGGCCAAGTGTTTGATGCTATCGCGTCGGTCAAAGATTGCGTCGTGACTGATCTGCTACCTCAGTTACGGTTCGAAACACACATGCTGGCGGAATACCCCAGCCTGCCTGAACGCATCACCGATTGGCAGGTGCCCTATGTCGTGTTCAACGACCACTTGCCGCATGACCGGTTGGCCGAGGGGCGCAAGCCGCCACGTTTGACGGGGCAGGCGCTTAAGGCAGGGCGCAATCCGGACGCACATTTCGAGATGCTGCTGTCCATGCATGCCCGCCGGGATGATGTGCCCGCTGCCTTGGACACGCTCTGTAAGGCGCTGGCCGAGCAGGGTGTCCGTATGGGCAGTCATGACGACGCAACCGCCCAAACCCGCGCCGATTGGCGGGCGCGGGGCGCGCAGATCGCGGAATTCCCAGAAACGCTAGAGGCAGCCGAGGCTGCACGGGCTGCTGGGGATCACGTTATTCTCGGATCACCCAACGTGGTGCGTGGCGGATCGCACAAGGGCAACGTCAGTGCGTTGGATCTGATCACGATGGGGCTGTGCGATGCCTTGGCATCGGACTATCACTATCCCAGCCCGCGGCGCGCTGCGCTGATGCTTGCCAAATCTGGCCTGCTGGATTTGGCAATGGCCTGGGCGCTGGTGTCATCAGGGCCGGCGCGAGTTCTTGGGTTGCAGGACCGGGGCACACTTGCCCCTGGTCAGCGCGCAGACATGGTGATCCTTGATGCTCGGTCCCACCGAGTCGCCGCCACGCTGGCGGGCGGGCGGGTTAGCTTCATGTCCGGCGATATCGCCGCAAGGTTCGTGGACTGAGTTACCGCGTAATGCGGTTAAAATGCGCCATCTTGCGGCCCGGTTTGACTTCAGCCTTGCCATAGAGATGAAGCGCAACGTCGCGTTCCCGCGCCAATTCCGGCACGCGGTCCATATCGTCGCCTATCAGGTTCTCCATAACCACGTCTGAATGGCGTTGACCGTCGCCCAACGGCCAACCGGCTACGGCGCGAATATGTTGCTCAAACTGATCCACCGCGCAGCCATTCTGTGTCCAGTGACCCGAGTTGTGCACCCGAGGCGCAACCTCATTCACGATCAACCCTTCTGACGTGACGAACAGTTCGACACCCATGACACCGACGTAATCTAGCGCGTTCAAGATATTGGCGGCCAGAAGAACAGCATCGGTTCGTTGCGCCGGGGCAAGGCGGGCGGGTACCGTGGTGGTGTGCAAGATGCCATCGCGGTGCACGTTTTCACCGGGGTCGAAACAGGACACTTGACCATCGATGCTGCGGGCGGCGATGACCGATACCTCGTGGCTGAAATTGACGAACCCTTCGAGGATTGCGGGCGCGCCTGCCAAATCGGCCAGTGCGGCCTCGGCATCCTCGGGGCCGCGCAACCGCGCCTGTCCCTTGCCGTCATAGCCGAAACGACGTGTTTTCAGGATGGCTGGCGTGCCAATCTGGTCAATCGCTGCCTTTAGGCTGTTCAGATCGGTGATGTCGGCGAACGGCGCTGTTTTCAGACCCAACCCGGCAAGGAAAGTCTTTTCGGTCAGCCGATCTTGACTGACACGCAGCGCCTCGCGCCCCGGATGGATAGGGCAATGTGCTTCCAACAGGTCCAGCGCTTCGGTCGGGATATTTTCGAATTCATAGGTGATGACATCGACGGACTCGGCAAAGGCCTTCAGTGCCGCAGCGTCATCATAAGCTGCAGTCGTCACATGATCCGCCACCTGACCGGCGGGTGGGTTGGCTCCCGGCTCAAAGATGTGGGTTACAAAGCCCAACCGGGCCGCCGCTACGGACAACATCCGGCCCAATTGGCCACCGCCCAGAATTCCAATCCGCGCCCCCGGAGCAAGCATGTCTGTCATCAGTCTGTCTCCAACCTTTTTCCAATCGCCTGCAGGGCCGAGCGCAGCGCATCATGTGCGTTGCCCGCATGCAAGGCCTGCGTCATTTGCAGGCTGAGTGTTCCATCAGTTGCCAGCGCGTCCCGTTCTTCGGCCAAACGCCCGGCTTGCCCGGTTTGCATTGTGTGCAGAAATCCGGATAGCAGCTGTGTCGTATAAAACTCTGAGGCATCCGCGTCGCCCGTTTGCTCGGCCAGCCACTCGGCACCCGTTGCCAACACGTCCAGAATGCCCGGGACCATGGCGCAGACGGCGAAATGTGCATTCAGCGCGGCCTCGTTGGATACCTTGACGACCGGGTTCTCGGGCTCGAACAATTCAGCCAGCAAGGCGTCGTTTCCGAACGCTGCAAGCGGGCATCCACCTTGCTGAAGAAAACCCAATGGGATCGTTTGCACAAAGTCAGTTGCGGGGGCGCATAACGCAGCAAGCTGATCCACCGATACAGCCGCCATCACTGACACGATCTGCTGATCCGAGCGAAAGTTTAGCTGTTCCAAAACTTCCGGGGCGATTTGAGGGCGCAGGCAAAGAAAAACGACATCTGATGCGTCAAGAACCGCTTGTGGGTTCGCGACCACGACATCCAGTTCAGCTTTCAGTTTGGCCGAGACTGTGGCGTTGCGCTCTGTCACAGCGATCTCGTGCCCTTTTGCCGCAAGAAAACGCGCAATGGGGGCTGCAATATGTCCGGTTCCGATGAAGCCGATACGGCTCATCCCTGCGGTTCCTCGGGGATCGAGGCCGAAAGGGCCGCGCGCCAGGCATCCAGACGATCAGCCAGCGCCGGGTCTTGCAGAGCAAGGATACCGGCCGCCATCAACCCGGCATTGGCCCCACCGGCCGAGCCGATAGCCATCGTCGCCACCGGAAAGCCTTTGGGCATCTGCACAATGGAATACAGCGAATCGACGCCGGACAGGGCCCGCGTCTGCACAGGCACACCGATCACCGGCACGCGGGTTTTTGAGGCCATCATCCCAGGCAGATGCGCAGCACCGCCCGCACCCGCGATAATCACATCCAGGCCGCGCTGAACGGCGGTTCTGCCATAGTCCCAAAGGCGATCAGGGGTGCGGTGGGCCGAAACGATGCGTTTTTCATACGCAATGCCCAGTTCATCCAGAATGTCTGCGGCTTCTTTCATCGTGGGCCAGTCCGACTGGCTGCCCATGATGATCCCCACTTTCACATCGCTCATCCACTTGTCGCCCTTGCCTGCCGAAAGAGCGCGCACTATAGCCAAATCGGCCTATCTGGCAATGCGGTACAGGGCCTTCAGGCGATGATATCCGGGGTCAGACGATCCTCGATCAGGCGAATGATGTCCTTAAGGCGCAGTTTCTGCTTTTTCAGCCGCTTGATCGTTAACTGATCCGACGTCCCCGTCGCTTGCAGCGCCTCGATCGCTTCGTCCAGATCGCGGTGCTGGCGGCGAAATACCTCCAGCTCGACCCGAAGAACTTCATCTGTTTTCATTGAAATGTCAGTGGGCGCGTTCATGGACGACTCGGTTGTTGTTGTGGTGCTTTCCACACAAGATAGTGTGTCAGGGTTTATCCGGCCAGACCTTGTGGACATCCCTGCATATTCCCATATTCTATCATACGCGGTTGCCAAAACGGGACCGCACCACACGTCGCTTTGGCAATAAAGGACGAAAATACGTGTCGAAACTTACTCTTGGCTCATACCCGCATCTTTTGGGGTTCGAGCAATTGGAACGCCTTCTGGAGCGGTCTGCAAAGGCCGGCAACGAAGGATACCCGCCCTATAACATCGAACAGACCTCGGATTTTTCCTATCGTATCACCTTGGCAGTTGCCGGTTTTGCGGAAGAGGACCTGTCGATTACCATCGAGGATCGCCAACTGGTGATCCGGGGCCGTCAACGCGACGATAGCGAGGGGCGCATCTTTCTGCATCGCGGCATCGCGGCGCGTCAGTTCCAGCGCATGTTTGTGCTGGCGGACGGTGTCGAGGTGGGCGAGGCGATCATGGAAAACGGTCTGCTGCATGTGGATCTGACCCGCGCCGTGCCTGAAACCGTGGTTCAGACAATCAATATACGGAAGGGGTAAGAGCAATGAATACACCGATTGAAATCAACACCGAAGGCGACCGGATCGTCTATGTAAAAGCCGTCGATGTGGCTGACCTGCCGCGTGAAGTGCGCGAACAGGCTGGTGATCTGGATCAGCTCTACGCTGTGCATGACTCGGATGGTCAGCAACTGGCCCTGGTCGCAGATCGCAAGCTGGCCTTTATTCTGGCGCGCGAACATGACTTTTCCCCGGTGGCCGTGCACTAAATCGGCCCCCGCAGCGTGTGATTTTCCCGTGACATCCGCCGCCCCACGGGTGAGATATGCGAACCAATACGGGTTCGCAGGCGGAGGCACCAAACATGAGTTGGTTTGATTTTGACTGGGTGGACGCATTCAGCGACCGCGCCTTTGGCGGCAATGGATGCGCCGTGGTGCATGGTGGGGCCGTCCTACCCAAAGATGTCTGCACGGCTTACGTGCGCGAAACGTCCTTGGTCGAATGTACCTTTACCGGGCCGTCTGACGTGGCCGACTTCCAAGTGCGCTATTTTCTGGCCAGCCGTGAAATCCCTTTTGCGGGGCATCCAACCATTGCCACTGTCGCGGCGATGCGGTCGCGTGGGCTGTTTCAGGGGGATGCGCTGACACTGGACACCGGGGCAGGGATCGTTTCCATCCAACTCAATGGTGATGAGATTGAGATGACGCAGGTTGCCCCGCAATTTGGTGCGATGGTTCCTGCCGATCTGGTTGCCGCCGCCATCAGCCTGCCGGAAAGCGCGATCATCTCCCCACCTCAGATGGTATCCACAGGGTTGCCTTTTTGTGTCACCGTTTTGCGTGATCATGAAGCCTTGCGCGCCGCGAAGTTGGTTGAAGAACCTTTGCGAAAAGTGATCGAAGCAGGCGGGTATTCGGGGTCGGACATGGCCGAGCCCTTCCTTGTGACGCTGGAAGGTGCGACCGAGGCGGGCGACACATTCTCACGTCTGTTGATGCTGCCGCCCAGCCCGCCCGAGGATCCCTTCACGGGATCCGCAACCGGGGCGATGGCAGCTTATCTGTGGAAGTATGGTTTGATGCCCAAAGATACGTTTACGGCAGAACAGGGCCACGACTTGGACCGCCCCGGCCAAGCGACCGTTACACGCGTTGGACCCGCCGATGCAATGACCGGTATCAAGGTGGCGGGTCGCGGCTATATTCTAATGCGCGGTCAGGTCAATTTTCCCGGGCAACTGTCATGACCGAACCCGCGATCGCCATCCTGCCTTACGGGCATCGAATAGGGCCGAAACTGGCTTCGGTTCCATTGTCCGATCTGATCTGGCCCGAAGGGTGCCCCGAGCGCTTGATGGGCAAAACAGTTGGCGATCTTGAGCGTACCGACCATCTGATTATGTATCCCAATTCTACCGTGCATTTGCGCCTGCGCCGGGGCACCCGCGCCCGGATTTCGCTGATGATGGGCGAACCGTCGGCCATTCACGCCAAGCACGACAAGATGCTCCGCTACACATGGCGGCGGTTCTTTCGGGTGATGACGTTTCATGATGTGCTGTTGCGAAACCTTCCCAATGCGGTGTTTCTGCCCTACGGCGTGACGATGGTGCCGGATTGGCGTGACCTCAACGTAGAGAAAACGAAGTCCTGCTCGCTCATTGCCTCAGCCAAACGCGATCTGGAGGGGCACCAACTGCGCCATTCGGTGATTGACTGGGTGCGGGAAACGGGTGCTGACGTTGATATCATGGGGCGGGGATACACGCCATTTGACCGCAAATCCGACGGCTTGGCCCCGTATCGCTATTCCGTTGTGATCGAGAATGTTCGCGAGAAGAACTATTTCTCGGAAAAGCTGACAGATGCGATCTTATGCTCAACGGTCCCGATCTATTGGGGGTGTCCGAATATAGGGGACTTCATGGACACAGCCGGTATGATCCTCTGCGAATCCGAGGCCGACATTCAGCGCGCGATCAACAGCCTGTCCGCTGACGACTATGCCGAACGCCTGCCGCATCTGAAAGCTGCGCAAAGCAAGGCGGCAGAGTTCGGTGACTTTGAAGGCCGTGCGGTGCGGACCCTGCGCGAACAGATAAACGCGGCCTAGTGGTGCGATGGCCGCGGGGCCAGCCACCCCACCGGCAAGATCGGATTCGCCGAGGCGTCGATCCCATGTCGAAGGCAAAGCCGCTGCAGATATGATCCGCTGACCGGCAGCCCGGCGGTTTTGCCTGCCATGAACTTTTTCTGATGTCCGTAGATGTGGACTGAATGCACCTTATCCCGTTCGATCTCGGCCGTGGAAATGCGCGGATCGTGCAGTTGCCATAGCTGATCCTTGTCCAAAGGATAGAACACTTCCGGCTGCATCGCGTGGCTGTCTTCGCCAGTCTGGCGCAGAAAGAACTCCAGCGCCTTGGGGCCAGAGCTGCCCCAGGGCAGTGTTTCAATGCCCCAGGTTTCACCGTTTCGGATGCGCCTGCGATTGTGTCGAAGCAGCCGACCGCCGCGCCAGGGCTGTGTTGGGTTGGCAGAGGTCACGAAGTCAATCCATAACGCCAGTGTCTCTGAACCTTCCGGCAGCCGCAGGACGCCGTTGGGAAAGGTGCCTGATTGCGACGACCCGAAAACGTAAGTCGAAGAAAAGTCGAATGGCCTGACGCAATATGCATCCAGATCGACCCAGATGAACGGAGTTTTCTGCATAAGCCGCAGTCGAAAGATGTCAGAAAACACTGCGACCCCCAACCGGTCTTCCGGTCGAAAATCAAACGGCGCTGGCCAAAGGATATCAGAAGCGGGCCGTATCTCGGTGCCGCTAGGCACGCCTTGGATGTCATGCACGGTATACAGTATAAACCGGTGACCGTTATCCAGATAGGATTGAATGCATAACGCCTCGAGCCAGCTCAAGTCTGAACCAAACCAGAAACTGGCAATTGCAGGCAGGTCGCGGGTCATGGGCACATTGCGTTTTGGTTAGGGTCTGCATTTGCACCAAGGCAGCGTGCGCTTGTCAATCCAACAAAAAAAGCGGCCAATGCTGGCCGCTTTGCTTGTTCGTTGTAGCAATTAGGATGCTGCAATCAGACCCATGCTTTCCAGTTTCAGCAGAACCTGATGGGCGCAGTTGTCGACCTCGACATTTTCGGTCTCGACGCTCAGTTCGGGGTCCGCGGGAACATCATAAGGGTCCGAGATTCCGGTGAACTCTTTGATCTTGCCTTCGCGGGCCAGCTTGTACAGTCCCTTGCGGTCGCGGCGTTCGCATTCCTCAATGGTGGTGGCCACGTGAACCTCGCAGAAGGCGCCGAATTGTTCGATCTCTTCCCGGACCGCACGGCGGGTCGTGGCATAGGGCGCGATCGGGGCACAGATTGCGATGCCGCCGTTCTTGGTGATCTCGCTGGCCACATAGCCAATGCGGCGGATGTTCAGGTCGCGGTGTTCCTTCGAAAAGCCCAGTTCGGACGACAGGTTTTTCCGAACGATGTCACCATCCAGCAAAGTAACCGGGCGGCCGCCCATCTCCATCAGTTTGACCATAAGCGCGTTGGCGATGGTGGATTTGCCCGAGCCCGAAAAGCCGGTGAAGAACACAGTAAAGCCCTGCTGGCTGCGCGGTGGGCGGGTCTTGCGCAATTCGGCGACAACCTCGGGAAAGCTGAACCATTCCGGGATCTCCAGACCTTCGGCTAGACGACGGCGTAACTCGGTGCCCGAGATGTTCAGGATAGTGACATTGTCCTTGTCCAAAATCTCATCGTTCGGCTCGTATTGCGCGCGTTCCTGCACATAGACCATGTGTTTGAAATCGACCATCTCGACGCCGATCTCATCCTGGTATTTGCGGAACAGATCCTGCGCGTCATAGGGGCCGTAGAAATCTTCGCCCTGGCTGTTCTTGCCCGGGCCTGCATGGTCACGACCGACGATAAAGTGGGTGCAGCCGTGGTTTGCGCGGATCAGCCCGTGCCAGACGGCTTCGCGCGGGCCGGCCATGCGCATTGCAAGATTCAACAGTGACATTGATGTGGTCGAGGCCGGGTATTTGTCCAGCACTGCCTCATAGCAGCGCACGCGGGTAAAGTGGTCGACGTCGCCAGGTTTGGTCATGCCCACGACCGGATGGATCAGCAGGTTGGCCTGCGCCTCTTTCGCGGCGCGGAACGTCAGTTCCTGGTGCGCGCGGTGCAGCGGGTTGCGGGTCTGGAACGCAACGATACGCCGCCAGCCGACCTTGCGGAAATAGGCGCGCAACTCGTTCGGAGTGTCGCGGCGCGCGCGGAAGTCATAATGAACCGGCTGCTGGATGCCGACCACAGGACCGCCTAGATAAACTTTGCCGGCCACATTGTGCAGATAGTTCACTGCCGGGTGGGCGTCGTCATCTGCACCAAAGACTTTTTCGGCCTCGCGTGCCTTGTTAGGCGTCCAGCGGTCCGTGACTGTCATGGTGCCCAGAATGACGCCTTCCTGATCACGCAGAGCGATGTCCTGGCCCAATTCGATTTTGTCGGCGAACGCCTCGTCTACGTCCAGAGTAATGGGCATCGGCCACAGTGTGCCGTCGGCCAGACGCATGTTCTCGACGACGTTGTCGTAGTCCGCCTCGCCTAGGAAACCTTTGAGAGGGTTGAACCCGCCGTTCATCAGCAGTTCCAGATCACAGATCTGGCGCGGGCTCAGGTCCCAGCTGGTCAGATCTGCGGCTTCCACCTTCAGTTTCTGTGCTGAATCGTAGGACACGAACAATTCGGGGATCGGGGCCAGGTTACTTAACATCGTCATGGGATTACTCTTGTAAAAGTGCTGCTTTGCCATTGATTAAGGGGCGTTTGCCCCGGCTTTTGGGTGAAGTCCATATACATTGGTGAAACAAAGGACGATATGCGCGGTTTTTTCACGCAATGGAAGGATATTCCGGTTTGTGTGGCAATCTGCGAAGCTGGTTCCCGAGTTGGGCAACAATTCCACCCAATTCAGGGCGAGTGTTCTTATGCAGCCGCACTGGCGCTCAAATCCGCCGCTTTAGGGACGGGCAGGGCGGGAATCGGTCGCGTCACGCCACGCAGGTCGAAAGGGCGAACCTGCCGCATATCGCCGTCATATCCTGCCGCCAGCAACAACTCTTCCGAGACCAAAAGTTCGCAGCCCAAGTTCTTGGTTTCCGCCTCTAACCGGCTGGCCACGTTTACGGTGTCGCCGATGATTGTACGGGCGGCGTGGCCCGCGGCACCGATTTCACCCAGAACAAGGTCCCCCAGATGCAGGCCCATTCCGATGCGGATCCGAGGGCTGCCCTCTGTTTCCAGCTGCTGGTTGAAACGCTGCAAGGCAAGGCTGATATCAATGGCCGCTTTCATCCCTGCCCGAGCAGAGCTTTGGGCGTCGTTGGTTTCGAACACGGCCAACAGGCCGTCGCCCATGTATTTGTCGACCACTCCGCCCTCGGCGGTGATCGCGGGGACGATGGCGTCGAAAAAGCGGTTTAGCAGGAAAACGATGTCGTAGGGCAGTTGGCCAGCGGTGCGCGAGGTAAAGCCGCGCATGTCCAGAAACAGGACCGCCAATTGCCGTTCCTGACCCTGGCTTGCATGTGCCCGGTGTCGGGCGCCATCTGGGCGGAACATGCGAAACGCTGTGATCGGAGCCATCGGTCGGATTTGACATGCCAGCCGGGCACCCGCCGGGGCGCTGACCGCAGCTAGGCTTCGGGCTTCGACCTCACCAGGTTCGGGCAGTTGATCCCCGCCCGCCTCGACAATCACGCGGCAGGTGGTGCAGCGCCCTTTGCCACCGCATAGCGCCGTGTGTGGAATGCCGTTGGCTTGGGAAATTTCAAGCAGGGTCATCCCTTTTTCGGCAACGACCTCAGGGCCTTGAGCGTACTTGACGCGCACGGAATGTCGGCGGCGCCACAGCTTGCGGATCGCAAATACCGCCAGGGATGCGCCAAGGGCCACCCAGAACGCCATGAGCGCATTGTCTTTTACGCTGAACAGGTGCTGGAAGTCTTCGGGAGAGGGCCAGTTGTAATGCTCGATATATTGTTCGCGCAAAAACGGGTCTGCAAAATCAGCCCAGATACGGCGCCCTTCCGTCAGCACTCCGGCAAGGGCAAATGTGGGAACAAACACAGCCAGGCCAATCAGATATGGCACCAGTTTGGGCCACCAGCGGGTCAGCCGCAGCCACATGTGCAGTCCGATACAGCCATGTACCCACACCACCAGCAACAACAGGCTTTGCATCCAGACCGCGTAGCTGGGCCACATCAGAACGATGATATAGCCCATTTCATCGTTCACATCGTAGACCGTGTTCGCATAACGCGTTTGCACGATATGCGAGATCAGCTGCAATGGGATCAACAACCCCAGAACCATCTGCAACCCTGTGCTGAACGGCATGCGCAAAGTCCGGCGCTGGCTGATCGAGTACAGGGCTAACCCCGAGTGAATCAAAAGAGCAGCATAGAGTATTATGCTGCCGACATCGTGACGTGTGATTACATGCCGGGCATCCTGCATGTCATGCAGGTAGTCCGTGTGAAACAGACCAAGGCCGATGTTGATGAAGTGAAAGAACGCAAAGGCGAACAGAACTAGGCCGCTGCCGATCCTCAGCCGGGTTGCCCACCCGCC
The DNA here is from genome assembly GCF_059611065.1 of Ruegeria sp. CDSB086. NCBI lineage: Bacteria > Pseudomonadati > Pseudomonadota > Alphaproteobacteria > Rhodobacterales > Roseobacteraceae > Ruegeria > Ruegeria sp. CDSB086. The sequence goes on along the minus strand of NZ_JBXWOV010000002.1, from coordinate 365,895 downwards.
TTGCCACAGAACAGTTTTCAATCAGATCACCTGCGTTGGTCTCGCCTAAGGCCGAGTCTGATACGCTGCAGCTTAGCGGTCAAGCGCAGGTTGCGGGTAGGGCGGTGTCCAATCCGTTGGCGGCGTATTCACACGGATCAGCGAAAGCGATGGGTCGAACAGGACAATGTGGCTGAGTTCGGGGCGCGAGCGTGAGCTGTATAGCAACCCGTCAGCGCCTGCGTCACGCGCGCGGTCCGAGAACCTCCATGTCGGCGAGGTGCCCTGCTTGGCGTGAATGTCCTGCCAAACGACCGATGCCTCGCGCTGTCCACGTAAGTCGACCAGTTTTGCGCCTGTCACGGTTGCCCGTTGTAAGACCCGTGGCGGATCGCCCGCCGAGACATATCGCCGAATGGCAACTCCGGCACCTTCTGCGCTGAGCGATGCGTAAAGCGCCGTCTGCCCCGAGTAATGAAAACGCCCCTCCGGCGCCCTTGCAGGGGCCAAAGGGGCGTTCAATTGCGTCAGAAAGAGAATTCTCCAGGCCGGGCCAGAGAATTCCAGCATCAGATCAATCCTGTTCGGCCAGGAAACGCTCGGCGTCCAGTGCGGCCATGCATCCCATGCCGGCGCTGGTCACAGCCTGCCGGTAGATGTGGTCCGTCAGATCCCCGGCGGCAAAAACACCCGGCACCGAGGTCTCGGTCGAACCTGGCTTGGTCACGACATAGCCGCCCATATGGCTTTCCAGTGAGTCCTTGACCAGTTCATTGGCAGGTGCGTGTCCGATCGCGACAAAAACGCCTTTGCAGGGGATCTCGGTAATCTCGCCGGTCTTCACGTTTTTGACCCGCACACCTTCGACGCCCAGCGGGGCATCGGTGCCGGTCACTTCTTCCAACTCGTGGAACCACAGGGGTTCGATTTTTTCATGCTTCAGCAGCCGGTCCTGCAGGATCTTTTCCGCGCGCAGCTCATCACGACGATGGATCAAAGTGACCTTGCTGGCAAAATTGGTCAGAAACAGCGCCTCTTCGACGGCGGTGTTGCCGCCACCGATGACCACGATTTCTTGTCCGCGATAAAAGAAGCCGTCGCAGGTCGCGCAAGCCGAAACGCCAAAGCCCTTAAATTTCTCTTCCGACGGCAGACCCAGCCATTTGGCGCGCGCGCCGGTGGCCAGAATGACGGCATCTGCTGTGTAAACAGTGCCGCTGTCGCCGGTTGCGGTGAACGGGCGTTTGCTGAGGTCCAGATCGTTGATGATGTCACCGATGACCTCGCAGCCCATCGCCTTGGCATGGTCTTGCATGCGCACCATCAGGTCGGGGCCTTGAACCTCGGTGTCTCCGGGCCAGTTTTCGACCTCGGTCGTTGTGGTCAGCTGGCCACCCGGCTCGATGCCCTGAACCAGAATCGGCTCCAGCATCGCGCGGCTTGCATAAACGCCGGCCGTGTAACCGGCCGGTCCCGATCCGATGATCAGAACCCTGGTGTGTCGTGTTTCGGCCATAGTACCCCCAACTCGATCTGCCTGATTGGGGCGCGTGGCCCCTGACGGATGGATATAGCGAGCGTCGCGCAGGGCTTAAACCCCCAACCTTTTGACAGGCAGCCATGCATTTGCGGCAAGGTGCCCAAAAAAAGAACATTGAAAATATAGAATATTGCGCAGGTGCGAAAGATAATTGCGCATTGGTCGGGTGCTGATATAACAACCGAAAAATTAGGAGCATTTCATGGTCGCGATACGGCTGGATGAGATTGACCGCAAGATTTTGGCAGAATTGCAGGCAGACGGTCGCATGACCAATGTCGAGTTGGCAAAACGCGTAGGTATTTCAGCGCCGCCTTGCCTGCGGCGCGTGCGTACGTTGGAAGAATCCGGGCTTATTCGCGGCTACCATGCCGATGTGAACTCACGCGAGTTGGGGTTCGAGGTTCAGGTCTTTGCCATGGTGGGGTTGGAAAGCCAGGCCGAATCCGAACTTAACGCATTTGAGGAACGCTGCCGCGAATGGCCGCTGGTTCGGGAATGCCACATGTTGAACGGCGAGGTGGATTTTATCCTGAAATGCGTCGCCCCCGACCTGAGCAGTTTTCAGCAGTTTCTGACGGGCGAGCTGCTGACTACGCCCAATGTAGCCAGCGTAAAAACATCGCTGGTTATTCGCGGCGCCAAGGACGAACCCGGCGTTCCCTTCGACGTTCTGGAAGAACGAATGAACCGGACGGCGTGAACATCATTCGCTTTTGATGCGATTTTGACGGCGGCAGAAATGCTGCGACCGTCAATGATAGAACCCAACTAATTATCAGCTGCATAATGCCCCCACACTGCAGTTAGTTTTTTGTTTTCAGGCCGTAAGCGCATCTATCTCACCGTCTCCGGCGCGTGGCAAAACCAGCGGGCCAAAATCGTTCAGCGATTCGATATGCGCGAACAAGTTCAGGTAGATCGACCTGAGCGATCGGCTGACCTGACGCGCGGCGTTGACACCCGGATGGTAGGATTCGAATTGCAGGCCGTCGACCTTTATGACCGAGTGACGTTTCAGGCAGATGTGAAACAGTTCAATCGGTGTCGGCGGCAGCGTTTCGATCACACTCATACCGTCCTGGAACTCATGGACAGGGGTCAGAATTTCGGCCCCCTCGTGCAAATGGCGCAGATGCGCAGGTGCGCCTAGCAGACGTGCTGCGGGTCCCGCGATTACGCCGGACAGCGGCTTTTGCATTCCAAATGTATCGGCCATGATCCGAGTTAGCGGGCGTGTTCGACCACGCGAATCCACGCGTCCGGGAATCAGGGTCACCGACCCCTTCCACAACACGGTCTGCAGCGCGCCATCCTGTGTCAGAACCAAGTCGCCCGGCAGCAGATCTTCGATCGCCAATGGGCCGTTTTCGGTTTCCACCAGGGATCCGCGTGTAAAGGCACAAAAGGCGTCTTCGAACATGGGCAATGCCGGAGCGATGTGGCGCGTTTGCGAAACATCTCCGTTTGGCATCAAGGTACTGACCTCATAGCGCCGCAACTGGGCCTTTGGTCTTGCGTTTGTCCTCGGAATTTCGCGCAGCATGGCCGAAGTTTCGACCGCGTTTCTGGCTGCGCGCGTCAAGGAATGTGGAATTGTCATTTTCATTCCGTCCCCTCTAAAATACCGTTCAGACGGGTAAAGCCCTCCGTACAGGGCAACCTGACCGGCGTTTTCTTTGTCTTTAGAGAGAGAGCGACCATTATGCGCACGCCATTCCGGCGTCGCGACGCGATAAATTTCCGCTTTTCTTTGGTCAACACACTGACCCCCCAGACAAACTCACTAAAACGCAGGCGGAAATTACCTGCGCACACACACCCCTGAACATGGCCGCTGGAAATTTCAGCGGTTAGTTACACATCGGCCCGGAGCACCCCTCCGATGTGCGTCTTGACCCTTGGAACCGGCAGCATGGTTCCTTGGGCTTTTGGTCAGCGTTGGCGTGCCAAGCGGCGCGCGACCCTGACCGAAGTACTGGAAACCCGTTTCCACGGCATTTCCGGTGCCTGCTCTCGCGTCGCCGCAACAACGGCGCTAAGAAAGCGAGATTTAACCTTCATGTTATTATTCCTGCTCGTATCGGGGTGAACACCCGGTTTCCCTTGTCGGATCACTGTGATGCGTCAATACGGCACCGATAAGGCTGATCCGGGGTTAAAGCAGCAAAGTTGAAAGTCAGCAGATCCTCTTCTTTCGGAATGCCTCGCACTGCTGGATAATCGTTTGATAAACACCTGAGTACGGACAATAAAAATCAAAATGTCTCGACTCAAACAGACACAACAAATGTGGCAAAAAAGCGGCGTTTTTGCCACATTTGGGACGAGCCCTATAATTTTATGGCGGAAATCAGGCGGCCATAATCGGCTTCTTTCGCGTGGGTGGAGCGGCGGTAGGAATAAAACCTGTCCGGGTCCGAATAGGTGCAGTGCCGCGTCCATTCGGCCTCACCCACCCCGGCTTGCCGCAATTTGTGCAGACCAAAGGCGGGCAGGTCGAACTGCAGCCGATCCCCATTGCCATTCGCAAAGAACCTGAGGTTTTCGGGCGAATCCGCCGCGAATTCATCCAGAAAATCTGGACCGACCTCATAGGCGTTTTGAGAAATCGTAGGACCAATGACAGCCACGGTGTTTTCCCGCTTTGCGCCCAATGCCTCCATCGCGTCCAGGGTTGCCTCCAATACACCGTCCAAAGCACCGCGCCACCCGGCATGCGCAGCCCCGATCACATTCGCGTCAGAATCGGCAAACAGGACCGGTTGGCAATCCGCTGTCAGAATCGTCAGTGCCAGTCCCGGGGTTGCGGTGACAACCGCATCCGCTTTGGGTTTGTCGCCATTTATCGGAGCGTCCACCGTCAGAACAGTTGGGGAATGCACTTGATGCACGCCAACCAAAGCGTCTGGGCTGACTTCCATCGCGGCGGCCACGCGCTGACGGTTCACTGCTACCGCTTCGGTTTGGTCCGACGAGCCATAGCCGCAGTTCAAACCCGCGAATATTCCGGAAGACGCACCGCCCCGACGGCTGAAGAACCCGTGGCGGACAGGCGATAAGACGTCCGAGGTCAGAATTTCCAATGTCATGGTTCCAGTCCCGGTGGAGGTGCAGCGTAAGAAGGATAGAGACCCAGTACTTTGAACAGATTTCCCATTTCCTCGGGATGCGTCAACCGGCGATGTGCAGCAATGAGCGTCTCAAGCTCAGACCCGCCGAGTGGCGCAGCCAGCGCCTGTGCGCGGGCCGTGATGCCCAACCGTTCCAGAAACATGCCCTGAGGTGTCAGCTTTGTATGGGCGCTACCGGCGGCCCGTGCGGCTATAGCAAGGGGCTCGAAATCTACATGCGCGGTCAGATCCGCCCGACCCGGAGCTTGCAGGGGATCAACACGTTCATGTGATTGCAAAGCTTGAAACGTGTCGCCCAGCGAATGCCAGTCACCGTAATCCACGATCAGACCCGCCCCGCCATAAGTGGCGATCCGCCCGGCGATCACGGTCAGGATCGGAATTGCGGCCGCGCAGAGTTCAACCAGATCGCCATCTTGGGTGTCTATCATGCGATCCGTTAGCGCGACCTGAGCTGTGTTCGGCCCCAGCCCATACGTCAGCGATTCGCCCTGCACACCGATCAGACGTTCGCACCAGCCATCGCCGTCACGTATGAATTGGCGGACTGGCAGGGCATCAAAAAATTCGTTCGCCACCAGAAACAGGGGTGCATCGGGGAGGTCTGTGAGCATATCGATCCAACGCGGGTTGTGACCGCTCAGCGATTGCGCCTGTCTGTCCCGCAGGGCAGGGGAAGCTTCGAACAAAACAATTTCTGCGGCCTCGTGAAACCCGGATACGCTGCTGGTTGCGCGCAGGATATCCGCCATCAGGGTGCCGCGACCCGGTCCCAGCTCTGCTAGAATGAATCTGTCCGGCTTGTCCTGATCCATCCAGCTTTGCGCCAGTGCAAGCCCGATCAACTCTCCGAACATCTGGCTGACTTCCGGGGCGGTAATGAAATCCCCCTGCGCGCCTAGCGGATCACGGGTGGTGTAATACCCGAACTTAGGGTTCAGCAGGCATTCAGTCATGAAATCGGCCACGCTCATCGGGCCATTCAGCGCAATTTGCGCCAGTAGGTGATCCTTAAGGTTCATTGAGTGCGTCGCGCGCGCAGCGCAAACCACAGGCCAAGCGCGATCATTGGCAGCGACAGCATTTGCCCCATGGTCAGGCCATAACCACCCACGTGCCATGCCAGCCCCAGCGGATTCCCGGCCGAGACGAACTGTGCGTCAGGCTGACGAAAGAACTCAACAATGAAACGCGAGGCACCATAACCTGCCAAAAATACACCCATCACCAGACCGGGCTTGTGAAACGCCCCACGTCGATAGGCCATCCACAGCAAAAGTGCGCCCAGCAACAAACCTTCCAGTGCGGCTTCATAAAGTTGAGAAGGGTGTCTGGCACACATCCCGGCCACAACACCCGGGCAGTCCTGTGCGGCACCACCTGGAAAGATCACCGCCCATGGAACGTCGCTGGGTCGCCCCCAAAGCTCGGCATTAGTGAAGTTCGCCAACCGCCCTAACAACAGCCCGGGCGGCACAGCATGTGCGATCAGATCAGCCAAAGACAATACCGGCACCTGGTAACGCCGAGCATAGAGATAGGACGCAACGACAACCCCCAGCAAACCACCATGGAAGGCCATGCCGCCCTGCCAGATCATCAAAATCTCTAGTGGATGCGATAAGTAATAGGCCGGTTGATAAAACAGAACGAACCCCAGTCGCCCGCCGAGAATCACCCCAAGGATGATCCAGGTGATCAGATCCTCTAGTTGCTGCGGTTTCATCGGTGGTGTTTGATCAGGCCAAAGGGCCGGACGCTTCAGCGCCGCAGTACCCAATCGCCATGCGATCAGAATACCGGCGATATAGGCCAGCGCGTACCATCTAAGTGCGAACTCCATCCCGAACAGCGAGATCGAGAAAACTTCGGGCGAAAGGTCGGGGAAATTCAGAACAGCCTGCATGTGCGTCTCATTGCCCGGGGTTAGCGGGGCAAGTCAACCTTGAGCCCGGGCCATTCTTTACCCATATAGAGACCAACCGCGATACCGGAGTAAAGCCATGCAAACCCGTAACAAGATTCTTGATGACGTTTCCCAACTGATGACCAATGCCATGGGCGTGGCCCAAGGCGCGAAGGACGAGGCCGAAAACGCGATGAAGTCGATGATCGACCGCTGGCTGGCCGACCGCGATTTCGTCACGCGCGAAGAGTTTGATGCTGTGCGCGCCATGGCCCAGAAAGCGCGCGAAGAGAACGCCGCACTTGAGGCGCGCATTGCGGCGCTTGAAGCCAAACTGGACAAATAAGTTCCGCACACTCGAGATTTTGAAAAAAGAAAACCGCCGCGCAATCCACGCTGGGATTGTGCGGTGTTGTGTATTCTGACGCCTTACCAAATTTAATCAAGACAAAGCTGGCGGTAGCACCAATATTTTGATCGCCGTTGCTGACTGTCCACAACTTATTGCTGTTATCCCCAACAAATAGGGTTGCCAGATCCCTGCCCGCGGCGCACCATATCTAGTACAGGCAGACTGGGGAAGCCCGGCTTGTAGAGCAAGCAACTAGCGCTGGGGCGCTGCCAGCCCCTAAAAGGCTAGAGATTAGTGAGGTGGCATTATGGCCCTTTCCGAACAGTTTCTCGAAGAAGACCTTCATCCAATCGACATTGTTGAACATCTTGCCGAACACCACGACTGGGATTTCGACCGGATCGGGGATGATCAGATTGCCATGGCTGTCGAAGGACAGTGGCGCACCTATTCGATCACCTTGGCCTGGTCCAACTATGACGAAACGCTCCGCATGGTGTGTTCTTTCGAAATGGAGCCGCCTTCCGAGCGTGAAAACGTGCTTTATGAGCTGCTCAACAAGATGAACGATCAGTGCTGGGCAGGGGCGTTCACCTACTGGGCCAATCAAAAGCTGATGGTCTACAGGTATGGTTTGGTTCTAGCGGGTGGCCAGATGGCCAGCCCGGAGCAGATCGACACGATGATCACCGCTGCGGTTCTGAGCGCCGAGCGCTATTACCCCGCGATCCAACTGGTCACCTGGGGCAACCGCGATCCCGAGGATGCAATGCAGGTCGCCATTGCAGAGGCCTACGGCCGCGCGTAAAGCTTTGCCCCAAACCGGATAAGGAGAGGGGCAATCATGGACATGTCACGCGTCGCCGAGCAGGGGCTGGTTCTTCTGGGGTGCGGCAAGATGGGTTCGGCCATGCTCGCCGGTTGGCTGGAGCATGGCCTTCCTGCGTCAGCTGTCTGGGTGATTGATCCGTACCCCTCAGAATGGCTGAAGGCGCAGGGCGTCAATATCAACACTCCATTACCCGAGGCCCCGGCGGTCGTGCTGGTTGCCGTCAAGCCGCAAATGATGGGCGATGCGCTGCCATCGATCAAGGCGCTGGGCGGTGGCGGTAGCCTTTTCGTCTCGGTCGCTGCGGGTACGTCTATTGCAACCTTCGAGAATGTACTGGGCGAAGGCACTCCGATCGTGCGCGCCATGCCGAACACTCCGGCAGCAATCCGGCAGGGAATCACGGCGCTGATTGGCAATTTGGCTGCATCGGATGCTGATGTTTCTCTTGCCGAAAACCTGCTGTCCGCCATCGGTGACACAATTCGCCTTGAGGAAGAATCGCAGATGGATGCGGTGACAGGTCTTAGTGGCTCTGGTCCGGCTTATGTCTTTCATCTGATCGAAACGCTGGCCGCTGCCGGGCAGGCTCAGGGTCTGCCGCACGATCTGGCGATGAAGCTGGCCAAATCCACGGTGGCCGGGGCAGGAGCTTTGGCAATGGCGGCCGACGAGGACCCTTCGCAACTGCGCGTCAACGTAACGTCGCCCAATGGTACGACGCAGGCCGCGCTTGAAGTGCTGATGCATGAGGAAGAAGGTTTCCCGGACCTGCTGCACCGCGCCGTCAAGGCCGCAACTGACCGATCCAAGGAGCTGTCCCGTGAGTGAGATTTCATTCGACGATTTTCTGAAGGTCGACATCCGCGTCGGCAAGGTCATCCGGGCAGAACCCTATCCTGAGGCCCGTAAGCCCGCGATCAAGATGTGGATCGACTTTGGTGACGATATTGGCGAGCGCCGAACCTCAGCCCAGATAACGGCGCATTACGATCCGGAGACGCTGGTGGGCAAACAGGTGATGGCCGTTGTCAATTTCCCGCCGCGCCAGATCGGCAAGTTCATGTCCGAGGTTCTGGTGCTGGGCCTGCCCGATGACAAGGGCGAGATCGTTCTGATCGGTCCGGATGGCGAGGTTCCAACCGGCGGACGGATGCACTGATGAAACTTTTGATCGCACGCCCCATGACCGCCGCTGTCGAGGCGCGCGCCCGCGCCGAGTTCGACGTCGAAATCCGCAGCAGCACGCTGCCAATGTCGCCCGACGAAATGCGGCGCGCATTGGCTGAGTTCGATGTGGTGGTTCCGACGCTGGGGGATCAGTTTTCGGCCACAATCTTCTCCGAAGTGCCGCAGCCGCGCTGTAAACTGCTGGCCAATTTCGGTGTGGGGTACAACCATATCGACGTCGCTGCCGCACAGACCGCAGGGATTCAGGTCACTAACACCCCCGGTGCGGTTACCGATGCCACTGCTGACATCGCGATGACCTTGCTGTTGTCGACCGCGCGTCGCGCGGGCGAGGGTGAACGGCTGGTCCGTTCGGGCAAATGGCAAGGCTGGCATCCGACCCAAATGCTGGGTCATCACGTGACCGGAAAACGCGTTGGGATCGTAGGGATGGGCCGTATTGGTCAGGCGATTGCGTGGCGTTGCCATTTTGGTTTCGGGATGGACGTGGCGTACCAGTCGCGCAGCCCGAAAGAGGTGGAATTTCCCGCAGAAAACATACCCGACCTGAAAGAACTGGCCGCTGCCGTCGATTTCCTGGTGCTCGCCGTGCCCGGCGGTGCGCAAACGCGCCACCTGATCAATGCGCCGGTGCTGGAGGCGATGAAACCTTCGGGCATCTTGATCAACATCGCGCGTGGAGAAGTTGTGGACGAATCCTCTCTGATCGCTGCCCTGCAATCCGGTCAGATCGCAGGCGCGGGCCTTGATGTTTATGAGTTCGAACCCACCGTTCCGCAGGCCTTGCGCGATATGGAGAATGTGACGATATTGCCCCATCTTGGCACCGCGACCGAAGAGGTCCGCACCGATATGGGGCATATAGCGCTGGACAACGTTACAGCTTTCGTCGCGGGGCGATCTTTGCCGAACCCGGTCTAGTGCCCGACGGCCTCGCGCCAGTGTTTGCGGCAGAGCGAAACATAGGTTTCATTGCCGCCGATCTGTACCTGCGCGCCTTCGGTAATGGCGTTGCCGTTTTCGTCCTGACGGATGACCATCGTGGCCTTGCGCCCACACTCGCAAATGGTCCGCACTTCGCGCATCTCGTCCGCCAACGCCAGCAAGGCAGCGGAGCCGGGAAACAGGTGGCCCTGAAAATCCACGCGCAAGCCATAGGCAAGGACAGGCACCCGCAGGTCATCCACTGCGCGGGCCAATTGCCAGACTTGCTCTTCGGTCAGAAATTGCGCCTCATCAATAAAGACGCAGGTGACGTTCCCTTTTTTTAGGCGCTGTTCAATCATCGCAAAAACGTCGGTTTCGGCGGTGAACGTGTCCGCATCGGCCGATATGCCGATCCGCGACGCAATCCTGCCAACACCGGCCCGGCCATCTAGGGCCGCGGTCATCAAATAGGTGTCCATCCCCCTCTCACGGTAATTGTGCGAGGCTTGCAGCAACACGGTCGATTTTCCCGCGTTCATCGTCGAATAATTAAAGTATAGTTTTGCCATGGGTTGGGTCTAAAACGCCTGTCCAATTCGGGCAAGCCATCAATAGCCTTCAAAAAGCGACGTCGCCATTATCGTTGCAGAGGTCGAGCGTTAGCCCATTGGGGATGGATCCCCCCGCCCCAACAACGGCGACGCCGTCGGCCAACATGCGGCCTAACCGTAGCGGGACAAGAATACCGACCCGCAATCACTCATTACCGGCATTAAATGCCGCCACTCACTCACAAAACCCCCGCATATCTGAGGGATAGCCAACATATGACATTTCAATTATGAATCGAGTATGGGAATTTTCTTTTCCCTTTCCCCCGCAATGGCAGATTTAGTGGGGCGTGCAGGCAGTAAAGGTAAAAACATGGCAGATATCGGGGCCTACCTGAAAAAACACACAGAAGCGCTGGTTAAAGACGTGGGAATCGAATCCGCGTGCGAGATTACAGGCAAATCCAAAGCCACGTTGGGCCGTTATTATTCTGACAATGTCGAACATACTGATCGGTTCATGCCGGTCGATGCGGTGGCGCGGCTTGAGGCAGTGGCAAACTTCCCCCACGTCACCTCGGCGCTTGCCGATCTGAAAAATATCACCCTGTCCTATGACGGGCGCAATGACGACAGCCCCCGCACTGGCGGAGTGAATTCCGACGTCATCGCGCTGAGCCAGCGGTTTGCGATGCTGATGACCGAATATCAATCGGCGATCGAGGATGGCATCATCACGGTGAACGAAGCCAAGCGCTTGTTAAGGGAGACGAGCCAACTGCAACAGGTCCTTTTGGACATGAAGCTGCATCTGGAAGAGGAAAGCGTGAGCTGAGGTTTCGGTGTGCACCGCCCAGGGATCAGGACGATGTTCCTGTGAACACCCCGCAACCTTTTCAGCAGTCTTTAGGTTGAATTGGATTTGAACAGGTGTGTTTCGTTTCATTTGTTCTGCTAGCGACTAGTGCACCATTCCAGTTGCGTCACCATATGGTTCGGTAATGGCAAAATGCCTGATGCTTGATGTTGATGGTGTCCTCGTCGACGGTCGTCCCGGCGATGGTCTGCGATGGGACACTGATTTATCGAAGGATCTGGGACTTGATCCTAATCTGCTTGCGGAAGAGTTTTTCAAAACTGAATGGACTGCTATTGTCGAGGGACGGGCTGAACTCCTGCCCATTCTAGAGGCTGTTCTGAAGCGCGTTGCGCCGACCATCAAAGCACCTGATTTGATAGACTATTGGTTTCGAGGGGATTCCGGCATAGTCGAAACCACTGTTGCGGATGTGCGCGAGGCGAAACGCAAAGGCGTACCTGTTTATCTTGCAACCAACCAAGATCACATGAGAGCAATCTATCTCATGCAGACAATGGCGCTCGGCGACGAAGTTGACGGCATCGTGTACTCAGCAAAAGCCGGGTTCAGAAAGCCAAAGCCTGAGTTCTTCGCTTTCGCAGCGCAGGAGGTCGGGCGTCAACCGTGTGAACTTTTGCTGGTCGATGATACCCTGCCGAATATTGAGGCAGCCCGATCCGCAGGATGGAAGGCTGTTCATTGGGATGGAACCGAACGCCTTTCCACGATTCTAAACCGCAGTGTAAATTGAGCGGGAATTATACCTATTTGCGTCGCAGTCAAGCGTTCCTGATGTCGTCTTGCGCGCTGTGGTACGGCGTATCCTGGGTTGTGATCGGTGTGTCGCGACGCCAAGACGTCACCCGTGCCGCTTTACAATCACCGATCCCACCGAATAGCCCGCGCCGAAGGAACAGATCAGACCGACATCTCCGTCTGACAGGTCATCCGAATACTTGGAAAACGCGATGATGGACCCGGCCGAGGAGGTGTTGGCATAATCCTGCAGGATGTTGGGCTGTTCGCTTGCTTCGGGTTCGCGTCCCAGAACCTTCTTGCCGATGAAGTCATTCATGGTCTTGTTGGCCTGATGCAGCCACAGACGTTTGAGGTCTGTATTCTCCACACCCTCAGACTCCATGTGATCCGAGATGTGCTTGCTGACCATTGGCAGCACTTCTTTGAAGACTTTGCGTCCGTTCTGCATGAACTGCATGTCACGGCGGTCGACCACCCCGTCAGGGCGTGAACGGCGTAGGAAGCCGTTGTTGTTGCGGATATTGTTCGAGAATTCGGTCGCGCAGCGTGTCGACAAAATTTCGAAGTGCGGACCCTTCGCGTCTTCGACCCGCTCGATCAAAGTGGCGGTGGCCACGTCGCCAAAGATGAAATGGCAATCGCGGTCGCGCCATTCCAGATGGCCTGAACAAATCTCGGGGTTTACCACCAATGCGGCGCGGACCGAGCCGGAGCGGATCATGTCTGCGGCGGCCTGAATCCCGAAAGTGGCCGAAGAACAGGCGACATTCATATCAAACCCGAACCCGTTGATCCCAAGCGCTTGCTGGATTTCGATCGCGACGGCGGGATAGGCGCGTTCGTGGTTAGACGCGGCACAGATCACCAGATCAACGTCCTCGGCGCTGCGCCCGGCCTGTTCCAGCGCCTTTTTACACGCATCCACGGCCATCTCGGTCATGATGCCCGGTTCGTCATCGCTACGTTGACGCAACAAGGGATGCATCACGTCAGGGTCCAGAACACCGTCCTTGTCCATCACGTAGCGTTTCTCGATACCCGAGGCCTTGAAGATGAACTCTTCCGACGAATGCTGCATCGGCTCAATCTCACCTGCCGCGATTGCGTCTGCGTTTTGGGCGTTCATCTTGTCGGCATACTTATTGAAAGCCGTGACAAGCTCGGCGTTGGTGATGACGTTTTCGGGGGTGAAAACACCTGAGCCAGTGATCGCGGGCGTGTACATGATAAGACCTGAATGTTTCGGATTCGCCCAAAATGCAGTCATATATGGGTTAGATCAAGAGACGTTGACCCAAGGGAATGTCAAAGTTTGCGCTGTAACCCACTTCACATCTTGAATAGTTCATATTTCGAAGTATATGCGGGGCCAAAGTTACAAACGGATTCACCGATGACCCATGACGACAGTGCGCTGATCCGCTGCCTCAGCCCCGAAGTGCAGGCGATGATGGGGGTCTATGCGCTGTACTGGAAACTGGAAGAAAGCCTGGACGCACTAGAGGTCGGGCTGAGCCATCAGGAATGCCATATGATGGTCAAGCTTGAGCGACCCAAACGCATGGGCGTTTTGGCTGCAGACATGCTGACGGTGCCGTCCACCATCACGTCAACCGCTGACGCGCTAGAAGAGGCAGGATACCTGACCCGACAGCGCGATCCGGAAGACCGTCGGGCGTGGTTGTTGGTTCTGACCGACAAGGGACTTGAGATGCGACAGGTTCTGATGTCCGAGGCGGGGGACCTATTCCGCCGAGCCGCTGGGCTGGATGCTGACGAAACTGCCGAATTTGCACGACTGGCCCGGAAAATCCGGGAAAATATAATGAAAACAGGAATTCCTGAGGGATTGAAGAAATGAAACTCTTCACTGTACTGAGCGTCGCTCTGACCGTGTTTGCCACCTCTGTTTTGGCGCAGGATAGCGCCAAACCCGTAAAACTCATGATGGTCCAAGAGACATCGCCCGGTTTTTCGCGCCAGTTTTTTGGACGCGTCGCTGCGCGACAGACGGTCGACCTGGCCTTTCAGGTTTCCGGGCAAATCGTCGAAATGCCGGTGACCGAGGGGTTCGTGATACCCAAGGGCGAGCTGATCGCACAATTGGATCAGGAACCATTCCAGCGCCGCTATGACCGCGCTGTCCTGCAAAAGGATCAGGCAGATCGTACCGTCGCCCGCCTTTCCCGTCTGCGCGGAACTACAGCCAGTCAGGTGGCAGTGGATGACGCGGAAACCGAAGCGCAACTGGCGGATATCGCCGTCCGCGATGCAGAATACGATCTGGAACATGCAACACTCACCGCTCCGTTTGACGCGCTGGTCTCACGCCGAACGGTCGAGGCTTTTACGACTGTAAACGCAGGGGCGCCCATCGTGCGTATCCACGATATGTCCGAATTGCGGATTGAAGTAGATGTTCCGGAAATCCTGTTCCAACGATCGGGTCAGGAAGATGACATTGCGATTACGGCGAAGTTTCCAACCAGCGACGAGGTCTTCCCTCTGCAGATCCGGGAATTTGACGCCGAAACCTCGAGCGTGGGTCAGACTTTCCGCATCCAATTTGGCCTCACGCCACCTGAAGGATTGCAGATTTTGCCGGGTTCGTCAGTGACCGTGAATGTGAAGGTCCAGGACGCTCGGACAGGTATCGTTGTGCCTGCAACGGCCATCATTTCGGACGCAGAGGGCGGTCTGGGTGTCATGGTGTTTTCACCGGTTGGGGCCGATGAAGGCGCCGTCCAGCTTGTGCCGGTTACCATCGAACCCACGCAGACCGGCGAAGTCCGTGTTCTGACAGGGTTGAACGATGGCGATGAGATCGTCGTCGCGGGTGGCAGCACCTTGACAGATGGTCAAGCCGTTCGCCGCTTTGCTGGCTTTGCGAACTGAAGGGCGGGTCGATGAACATTGCGCGCGCATCCATTGATCGCCCGATCTATACGTGGCTGATAATCCTGATCGCCCTGTTTGGTGGCGTCTGGGGTTTCCTGTCGTTGGGACGTCTGGAAGATCCGGCCTTCACCATCAAAAACGCGGTCATCGTGACCCAATATCCCGGTGCAACCGCTGAACAGGTGGCGCTGGAGGTATCCGAGCCACTAGAATCCGCCATCCAGCAAATGGGTGAGGTTGATACGATCACATCCGTGAACCAGCCCGGTCTTTCGCTGATCGAGGTTGAGATCCAATCAACATATGACGGAACCGAATTACCTGAAATCTGGACCAAACTGCGCGCCAAAGTGCGTGATACGGCCCGCAGTCTGCCCTCCGGTGTGCAGGCACCGCTGGTCAATGACAGGTTCGGCGATGTGTTCGGACTGTTCTATGCGGTAACGGCTGATGGGTTTTCAGACGCTGAAAAACACGAACTGTCGACCTACTTGCGGCGCGAATTGCTGACCGTCGAAGGCGTCGCAGACGTAGAAGTGATGGGCCTGCCGCAAGAGGCGATCTTTGTGGAGCCCGATCTGGCCATCTCGGTGAACCAGAATGTGCCACTGCAGTCCCTCAACGAGGCCATTGCCAATGCGGATTCGGTGAACGCTTCGGGCTCGGTCCGCTCAGAGAATGACCGCACGACCATCCTGACTGCCGAAGGGTCGGACAGTGTCTCAGCGATTGCGGGATTGTCGGTTGGCTCGCAAGGGCAGGTGATCAACCTGTTTGATATGTCCGACGTGTATCGTGGTCGCCAGACCGACCCCGAGGTGATGATCCGGTTCAACGGCACCGAAGCTTTCACATTGGGCATTGCGGGTCTGTCCACCGAAAACATTGTCGAGGTCGGCAAACGCGCTGATGCAAAATTCGCCGAGCTGGACTCGCAAATCCCGTTTGGCGTCGAAATCCTGCCGATCTACCAACAGCACGTGGTGGTCGAGCAGGCCTCGAATGACTTTCTGGTAAATCTGGCCATGTCCGTGACCATTGTGGTTATCGTACTCGCGGTGTTTATGGGATGGCGCGCGGCGGTTGTTGTCGGCTCGACCCTTTTGTTGACCGTGGTGGGAACGCTTCTGTTCATGTCGATGTTCTCGATCGAGATGGAGCGGATTTCACTGGGTGCGCTGATCATCGCAATGGGTATGCTGGTGGATAACGCGATCGTTGTTGCCGAGGGCATGCAGATTGCGATGCTGCGCGGAAAAAACTCGCGCGATGCCGCGGATGAGGCTGCCTCCAAGACGCAAATCCCGTTGTTGGGCGCGACCGTCATCGGGATCATGGCCTTTGCAGGGATCGGTCTCAGCCCCGATGCGACGGGCGAGTTCCTGTTCTCTCTGTTTGCGGTGATCGGTATTTCACTGCTGCTGAGCTGGGTGCTGGCTCTGACGGTGACACCAATGCTGGGCCACTATTTCTTCAAGCAGGGTGAGGCAGGCGCTGTGGATGCCTATGGCGGGATCATGTTCCGTGTCTACGGCAGCATCCTGCGTTGGGCGCTCCGGTTCCGCTGGCTGGTTGTTGCCGGTTTGATTAGCGTCACTGTTGCCTGTTTCGCCGGGTTTGGACTGGTCAAACAGCAGTTCTTCCCGGATTCGAACACGCCGCTATTCTTCGTGCATTACAAACTGCCGCAAGGTACGCCCATCGCGCGAACGGCCGAGGATATGGCCGTATTCGAAGAATGGCTGGACAAACGCGACGATGTCGTTGCCGTCACCACATTTGTTGGGCAGGGGGCAACCCGGTTTCTGCTGACCTACTCGGCAGAGAAACCGAACCCCAGCTATGGCCACATGATAATCCGCACCGAAACTCTGGATGACATTCCCGCATTGCAGGCTGATCTAGAGGCGTTTGGCTCGGCTCAATTCCCCGAAGGTGAGTTCCGCACCAAGCGTCTGATCTTTGGCCCTGGCGGCGGTGATCCGATCCAGGCCCGGTTCTCGGGCAGTGATCCGGCCGTTCTGCGGAAGCTTGCGGACGAGGCGATTCAGCGGATGCGCGGTGCGTCCGAGAACGCTTTGCATGTCTATCAGGACTGGCGTGAGAAAGAACTGGCGGTTCAGCCTATCTATGCGACAGAACGAGCGCAGACTGCCGGTGTCACCCGTGAAGACATCGCCGGAACGCTGCAATTTTCGACCGATGGCATCAGGGCGGGTGTATTCCGGGAACGCGACCGTTTGATCCCGATCATTATCCGCCGGCCTGCGGACGGAGATTACTCGATCGTCGATCAGGTCGTGTACTCGGATCAGTCCGAAAAGTTTGTGCCAATCGAACAGATGGTCGACGGGTTCGAGTACAAATCGCTCAACACGCTGGTTCATCGTCGTGACCGGGTGCTGACCATTACCGTCGGCGCCGAAATTCCGGCGGGTCTGACGGCGGCTCAGGTCCACTCGGAAGTGCGCGCTGCCATCGAAGAGATGGAACTGCCCGCAGGGTATCGCATGGAGTGGGGTGGCGAGTTCGAAAACGCCGGTGACGCCAACGAAAGCCTGGGCCGTCAGTTGCCGGTCAGCCTGCTGATCATGGTGCTGATTTCGGTGCTGATTTTTAACGCCATCCGTCAGCCGATTATCATCTGGTTGCTGGTGCCGATGTCCGTGAATGGCGTAGTCATTGGGCTGCTGGGCACGGGTCTGCCGTTCACATTCACGGCGCTGCTGGGTCTGCTCAGCCTGTCGGGAATGCTGATCAAGAACGGAATTGTTCTGGTCGAGGAAATCGATCTGGTCCGCGAAACCGGCAAAGGCCTGCGCGAGTCGATCATCGAGGCCTCGGTCTCACGACTGCGCCCTGTGATGTTGGCCGCGATCACCACTATTCTGGGCATGGCGCCATTGCTGACGGATGCGTTCTTCAAGTCCATGGCGGTAACGATTATGGGCGGCCTGGCCTTCGCGACAATCCTGACGATGGTCGCAGCGCCCGTCTTCTACATGATCTTCTTCGCGCGGGACGAAAAGCGTGAGATGAAGACAGCGCAAGTCTGACAAAGATTGCCAGCAGGCGCGTCAGCAAAATTCAAACCTGGCCGGGGTCTTCTCTGGCCGGGTCATTTGCCCAGTCGACGGCTTCAAACGCAGATTGGGTGCTTGGTGCTTTCACGAGATTGGGCATGGCTCCTGGGTCGTAGCTTCGCCATGGGCTCGACGTGATCGCCTTGCAATGCCAAATGCCATGCTCTTTAGGGGTGATCAAGCTTCCACGCGACCTTAACAGGCCGATCGTGTGAATGTGCCATGAAGAAAACCATAGCGGACCGGAAGGAACGATACAGTACTTGGCCCTACACAGTTTGTCGCCGGTTGTTTTGCGTATGTGGTCTGAATGGCGGAAATCCTCGGTGAGGCCAGAAATGGGGTATCTCCATTCAACGCCTAGACGGATCAAACCTGTTGGCCGCTCCCGAGTTAGGTCGAAAATCCTGCCTTTCTTGCTCCATACCAATTCGTCAATGTCGCACTGCAATACGGCGCGGGAACCGGAAAGAAATCTAATTCGCGCGATATTCAAAAGGGTGGTCTGCAAAAACTCGGTATTGTATCGTAGCTTTCCCTTTTTGTCGCGCGTCGCTAACCCGAAGCGAAACGGGGCAGATAACACAACAGGATCTGCGATCCCGCCCCTCTTTAGCGCATCACGAATATCGTCCAGACCATACCGGGAAGAAGCATTGTCAAAGAACAACATCTGCTCCAGCCCATGCACCTGACAATGGTAGCGTGCAAAATCTTCGATCCAAGTCAGGTCGTTGTCACGCGACAGGGTTACGGCAACGTTTTTCCCAGTAAACGGGACCGAGTCTTGCCGGACCGAATTCACCGAAGATTCAACACGTGACCCACTCCAGTCAAATGCCAGCGTACTGGGCTGTTCAGTTGCCCGGAATATCAGGGCGTCATAGAATTCATGGGGTTTCAGGCGGAATTTTCCCGCCTTTTCTCCATCCAGGAAAAACTGACCTTCCTGGATGACATGATAAAGACCAAACAACTTGGGGCAGATCACCGTCAGGCGCCCTTTGGCCCAGAAGGCGTCATACCAGAACGTGTCAAAGTCATACAGGTGTTCAGTGTAGTCCGGGCCGGTATGGCCCGGTTTCATTTCGCGACACAGACCGAGTTCCGTCAGGCTGCTGGCGGCAAGAACTGGATGGCGTGGCTTTGTCAATGTCGTGGCCTCTAAACCTTTTTGCGTTTTCACGTCGACATTGCCTTCGCATTGCGCAGTTTAACTAGTCTCCCGAATCCATTTTCGGGTCATAGTGATAGTAAAACAGGACAGTTTATTCCCGTCCGGGTCGCACAGATAGGTGACATATAAATCAGGCGCATAACAGTCCCGTGTGCAGGGTGGGCCTGCATCCACACCACCGTGCTCCTGCCCCACGGTATAAAACTCTCTGACCTTGGGGGCGCTTTGCACCGGAAACGCGATCATCGTGCCGTTGCGCACATTGGCAGGGTTCACATCCAAGGGCGTGCAAATCTAAAAAACGATCTCATCATCTGGTTCGCTTCCCAGCCTGAACGATCCTCTATCCACCCCGAAAGGCGCGGCAGTTCCAGAACGGTAAAGACTGCGTCCTAAAACCGAACAGCCTGCGGCAGGTCATTGGTCCCATAGGTGGCATAAAGGCGCACGCTTTCACCACTTTACGGTCAGTGCCACGCGTCCCTCATACCGACGGGTTAAAGAAATGCAGCATTGAAAGCTGTTTCTAGATCAACGGGACCAAGGGTACATCACACGCTGCAAGCGTCATCATTGCGGCGAAAACCATAAACCTGCGCATTTGTTTTTTCCTTCTGCTCAATCACAGAAAAGATGCGCGCCCGGCGACATAAGGTCAACGGGCGCGCGAAACGTTCGGTCGTGTAAGCAGGTTAAGGCCGATCAGCCCTGCAGCGATCTAACCTCGACATCACCCTCGGTCTGGGCCTTGATCGCCAGTGCGGCGGCGTGGCTTGCGGCAGCTGTCGTGTAGTATGGGATCTTGTCATACAGTGCGATGGATCGGATGGCTTTGCTGTCCTCAACCGCTTGAGCACCTTCGGTGGTGTTCATCAACAGCTGAACCTGGCCGTCTTTCAACATATCGACCACGTCCGGGCGGCCCTCATAGACCTTGTTGACGATCTCACAGGCAACGCCCTGCTCGGCCAGCCAGCTTTGTGTGCCGCGGGTCGCGACAAGCGAGAAGCCTTGTTCCGTCAGAACTTGAGCGGCTTCAAGCATAGCGGCACCTTTATCGGCGTCCTTGATCGAGATAAATGCGCGACCCGAGGACGGTAGAACCATGCCTGCGCCCATCTGCGCCTTGAGGAAAGCACGCGGGAAGTCGCGGTCCCAGCCCATGACCTCGCCAGTGGAACGCATTTCCGGGCCCAGAATGGTGTCAACGCCGGGGAAGCGGGCAAAAGGCAAAACAGCCTCTTTCACCGAGAACCACGGCATGTCCGGATCGGCCAGCGTCATCTGGTCGGCAATCTTGGTGTCCTGACCTTCCTTATATGCTGGGCGCATGGGGAAGTTCGACAGTTTCTCACCGGCCATGACGCGCGCTGCAATCGAAGCAATTGCGCTGTCGGTCGCCTTGGCCACAAACGGTACTGTCCGCGAGGCGCGCGGGTTCACTTCGATCAGGTAGATCTCATCGTCTTTGATCGCGAACTGCACATTCATCAGGCCGACAACGTTCAGCGCTTTGGCCAGCTTGAACGTCTGGCCCTTGATCTGATCGATAATCTCTGCCGATAGCGAGTAGGGCGGCAGCGAACAGGCCGAGTCGCCGGAATGGACGCCCGCCTCTTCGATATGCTGCATGATGCCAGCCACATGCACGTCAGTGCCGTCGCACAGCGCGTCCACGTCCAGCTCAACTGCACCAGCCAAGTAGCTGTCCAGCAGTACTGGGCTGTCGCCCGAGACGACCACGGCCTCGTTGATGTAGCGCCTCAGTTGATCCATATCGCGCACGATTTCCATCGCGCGACCACCCAGAACGTAAGAGGGGCGGATCACCAGCGGGAAACCGATCTCTTCAGCAATATCCAGCGCCTGCGCGTCGGTTGATGCGATGCCGTTTCTGGGCTGTTTCAGGCCCAGATCATTGACCAGCGCCTGGAAGCGTTCACGATCCTCGGCCAGATCGATGGCATCCGGAGTAGTGCCCAGGATCGGAATGCCTTCGGCTTCCAGCGCGTTGGCCAGTTTCAGGGGGGTCTGACCGCCGTACTGAACAATCACGCCGTGCAGGGTGCCGTTTTCCTGTTCCTTCGTCAGGATTTCCATGACGTGTTCGAAAGTCAGAGGTTCAAAATACAGACGATCCGAGGTGTCGTAGTCGGTCGACACGGTCTCGGGGTTGCAGTTAATCATGATGGTTTCATAACCAGCGTCGGTCAGCGCGAAACAGGCGTGGCAGCAGCAATAGTCGAACTCGATGCCTTGACCAATCCGGTTCGGGCCACCGCCAAGGATGACGACTTTCTTGCGGTCAGACGGACGCGCCTCGCATTCTACGTCACCCATCATGGGGGCTTCGTAGGTCGAGTACATATAGGGCGTCTGCGCCTCGAACTCGGCGGCGCAGGTGTCGATGCGTTTGAACACGGCTGTAACGCCCAGATTGCGGCGCGCCCGGCGGACGTTGTCTTCGTTACGACCAGTCAGATTTCCCAAACGCGCGTCAGTAAAGCCCAGCATCTTGAGCTTACGGATGCCTTCCTCGGTCACGGGCAGGCCGTCTTTGCGCACCTGGCGTTCGGCTTCGATTATCTCGCGGATACGGGCAAGGAACCAAGGGTCGAACTTGGTGACGCCAAAGATCTCATCGTCGGTCAGCCCGTGGCGCATTGCTTGCGCGATGGTGCGCAGACGGTCAGGTGTCTGCTGGCTGATTGCCTTGATGACGGCGGCCTTGTCGTCGGCTTCGTCCCAGACACCGACATTCAGGCCGGGGATTTCCACCTCATCAAACCCGGTCAGACCCGATTCCATCGAAGCCAGCGCCTTTTGCATCGATTCGTGGATGGTACGGCCGATAGACATGGCCTCACCCACCGATTTCATGGCGGTGGTCAGATAAGGTTCAGACCCAGGGAATTTCTCGAAGGCGAATTTCGGGATCTTGGTGACGACATAGTCGATGGTCGGCTCGAACGAGGCAGGCGTGACCTTGGTGATATCGTTGTCCAGTTCGTCCAGCGTGTAGCCCACAGCCAGCTTGGCGGCGATCTTGGCAATCGGGAATCCGGTTGCCTTTGACGCCAGCGCCGAAGACCGCGATACGCGCGGGTTCATCTCGATCACGACCATACGACCGTCGACCGGGTTGATCGCCCATTGCACGTTCGAACCACCGGTCTCGACGCCGATCTCGCGTAGTACGGCAATCGAGTGATTGCGCATGACCTGGTATTCTTTGTCGGTCAGCGTCAGGGCCGGGGCAACGGTGATCGAGTCACCCGTGTGCACGCCCATTGGGTCGATGTTTTCGATGGAACAGACGATGATGGCATTGTCGGCGGTGTCGCGCACCACCTCCATCTCATATTCTTTCCAGCCCAAAAGGCTTTCATCGATCAGGATCTGGCCCACTGGCGAGGCATCCATGCCGGTCCGACAAATATGGATATAGTCTTCGCGGTTATACGCCACGCCGCCGCCTGTGCCGCCCAGCGTAAAGGCGGGGCGGATGATGGCGGGTAAGCCCACATTTTCAAGGGTTTCGAGGGCCAGCGCCACACCGGCGTCCAGGTCTTTCTTGCCGCTTACGTTCTTGGGGGCAGTCACGATCTCGGCCTTGGGATTTTCGATGCCCAGCCGGTCCATCGCCTCGCGGAACAAGGCGCGGTCTTCGGCCATTTCAATGGCGTCGCGCTTGGCACCGATCATCTCGACGCCAAACTTGTCCAGCACGCCCATCTCTTCCAGCGCGAGCGAGGTGTTCAGGCCGGTCTGCCCGCCCATGGTGGGCAGCAGCGCGTCGGGGCGTTCTTTTTCAATGATCTTGGCGACAACTTCTGGCGTGATCGGTTCGATATATGTCGCGTCGGCCAGCCCGGGGTCGGTCATGATCGTGGCGGGGTTTGAGTTCACCAGAATGACCCGGTATCCTTCTTCCCGTAGTGCCTTGCAGGCCTGAGCGCCGGAATAGTCGAACTCGCAAGCCTGACCAATAACAATGGGGCCCGCCCCGATGATCATGATCGACTGAATGTCGGTTCTTCTCGGCATGGCCACGTTCCTTCGATTGTCCGCGATTCAGGGCACCCCCAAGCGCCCAAATTGTCCTGCGTTATAGGGACCGCGCGAAAAGGCGCAAGGGGGATCGGAAACAGGGGCGAAATTGCCGCTTTCCCCCCTTTCCCTTGGCGGCGTATTCTCTATACCGCGCAGCACGGCAAATGAGGATGCAATTGCGTATTCGTTTTGATCAGGGGCCAGCCGGGTCAGGAACCAGTTTTGACCGGCCAGCCGAGATGATCCGCGCGGACAATGCGGAGGACGTGCCCCAAGCGTTGGAGGCGCTGGACGAGGCGCGCGCGCAAGGGGCTTGGTTAGCTGGCTATGCCAGCTATGAGCTGGGGTACGTGCTGGAACCGCGCCTGTCTGACCGCATGCCAGATGGCCGCCGGCTGCCTTTACTATGCTTCGGCGTTTATGACCGCCCCATTCAGCGGGAATTGCCGGTTGCATCCGGCGGGGTGACCCAATTTGAACCGCGCTGGGACGAGGCGCGGTACACGCAGGCGTTTCAACACGTGCATGACGCCATTGGGGCAGGGGATATCTATCAGGCCAACCTGACATTCCCGATTGATATGACTGTAGAGGGCGACAGCGCCGCGCTTTATGCCGCGCTCACGGCCGGACAGCCCGTAGGTCATGGCGCGCTGATCCAGCAGGATGGGTTGCCCGATCTACTCAGCCGGTCTCCCGAGCTGTTCTTTCGCACGAACGCGGACCGCGGGATCGAAACCCGCCCGATGAAGGGGACCCAACCCCGCAGCGAGGATATGGCTGAAGACGCCCGGCGTCGGGCGTTCCTGGCGGTCGACGAAAAGAACCGGGCTGAAAACCTGATGATCGTGGATCTGTTGCGCAACGATATCAGCCGCGTCGCGATGCCCGGATCCGTCAAGGTGCCCGAGCTGTTCAAGGTCGAAACCTATGCGACTGTGCATCAGATGATCTCGCTGGTGCAGGCGCAGCTGCACATGGGCGCCGAGCTGTCCGATATCCTGACGGCTCTGTTTCCCTGCGGTTCCATCACCGGTGCTCCCAAAATTCGAGCCATGGAGATTTTGTCCAATCTCGAACCCTGGCCTCGCGATGTTTATTGCGGTGCGATCGGCTGGGCCGCGCCGGACGGGCGTTCAGAATTCAACGTGGCGATCCGGACGCTGATGGTCGAGGATGGCTCGGCCACCCTCAACGTCGGCGGTGGAGTGATCTGGGACAGCACGGCCCCATCGGAATATGAGGAAGCGCTATGGAAAGCTCGCTTTGCCCACCAGCTGACCCTGACTTCCGCCTGATCGAAACACTGGCCTTTCGACCCGGGCAAGGGTTCGTTCGCCGAGATCGGCATCTGGCCCGTATGGCTCGGTCAGCTGTGGCCATGGGCATTCCTTTCGATGCGGGCGCCGCTATCCAGGCACTGGACAATGTCGTAGGGCAATCACCTCAGCGTTGCCGGCTTACGCTGGCAGTTGATGGAACATACGATGTGACAACCGGAGTACTGGCCGGTAACCCACCATTATGGCGGGTCGCGGTCACCAAAATGCGGCTTTCCGCGTCGGATGTTTGGTTGCAGCACAAGACGACCCAACGCTCTGTTTACGACACGGCTCGCGCATCGCTGCCGGACGGAATAGACGAATTTCTGTTCCTGAACGAGCGTGACGAGCTGTGCGAAGGGACCATCACCAACCTGTTCCTGCACATGCCGGACGGCCGACGTCTGACGCCAAAGCTGACCTGCGGATTGCTTCCGGGAATTCTGCGAGAAGAACTACTTGATAATAAACAGGTTGCCGAAAGCGTCTTGTCCTTGACCGATCTGCAAAACGCGGAAAAAGTTTTCGTAGGGAATTCCTTACGTGGCCTGATCCGGTCGGAATTGGCGGTATTGTGAGCAAACAGAGCGATTGGGCGCGCGACGGAACGCATCACCTGCGGCTACGGCTGGAGTTCGGCCTATTCTTTGTCGCTGTGCCAGTTCTGATCGCGGTCTTTTTCCCTCCGAATTGGATGTTTCCGTCGCTGTTCACCTTCACGGCCATCGGTATCATCCTGCTCCATTACACGCCTGGTTTTACCTGGTCCGAACTTCGGTACAACTGGCGCAATTGGACGTGGCGCGAAATCGCTCTTTTTGCTGTTGCCATGACGGCGTTTTGCTCGGCGGTCGTTATGGCGATGCGACCGGACGTTGCATTTCGCATGCTTCTCTACCGGCCCGAATTCCTGGCAGTGATCTGGCTGGCGTACCCGATCGCTTCGGCTCTGCCGCAAGAGCTTCTGTTCCGATCACTGTTTTTCCGCCGCTACCAGGCGATCCTTCCAAACGGGAAGGCGGCTTACCTACTGAACGCGTCCCTGTTTTCGCTGGCCCACCTGATGTACTGGAGCTGGATTGTCGCCATCATGACCTTTGGCGGAGGACTGTTGTTCACTTGGGCCTACCGCCAACGCGGGTCGTTTTTCTACGCGGTCCTGCTGCACGCTATTGCGGGGAATGTTATCTTTGCGGCGGGTCTGGGCATCTATTTCTATTCCGGCAATGTGCAAAGGCCGTTTTGACGGCGCGACCTGCCTTGACTTTCCAAGCCTGACAGGGTGTACCGGCGCGACGAATTCTACGCCCGAAGGGATAAATCCATGCACGCCTACCGCAGCCACACCTGCGCCGCACTGACCGCCGCCAATGTCGGTGAAACCGTCCGCCTGTCCGGTTGGGTGCATCGGGTACGAGATCACGGCGGCGTGCTGTTCATCGATCTGCGCGATCATTTCGGTGTGACACAGGTTCTGTGTGATGGCGACAGTGCAGCTTTTGCCGAGCTTGAGAAAGTACGTTCGGAATGGTGTATCCGCATCGACGGCACCGTCAAAGCACGTGACCCGGAGCTGGTGAACTCGAAACTGCCGACCGGTGAGATTGAAGTTTACGTGCGAGAGCTTGAGGTTCTGGGCGCGGCTGACGAACTGCCGCTGATGGTGTTCGGAGATCAAGAATACCCCGAAGAAACGCGTCTGCGCTACCGTTACCTGGACCTGCGCCGCGAGGCGATGCAGCAGAACATGACCCTGCGTTCGGACGTTGTCGCCTCGATGCGCAAGCGCATGTGGGATCAGGGCTTCCGCGAATATCAGACGCCGATTATCACCGCATCGTCGCCTGAAGGCGCGCGTGACTTCCTTGTGCCGTCGCGTTTGCACCCGGGCAAGTTCTACGCGCTGCCACAGGCCCCACAGCAGTTCAAACAGCTGATCATGGTGTCGGGCTTCGACAAGTATTTTCAGATCGCGCCCTGCTTCCGTGACGAAGACCCACGTGCCGACCGCTCGCCCACTGATTTCTACCAGCTTGACCTTGAGATGTCGTTTGTCGAACAGCAGGACGTGTTCGACACGATCCAGCCGGTTCTGACCGGTGTGTTCGAAGAGTTCGGCGGAGGGCGTAAGGTCGATCAGGAATGGCCGCAGATTTCCTACAAGGATGCTGCATTGTGGTACGGTTCCGACAAGCCGGACCTGCGCAACCCTATTAAAATGCAAGTGGTCTCTGACCACTTCCGCGGGTCTGGCTTCGCGATTTTCGCGAAGCTGCTGGAGCAGGAAGGCACCGAAATCCGCGCCATCCCCGCGCCGACCGGTGGTAGCCGTAAGTTCTGCGACCGCATGAACGCCTTTGCTCAGAAAGAGGGTCTGCCCGGCATGGGCTACATCTTCTGGCGCGATCAGGGCGAAGGGATGGAGGCCGCAGGTCCGCTGGCTAAAAACATCGGCCCCGAACGCACCGAGGCCATCCGTCAGCAACTGGGTCTGGGTGTCGGAGATGCGGCATTCTTCCTGGGTGGCAAGCCCAAAGCCTTTGAAAAGGTCGCTGGTAAAGCGCGTGATGTGATCGGTGAGGAACTGAACCTGACCGAGAAAGACCGCTTCGCCTTTGCCTGGATCGTGGATTTTCCGATCTACGAGCAGGACGAAGAATCCGGTGCCATCGACTTTGAACACAACCCGTTCTCGATGCCGCAGGGCGGAATGGAGGCTCTGGAAGGCAATCCTCTGGACGTGCGCGGCTATCAGTACGACCTCGCCTGTAATGGATATGAGCTGGTGTCGGGTGCGATCCGAAACCACAAGCCCGAGATCATGCTGAAGGCCTTTGAGCTGGCAGGCTATGGCGAGGATGAAGTCAAAAGCCGCTTTGGTGCGTTGTTCAACGCCTTCCATTTTGGTGCCCCGCCGCACGGTGGCTGCGCCGCTGGTATCGACCGTATCGTGATGCTGCTGGCCGATGAAGCCAACATCCGCGAGGTCATGATGTTCCCCATGAACCAGCGTGCCGAGGACCTGATGATGGACGCACCATCCGATCCGACTTCGGATCAGATGATGGAGCTGGGCCTGCGGATCATCCCTCAAGACTGAGAATGACAAAACCCGCTGCTTACCCTGCAGCGGGTTTTCTCATGGTTTGCGCTTGTACAAAGGTCATGGCTATGGACCGGTATTCATAGCTTGGTCACAGGTCTGCATAGCCCGTTTGTTGGCGACCTATTCCCATGGGTCCTTAAATGACTTCCGGCTGGAGCGAATATCACGGGCGGTAGCGCGGGTTTGCCAGTAGACCCAAAGGCACAGGATCGTTGCGGTTATGAAGTAAGCGGTCATCATCTCAAATCGCCTCACGTTGTTCCAAACGGGTCTGCACAATCCCGGCGACCTGAGCGGCGACGGCCGTTACTGGGGTCCCGTCTGCCCGGGACTCGGCCAGCCGCTGCGCCGCTTCTGCCAGAACTGTATCGTCGGCATCGCGGGCGACCCCGCGCAGAAACTGTGCCGCGTAATCCAGCGTGCGCTGATCATTCGGACCAGCCAGAATGTCGGCGATATGGGCCATGTCATCCTGATAGGCCAACGGATCGGCGTTAATGATTTCATCCCGGACGGCATGCAGGCTGCTGGGGCGGCGATCTTCGGGCAAACGTTCCAGAACGGATGTCTGGAAATAGGCCAGCGATTTGAGGGGTTTTTCCAGAAAACCGTCGGCACCGGCCCGCATTGCGGTGCGTTTCATGTGGTCATCCCCGGACATGCCAAGAATGGCCCCAATACGGGGCGCAGCCTCAGACAGATCGGCGATCAGATCCGCGCCGGACCCGTCCGGCAGCCCCATGTCCACAATGATGACAGAGGGGCGGTAGATCTGCAGGTGACGCCGTGCCGATTGCAGGCAATCCGCCCGCCTGATGCGCGCGCCGCTGTGCAGGCACATCAAGCGGATGGCGTCGCAGGCATAGCGGCTGTCTTCCACAACCAGAATAGTTTGTCCCAGCAGGGGCCGCGTGGCCGTCGGCTGCGCGGGAGAGGCGAAGGGGCTCGAATCGTCCATGGCGGAACTCCTAATCAGCAGATACCTCACGCTAGGAACTTCTGGCTAACAGGGCGTTAACGGCAATTTGGCGCACTTGTTCTTTGTTCAATCTGCCCCCATAACCGCTGCAATGCAGAATAGAGGAGAGTTCCATGATTGGTCGACTGAACCACGTAGCCATTGCCGTACCCGATCTTGAGGCCGCCTCTGAGCAGTACCGCAACGCGCTGGGCGCGAAAGTCGGCGCGCCACAGGATGAGCCGGATCACGGCGTCACAGTTGTGTTCATCGAACTGCCCAATACCAAGATCGAACTGCTCTATCCGTTGGGCGATGACAGCCCGATCAACGGGTTTCTGGAAAAGAACCCCGCTGGCGGCATCCACCATGTCTGCTATGAGGTCGAGGATATCATCGCTGCCCGCGATCACCTGAAGGAAACCGGCGCACGCGTGCTGGGTTCGGGTGAGCCCAAGATCGGTGCGCATGGTAAACCGGTGCTGTTCCTGCACCCTAAAGATTTTAACGGCTGCCTGGTCGAGCTGGAACAGGTGTAACCTAACCCCGGAGGGGATGAGATGTCGATTACTGGTGCGGCCGTTCTGTTCGCCGTGATCTGGTTCATGACCTTGCTGGTGGTGCTGCCAATCCGCATCAAGACGCAGGGCGATCTGGGTGATATCGTTCCGGGCACCCACGCGGGCGCACCGGAAGAGCATCACCTGAAGAAAAAGATGTGGATCACCACCGGTATCACGGTGGTGCTCTGGGCCATTATAGCAGGCATCATCCTGTCCGGCGTGATTTCTGTGCGTGATTTCGACTGGCTGAACCAGCTGGAGCCGCGCGGTTGATCTTTAAGCCATAGGCCCTGATAGCTTGTGGTAGATATGGGTGAACGTTGCGACGCCAAGGATTGGGATCACAAGGTTCACCAGGGGCACGGATAGCGGGATCGCCATCAAAATGCCTGCCATCCAGATGGTCGTTGCGTGTTTGGCGCGCAGCTTACGTGCACCTTCCCGACCCAACCTGCGCATGGCAGCCAACGTAAAGTATTCTCGTCCCAACAAGAAACCGTTCATGCCCCAGAAGATGAAGGGGGCGAGCGGAGTAAAGATCGCATAGAGGATCAGGGCCAGCAGATTGGCAACGACCAAAACCCCCATGAAGCTCAGCCCGTCGCGCAGGCTTTCGCTGAACGGAATGCCGGGAACAGTTGGCAAAGATGGGTAATGCTTGTCTTCGACCGCTTGCGCAACGTCTTCCAGAAACATCGACGTAATCGCCGAGGCCACCGGGACCATCAGAAATACGGGCAGGATCAGGACCACAAAGATGCCGGAATAGTTCAGCACGTCGTTCAGCCACGGCACGGCACCAATAAAGGGCAGAGAGATCTCGTTCCCCGACAGCCGGTTGATCAGCCAGATTGCCAAAGCACAGGCGGCGATCAGCAAAACGATCGTCAGACCAACGCCGCGCAACAGGACAGCCCGGAACTTTGGGTCGCCGATCTGTCCCAGCGCTGCAAAAAAGGCGTTGAGAATGGTCATTCCGAAACCCACTGCGTCAACCCATCCACGTCAGGGCGGGGTCTTTCGGGCGGTGCTTTGCCCTCGGTCGCGATATGGACCAGACCCGCGACGCGTTCGTTTTCTTGCAGCCCGAACGCTTTTTGGCAAAAGTCGCGGTCGTGGGTCTGCCAACCGGACAGCCAGTTTGCGCCCCAACCCGCAGCAAGTGCCGCGTTCAGCAAAGCCAGGCACACTGCGCCAGCGGAATAGGTCTGTTCGATTGCAGGGATTTTCGCGGAGGGTTTTTGAACCTCGATCACGGCGACCGCCAGATGGCCCATGTCGAACTGGTTGCGGGCCTTGGCTATGTCCTCAGCGGATTTACCCAGCGCCGAGCCACATTCTTCGGTCAATTGCGCAAGGCGCGGCATGGCACTATTCTCAAGCACGATAAAACGCCAGGGTTCCAGCTTGCCATGATCCGGGCTGCGTGCAGCGGCGGTCAGCAGGGGCAACAGCTGGTCCCGCGTGGGGGCGGGTTCAATCAGCGTTTTTGCAGGGCGCGACCGGCGCGATTGCAGAAACTCCAGAGCGGCCGGATTCTTCAAGGACATATGTTAACTTCCTTTACATAGGCGGTTGTGTATGTGGTTGAACATCTGGCGGGTTTCAAGGGCAAGTGGCTGGATGCAGGAGATCAATTTCACTCCCTGAGCGTTCGTGCAAGGGTGTTCAAGAAGAAGAAAGGGAAGATGGCCAAACCAAAGCTGCGAAATGTACCGGATCTGAGTGCGCGCGCCGTACCCGATGAAGGGATCGAGGTCCGGGTCACGCCGAAAGCTGCGAAGGATGGGATTTTGACCGATCAGGGAAACATTCGCATCTTCGTCACCGCGCCGCCCGAAAACGGCAAGGCAAACGAGGCGGCGCGTAACATATTGGCCGTGGCCATGGGGGTGGCACCGTCTACTCTGATTCTCAGGCGGGGGCAGGCGTCGCGCGACAAGGTATTTGTCTATTTACCCTGATCCGGTGTTTCCCGGATTTGGTACACGCCTTCCGGCAGATCTAAAGCCGCCGCCAGATCGCGCACCTGTTCAGGGGATAACGTGATCCTCTGAATCTGATCCGTGCGCGGGTCCAATTGTTCAAGCGTCACACATTCGGCGAAGCTGTTGATGACGACATCCTCTTGCAAAGGCTTTGGGCCTTCGTCCACCAGAGTAATGACTGTCGAGTCGAATTCATGCTCAATCGAAAACATGAAAGCAGAGTGCAGGTCAGCCGAATGCAATGCAACCCGTAGCTTACCAATCGGGCTGTGGTGATTGGCGCGGCTCCGCGCTATGGTCGTGAAAACGGGCCGACCGTTTCAAAGGATTATGAATGTATCGTCTGATCTGTTTGTTTCTTCCTCTTTTTCTGGCGGCCTGTAGTGCTGGCGAGATGCGATTGCAGCCCGCGACCCAATGGTCGGGGACCTTGGGTGAGTATCAGGTAGAGGCGGCTGCGGTTCGGGATGTCAGCCGCTCCATCGGCAAGGAAGCCCGGGCAGAGTGTCTGAAGCGGGCCAAAGTCAAAAATTGTGATTTCACGGTTCTTGTTGATCTCAATCCACAAGCGGAAGCGAATGCGTTTCAGACCTTGGATGACAGGGGCCAGCCGGTGATCATAATGACCCGATCCATGATTCAGTCGGCGCAAAATCCAGATGAGCTGGCATTTGTACTCGGGCACGAGACTGCTCATCATCTGCTGCGTCACATTCCGCGCCAGGCCGAAAACGCGCAGGAAAGCGCAGTCATATTCAACAATCTGGGCGAACTCTTTGGAGAAGAGGGAGAAGACCTGGAGCGTACACAGAAAATTGGGGCGGAAGTGGGTGTGCAATTGAATGTTAAGGCCTTCGAGCTTGAGGCTGACCAGTTGGGCACAATCATTACCCACAATGCCGGATATAACCCGTTGATCGGTGCAAAGTACTTTGACCGCATCCCGGACCCGGAGGACAGTTTTCTGGCGTCACATCCGCCGAATGCGCAGCGTGTGCAGATGGTTCAGAACACGGCCCGAAAACTTGGGCTGACGCAATGACCCAAATAACAAGGCTGGGCGTAATCCTGACGGATCGTGGATCGAAATACGCGGTGTCGGGGGCTGCTGTGCAAACGCGCGAGGACGTGGATGCCGTTCTGCAAGACCTCAAGTCCGACAAAGCCTATGCCAAGGCGACGCACAATACCTGGGCGACGATCTTGCCGACAGGGGCTCTCAAGGCCGACGACGGAGAAAGCGGTGCCGGAATGGTCATCCTGCGCATGCTCGAAAGGGCTGGACTGGAGGGCCACGTCATCATTGTCACCCGCTGGTACGGGGGCAAAAAACTGGGCGGTGACCGCTTTCGCAGGGTGCAGGATGCCACCCGCGCCTATCTGGACCATATCGGCGCCGGGTCTTGACCTGAGTCAAATGCCTGTTCGGGCCGCTGCGCTATCCTGTCAGAACTCTGCGACAGGGAGACAGCGCAATGCTTGGCAAAAATACTCTGAAACGACATGCGGAACTGGTCGACCAGATGGCAACCCACGTCGGGGTCGATCTGGAAGATGCGGCCATAGGTGGTGATGTCTCGATTGACCAGATCTCTGATGCGGTCCTGCGTTGCAGTGATTGTTCGAACCCAGATCATTGTGCGCAATTTCTGGCACAATCTGCCCAAGACCAGAAAACCCCGGAATATTGCAGGAACACGTCCCTGTTTGACCGCCTCACTTCGCTGTCGGAAAGCAAACTCGACGGCTAGGAATAATCATGCCCCGCCATCGCCGCGTTTGATGGCGCTTTGTGCAAACAAAAGGCAGATCTGCCAATGACCCGAGACAATCTGGGCGACGTGGAGAAACACTTTTGGCTAACCCGGTCGGTGGCCAGATGTATGGATGTTTCGTTGACCGAAGCGATGGCCGAGGGGCGGTTGACCACCAATGGTTATGCGGAGATCGTGACGCGCTGTCGTGCCTCTGGGTGCAGCGACCAATGCGAATTGTGGCTGTCGAAACAACAGGTCAAAGCCGATTCGGCCCCTGAATTCTGCGTGAATGCGGAAACGCTGAACGCTTTGAAGACTTAGTCAGAGCTTGGAATGCGAACCGTCGCACAGCGGCGGATTGGCCGTTTGTTTGCACCCGCAAAAGAACACCTTCTTGCTGGTCTCGGCAGTAAACTTCACCGGTTCAAACTGGGTTCCCTTGTGTGAACCATCGCAGAAGGGCTGGCGCTCTGACTTGCCACAGGCACACCAGAAATAGGTTTTCCCTTCGGTCACTTCGACCGGGTAGGGGGCTTTTTGGGCAGGTTTCGGCTGATCTGACATGTGGCTGCTCCGCTTTTGGCTAATGTCGTGAAACAACTATAGGGCCTTCGTGCGGGGCGTGTAGAGCGCTTATGTTTCTTTATACAAGCAGCATGGTTTTGCCGCTCTCACAAAACTGTGATTGATTTTGTTGCAATAATATCAACGAGGTCGTATTTTGAGACTGGCCCCAGAAAAAAGGGCAATATGAGAAAATTTTTAGAGGAATGACGGACATGAAACTTAAATTTGCTGCCGTTAGCGCAATTGCCCTGGTTCTAGCTGCATGCTCGCAGCAGGAAGAGCCGACGCCGGTTTACATCACGCCTGAATACGACAAGTTCGGCACACCGAGCTGCCCGGCTGGAACCGAGCTGGCCACGACCGAAGCGGGACAGACCATCTGTAACCCGGTCGCACAATAAGAATTCCGCGGGCGGTCTTGGTTGGGCCGCCCGCTTACTCAACACAGCCGACCGCCCTTGTTGGGCGGTTTTTTTTATGTCCGCTTCATGCCGACGCGGGCTCGGATCTGAATGCACCGAAAATGGGCAATCATCGCCTCACCAGTCGTCAATATCCGTGTCCAAATGACTTGCGGTGATAGTGTTGACGCTTTGACCCGTACCGTGGCGCATAAAGGTAGCGATAGGATTTCTTTTTTAGCTTTTGCTGAACGTAGGGCGCGTTCTTAGGAACCGGTTTTGGGTGGTAGACTTTGGGTGTGTAGACTTTCGGAGAGTAATAGTGCCGGTGAATGCGGATATTATTGCGGTTATGAGTATTCTGCGATTTTGACCCAACAACAACTTGGCCGCTCGTTCCAACGGTGATGCTGCCTGCGGTCGCCGGGATGGCAAAAAGTTGGGACGCAAGTATCGCGGCCATGCAATTGAAAGAGATTGCACGAAGGTACGCCATGAAAACCCTCCTTCTAGCGAGTTGAGGTTTTCATTCATGGTCCGGGAAAATCCCGTCTCAAGCCAATAAACTTAAATCACGCTCTGCCTATCGAGGGTGAACGGCACATTAGGCTTAGGTGCGTGTGCCCCATAAATCGTATTCGCCGGCCTCATCGATCTCGACCGACACGATGTCACCAGGCTTCAGGTCATCAAAACCCTCATCGATGAACAGATTCCCGTCGATCTCGGGCGCGTCTGCCTTGGTCCGGCACGTGGCGGCTTCGTCATCAATCTCGTCCACGATCACGTCGATGGTCTGGCCAACCTTGGCGGCCAGCTTAGCCTCGGAGATGGCCTGAGCTTTTTCCATGAAACGGTCCCAGCGCTCTTGCTTGACCTCGGCTGGTACGTGATCCGGGAGGTCGTTTGATCGCGCGCCATCGACGTTTTCGTATTGAAAACAGCCAACACGATCCAGTTGCGCCTCGTCCATCCAATCCAGAAGGGTCTGGAACTCGGCCTCGGTCTCGCCCGGATAACCGACGATAAAGGTCGACCGCAGCGTGATGTCCGGGCAGGTTGCGCGCCATGCGGCGATCTCGTCCAAAGTTTTGGCCGCCGCCGCCGGGCGCGCCATGCGCTTCAGAACGTCCGGATGGGCATGCTGGAACGGAATATCCAGATAGGGCAGGATGTTGCATCCGGCGTCGGCCATCAGGGGGATCAACTCGCGAACATGCGGGTAGGGGTAGACATAGTGGAGCCGAACCCAGGCATCCAACTGCCCCAGCTCACGCGCCAGATCGGTGATGTGGCTGCGCACCTCGCGATCCTTCCACGGGTTCACGTCGTATTTCCGATCCAACCCATAGGCAGATGTATCCTGCGAGATCACCAGCAATTCACGCACGCCGTTGTCGACCAGTTTTTCGGCTTCGCGCAGTACAGCATGTGCCGGACGGCTGGCGAGTTTCCCACGCATGTCGGGGATGATGCAGAACTTGCATTTGTGGTTACAGCCCTCGGAAATCTTGAGATAGCTGTAATGGCGTGGTGTCAGTTGCACACTTGCGACGGGCAGCAGGTCCACAAACGGGTCAGGATCAGGCGGCACGGCCGCGTGCACCGCATCCAGCACCTGCTCGTATTGGTGCGGGCCGGTAACAGCCATGATGCGTGGGTGATGTTCGCGGATGTAATCCGGTTCCGCACCCAGACAGCCGGTAACGATGACTTTGCCATTCTCCACCAATGCCTCACCAATAGCGTCCAGCGACTCGGCCTTGGCACTGTCGAGAAACCCGCAGGTATTCACGATCACGGCATCCGCGCCTGAATAGTCGGGCGAGATGCCGTATCCTTCGGCACGCAGGCGCGTCAGAATGCGCTCACTATCGACCAGGGCCTTGGGGCAGCCCAAAGAGACCATACCGATGGTCGGCTGGTTCGAACGTGGCGTCTCGGGCATCCGGGCGGCAGGCGCCAGGTCGGGGCGGAGGTTTGGCGGGTTTGTTGTCATTGCGCGGCATATAGTGGGGAACGCTTCCCCTTGCAAATGCAGCGCAGGCTTTGGATGATCTTTTTTAACGCATGAAAAAGGCGGAGAGCAGAATATGAAGTGGCTGTTGCGCATAGTTTTCCTGTTGGTGGCGGTTTTTGGCTTGGTCATCGGGGCCTTGCTGCTGATGCCCGGCGACAAGCTGGCCACCATATTGGCTGAGCAGGTCCGCACCCAAACCGGGCGTGACCTGAAGCTTACGGGCGATGTGAACCTGTCTTTCTGGCCCGTGCTGGGGCTGGAAACCGGTCCGGTGACTTTTGGAAATGCACAATGGGCCGGTCCTGAACCAATGCTGAGCGCCGAAAGCCTGGCCGTGGGGGTTGATGCTGCCGCGCTGATCTCCGGGGACCTGCGCATAAAACGGGTGATCGCCGACAATCCGGTTCTGCGGTTAGAACTTTCGGATGGGCGCGGGAATTGGGAACTTTCGGCACCCGCAAACGCAGCCTCGGCAGGCGCCACAAGCGGCGCGGGACCGCAAGGGCAGCAGGGCGAGGTGACGCTGGATCATCTGAAGCTGACGAACGCGCGCTTGGTCTACATCGAGAATGGCGCGACCAAGTTCGATTTTGCCAATGTCAATCTGGCGGCCAGTTGGCCGGATGTTTCAGCGCCTCTGCAGGTACAGGCTCAGATGGCGGTGCCCGGGGGGGCGGTCGATGTCGACCTCAAGATTCAAGATCTGCCAGCTTACGCGTCCGGCGCAGTAACGCCGCTGGATTTAACCATGACCGCGCCCGGGGGAGAGTTCGGTTTTGTCGGGCGGGTCAATCTGGCTGGTGAAATGGATGGCAGGTTGCTGGCCAAAACGACGAACACGGAGCGTATGCTGGCTGCTTTTGGTCAGGCCGGTGTTGGGGTGCCATTGGGACTGGGGCGCGAGGCCGATGTGGCTGGGCAGATGACCTATACTAGCGATGGTCGGATTTCGCTGCGCAACTTGGTGGCGTTGCTGGATAATAATCGCCTGACTGGTGAGGCAGATATCGTTATCTCGGACCCGCCGCAGATTACCGCACGGCTGGAAGGCGGTGACCTGGATCTTACTCAATTCAACGATACGCCTGGTGGCGCTGGCGGAGGGTCGGCGCCGTCGCCTGACCAAGGGTGGTCGACCACCCCGATTGATGCGTCTGCGCTGGCCTTGGCGAATGGCAAAATCCGCCTCAAAGCCAATTCCATTGCCGTACCGGGTCTGACGCTGGGACCCAGCGATCTGACGCTTAACCTTGATCGATCCAGGGCGGTTCTTCAGATGAACCCGGCCACATTGTTTTCAGGGCATCTGAACGGGCAGGTGGTTGCCAACAACCGGAACGGTTTGTCGGTCGGCGGCAATCTGACCGCGAATGGCATGGACGTACAGCAAGCTCTGTCCGCTCTTGGCGGGATCGAGCGGTTGTCCGGCACCGGATCAGGGTCGTTCGAGTTTCTGGGAGTTGGGCAGACCGAGGATCAGATCATGCGCTCACTCAGCGGCAAGGGTCGTGTGGACGTGGGCAAGGGCGTGATCTCGGGGTTTGATCTGGACCGCCTGATGGGCCGCAGCGGGGGCGAGCGCGGCACAACCGTGTTCAACAGCTTGTCTGCCAGCTTCACCATGGATCAAGGGGTGTTGTGGAACAACGACCTGTTGATGTCGCTGGATAACTTCCGGGCCGACGGGTCCGGTCGGGTCGGAATCGGCAACCGCGATATCGACTATCTTTTCACACCTGTGGCGCTGCGCGCGAATTCGGGAAACGGCATCGCGGTACCAGTGAAAATTGTCGGGCCGTGGAGCAACCCGACGATCAAGCCGGATCTAACCAAAGTCCTCGAAGCTGTTGCTGAAGGAAAGGCCAAAGAGCTTGAAGATGAGGCCAAGCAGAAAGTTTTGGACAAGGTCGGGGACGAGCTGAATACAACGATTACGGACAGCGATCAGATCGAAGACGCGATCAAGAACAAACTGGAAGACGAAGTGAACAAGGGGCTGCTGAAGCTGTTTGGCGGTAACTAAAAAGCGCCGATACGCAAGGGCGTCGGGGCAGAAGGTGCCCCGAAACGCAGTAGCACTTAGATGGTCTGATCGTAGTCGCCCACACCGGGTTCCGTGCGAATGACCGCGTCGATATCGCCAAAGATTGCGCGCATTTCATCCTCGCTCTCGCTGCTTTCGCAGACCACA
The DNA here is from genome assembly GCF_059611065.1 of Ruegeria sp. CDSB086. Classification (NCBI taxonomy): domain Bacteria; kingdom Pseudomonadati; phylum Pseudomonadota; class Alphaproteobacteria; order Rhodobacterales; family Roseobacteraceae; genus Ruegeria; species Ruegeria sp. CDSB086. Next base: position 327,784 of record NZ_JBXWOV010000002.1, on the reverse strand, counting down.
ACAAGGTTCGGAGTGTTCGAGGATGCCCGCACCAGACCCCAGCTGCCATTGTCCAGAATGACGCGAGCGCCATTGACAGTGACGACCTCTTTGATCGCGCGACCGGCAAAGGTATCTCCGGCATCTGCCTTGGCGACCAGCTTGTCGACTAACCGCTGAAGAATGTCATACTTCTCGGTGTCGGCCGCATAGGGCGACATGGTCGGCGTCGACCAGGTTTTCGGCAGCGCTTTACGCAAGTCCGACATGCTTTGGTCAGGATTGCGATCCATCAGCTTGCAGATTTCAACGGCAACCCGCATCCCGCAGTCGTAGCCGCGCCCGATAGGTTCAGCCAGAAAGTAATGACCAGACTTCTCAAAGCCGGCCAGCGCATTGATCTCTTTGACCCGACGCTTCATGTGGCTGTGCCCGGTCTTCCAATAATCCGCTTTGACACCAAGGGCCTGCAGTTCGGGGTCGCTGGCAAACAGACCAGTGGATTTCACATCTGCCACAAAGGTCGAGTTCGGATACAATTTGGCCAGATCACGGGCCATGATCACTCCGACCTTATCGGCGAAGATCTCTTCCCCCTCATCATCCACAACACCGCAGCGATCGCCGTCGCCGTCAAAGCCCAGAGCCAGATCGGCACCGCTGGCTTTCACAGAGGCGGACATGTCGTGCAACATCTCCATAGCCTCGGGGTTGGGGTTATAGTGGGGGAAAGTATAATCCAATTGGGTATGGCTGGGCACCATTTCGACGCCAATGCGCTCGAAAATCTCAGGCGCAAAGGCCGAAGCCGTTCCATTACCAGTTGCGCACACGACTTTCAGGGGGCGGGACATTTTGAAATCGCCGACCAGATCGTCGATGTAGGCTTCTTTTACACCATCAACGAATTCGTATGTTCCGCCTTCATGTGGGGTGCCTTCACCGTTCAGGACGATGTCGCGGAGCTCTGACATCTCGTCGGGGCCGTGTGTCAAAGGACGATCAAAGCCCATCTTGACGCCGGTCCAGCCGTTAGGGTTGTGGCTGGCTGTGACCATGGCCACGGCCGGCACATCCAGATGGAATTGCGCGAAATAGGCCATCGGGCTGAGCGCGGGGCCAATGTCCTTGACCTGAATGCCAGCCTGCATCAGACCCAGGATCAGCGCGTTTTTGATCGCCAGCGAGTAGTCGCGGTAGTCGTTGCCCACCGCAATCACCGGTTCGATCCCACGTTTGCGCATCTGTGTGCCCAGACCCAAGCCAAGCGCGGTCATGCCGGGCAGGTTGATCTCTTCGGGATATTTCCAGCGCGCGTCATATTCGCGAAAGCCGGTCGGCTTGATCATCGGATCGCGCAGAAAACTCCAGGTGTTCGGGGTCACCTCTGGGATGGGTTTGGTCATGCTATTGCTCTTGCTTAAATCTGTATAGGATTGGCTTTGGCCAATGCATCAAAGCGCATCAATGTGTCAATCAATTGAGGCATTTGATCCAGATAGATCATGTTGGGCCCGTCTGACGGAGACTTGTCCGGGTCTTCGTGTGTTTCAATAAACACAGCACCTACGCCGATGGCGGCAGCTGCGCGCGCCATCACCGGAGCAAATTCACGCTGTCCGCCGGTCGAACCTCCAAGCCCTGCAGGCTGCTGAACCGAGTGGGTTGCGTCCATCACAACCGGATAGCCCGTCGCCGCCATCTGCGGGAGCGAGCGCATATCTGTCACCAAGGTGTTGTACCCAAACGAGGTGCCACGTTCTGTCAGCAGAATATTCGAGTTACCAACACTCTCGATCTTGGCGACAATGTTCGCCATATCCCATGGTGCCAGAAATTGCCCTTTTTTGACATTGATCGCTGCGCCTGTTTGGGCTGCGGCCAACACCAAGTCGGTTTGACGGCACAATAACGCGGGAATCTGCAAAACATCACAAACACTGGCCGCGTCTGAGCATTGCTCCGGCGTATGTACGTCAGTCAGGACAGGTACCCCAATTTGTTTTTTGACACCTTCCAGAATGTCCAGTCCTTTAGCAATTCCGGGCCCACGGACACCTGAAATTGAGGTGCGGTTCGCCTTGTCATACGAGGCCTTAAAGACGTACTGCGCACCGGCGGCATCACAGGCTTCTTTCATTTTGCCTGCGATCATCTGCGCATGATCCGCGCTTTCAAGCTGACAGGGGCCGGCAATGATCGTCAGAGGCAGATCATTGCCGACCGTGAGGTCGGAGATTTTTACATGTTTCATGTGTCTTACGAGGATACCTGTTCACGAAGGACCGACGCGGTAAGCGAGATCAACAGGTAGATACCAGCAAACAACAGAAAAGCCAAAATCGTATTTTCGAACTTGCGCGGATAGGTGGGTTCCTGACTTGGCACCGGCCTCACAGACACTGTCAAATAGCGCACTTTACGGTTTGCTTCGGTCCGCGTGGTTTCCATTTGCTGCATGGCTGTCTGCAGCATCATGTCCCTGGCAACAAGATCGGCTTGTGCCATCTGAATTCGTAAGCTGAGCCGGGCAAGCGAGTTTTCGCCTGCAGACACATCCAGCATTTCCGAGTTGAGTTCTTCCAACACAGTCTCAAGCCGCGCGATGTCGGCACGGGCACCATCCACCTTGGCCTGGTTCGGACGACGGTTGTCCAGCAATGCGGCCAGCTGCAGCTCTTTTTCTTGAATCTGTGTTTCCAGGGCGTCGATGCGGCCGCGCAAACTGACGATGACGTTTTGCGGGTCCAGCAGCGCGCCTTGAATCTGAAGTTCGATCAGATCTTCCTGTGCTCTCCTACGCTCCTTCTGTGCCATTTCAAAACCATCCAGCGCGTCGCGCATCTGGTCCTCGCGCTTGAGTTCCGTAAGCCCGTTTATGGTTTCTTCGGCGTAGGACAGAAGACGGTCAGAGATGGCCACCGAAATCTGCGGATCAGGTGCCGCAACTTCCATTCGGATAATGCCATCGCTCGGGTCGTATCCGATGGTGATCATGCGCCGGAAAAGCTTGTAGGCTTCTTCCAGCGTGGCGTCCGGCGAAAGCCGTTGAATAGGGTCGATCCAGTCTTGCTGGAAAATCTCTGCGAAGCCCATGTCACGTTCAAGCCTCAGCAGCGCATCCTTGGACTCAAGAAATTCCTGAGTAGCGACAGAATCCTGTGCGGTGGCGAATTGTGTGCCCGCCAAAAGCCCGCCAAAAGCTGCACCGCCCCCGTCCGCCTGCAGGATCGAAAAGGCCGAGTCGCTGGCATACATGGGCGTCGCCACACGGTAGAAATAGAACCCGACAATAAAGGTGGGCAGGAAGACGAAAACCGTCAGGCGGGCAAACAGGGCAAGCAGTTTGCGACGGCGACGGCGGGCGATGTCTTTTTGTATCTCGCCAATTTCAAGCTCGCGTCGTTGCGCAGGAGACATCTCGGGCCCGGGCAGGGTCTTTCCACCTTCACTGACCGTTTGCGGCAAATGAATCGTGACTTTGTCCTTGGCTTGATCCTCGGTCTGTGCCGTTTCACCGGCCATCCCCAGCAAATTGGCGCGATGAAACGGATCGATGCCCTTTTGGCGTAGCAAACGCACCGCATCATAGTCCGAGGTCGCCTCTAGGCCGTTCTTTTGCGCCAATCTGCGTGCCAACCGCAATTGGCGCCCGGTCAGTCCCTCGCGTTTGATGGCGTCAATCTCGGTATTGGACTCCGAGTCATTGGCCGCAGTGGGTGGCTGGGTCGCGTTGCGAATGCGTGAAATGGCATCAGCGCGGTCTTCTTCCGTTCCCGCGTTGCGGCGTTTGCGGCGCCAGTTGTAGATGCTAGCCTTGGGTTTGGTAGTCATATAGCTGCTTTGCCTCTTCCAAGGTGTCGAACATATAAAGCTGGCCATCCATCAAAACGGCAGCCTCTTGCGCAAATTTCTCCAGCACGGCGGGACTGTGCGACACGATCACCATTGTAGTCGTGCGTAGTTTTTCCCGAAGGATGTCGCCGGCCTTCCTGTTGAATTCCACATCCGTCGACGCCGGCATCCCTTCGTCAATCAGGTACATGTCGAAATCCAGGGCCAACATCAACGCAAACGTAAAGCGCGCTTTCATACCGCTGGAGTAAGTGGCCAAAGGTTGGTTAAAATACTCCCCCAATCCGCATAGCCATTTGCAGTAGGCTTCGACGTAATCGGGGTCCATCCCGTAGATGTTGGCGACGTAGCGCGCGTTTTCCAGGGCGGACAGTTTGTTTGCGACACCTCCGGTGAAACCCATAGGAAAAGACACTCGGCAGGACTTTCGAATCACGCCTTCATCGGGCTTTTCCAGGCCGGCCATCATATTGATCAAGGTGGTCTTGCCGGTTCCGTTAGGTGCAAGAATGCCAATCGAACGGCCCAATTGAACCCGAAACGAGACACTGTCCAGGATCACCTTGCGGCGTGTCCCGGTCCAGAAGGACTTACTGACATTTTCAAACTCAAGCATTGAGAGCCTGCTGCTTGCACCATTTTAAAAGTACCGGATGTGCCGGTGATCGGGTTGTTATCCTACGTTTTATGTGGGCCATATTATGTCGAGTTTTGGTGGCAATGATCAATGCACCGGCACGTGTGCTGTTGGTAATGTGACTTTTCCATCGGTTGGACCCACGCATTGCGTTGACTATCTTTCAGGGTGACCGTCAACCAATTTGATGCAGGAAACCTTGCCATCTGATGAATTCGCTACAGAAAGAAATCTCGGCCTGCCGTATTTGCGCGGAAAGATTTGCCGCGACAGAGACCGCGCATCAGCCGCGCCCAGTGGTCTGGTTTCAGCCCGGGACGCCAGTTTTGATTGCCGGTCAGGCCCCTGGCGCACGGGTGCATGAGTCGGGCCGACCGTTCACCGATCCGTCCGGAGATCGTTTAAGGGACTGGCTTGGGGTGGATGAATCTGTGTTCTACGATCGGTCAAAGGTTTCGATCGTACCGATGGCTTTTTGTTTTCCGGGGTATGATACGCGCAAGGCGGATTTGCCGCCGCCCCCCGTCTGCGGGAAAACCTGGCACAACAAAGTCATGCAAACCCTGGGGGAAATACCCCTGACTATTTTGGTGGGTGGGCACGCTCATAAATACCACCTGCATGTGCGCAGCTCGGTGACGGAAACGGTTCGCAACTGGCGGGACCATGCGCCGCGCGTCTTTGCCTTGCCTCATCCCTCGTGGCGGAATACGGCATGGATGAAGAAAAACCCGTGGTTCCAGACCGACCTTCTGCCGGTTCTGCGTGCACGGGTGCAAGAGGTTCTGAATGACTGAAACCACGGCTCTGGACACTGCCTACGCCGCAATGACTGCCGCCCCACAAGATGATGCAGCGCGATTGCGGTTCTTCGAACGGCTTGCCGACAGCGAGCTGTTTCTGATGCTGACAGAAGAGGCGAAGGGCGAAAACATCTCACCCGAGTTGTTCGACGTCGCCGATGGGCGCTTTGTGCTGGCCTTTGACCGAGAGGACCGGTTGGCGCGATTTGCCGAACGTCCTGTCCCTTATGTGGCGCTTTCGGGCCGGGTGTTATCCTCCATGCTCGCGGGGCAGGGGATTGGGCTGGGCCTCAACCTCGAAGTTGCGCCGTCCTCTATGCTGATCCCGTCCGAGGCGCTGGGCTGGCTGGCGGAAACTCTGCAGCATGAGCCAGAGGAGGTTCAGCAACGGTTGGCAGAGTTCTTGCCCCCTGCGGGCCTGCCCGACGATCTGTTGACCGCGCTAGACGCAAAACTTGCCACCGCAGTTGGGCTGGCGGAAGCTGCATATTTGGTGGGAACGAAGTCCGAAGGCGGCGGTTCCGGTCACCTGCTTGGGTTCATTGGTGCGGTAGAAGGGGCAGAGCCCGCACTGGCCAAGGCCGCGTCCGAGGCGTTGACGTTTTCCGGGATTGAGGCCGGGGCAATGGATGTCGGGTTCTTCGGTGCACACGATCAGGCTGCTGCCTCATTGGCGCGGATCGGTTTGCGGTTCGATCTGCCACAGCCAGAGGCGCGTGTTGTCGCGCAGACGACACCTGGCAGCAACCCGGATAAACCGCCTATTCTGAAGTAGGAAAAAAGCCCCGCGCACGACTGATCTGCGGGGCTTTTTGTGATTATTCCGCAGCTGCTTCCAGTTTGTCCTGGGTGCGGGTTTCGAAATCGCTGGCCTCGTGACGTTCGTGCAGCTGGGTATGTGGCTCACCGAACGGGCGGTTGACCATGCGGCCCCGCTGAACGGCAGGGCGTGCGTCGATCGCCTTGGCCCAACGCATGACGTTCTTGTAGGATTCCACGTCTAGGAACTCGGCGGCGCTGTAAAGTCGGCCCAGAACCAGCTGGCCATACCAGGGCCAGATCGCCATGTCCGCGATGGTGTAATCCTCGCCTGCGATATACGTCTTGTCGACCAGTTCGCGATCCAGAACGTCCAGCTGGCGCTTAGTCTCCATCGTAAAGCGGTCAATTGGGTATTCGAACTTTTCCGGCGCATAGGCGTAGAAATGGCCAAACCCACCGCCCAGATAGGGTGCACTGCCCATCTGCCAGAAGACCCAGTTCATGACTTCCGTACGTTCCGGTCCGGACGCGGGCAAAAACACGCCAAACTTTTCGGCCAGATGAAACAGGATCGAAGCGCTTTCGAACACGCGTGTCGGCTTGTCGCCCGAGCGATCCCAAAGAGCGGGGATTTTAGAATTTGGGTTGGCCCCGACAAAGCCCGAGCTGAACTGATCGCCTTCGCCGATATTGACCAGCCAGGCGTTGTATTCGGCACCTTCGTGACCCAGCGCCAGCAGTTCCTCCAGCATCACGGTCACTTTCACGCCGTTCGGCGTGGCCAGTGAATAGAGCTGCAGGGGGTGCCGTCCAATCGGCAGATCCTTGTCGTGGGTGGCGCCAGCGATTGGGCGATTGATGTTGGCAAATTGGCCGCCATTCTGGCTGTCCCATGTCCAGACCTTTGGGGGCGTATAGGTCGGTTGCTCGCTCATTTCTTGCCTTTCTTCGCAAAGTGCAGGTGAATTGTCCGTCCAACACAACAGCTAATGTTGCAAAGCACCAAGTCCAACCCCCCAGAGCACAGCGTTTTTGTAACAATTCTCACCCGACATCTCACGAATTCTCATTCAACGTCACAGCGACGCGAGGGGGACTTCGCAAGCAGTCTGAATCACCTATTGTATGTTCAGACCCGCAAGTTCGGGCAAATCAACAACCCCGAGGACAAAAGGACTTACCACCATGAAACGTTTTGCCCTGACTGTAGCTGCGGCTCTGACCCTTGCCGCTCCGGCCTTTGCTGGTGACCAGTATATTGACGGCACCGGGTTCGCCGTGTCCGGCTACGATGTCGTCGCATACCGTGGTCTAGATCAGGTTGCGGTTGGTCAATCTCAGCCCGCGCCTGTACGCGGCCGTGCAGACATCACCGCAGAATACAATGGTGCCACCTGGGCATTTTCGTCTGAAGAGAACCGCGACAAATTTCAGGAGAACCCAGCCTTCTACGCGCCGCAATATGACGGACATTGCGCATACGGTGTTTCGAAGGGCGGCAAAGTCCCTGCGAACCCGAACCTTTGGCGCATCGTCGATGACAAGCTTTATTTGAACATCACCGATGTCGTTGTCGGTTTCTGGGAAGAAGACGTGCCCGGCAATATCAACCTCGCCGAAGGCAACTGGCCGGGGATCGAACCCGATGCCGCATCCTCCAGCGTGATCCCGAAATTCACGTCGGAAGGCCCGATTTCAAACTAAGTGGCCACTCACCAAGCCAAAGCCCGGCGCATTTAAGCCGGGCTTTTTCGTCAATGCGCAAACGAGAATTCGTCCCGCATCTGCTGATCGGCATCGAACCGAATGCGAACGCTTTTGGCCCCAGGGAACGTACGCGCAGTAATCGCTTCGGGCACAACAACCTCGCCACCGCCAGAGTCGTTGGACTGGAAATTCAGCACCTCGGTTTCCGTCTGGCGTGAGCTCGCCAAAACCGACGTGGGCAATGCCACGCGGTTTGCACCTTCATAGACCGGCGTTGAGACAAAGAATGTCAAATGGCGGCCAAAGAACCCGACCGCATCGGGCACATGGTCCGACTTGCACATCAGCTCGGAATCCGGTGTTTCAACCTCGTCTGATCGGTCCGGCAACGCGTTGTTCAACAGGGCGCGGCATGCGTTGATATCGGCGGTTTCCAGTGTCAGAATACGACGGCGCAGTTTCGGGCGCCGCGGTTTTCCCGATCCAACACCCTTACCCGCCAGCCCTTCTTTACGCAAAAAATCATATGCATCCTTGGCGCGGGTAAATCCGGAGCTATCGCCCTTGGCTTGGTCTGGATGACCATGGAACGCAATGTCCCGCCAGGCGCTTCTGATGTCGTCCGAACTGGCGTTTTGATCCAACCCCAGAGCATGCAGTGCTTCTGTGCGGGCTCTGATCTTCTCAACAGTTTCCATAACCCAATTTACTCATTACAAAACAAAAAAACGTCACTCCTTCAGTTTGAGCAGGACGTTGAATTTGTCAAATTTCACGCAAAATTGAAGTGCTTACGGGAACAATTGCAGCGCGTCGCGGCAATTGTTCTTAGTTTCTTTCCCCGCAGTGGGATACTGTCTTTCGGGCCGACCTGATTAGGCCACGTTTTGCAGATCAGCCTTCGGCGTTATGCCAAGGGCAAAACACACATCACGCGTCAATTCCGGCCGGTTCAGCGTGTAGAAATGCAGCTTGTCCACGCCCCCGTCGATCAGGTCCGAGCACAGCTCGCTACACAATGCTGTAGCCAGCAAATCCTCACGATCGTCGCGCACGGCCTTTTCAAACGCCTGTTCGACCCATTGGGGAATGCGCGTGCCGCATCGTTTGGCAAAATTGCGTGCACCCTTCCAGTTCTCGATCGGAAGGATGCCGGGCACGATGGGCTTGTCGATGCCGGCTTTTTCACAGGCGTCCCGGAACCGGAAAAACGTCTCGGCCTCAAAAAAGAACTGGGTCAGGGCCTCATCTGCGCCCGCATCCAGTTTGGCTTTGAGCCAATCAATATCGGTGCGGGCGTTTTGTGCCTCGGGGTGAATGTCGGGGTAGGCGCCGACCCGAATGTTGAACATCTCGGTCTCAGCCAGGGCCGAGATCAGTTCCACCGAATTTGCAAAACCTTCGGGGTGTGGTTCAAAACGATCCTGACCGCTTGGCGGATCACCGCGCAGGGCAACGATATCCTGAACGCCCGCGCGCGCGAAAGTATCCGCGATTTCCAGCGTTTCCTGCCGCGAGGCATCAACACATGTCAAATGGGCGGCAACAGGCAGCCCCGAGGATTTGTGCAGGGTCGCCACCGCATCACGGGTCAGTTCCCGCGTTGTGCCACCCGCACCATAGGTGACCGAGACAAAGCGCGGCTCTAAAGGGGCCAGAGTCTGGACCGTGTCCCAAAGACGAAACGAGGCTTCGAGCGTCTTGGGCGGAAAGAACTCGAATGAAATTTCTGGCTTGGTCATCTCGGCCTCATTTGGTTGGTGCAGAGTCCTTGTGCCAGTTCGGGCAATGTGAGACAAACTCATATTATTCAAGAACAACATGAGTATCGCTGTAATGCACATCGAATTCCGCCACCTGCGTACGATCAAGGCGATCCATGAATGTGGTGGTTTGGCCCGTGCGGCGGATCAATTGAACATCACCCAATCGGCTCTGAGCCACCAAATCAAAGGGTTAGAGGATCAGGCGGGGGTTGAATTGTTCCTACGCCGGTCCAAACCGATGAAGCTGTCTGCGGCCGGGCTGCGCCTGTTGCGTCTGGCCGAACAGATATTGCCGCAAATCCAAGCCGCACAACAGGAATTCTCGTCGCTTCGGGATGGACGCACGGGGCGGATGCATATCGCGATCGAATGTCACGCGTGTTTCGAATGGCTGTTTCCAGTTCTTGAATCTTTCCGGAAATCATGGGGTGATGTGGACGTTGATATCCGCCCAGGTTTGGCATTCGACGCCCTGCCAGCACTGCAAAAAGAAGAGGTGGATCTGGTTGTCTCGTCCGACCCCGAGGACCTGCCGGGCATCGAGTTCATTGAACTGTTTGACTATGATGCCGTCTTTGTCGCTGCATCATCCCACCCGTTGGCGCAGAAAGAGTTCATCGAGGCCGAGGATTTCCGTGGGCAAACCCTGATTACCTATCCGGTGGAGCGCACCCGGCTGGATGTGTTCAGCCAGTTGCTGATACCCGCGCGGGTCGAGCCGGCCGCAATCCGGCAGGTCGAATTGACTGCAGTGATCCTTTTGCTCGTCGCGTCGAACCGCGGTGTTTCGGTGCTGCCTGACTGGGTTGTGCGCGAAGTGAAGTACAATTCGGACTACGTCACTCGCCCCCTGACCAAGGACGGCATCACCCGCAGGCTTTACGCGGCAGTGCGCAGCGAGGACCTAGAAAAACCTTTCGTGCAAGAGCTGATTCAGCTGGCCGAAACCGAGGCGCGCAAGCTGCAAGAGCAATAGGCAAAAAACGCGGGTCTGCTATGCGCATCATTCCTCTTGGCAAGGGCGCTTTGCATCAGTATACGCGCGGTTTGACCGGACAGGAGCCTTTGGACAATGGTTGGCAGTGCAAACCTCAACATCATGATCAAAGCCGCGCGTAAGGCGGGGCGTTCTTTGGTCAAGGATTTCCGTGAAGTCGAGAACCTTCAGGTTTCGATGAAAGGCGCAGGCGACTTTGTGTCCAAAGCTGACATTGCTGCCGAGGCGATCCTGAAAGAGGAGCTGCTGGGCGCGCGTCCGACCTATGGCTGGCTGGCTGAAGAAGGTGGTGTGATCGAGGGCGAAGACCCGACCCGCCGCTGGATCGTTGATCCGCTGGATGGTACTACGAACTTCCTGCACGGTCTGCCGCACTGGGCAATCTCGATCGCGTTGGAACACAAGGGCAAGATCGTGGCTGGCGTAATCTATGACGCCGCCAAGGATGAGATGTTCTTTGCCGAAAAAGGCGAGGGCGCTTGGATGAACGACATGCGTATCCGCGTCTCGGGCCGTCATCGGATGATCGAGTCGATTTTCTCGACCGGCCTGCCTTTTGGTGGCCGTTCGGACCTGCCTGCGACCCTGCAGGATCTGGCGCGTCTGATGCCTGCTTGTGCCGGTGTGCGCCGTTGGGGTGCCGCCGCGCTGGACATGGCCTATGTCGCAGCGGGACGTTACGAAGGCTTTTGGGAACGTCGGCTGAATGCATGGGATGTGGCCGCTGGGATCATCATCGTCCAGGAAGCGGGCGGATTTGTTCAGGCGCTAAACCCTGAAGGCAACGTTTTGGAAGACGGTGAAGTGATCTGTTCGAACGAGCCGATTTTCGACCAGTTTTCCAAGGTGATCCGAGGCTAATCAGCCACATAGCAATTCCGTAAGCGCGCCCCGATTGAGGCGCGCTTTTTTTGTTTTCAGAGGGTCGCGCGTTGCGCCAGACCTGCTTCGTCCGCCAGCCGCGCGGCGACGGATGCAACAGCGAGGTCCTGCAGACCCACGCCAGTTCCGTCGAACAAGGTGATCTCGTCAGCACTGCTCCGCCCGGGATGATCACCGTTGATGACCGCACCAATTGGGGTGATCTTTGTTTCGGTCAAAGTGCCGCTTCCTATGGCGTGCTGCGCCTCGCCAATCGTCGCGGATTGGGCGACCTCGTCGGTGAAAACGGTGACCGAGGCGACCAGCGCCGGATCGACCTCCATCTTGCCTTTCGTGTCTGTGCCCATGCAGGCCAGATGCGTGCCGGGTTTGATCCAGTCTTTCATCAATAGCGGCTCGAATGCCGAGGTGATTGTGATGATGACGTCCGCCTGTGCCCCTAAGTCCTGCTGGCTGACAGCCTCAAACTCCAGACCGATTTCTTCGGCGACAGCCGCCAAACGGGGCAGCATGTCGGGGTGCGGATTCCAGGCGACAACTTTTTCAAAGTCCCGCTGTTCAGCGGCGGCGCGTAGCTGGAAGGCCGACTGATGTCCGGCGCCAACCATGCCCAGCACTTTGGCGTCTTTTCGGGCAAGATGTGCGATGGAAACCGCTGATGAAGCTGCTGTTCGCACGGCCGTTAGGTAGTTGCCACCCACCAATGCCGAAAGCCGCCCCGTGTCGGGATCGAACAGAAACACCGTGGATTGGTGATTGGTCAATCCTTGTTCGGCATTGCCCGGCCAATAGCCGCCAGATTTCACGCCCAACACCTGCCCATCCCGATCGAAGCCGGATTTGAAACCATACAGCGCATCAGCATAACCCAGCGCCTCGCGAACAACCGGAAAGTTCCGTGCTCCACCGCTGGCCATCGCACCAAACACGGATTGCACCGCATCAAAGGCCTGTTGGCGGCCCACCAGCTGTTCGCACAGGTCTTCGCCCACAATCAGCAGGCCATCTTGCGTGGTCATAGCATCCCTCATCAATAAGCCTTTCCGCGGGCCGACACGGGCCACAGCGCCTCAACCTTGCCACCGCGTACGCCGACATACCAATCGTGGACGTTGCAGGTGGGATCACAATGTCCGGGCACAAGCCGCAGCTTGTCGTTCACCTTCAAAACGCCGTCGGGATCGCCAATGACACCGTGTTCGTCCGAGCATTTGAGGTATTCCACATCATCGCGCCCAAAGATGAAGGGCAGGCCGCTATCGACCGATTGCGCCTTGAGGCCGGCGTCGCAGATGGCCTTGTCAGTCTTGGCATGGCTCATCACGCTGGTCAGAATGAACAGCGCGTTTTCCCATTCGCCCTGATCGATCCGTTTGCCGTTCTCGTCCAGAATGCGCCCATAATCCGCATCCATGAAAGCGTAGGATCCGCACTGCAACTCGTTGTAAACGCCTGAATTGCTCTCGAAGTAGTATGATCCTGTTCCGCCACCCGAGACCAGTTCACATTCGATGCCTTCGGCTTTCAAACCGTCAACTGCGTCTTTGACCATGGCGATGGCTGTATCCAGCTTCTCTTTGCGCGCCTCATAGGTGTCGAGGTGCTGCATCGCGCCCTGATAGGCCTGAATGCCGGTAAATTTCAGGTTGGGCGCAGCGTTGACAGCTTTTGCGATATCGACAACGGCTTGGGTCGTGGTCACGCCGCACCGACCTGCACCGCAGTCAATTTCGACAAAGACTTCAAGCTCCGTGCCGTGATCGACAGCGGCTTTGGACAGGTCGGCGACATTGTCGATGTCGTCCACGCACACAATAGTGCGCGCGCCCAATTTGGGCAGTTGCGCCAATCGGTCGATCTTGGCCGGGTCGCGGACCTGGTTCGACACGAGGACATCCTTGATGCCGCCCCGCGCGAAAACCTCAGCCTCAGATACCTTTTGACAGCAGACGCCAACCGCACCGCCGAGCTGTTCTTGTAGCTTGGCGACGTCGACGGATTTGTGCATCTTGCCGTGCACGCGGTGGCGCATACCGTGGGCCTTCGCATAATCGCCCATCTTCTTGATGTTCCGCTCCAGCGCATCGAGATCCAGGATCAGGCAAGGGGTCTGGATTTCGCTTTCATCCATACCGATGGCAGCGGGGATGTCGAACCCGACTTCCAGTTCTTTGATGTTCACAGGTTTGTTCATGTCGTTCCTCCTTACCCTTTCAGCCAGGGCAGTTTGTCCAGATCCACGTTGCCGCCGGTGATGATCACGCCGACGCGCTTGCCGCGGAATACGTCCGGGTTCTTGAGTATGGTTGCCAGAGGCACGGCCGATGACGGCTCCATCACGACGCGCAGGTATTTCCACGTCAGCTTCATCGCTTCGATGATCTCGTCGTCAGAGGCGGTGAAAATGTCGGTCACATTTCGGGACACGAAGTGCCACGTGTTCTCTTTCAGCGGCACCAGCAGCCCATCGGCGATCGTTTTTGGCGCATCGTCGGCGATGATGTGTCCTGCTTTGAAGGACCGGTATGCGTCGTCCGCCTGTTCTGGCTCGGCGGCATAGATTGCGGTGTCGGGGGCCAGGTTCGACACCGTCAGGCACGTGCCCGAGACCATGCCCCCGCCTCCGATTGGGGCGATGACCGCATCCACTCCGTCTGTCTGTTCTAACAATTCGGCCGAGCAGGTGGCCTGACCCGCAATGACGCGCGGGTCGTTATAGGGGTGCACGAACTCTCCGCCTGTTCTGGCTTGAACTTCGGCAAAGGTCGCCTCGCGGGATGAGGTTGACGGCTCGCACTCCGTGATCGTACCTCCATAGCGGCGCACGGCGTCCTTCTTGGCTTGCGGCGCAGTGCGCGGCATCACCACGTTACAGGGAATACCCCGCCGTCCGGCGGCATAAGACAGGGACAAAGCGTGGTTGCCACTGGAGTGTGTGCAAACACCCTTGGTCGCCATATCATCACTCAGGCCGAAAACCGCATTGCTCGCACCGCGTACTTTGAACGCACCAGCCTCTTGGAAGTTCTCGCATTTAAAGAACAGCTGCGCTCCGGTCAGGTCGTTCAAATAGTCCGACACCATGATCGGCGTGCGCCGGATGAAGGGTTTGATCCGTTCATGCGCAGCGCGCATATCGTCGATCGTCAGATCGGCTGCGGGGATGTGATCCAGCATTGCCATCCTCCTCAGGCTGCGGCCTGGGCGCGGTCAGATGGGCCGGTGCGATAGAAATCCTGTGCGGCCGCGACCCCGCTGCCCAAAGTGATCGGATAGTTCAGATCGGCCATCGCCATCTCCATTGTGCTAAGGCCGGACAGAACCATCACATCCGTCAGACTGCCCAGATGGCCGATGCGGAACGCCTTACCATTCAGTTGACCAAGTCCAATACCAAAGGACACGCCATAAGCATTGAACGCGTGGTCAGTCAGTGTGTTGCTATCATACCCGTCTGGCACGTAGATCGCGCTGACAGTGTCAGAATACAGATCGGGCGATTGCGCGACCAGTTTCAGCCCCCATGCGTCAACGGCGCGGCGCACACCTTCGGCCAGTCGGAAATGCCGGGCATAAACGTTCTCAAGCCCTTCTTCGAACAGCATCTTGAGGCTTTCGCGCATGCCGTAGATCAGTTGCAGCGGCGGAGTATAGGGAAACCCGCCCGATGCGTTGGCCGCCATCATATCGTCGAAGTCAAAGAAGGTACGCGGCAGCTTGGCGCTTTTCATCGCGTCCTGTGCCTTGGTGCTGACGCACAGAATTGCCATGCCGGTCGCCAGCATGAACCCCTTTTGCGACCCCGATACGGCGATATCTACACCCCAAGCGTCAAAGTCGAACGGCATCGAAGCCAGAGAGCTGACGCAGTCGACGAAGAGCATCGCGGGATGATTTTCCGAATCCATCGCCTGCCGAACCGCTGCGATGTCGGAACGCACCCCGGTGGCTGTTTCGTTGTGGGTCACCAGAACAGCGCGGATTTCATGCGCGGTGTCATCGGCCAAAGCGGCTTGAAACTGATCAGCGGGCGCGCCGGTGCCCCAAGGACATTCGACGATCTGAACGTCCAGCCCATGACGCTCGCACAGGTCGATCCAGCGATGGCTGAACACGCCATAGCGGGCAACCAGAACCTTGTCGCCGGGGCTGAGTGTGTTGGTTACGGCTGCTTCCCACCCACCGGTGCCACTGGATGGAAAGGTCACGATCTGGCCGGTCGTGGTGCCGAACACCTTTTTTGTGTCCTCAAGGACAGGTGCAAAGGTTTCGACAAAATCCGGCGCGCGGTGATCCTGCGTTTGGACCTGCATGGCAAGACGCAACCGGTCTGGAATGTTGGTTGGACCGGGTATGAAAACCGGGTTTTGGTTGGACATCTGTTATTCCTCCGCTTTGGATGTAAGTGTCCGGGAAAACCTCACGGCGTGCAATTTTCTTGAAAAATATTTTCATTTTTGCGATTAAATATTTAAAGCGCTGTATTTATGCAGTTTTTCGTTTTTCATTTTTTGGACCTAAAAAATGAACGGTTCAGAAATATTCTGGCGTAGAGCAAGGGAGTAGGGTGATGGACAATCAGAAAAGACCGCGCGGCAGACCCAAATCCCTGTTCAAAGAAAGTTCGGCCGGGACCATGCAGTCGCTGGATCGGGCGCTGGGCGTTTTGACAACGGTGGCTCGGTTGGAACGCGCAGCGCTCAGCGATCTGGCACGCGAGATCGATGTGCCGACGGCTACGACGCACCGCATTCTGGTGACCTTGCAGAAACACGGCTTTGTTGCCTTTGACGACGAACGTCAGGAATGGATGATCGGGATCGAGGCATACCGGACCGGCGCCTCGTTCCTGCGCCGCAACAGTGTGCTTGAAATCGGGCGCCCAATCCTGAGACGCCTTATGCAGGAGAGCGGTGAGACCGCCAACCTGGCGGTGCCGGATGGGTCCGAGGTGGTCTTTGTCGGTCAGGTCGAAACTCCGAATCCCATCCGCGCCTTTTTCCCGCCCGGGGCGCGAACGCCGATGTATGCCTCGGGCACCGGCAAGGCGATCCTTGCCGCGATGACCGAAACGGGGTTGGCCAAAACGCTAGAGGCAATTGATCCGGTGGAATTCACCGCGAACACGCAGATACCGGGCGACGGACTTCAACAGGATCTTTCCAAGACCCGTGCACGCGGCTGGTCGCATGACCGAGAAGAAAGATATCAGGGCATGTCCTGTATCGGCTCGGCGATTTTCAATGACCGGGGGGAGCCATGTGCAGGGATCTCGGTATCGGGTCCGACCGCTCGGTTTGGCGCGGATCGAGCGCATGCGCTGGGTGAATTGGTTCTGGCCGCGGCGCGGGAAATCACCCATCTTAGCGGCGGCCAGACCCCGAAAACCTGAAGCCCTGCTACCTGCGGGGTACGCGGGGAATACGCGACTGAGTTAGCTTGTACTTGTGTTCAGGATGCGGCGGATGGCCGTGGGTGCGGCCCCAAAAATCAGTGCCGCCGCGCCGCAGCCAGATTGGGATGCACAAGATCAGACCCACAAAAAACCCACCCGTATGCGCCCAATAGGCCACCCCGCCTTCGTCCGGGTTGCTGGCCAGACTGCCAAAGAACTGCATAGCTAACCAGACCCCCAGCATGACAAAGGCAGGTATTGTGAAAATGCGAAAATAGACAATGAGGATCAGCAGGATATCCACGCGGGCCTTTGGGAATAGCAGCAGGTAACCACCCATGACACCCGCAATCGCACCGGATGCGCCAATGGTCGGCACGACCGAGCCCGGCGCTGTGAAAACATGGATCAGACCCGCCCCGATTCCGGCTGCAATATAGAACAGCAGAAAGGGCAGGTGGCCCATTTCATCTTCGAGGTTGTCGCCGAAAATCCACAGGAACAGCATGTTTCCGGCCAGATGCATCCAACCTCCGTGCAGAAACATCGAGGTCACCAGTGTCTCAAACGCAAAACCGTCCGTGATCCGCGCCGGGATAATCGCATAGTCGTAGTATAGCTGATTGATCAGCCGAGCATCGTTCATGATACCCACATAGCTGAGGAATATCAGGATATTGGCCGCCATCAGCAAATAGACGACATAAGGTGTTCGCCCCGAAGGGTTATGGTCGCGGATTGGAAACATGAGGCGACGCTGGGCTTTTCCCGGCCCAGCGTCAAGGCATGCTTACGCCGCACCCCCAAGCAATGCGGCATTGCCGCCCGCGGCTGTTGTATCAACGCACAGGTGACGCTCGGCCAGAACGCGCGCGCGGTCCGGAAGGCCGGGGATCAGCGGCAGGATCGGACCGTCCCGGCGGGCGAGGTGACGTTCGATCTCACGCGCTGTGTCGTCATCGCCCCACCAAAGAACGCCCGATATCCCGGTCACGTTCTCCAGCCGATGCAAGTCTAACGAACCGGTCGCCTGAATGGCCGTACCACCCAGCGCCTGAACGGAGTCGGCTTGCGCGCGCGCGTCCTCGGTTCCGGGTCCCATGCACAGCAATGGCGGGCGTGCGAATTCGCTCAACCGGTTGGATTCGCCCGTCGGGCCGGGCAGGGATTGGGTCTGCACCGGCGCGGGCGTACCCTGAACATCGGGAAGCTCGCTCATTGGGTGGTCCCATTGTTCGTCGGACTGCTGCCGGTCCGGGGCGCAGAACCGCGTCATGTAATTCGGCCCACCCGCCTTGGGGCCTGTGCCCGAAAGCCCCTCACCGCCAAATGGCTGAGATCCTACGATGGCGCCGATTTGGTTGCGGTTGACGTAGATATTGCCCGCATGCACCGCTTCGGTGATGTGTTGCACCCGGTCGTCAATACGTGTGTGCAAACCAAATGTCAGTCCGTACCCGGTTGCGTTAATGTCGGCGATGATCTGATCAATCTCAGATGCCTTGAAGCGAACGACATGCAGGACAGGGCCAAAAATTTCGTGCTGCAAGGCGGAAATGCCGGGTATCTCGATAAGCGTCGGGGCGATGAACGTCCCTTCGGGCGGTATGGGCGTGTCCTTTAAAACGCAGCCTGCGGCGCGGGCATTGGCAACGTGATCTGCAATGCCCTGGCGCGCGGTCTCGTCAATAACCGGTCCGCAATCGGTTGAGATCAACCAAGGATCTCCGACCTGGAGAGCCTGCATTGCACCGGTTAGCATTGTCAGCAAATCGTCGGCGATATCTTCCTGGACATAGAGACACCGCAAGGCGGAGCATCGCTGTCCGGCAGATTGAAACGCGCTTTCGATGATAGACTGAACGGCCTGTTCAGGAAGGGCGGTACTGTCCACGATCATCGCGTTCAACCCGCCGGTCTCGGCGATCAGAGGCGTGCCGGGGCGCAGGTTGTCAGCCATGGCTGCGCGTATTTTCAACGCGGTCGCCGTCGATCCGGTAAACGCCACGCCGGATACGCGCGGGTCAGAAGTCAACGCCGCGCCAACGGACGGGTCGCCGGGCAATAATTGCAGCACATCGCGGGGAACGCCGGCCTCGTGCAGCATTTGAACGGCCCGATGTGAGATCAGTGGCGTTTGCGGTGCGGGCTTGGCCAGAACTGCGTTGCCTGTGGCCAAGGCCGCTGAAATCTGGCCTGTGAAGATAGCGAGCGGGAAGTTCCAAGGGCTAATGCAGGTGAAAACGCCTGCCGGTTCCGCATCGGGAATGTTCGCAGCGTAGTAGCGCAGGAAATCGACCGCCTCACGTAGTTCGGCAACGGCATCGGGCAGGGACTTACCTGCCTCGCGCGCGAGCAAGGCGAAAAGCTCGCCAAAATGAGCCTCATAAAGATCGGCAGCAGTATTCAAGATACGCGACCGTTCTGCTGGTGGTGCCTGCCACGGTGCCGCGGAATTCAGGGCAAGCTCGACATCCTCGGCGCTGGCAGGGGCGATTGCTCCGGGGCGATCCTGTGGTTGGGCCGGATTGGTGACCGGTTGGTCCTGTTCCGGGCTTGCATCGCCGGACAGCAGCGGCTGGGCATACCAATGGTGCGCTCGGAAAGCATCCCGCGCGGCGTCGATCTTGTCCAATGTCGGGGTGTGGTGAAGGTCGAAACCCTTCGAATTGACGCGTTCCGGTTGGAACAGGTCCGGCCCGGTTGGCAGCGGTCGTACCTGATCCACAATGGTCAGGAACGGATCAGCGGCGACCTCTTCCGGTGGAACGTTCTCGTCTACAATTTGGTTTACGAATGATGAGTTTGCACCGTTCTCCAGCAGACGCCGCACCAGATAGGCCAGCAGGTCCCGATGCGCCCCGACCGGCGCATAGATCCGGCAACGTGTGTTGTTTTGGTCTTTGACAAGCTGGTGCAGGGTTTCGCCCATTCCATGCAGGCGCTGGAACTCGAATGGCTGGTCATCGGCCATGTGAAGGATCGCACTGACCGTATGGGCGTTGTGGGTGGCAAATTGCGGGTAAATTCGATCGGTCATACCCAGCAGCTTGCGCGCATTCGAGATGTAAGAAATGTCCGTGGCCGCCTTGCGGGTGAACACGGGAAAGCCATCGATGCCTTCAACCTGAGCTCGTTTGACCTCGGTATCCCAGTAGGCCCCTTTGACCAAACGAACCATCAGCTTTCGATCGTGACGCCCAGCCATGCCATACAGTGTGTCCAGCACGATCCCGGCACGCGGGCCATAAGCCTGAACGACGATACCCAGGCCGTCCCAACCATCCAGGGCCGGTTCGGCCATCACCGCCTCGATCACCTGCAAAGACAAGGACAGGCGATCTGCTTCTTCAGCGTCCACATTTAAGCCCATACCTGCCGCCTTGGCCAAAAGGGCCAACGCCCGCAACCGGGGCACCAGTTCTTCCATGACTTCTGCTTCTTGCGCCAACTCATAGCGTGGATGGAGCGCCGACAGCTTGACGGAAATCCCCGGATTGGCCCGGATATCGTCGTGAATGCAGGCTTCGGCGATTGCAGCAATCGCCCGTGAGTAGGACAGGTGATAGCGGGCGGCATCGGCTTCGGTTCGCGCGGCTTCGCCCAGCATGTCATAGGAATAGGTGTAGCCTTTTGCCTCCATACCGCTGGCGCGGTCCAAGGCGGATTGGATGGTCTCGCCTAAGACAAACTGGCGACCCATTTCCTTCATCGCGCGCCCGACGGCCGTTCGGATTACGGGTTCGCCCAGCCGTTTGATCGCACCGCGCAAGACACCGACCGGAGAGGTCTTGTCTTCATCCAGCACCTTGCCTGTCAGCATCAGGGCCCATGTGGACGCATTGACCAGAGACGATGAGGATTGACCCAGATGCTTGCCCCAATCCGACGGGGCGATCTTGTCCTCGATCAGCGCGTCGATGGTGTCGGCATCGGGTACGCGCAGCAGCGCCTCGGCCAGACACATCAACGCGATGCCTTCGTCGGTGGACAGGCCGTATTCGGCCAGGAACACTTCCATCATACCGGGTGAGGTGCTGGACCTGATATCAAGCACCAATTGCGCCGCAGCCGCGCAGATCGCGGCGCGGTCGGCTTCGCTCAGATCAGCATTTGCGATCAACGCGTCAAGAATTCTCGACGGATCGGCATAGGTTTCGGCATCAATGCGGGCGCGCAGGCTGTGTGACATGTGTCCTCCGGTCTTTTGAGTAATATAGTGTCGATTTTTCGGGACGATTGCCTTAATTTTGTCTCTGGTCGGGCGATCAGCCTGTTTTTTGAGGTTTGGGCGATGCAAAAAGACTTTCCGGGGCTGGATCGGTTTGACAAATCAATTCTGGCGATTCTGGCCGAGGACGGCCGGATCCCCATCGCCGATCTCGCGCGGCGTATCGGGCTTTCGAAATCCCCAACTCAAGCACGTGTGAAGAGACTTGAGGCTGATGGCATCATTACCGGATATCGTGCCTTGCTGGACCCCATTCGCCTTGGTTTGGACCACGTAGCCTTTGTCGAAGTCCGATTGACTGACACGCGCGAGAGAGCTTTAGCCGATTTCAACGCGGCCGTTCGTAAAGTGCCTGAGATCGAACAAGCCCATATGATTGCGTCGAATTTTGACTATCTTCTGAAAATTCGCACCGGGTCTATGTCGGAATACCGCGCGGTTCTGGCCGAAAAGATCTCATCATTGCCGCATGTCGCCAGCACCTCAACCTTTGTCGCGATGGAGGCTGTGAAAGAGACCGGGATGTCTGGGGCCTTGGATGCGATGGGTTGACGAACACGTTGCACGCGTCACCATTGGCGCATGAAACGCTTTGCTTACGCCTCAATTTTCTATGCTGCGACCGTTTTTGCGGCCAATGCGCAAGACTGCCCTGCCGCGCCAGACCATTCCGCAGATGTATCGGCGGTTCTGGAACAAATACAGAGCGCTGAAACCGAACAGTCCGCTCGTGCACTGTCCGGTCATTTATGGGAGTTATGGACCGATGCCCCGGACGAAAGTGCTCAGGCCGTTCTGGACCGTGGCATGACACGTCGAAATGCGTGGGACTTGCTGGGCGCGATTGAAGATTTTGACAAGCTTGTCGCGTACTGCCCGTCCTACGCCGAAGGGTACAACCAACGCGCATTCGCCCACTACCTGCGTCAGGATTTTCAATCCGCGCTGCCTGACTTGGACAAGGCAATCGAGCTGTCTCCCAACCACGTCGCCGCGATCAGTGGCCGTGCGCTGACCCTGATGGGACTAAAGCGCATGGACGAGGCGCGAGAAGCGTTGTCTCAGGCGTTGGAGCTGAACCCGTGGCTTTCAGAGCGCCATCTCATGGCACCGGGTGGGCCACTTGCCATACCGGGTGAGGACATTTGAAACAAAACGCCCCCGAAACCGCAAGGTCGGGGGCGTATAGGTTTTGTGGGGATTAGCCGACCAGACCGTTATCGGTACGTTTGATTGCTATAACCGACGACCGTGGCGTGCCGCCGTCCGGCCAATTGCTGCCGGGGTGCTGAATGCCGACAAACATGGTGCGCAGATCGCTGGACCAGGCGAGACCGGTAACCTCACAGCCGTTCGGGCCGGTCATGAAGCGCGCGATCTCGCCGGTGATCGGGTCACCAACCAGCATCTGGTTGTTGCCGTTGCCTGCGAAGTCTCCTTCATTGTCGTCATTGCCGTCCGTCTGGATCCAGATCAACCCGGTCGAGTCTATCACCATGCCATCGGGCGAGTTGAACAGGTTCCCTTCATTCACGTTTGCCGAGCCGGCGCGATCGTCCGAGTGAACCGTCGGATTGCCCGCCATCACGTACAGGTCCCAATCGAACCCTTCGGCGGCGTGGTCGTCATTTGCGGGGCGCCAGCGCACGATCTGACCGTACTTGTTGGCCTCGCGCGGGTTGGGGGCGTTGACCGAGGTGTCATCTCCACCGGCGTTAGCCTTCACGCCGCGGTTCTTGTTGTTGGTCAGACAGCAATACGCTTCTACCGCAACAGGGCTGGATGCGACCCATTCAGGGCGGTCCATGGTCGTGCCGCCGGCCTTGGACGCGGCCATACGGGTAAAGATTGCGATATCGGCTTCGTCCATCCCGGTGGTTTCCGGTGTCAGAGCCAGCCATTCGCCCTTCATGTCGTCGTTGAACTTGGCGACGTAGAGCGTGCCGTCGTTCAGCAGGCCCTCGGTTTCACCTCCCGGTTGGTAGGTGCCATTCGACACAAACTTGTACAGGTACTCGCCCCGCTCATCGTCGCCCATGTAGACAACAACACGACCATCTGCGGCCAGAGTGACCTCGGCATTCTCGTGCTTGAAACGGCCCAGCCCGGTGTGCTTGACCGGCGTGCTGTCGGGCTTGGTCGGGTCGATTTCGACGATCCAGCCCGCGCGGTGCGGTTCGTTCGGGTTTTTCGACGTGTCGAAACGCGGATCGAACAGTTCATAGCCGTTCCAGCTTTCGGCTTTGACGCCATAGCGTTTGAAGCCATCTGCAACCTTTTGGTCGTAAGTGGCGTTTTCATCACTGGACCCGAAGTAGCCGTTAAAGTTCTCTTCGCAGGTCAGGTAGGTACCCCACGGAGTTTTACCCGCACCACAGTTGTTCATCGTACCTAGCGACGTAGTTCCGGTCGGATCAGCTTCAGTTTTCAGCAGGTCGTGACCAGCGGCCGGGCCAACGATCTTCATCGGCGTGTTATGGTGGATACGACGGTTGAAAGGGCTGTCCTTGACGACCGACCAGCCATCGGGGCCTTCGGTGATTTCCATCACGGTGACACCCTGAATGTTCTGCAACTTCAGAACATCGTCGGCGTTGGCCGGAACACCTTCCTGCGCGGCGGGCAGGTTGATCTTGCGGTTCGGGTATTCGTGGTTGATCGCGATCAACTCGTGACCCTGGAATGAAAATGTCTCCATCCCGTCGGTGTTTTCACCGAAGATGCGGTCCGATTTTTCAACTGGGCCACCATCGGTGATGTAATAGCCGTCGGCATCGGAAAACAGCGGGTCGCCCCAGCGCGTCATAACCTTCCACTCATAGCCTTCAGGTACGTGAACAGTGCCGTCAGTCTGTGCGGCAATCGGAGTAAAGGCAAAGCGCGAGGCCGTAACAGCGTGTGCTGCAGTTGAGCCCAGCAGGCCCGTGCCCATTGCGCCGGCACCCGAGCCAAAGGCCACTACGCCAGCCAGAAACCCACGGCGCGAGATGGCGTTTTCGACGACGCGATCAAAATCGTTTTCCTCAGGGCGGGGAAAATGCAGCTCGTCCCAATCGTCGGCGGACAGGGTGGTGGTATCAACGTCTTTCATGAATGGCTCCTGGCTGTCTTAGAGTAGTCGATGAAAGGCATGTAGGGCGACTTTGTGACATGTTCTTAACAACATTATTAATGGCTTCATTTGGCCCTCAAGAAAAAGCAATCGGCTGGCGAAAGCATACCAAAGCTTTCTGCCAGCCGCGCTTGTTATCTTGGTAAAATGTTGTTGTGACGATCAGGTTGTGTGATCCCAGCAGTATGCCGGTTTAAGCCAGCCGCTGCCCTGCTTCGTCAAAGCGATAGGCCTTCTCGGATGCATATCCGAATCGCAACTCCTGACCTTCGGCGATGGCATGCTGGCCAAACAAACGGGCTGTGACGTCGTGGTCCTGAACTTTGGCTATCACATTGGTGTCCCCGCCCAACTTTTCCACATGGCTGACACGCGCGGCAAGCGGGCCGTCATCTGACAGGAACAGGTCCTCGGGGCGAATTCCGATCGTGTTCTGACCGCTTTCTTGAACTAACGCTTCAGGCAGGAAGTTCATGGAAGGTGAGCCCAGGAACCCGGCGACGAATTGATTTGCGGGGTTGTTGTACAGTTCCATCGGGCTACCGATCTGCTCGACCTGACCATCGCGCAAAACAACGATCTTGTCGGCCAACGTCATGGCTTCGGTCTGGTCATGGGTGACGTAGATCATCGATGCATCCAAAGCACGGTGCAGATTGGCGATCTCGATCCGAGTGTTCATTCGCAGGGCGGCGTCCAGATTGGACAGCGGCTCATCAAACAGGAACAGTTTAGGTTCACGCACAATGGCGCGCCCGATGGCGACGCGCTGGCGCTGGCCACCTGACAGCTCGGACGGGTAACGGTCCAAATAGGGTTCAAGGTTCAGCATCCGGCTGGCTTTGGCGACACGGCCTTCGATTTCCGATTTGGGCTGCTTTTCCTGCTTCAGCGCAAGGGTCATATTGCCCCGAACGCTGAGGTGAGGGTAGAGCGCATAGCTTTGGAAAACCATCGCGATCCCACGCTTGGATGGTGGCACCAGATTGACCTGCTGCCCGCCAATGTTGATCTCACCTGACGATGCATCCTCTAGCCCCGCAATCACGCGCAACAGGGTGGACTTGCCACAGCCCGACGGGCCGACAAAGACGACGAATTCGCCTTCTTCAACCTCCAGCGTGATGTCTTTCAGGACATGCACGTTGCCAAAGGACTTGTTCACATTGTTCAGCGTCAGGGCGGTCATGATGCGGGCTCCTCAAGGGAAACGGGCTGGCCGGTTCGGATACTTTGATCCGCAGCCAGACAAATGGCGAGCGATTGGACGGCGTCATTCATATGACGGGTCAGGTCGATATCTTCGGCGATGGTGCGCAGCATATAAGCCTGCTCAGCATCACAAAGGTCTTGATGGCCGGGTTCGTCCGGCATCTCGATGGTGTGGTCGCCTTGCGGTGTATGGACCAGCAAGCCGCCGACTTTGGTATGGCCGTCGATGTCGGCAGACGCACCCTTGTTCCCATCGGTAATCGAAACGGACCCGTTGGGCGACACGATATCTTTCACAAAGAACGCGGTTTCCGACATCATCGGGCCCCATCCAGCCTCGTACCAGCCGACAGAGCTGTCGTCGAAGACCACCTGAAACTGGCCGTAATTATACATATCCGGCGCGATTTCATCCGACAGGCGCAGGCCCATACCATGCACCCGGACGGGCTGCGCGTCGGTGATCTGGCACATCACGTCGACATAGTGCACGCCGCAATCGACAATGGGCGAAGTCGTCTGCATCAGTGCCTTATGCGTTTCCCATTCCGCGCCTGACGACTGCTGGTTCAGGTTCAACCGGAACACGTAGGGCCCGCCAAGATTGCGCGCCTCGTCAATCAGCCGCATCCAAGAGGGGTGATGGCGCAGGATATATCCAACCACCAGCTTACGATTCAGCCGCGTTGCTTTTTCGACCACACGCCGGGCGTCGGCGACATTAGTGGCCAGCGGTTTTTCAACAAACACATGTGCGCCAGCCTCCATCGCCGCGCAGGCGAAATCCGCGTGGCTATCAGAGTAGGTGGCGACCACGACCAGATCGGGTTTGGTTTCGGCCAGTGCCAAGTCGAAATCGGAATAGGCCGGGTAATCGATGAGTTCCGGGTGATCCACACGGCCGGACCGGTTCACGAAACCAACGATCTGCGCGTCGGGATGGTGATGGTGCGCCAGCGCGTGGCTCAAACCCATATTACCAAGGCCTGCAATCAGTACGCGGGTCATTTGACTGCTCCGGATGTGATGCCGCGGATCAGCTGGCGCGAGAAGATGACGTATAGGACAAGCACCGGCAGAATGGCCATCGACAAGGCCGACAGGACCGCGTTCCAATCGGTCACGAACTGGCCGATGAACACTTGGCTTCCCAGCGTCAGGGTCTTGGTTTCTTCGGCTGGGGCGAGGATCAACGGGAACCAAAGGTCGTTCCAGATCGGGATCATGTTGAACACGGCCACGGTCGCCATCGCGGGCCGGACCAGAGGCAGGACAAGGCGGAAGAATATCGTGTATTCGGATAATCCGTCGATGCGCCCGGCATTTTTCAGGTCGTCGCTGACTTGTCGCATGAATTCAGACAGGATGAATACCGCCAATGGTAGTCCCTGGGCCGTGTATACAAGGATCAGCGCCCAGAGCGAGTTTACCAGCCCGGTCGCCACCATCATCTCAAGGATCGCCACGGTGCCGATGCGAATTGGGATCATGATCCCCAGCGCGAGGTACAGCCCCATGATCAGGTTGCCCTTGAACTGGTATTCCGACAACGCATAGGCGGCCATCGCGCCAAACAACAGAATGAAGGACAGCGATGCCACGGTGACAATCATCGAGTTCTGGAAATACAGGAAGAAATCTCCCTGCTTCATCACCGTCTCATAGCCGATCATCGAGAAGCTGTCCGCATTGGGCAGGGCCAGTGGTTCGCGAAAGATCGCGCGGCGGGATTTGAAGCTGTTGATCAGGATAACAAAGACCGGAAACAGCGCGATCAGTGCGTACAGGATCAGCGCGCCGTGCATCGCGACCATGTTGAGGGGGTTATGACGTGCTTTGTTCATCGCGTGGCCCTCACAATTGATACCGGCGCATCCGGGTCTGGATGCCGAACAGGTAGATACAGACACCCACAAGGATGATGGCGAACATCGCCCCGGCGATAGCCGAACCCATATGCGGGTCACCCAATTGAAGTTGGAAGCCAAAGAATGTGCGATACATGAAGGTCCCAAGAATATCGGTCGAGAAGTCCGGTCCTGCCAGCGCGCCTTGTGACGCGTAGATCAGATCGAATGCGTTGAAATTCCCGACGAAGGTCAAGATCGAGATGATCCCGATCGAGGGCAGGATCAGCGGCAGTTTGATCTTCCAGAAGGCCGCAGTTCCGGTGATCCCGTCGATCTCTCCAGCCTCAAGGATTTCTTCCGGAATGGTCAACAAGGCGGCGTAGATCAACATCATCGGGATGCCGACAAACTGCCAGACCGAAATCAGCGCCAGTGTGGTCAAGGCGTATTCCTCTTTCCCCAGCCATGGGGCGAACAGCGACTTGAGCCCGACGGCATCCAGCATCGACGGCGCAATGCCCCAGATCGGCGAGAGGATCAGTTTCCACGCGAACCCGACAATCACAAAGCTCAGGATCGTGGGAATGAAGATCGCCGACCGATACAAGGCCGCAAACCTCAGGCGCGGGTGGCTGAGCAGGGCGGCCAAGGCGATCCCGATCGGGTTTTGAACCAGCATGTGGATCAGGAAGAACCAGAAGTTATTGCCCAAGGCGTTCCAGAACTGTTCGGACCAGATCGGATCAAAGAACAGGGTTTGAAAGTTCTGCAATCCAACGAAAACGCGGCTTTGGTCAATCTCGGTGTAGAGCGCCAGACGCAGCGTGTTGAACAGCGGGAAGATCATCACCGCCGTGTAAACAAGAACGGCCGGTGCAAGAAACACAAGGATATGCCAGCGGAAGCGGGGGCGGTTCATGGGACTGCTTTCAATGGGGTGTCGGGGATACCCGGGCGATCACCGCCGCCCGGGTATATGTCAGATCAGCGCTTACTGGTGCGGAGCGTACCAGGAGGACAGACCTTTTTGCAGGTCGGCGCCCAGTTCTTCGGGGCTGTTGGCACCCTTGATCGCGGCAACGGATGCGCCCCAGGTCTCGTTCTCAAGGTTCGGCGTGCCGCGCGACAGGATCTGATATGTCGAACGGATGGTCGATTCACACTCGTCGCGCCAACCGACGAACTCTTTGGCCAACGGATCTGCCAGCTCGACCGGAGTGTTGGACAGCGGGAAGAAGCCCGGTACGGCGTTGCCAAAGATTTCGGCAAACTCGGGGCTTGCGACCCACGCGAGGAAAGTCTCAGCGGCCTCGGGGTGCTCGGAAGCAGCATTCATGCCGATGCCGATATCCGTGTGGTCAGAGATATAGCAAGTGTCGCCCGCGTTTTGGACCGGCGGCTTGAACGCGCCCATCTCAAAGTCGGCTTGTGTGTTGAAGCCAGCGATTTCCCACGATCCGGCAGGGTAGATCGCAGCCCGGCCCAGGGTGAAGATGTTCTGGCTGTCGGGATAGGTTTGTGCCTCATACCCGTCGCCCAGATACTGTCCCCAGCGTGCCAGAGTGGCGTAGGGAGCGGTCCAGGCTTCATCCGTCAGTTTCTGTTCGCCAGCGATAAGGGCCTGGCGACCTTCTTCACCTTTCCAATAGTTCGGGCCGATGTTGTTGTAGCCCATTGTGGCGGCTTCCCACTGATCGTTGGTGCCCATCGCCATTGGGATGTAAGTGCCGTCTTCCTTGATCTTGTCGAGTGCGGCAAAGAACTCTTCTTCAGTCGTTGGGACTTCGATGCCCAACTCAGCAAACGCATCCTTGTTGTAAATGAAGCCATGGATCACCGACGCCATGGGAACACAGAAGCTGGCCGAGCCGTCATCCGTCTGCCATGCCGACTTGGCTACGTCCGAAAAGTTGCTCATCGCGTCGACCGAGGACAGATCGGTCAGGTGCCCGGCCTCATACAGTGCCAGCGACGCATCAAACGGACGGCACGTGATAAGATCACCGGCCGAACCCGCATCCAGTTTCGAGTTCAGCACGGCGTTGTATTCCGCCGGAGCTGATGGGGTGAACTGCAGTTTGATCCCAGGGTGTTTGGCTTCGAACGCCGGGATGATCTGTTCCTGCCACAAGGTCAGGTCGTCATTGCGCCAGCTTTCGATGATCAGCGTGACGTCCTCGGCATAGGCGCTTGAAGCCATCAGGGTCGTGCCCAGTAAGGCCAGTTTCAGGCTATTGCGTTTCATTCGTGTTCTCCCAGTTGGTTAGCAGTTATTTATCTTGTTCCAGTGCGGATTTCAGAACCCCGCCGCTTGCGTCCAGAACGGCCGAGGCATCTTTGGGTGATATGCCACGTGCAGCGACTAGCACCGCCGGCTTCACGTCTCCGTTCGCGGCGTCCAGCGCGAGTTTTGCTTTTTTTGTATCAACTTTGGCGATCCGCGCGACGATCCCCGTCGCCCGCGCGCGCAACTTGTCGTTGTCGGCGCGCAGGTTGACCATCATGCCGCCGTGAACATGGCCAAGTTGCAGCGCCATGAGAGACGACAGCATGTTCAGAGCGATTTTCTGAGCTGTTCCAGCACCCAGACGCGTCGAGCCCGAGATCAATTCCGGCGGCGTTGCCAAAAGAATCGGAATATCCGCGCTTTCCAGCAAAGGGCTGCCTGCGTTATTGGCAATTCCGATAACCGTTGCGCCCTGTGACTGTGCCATATTGCTGGCGGTCAGGGTGTATGGCGTCGATCCGCTTGCGGACACTGCGATGATCGTATCCGTCGGTTGCAATGTCGAAAGCGCGTCCGCTAGTCCGTCGGCTTCGTCTTCTGCGCCTCCGGGCATTTCGACGCCGGTAGGCAGGCCGCCTGCCATATGTATACGGAGTTGGTTCGTAGGGATTGAGAAGGTGCCGCCCAGCTCTTGCGCGTCGGCAGCGGCCATCAACCCGGACGAGCCTGCGGCCACATAGTGTAGCACGCCGCCCGCGCGGATGGTCTGCGCCATGGCGTTGCCGCCCTGCGCGATCGCGTCCAACGCGCCCCGCGCTGAGGTCGCGGCTGCAATCTGCCCCTCAACCAGCGCCCGAGCAGAGGCGACAGGGTCTTGTGGGTCCAGCTTGTTGGCGTCTGGATGCAGTTGTTCGGTCGGCGGCAGCGTCAAAAGAATCCCCCTTTGCGGTTCCCAATACAATACCTATTCAATACCACTTGTCCATAATTTTATTTTTTCAGTGGAAATCAACATATTCTGCATCAAAACAGAGAAAAGCTGCAGAAACTGGCCTATTTTGGCCTTCCTAAATTCAAATAGGTATTATAATGGTATTGTCATGACTGAGTCTCTGAGCAATGCTGTACTAGCCATAGATGGTGGCGGAACCCGATGCCGGGTTGCATGTGAAGTCGCTGGTATTGTCCATTCTGTTGAAACCGGGGCTGCCAATGTCTCGACAGATTTCGATGCGTCCGTCCTGCAGATGAAATCGGGGATCACCCAGATTGCGCAAACGCTTGCTGTAGATGTTCAGGATCTGACTCAGTTGCCCGCCTTTGTCGGATTGGCTGGCGTCACAGATGACCATATTGCCCGTCGCGTGCAGAGCGCGCTGGGCCTAACGCGGGCGTGCGTTTCCGATGATCGACCAGCCGCGCTGCGGGGCGCGCTCGCGTCTCAGGACGGCTTGATCGCCCATTGTGGCACGGGGTCCTTTGTTGCTTCGCAGAAGGATCGGGTGATGCGGTTTGCCGGGGGGTGGGGGCCAGTATTGGGGGATGAGGCATCTGCGCAATGGGTTGGTCGTTTTGCATTGGCAGAAGCATTGAATTCCGTGGATGGAATTCAGGTCACTAGCGATCTTACGCAGAAATTTCTGGATGATTTTGGCGGTAGTGCAGGGATCGTCGAATTTGCCGGGCGGGCGACGCCGACAGAGTTCGGCGCGTTGGCCCCGATGGTTACCACTGCAGCAGTTTCCGGAGACGACGTCGCCAGAAAAATTATGCAGGCCGGTGCTACTTACATCGCCGATATGGCGGCACGTCTCGGATGGCAGCCAGCAGTCGCGATCTGCCTGACCGGCGGAATCTCTCCGTATTATGCGCACTATCTGCCTGCTGCCATGCAGTCAGAGATACGCCCTCCATCGGGCGAGCCGTTGGCCGGGGCACTGGCTTTGGCGAAGGAGGTCCCGCATGAGCATTGCTGAATTCCTACGCTCTGATCTTTGGCTGACCTCGGAAAATGGTCCCCGCTACGTGCAGTTGCGGCGCAGGTTGCAAGAGGGGATCGATACGGGCGTCCTTGCGCCGAACTCATCGCTGCCATCCGAACGGGAACTGGTGGAAATTACTGAGTTGTCCCGCGTAACCGTGCGCAAGGCGATTCAGGAGCTGGTGCAGGAAGGTGTGATCGAGCAGCGCCAAGGGTCAGGGTCCTTCATTCGGGAACGTGTTCAAAGGGTTGAACAATCGCTGAAACACCTGACCTCGTTCACCGAAGATATGTCGAGCCGAGGAATGGAGACAACTTCAAAGTGGTTGGAACGCGGAGTATTTGCGCCAACCCCGGAAGAGGTCACTGCGCTGAATCTGTCAGAGGGTGAGCAGATATCCCGCATTTACCGCCTGCGTGAGGCGGACGGGCGTCCTTTGGCGCTGGAACGTGCTGCGCTGCCTCTGGATATTCTACCGAATCCGATCGAAGTCACGACGTCTCTGTACGAAGTGCTTGATGGTCTGGGCTGCCGCCCGGTGCGCGCCGTCCAAAAGATCTCAGCCCTCAATCTTGCTGCGCGAGAGGCCGAACTGCTGGAGGTGCCCGAAGGTGCGGCGGGGCTGAACATCGAGCGTATCTCATTTCTGAAAAACGGGCGGGTCGCGGAACTGACGCGGTCGCTCTACCGCGGCGACGCTTATGACTTTGTCGCTGAATTGCGCCTATAACCGGAAGGACCGGGATCAAATGTCCGAAAAGAACTCGAAAATGCGTCAGGAAATTCTGGAGATCCCTGATGCCGTCGACAGATTGCTCAGCTCGGGGGCAGACAATATTCGAGTAGCTGCGCAAAGCGTAAGGGATACGGATCCACGTTTTTTGATCTCGGTCGCCCGGGGATCATCCGACCATGCCTGCAGCTATCTGAAATATGCCAGTGAACTGCTTCTTGGATTACCGGTTGCCTCAGTAGGGCCGTCCGTCAGTTCGATTTACGGGGTGGATCTGAGGTCAAAAGGATCTGTCTGCCTGTCCATCTCGCAATCAGGCCAAAGCCCGGATATCGTTGGCCTCACAGGGTCTTTGCGAAACTCTGGCGCACTGACAATTGCGGTGACCAACAACTCTGGATCGCGCCTGGCCGACGTGGCGGATGCGGTTCTACCACTGCACGCGGGACCAGAGCTGAGCGTCGCAGCAACCAAGACATTTGTGACCTCGCTGGTGTCCGGTCTATGGCTGCTGGCCGAGGTCAAAGAGGATGCTGAATTGATCGCGGCGATCCAATCCTTGCCCGAATACCTGGCGCGGGCGGCACATTGCGATTGGTCGGCTGCAGCCGAAAAAATTACCGGGCGCTCGTTGTTTACGCTTGGTCGCGGTCCTTCTTATGCGATCTCTGACGAAGCTGCATTGAAGATCAAAGAGACCTGCCAAATTCACGCCGAAAGCTATTCAGCGGCCGAAGTGCTGCATGGTCCGGTTTCGATTGTCGAAGAAGGATTTCCTGTGATTTGCTTCGCAGCCAATGATGCAGCCGAACGGGCGACTGCCGATGCGGCTGATGCCTTGGCGGAAAAAGGGGCATCGGTCTTTGCGACGACCACCAAAGTATCGCGCGCGCAGGCTCTGCCAGTGGTTCGAACGGATCATTGGATCACCGACCCAATAACGGCGATTACGTCTTTTTACAGCATGGTAGAGGCCGTCGCCAGTGCGCGGGGGATCGACCCGGACGCACCGCGGCACCTTAAGAAAGTGACCGAGACGGTATGACAGAGCGCAAGGTGATCTTTCGAAACGGGCCAATCTTTGACGGCAGCCGATTGTTGCACGACCACGCGATTATTTTTCGCGAGGGGCGCGTGGGTGAAGTTTTCCCCGACGCTGAGGTGACCCAGGAAAAGGACGTTGTAGATCTGAACGGCGATATCCTCAGCCCCGGTTTTGTGGATCTGCAGGTCAATGGCGGCGATGGCGTTATGTTCAACGATGATCCGTCGGTCGAAACGATCCGCAGAATTGCCGGTGCCCATCGCCGATTGGGGGTGATTTCGCTGCTGCCCACTCTGATCACCGACGAACCCGCCAAAACCCGCGCAGCAATAGATGCGACGATCGAGGCAGTGCGAGCACAAGTGCCGGGCGTCGCAGGGCTGCATTTGGAAGGGCCGCATTTGTCGGTCGCGCGGAAAGGGGCGCACGACGGTAATTTGATACGGCCGATGGAACCATCGGATCTGGACACGCTGATAGAAGCGGCTAATGCACTTCCCTGCCTGAAGGTAACTGTCGCCCCCGAGGGTGTGTCCGAGAAGCAAGTCCGCGCCATGAGCGACGCTGGTATCCTTGTCTCGCTCGGGCACAGCGATGCGGATTTTGCGACTTGCCAGCGGTATGCTGCCGCCGGTGCGCGTTGCGTAACCCATCTGTTCAACGCGATGAGCCAATTGGGCAATCGTGAACCCGGCCTCGTCGGCGCGGCGCTGGCCAGCGGAACGCTGTCTGCAGGGTTGATTGCCGATGGTGTCCATGTGCACCCCGCCGCGATGCGCGCTGCCTGGGCTGCGAAAACTGCGCCGGGTCAAATCTTTCTGGTCAGCGATGCGATGGCTGTGGCCGGTACGGATCAAACCGAATTCACCCTTGAAGGTCGCAAAATCACGCGAACCGAAGGCAGGTTGACACTGGCGGACGGAACGCTGGCCGGCGCGGACCTGGACCTGACGACCGCCGTTGGTGTGCTGGTCAACCAAGTCGGTGTGCCGTTGCAGGACGCACTGGCGGCGGCCACTTCTTATCCGGCTCAGCTGATCGGGTTGGCCCCGCCAACGGTCTTAGAATACGGTTCGGTGATCCGGATATCTGCCGATTTCAGCCGTTGCGAATGGCTGCCCGCACAATCTTGAGTTTGTCTTTAACTGCCAGAACGATTGGCTGCGGGATGCGGTATACCGCCTGTCAATTTTTGTCGACGAATTTGAAATCTGGCTTCGAACGGCGCTTGACGACATCTGACGCATCGCTTAAACCGACCAGCGCTGAGCGGGCGTCGTATACTGGCTATTACCTCAGCCTTCCAAGCTGATGAAGCGGGTTCGATTCCCGCCGCCCGCTCCAAATCAGCCCTAAAATTCTGCGTCAAATAGCCCTTTTATGTTTGGTCATATATTGTGGTTCTTGACCCGGCTTGCCGTGGCCGCCAAGAAGCGAACACTTAAGTGCGAAAAAGACGTAAGGGCCAATTATGGCAAACTCTGCCTCAGCCACGCCTAAGGGCAAACCTGCACCCGGTGCCACGGAAGAGCGTGCTGGATCGCGGAAGATAGGCGTTCTGTCGTCTCTTTGGCCATTTATGAAGCCGTATCGGGCCCTGATGACGGGGGCGATACTGGCACTGGTGTTGACAGCCAGCATGACGCTAACTCTGCCACTTGCGGTACGCCGCGTAGTCGACAATTTCCGAATTGAAGATGGTGAGCTGCTGGATTGGTACTTTCTGGCGGCGCTGGGCATTGCCGCGATTTTGGCAGTGGGAACAGGCATCCGCTATGCGTTGGTCACCCGGTTGGGTGAGCGCGTTGTGGCCGATATCCGCAAGGCCGTGTTTAACCGCGTTATCGGGATGAGCCCCGAGTTCTATGAACGGGTCATGACCGGAGAGGTTCTCAGCCGTATCACCACGGACACGACCTTGATTCAGTCTGTGCTGGGATCGTCCGTATCCATTGCCTTGCGCAATATGCTTTTGTTCGCGGGCGGTTTGGTTCTAATGCTGCTGACTTCGGCCAAGCTAACGGGTTTGGTGCTTTTGCTGATCCCGGTGGTGGTGGTGCCGATACTTGTACTGGGGCGTCGTCTGCGGGTCCTCAGCCGCGAAAATCAGGACTGGATCGCGGCCTCGTCGGGCAACGCAGGAGAGGCACTGAGCGCGGTGCAAACCGTTCAGGCCTTTACGCATGAAAAAGCCAGCCGGCAGCAGTTCGGCGATATGACAGAAACCTCTTATGCGGTTTCTCTTCGGCGTATTCAGACGCGCGCCGTGATGACGGTAATCGTTATCTTCCTTGTATTTTCGGGCATCGTCGGCGTGTTGTGGATGGGGGCAAACGACGTTCGCAACGGCGTGATGACCGAAGGTGTTCTGATCCAGTTCGTGATCTATTCAATCATCATGGCCGGCTCTGTCGCCGCCCTCTCTGAGATTTGGAGCGAGCTGCAACGTGCCGCCGGCGCGACCGAGCGTCTGGTGGAATTGCTGAATGCGCAGGATACCGTGATTGATCCGGACAAGGCAGCGTCGCTGCCTACACCTGTTCGGGGCGAGATCCGTTTTGAGGATGTGATCTTCCACTATCCGGCCCGTCCGGATGTTGTGGCACTGGACCATCTGACCCTGTCGATCCAACCGGGTGAGACAGTGGCTTTCGTTGGTCCATCGGGCGCTGGTAAAACCACGGTGATTCAAATGATCCAGCGGTTCTACGATCCGGATGCAGGTCATGTCAGTCTGGACGGCGTTGACCTGCGTGACCTCGACCGATCCGATTTCCGGCAGCACATGGCATTGGTGCCCCAGGACCCGATCATCTTTGCAGCCTCGGCCCGCGAGAATATCCGGTTCGGGCGCCTGGACGCCTCGGATGCCGAGGTTGAGGCCGCCGCCCGCGCAGCTGCGGCACATGAGTTCATCTCGAAACTGCCCGAAGGCTATGACAGTTTTGTCGGGGAACGCGGCGTTATGCTGTCGGGTGGTCAGAAACAACGCATCGCCATTGCTCGCGCCATCCTGCGTGATGCACCGGTTCTGCTGCTGGACGAGGCGACCTCGGCCCTTGATGCCGAAAGCGAACGCGCGGTTCAGGGCGCGGTTGACCAGATGCGCGCTGGGCGCACCACACTGATCGTGGCCCACCGTCTGGCGACGGTCAAAAAGGCGGATCGGATCGTTGTGATGGAAGCCGGTCAGATCATGGCCCAAGGCACGCACGAGGATCTGGTCGTTCAGGATGGCTTATATGCTCGCCTGGCGCGCCTGCAATTCACCGACGGAGTTGCGGCAGAATAGCCTGACGTCGGGGAAGTCAGTTTTACGCCGCTGCGTAATTCTACAAATTTGGGCGTGGCCCCTCTAACCCGTCGCTTGCACCTGCGGGGTTTTGCTTCCATCTTGTTTTGGAAAAAACCGCGCAAGACGCGGGAGAAAAACAGGGAGGAGTCACATGGCCTTTGTGGGTTTGGAAGACAAGGCGAGAATGGAGCAGGAAATGTCGTGGGAGGATCGGGATGTTCCGGTCACTTTCCACCAGTTGCTGTCACGCACAGCAGGCAAATTTCCGAACAGTGATGCGGTCAGCTTTCAGCTCATGTCTGGTCCGACAGACAAGGCCGAGACTCTGGCGTGGTCGCAACTGCTTGGCAAAGTCAATCAGGCAGCGAACCTTTTTCGGTCTTTGGGTGTCGGTGAGAAAGACGTGGTGGCCTATGTGCTGCCCAACTGTAACGAAACGCTGGTCACCATGATGGGCGGTGCAGTCGCAGGGATCGTGAACCCGATCAACCCGCTGCTAGAGCCCGAGCAGATCGCCGCAATCCTGCGCGAAACCGGTGCCAAAGTGGTTGTGACGTTGAAGTCCTTCCCCAAAACGGATGTGGCGCAAAAGGTCGAAGAGGCGGTGCGCCACGCGCCCAACGTCAAAACCATTCTCGAGATTGATCTCAACCGCTATCTGACGCCGCCAAAATCCTGGCTGGTGCCGTTCCTGCGTCCAAAGATGGGCGACAAGGAAAAACTGGCCCATGCGGATTACAAGAACTTCAATAAAGAACTGGCCAAGCAGCCTACGACGCTGACTTTCGAAGACAGCAAGGAAGATCGCGTTGCCTGCTATTTCCACACCGGCGGCACAACGGGCATGCCGAAGGTCGCGCAGCACAAATACTCGGGCCTTGTCTACAACGGCTGGCTGGGGAACACTCTGTTGTTCTCGGACGAGGACGTGATCATGTGCCCGCTGCCCATGTTCCACGTTTTTGCTGTGCATGTGATCATGATGGCTGCCGTCTCATCCGGCGCGCATGTGGTTTTCCCGACGCCTGCGGGATATCGCGGCGACGGTGTTTTCGACAATTTCTGGAAATTGATTGAGCGCTGGAAAGTAACGTTCATCATCACCGTACCCACAGCGATTGCTGCCAAGATGCAGCGCCCCGTAGATGCGGACATCTCAAGCGTGAAGACGGCGTTTTCAGGTTCAGCGCCTTTGCCCGTCGAACTGTTCCGCAGGTTCGAAGAAGCGACAGGTGTGACCATCGTAGAAGGCTATGGGCTAACCGAAGCCACCTGTCTGGTGTCCTGCAACCCGGTGGACGGGGAAAAGAAGATTGGCTCGATCGGTATTCCGTTCCCCTATACAGATGTGAAAATCCTGCAGGATGGTCCGGACGGACCAAAGGAATGCGCCGCAGATGAAATTGGTGAGATTTGCATTTCGAACCCCGGTGTCTTTGCGGGCAATACCTATACCGAGGCGGACAAGAACGTAGGTCTTTACCACTTCGACAAATACCTGCGCACAGGTGATCTGGGACGTTTTGACGGGGACGGCTACCTGTGGATCACAGGTCGTGCCAAGGACCTGATCATTCGCGGCGGTCACAACATTGACCCGGCCGAGATCGAAGAAGCTCTGCTGGGGCACGATGCTGTCGCGTTTGCCGGTGCCATCGGACAGCCTGACGCCTACTCGGGCGAGGTGCCTTGCGCCTTTGTCGAACTGGTTGATGGAGCCTCGGTCACCGAGAAAGAGCTGATGGAGTATTGCAACGTGCATGTCCATGAACGCGCGGCACAACCCAAGCACATGACCATTCTGGACGAGCTGCCCAAAACTGCGGTCGGTAAGGTCTTTAAGCCCGAACTTCGCAAACAGGCGATCACGCGTATCTATAACGGCGCGTTGGAAGAGGCTGGTCTTGAGGCACGGGTCATTTCGGTCATCGACGATAAGAAACGCGGACTCGTTGCGCAGCTTGACGCGAAGGGTTCCGCAGAGGACGATGTCAGCAAAGTGCTGGGATCGTTCACCCGGCCGTGGGAGTGGGCTGCCTGACCGGGAGGAAACATGGATTATGAACGTCTGATTGATGAAGAGACTTGGGCGTTCATAAAACGAACGGCTGAAAGCTATCCCGATGATGCGGTCGAACAGTCGATCGAGGATCAGCGCCGGGTGTACGACACAATGTGTCGCGACTTTCGCCAACCCCGCCCGCAGGGGGTCGAGACTGAGGACAGGCAGGCATTTGGCGTGCCTGTCCGTGTCTACAATGCGGGTCAGCCGACGCGAACCGTCACTTATTTTCATGGTGGCGGATTTGTTGTTGGAGGTCTGGACAGCCACGATGATGTTTGCGCCGAGATCTGCGCGCAGACCGGATATCGGGTTGTGGCCGTGGACTACCGTCTGTGTCCCGAACATGTCCACCCGGCGCAGTTTCAGGACAGCTGGAATGCGGCAAACTGGGTGGCGCAGGAATTCGGCGACCCGATTGTTCTTGCGGGTGACAGTGCCGGTGGCAACCTGGCAGCCGCAGTCGCCCAATACGGACGAGGTAAGTTGGACCATGTGCTGGGTCAGGTCCTGATCTACCCCGGTTTGGGTGGTGACAGCACAAAAGGGTCGTATATTGAGCACGCCCACGCGCCGCTTTTGACGCTGGATGAGATTCAGTTCTACGAAAAAGTGCGTTGTGGTGGTGATGTCCCGCAAGATGATCCGACCTTCGCGCCGCTTCACGACACAGATTTCTCGGGTCTTCCGCCGACCGTGGTGGTTACTGCAGATTGTGATCCGCTGCGGGATGATGGTGGCGCTTATTGCGACAAGATTTCCGCCGCCGGAGGGCAGGCGCATTGGATCAACGAGCCGGGCCTCGTTCACGGCTATCTGCGCGCGCGTACCAGTGTTAAGCGCGCGGCAGACAGCTTTGAGCGAATCTCAGTCGCGATCGAGGCGCTGGGCCAGCAGATCTGGCCCTACGACTAACCCGTTATTTCAAGAAAGACTGTGCCTTCATCGTTTTAGCAATGGGCGCACCCATGCGGTTCAGGATCGTAGGCGCCAGCCGTAGCTGGTCGATCACCGTGTCGACCTCGGGGCCTTCCGCGTCGCCAAAGTAGTACAGTGCCGTTTCCTGTTGCAGCGGGCTGCGCCCGCCGTGATGTCCGCGTTCGTCCTGACCGTGATCGGCGGTCACGATGACCTCATAGCCTAGTTGCCGCCAACGCGGGATGAAGGGGGCCAGCATCTCGTCTGCGACGAAACAGGCGTGGTCCATCTCCTCGCAATCATGGTAGAAACGGTGCCCCATACTGTCCAATGTGCAGGCATGCAGCAGGCCGTAATCTAGCCCATGACGCAGGCAAAGGTTGGTCAGAGTGGCATAGAGATCCACGTCAGACGGGGTCATCTGATTGGCTTTGCCATAGCCGGTCATGGTGTGAAAGCGGCCATGGTTGATTGTCTCGCTCTCAGGCTCATCATATTCGATGTCGCGGACGTACTCGAACGGGTGGCGGTTGAAGAACTGCGACCAATAGCTGTGGGTGACCGCCCCGGTTACGCCACCAGCCTCACGGACCTGGCTGAAGACATCCTTATGGCCTAGACGAAAGACATTGCCGTTGCCGGTACAGCCATGCTCCTGGGGTGTGACACCGGTGTGGATCGAGGCATAGCAGCTGGCGGACGTGGACGGCAAAACAGCGCGTAGTTTCCACACGCGCGCCTCCCCGCTGTCTACCCATCCTTCAAGGTTACCGAACAACCGTCGGAAATTGCGCCACGGAACACCGTCCAGGATGATAAGGAGTAGTTTGCGGTCCATGTCTTTGGCCTTTTGACTAAATATTTCTGGCGACCCTAGGGGATTCGCGATCAGGGGTCTGCCCGTTCACGCCCCCAATAGCAAAATCCCGACACCTGTCATCGAACAAGGCGCCGGGATTTCAATTTTTCACTTAACTGTCACGGAAAGGGCAGGGGTCAGTTCCCGGCGCTTTCCATTTTGCGGTGGGCAACGACCTCTTCCAGCCAACCCAGATGCATCTCGGGGACGGAACTGAGCAGCAGGTCGGTATAGTCGTCGAACGGCGGGCTCAGCACCTCGCTTTTCGACCCATAGCGAACCACACGACCCTGATACATCACCGCGATACTATCGCTGATAGCGCGCACCGTCGCCAGATCGTGGGTGATGAACAGGTATGCCACATCCTCGATCTTCTGAAGGTCCAACAGCAGTTTCAGGATGCCATCCGCCACCAGTGGATCAAGCGCCGAGGTGACCTCGTCACAGATGATCATCTTGGGCTTGGCTGCCAGCGACCGCGCGATACAGACACGCTGTTTCTGACCACCTGACAGTTCCGCCGGATAGCGGTCCATGTACTTTTCGCCCAGTTCGATCTCATCCAACAGTTCGACGATCCGCTTGCGTTTTTCAGCACCGCGCATGTTGAAGTAGAACTCCAGCGGACGTCCAATGATCGTACCAACCGTCTGGCGTGGGTTCATTGCCACGTCAGCCATCTGGTAGATCATCTGCAGCTCGCGCAGGTCTTCACGGCTGCGGCCCTTCAGATCGCCACTAAGCTTGCGACCAGCAAAGGTGATTTCACCATCGCGCGGCGGCAGCAAGCCTGTGATCACCCGCGCCAGTGTCGACTTGCCCGAGCCGGATTCGCCGACAACCGCCAGTGTCTGCCCCGGATGAAGTTCGACATTGACGTTGTGTAGCACGTCGAAATTCAAACCCTTGTAGCGCGCGGTAATACCTTCGACACTCAATACCGATTCCGGTGTGGGTTTTTTCTCTTCGTGCTCGATCGAGCGGACCGAAACCAGCGCCTTGGTATACTCTTCCTGCGGGTTGTTGATGATCTGGTCGGTATTGCCATACTCGACCGTATTGCCCATTCGCAGAACCATGATGTCATCACTGACCTGAGCGACAACGGCGAGGTCATGCGTGATATAGAGCGCAGCAACGCCAGTATCGCGAATGGCCTCTTTAATCGCCATCAGAACGTCGATCTGAGTGGTCACATCCAGTGCTGTGGTCGGTTCATCAAACACCACAAGATCAGGCTCGGGGCACAGCGCCAGCGCCGTCATGCAACGCTGTAGCTGACCGCCCGAGACCTGGTGCGGGTAACGATCACCGATATTGTCCGGATCGGGCAGCCCTAGCTTGGCGAACAGTTCCCGGGCACGGCCTTCGGCCTCTTTACGCGAAAACTTCTTATGTTCGACCGCCGCTTCGACCACCTGATCCATGATCTTCTTGGCCGGGTTAAACGACGCGGCCGCGGATTGCGAGACATAGGCAACTTCGCCCCCACGCAGATTGCGGATATCGCTATGCGGGGTCTTCAGAATGTCGCGCCCGTTGACCCAGACTTCGCCACCGGTCAGTTCGACGCCACCGCGGCCATAAGCCATGGACGCCAGACCGATGGTCGATTTACCGGCACCGGATTCACCTATCAGCCCCAAAACCTTGCCGCGTTCGAGGTCAAAGCTGACCCCATGCACGATTTCGATGTCATGGGGCTTTTCGCCGGGCGGATAGACGGTCGCACCGATCTTGAGGTTGCGGACCTTGAGAAGGGTATCACTCATCCCCGGCCTCCTTTCAGCGATGTGGTACGGTTCAGAACCCAGTCAGCCACAAGGTTGACCGAGATGGCGAGCGTCGCGATGGCTACAGCGGGGTACAGGGCCGCGCCGATGCCATAGACGATCCCGTCCTTATTTTCCTTCACGATCCCGCCCCAGTCCGCCAGCGGCGGCTGGACGCCCAGACCCAGGAACGACAGGGTCGAGATGAACAGGACCATGAAGATGAACCGCAGCCCGAATTCAGCCACCAGAGGTGATAAGGCGTTTGGCAGGATTTCCCGGAAGATGATCCAGCGACGACCTTCACCGCGCAGCTTTGCGGCTTCGACATAGTCCATCACGTTGATGTCCACGGCGACCGATCGAGACAATCGGTAAGGACGTGTGGCGTCCAACAGCCCCATCACTAGGATCAGGATTGGAACGGTCACCGGAACAATCGCCAGGATAACCAGTGCCAGGATCAGCGTTGGGATCGACATGATCAGGTCAACCATCCGACTAAGCGCCTGGTCAGCCCAACCACCCAAAACCGCAGCCAATAGGCCCAGCGAAGTGCCTGTGATAAAGCTGAGGATCGTAGCCATCGCAGCGATAAAGATTGTCGTGCGACCACCATAGATCATGCGTGTCAGCAGATCGCGCCCGATATTGTCCGTGCCCAGCAGATGCTCGGCGCT
The DNA here is from genome assembly GCF_059611065.1 of Ruegeria sp. CDSB086. Taxonomy (NCBI): domain Bacteria; kingdom Pseudomonadati; phylum Pseudomonadota; class Alphaproteobacteria; order Rhodobacterales; family Roseobacteraceae; genus Ruegeria; species Ruegeria sp. CDSB086. Next base: position 285,020 of record NZ_JBXWOV010000002.1, on the reverse strand, counting down.
TGACGGTTCCCACACATCACCGACCACTTCGGCCATTCCGTAAGGGGCGATCAGCGGGGCTGCGATGGCTATGAAAAAGTACAGTCCGGTGAAAAACAGACCGACGGCGGCCGAAATAGGAATGTTCTTCATCATTTCGGATGCCTCAGTCTTGGGTTGGCAAGGATAGACACAATATCGGCAACCATGTTGAGCCCGATATAGACCGCGGCAAAGACGACGCCGCAGGCCAGAACGACTGGCACGTCACGCTTGGTCACCGAATCCACCAGATATTGCCCCATGCCGGGATATACGAACACCACTTCAACAACGACGACGCCCACAACCAGATAGGCCAGGTTCAGCATCACAACGTTGACAATGGGGGAAATCGCGTTGGGAAACGCGTGGCGCGCAATGACCTGAAAATTCGAGAGGCCTTTCAGTTCGGCCGTTTCGATGTAGGCCGATTGCATCAGGTTCAGGATTGCAGCGCGGGTCATTCGCATCATCTGCGCCAGAACCACCAGTGTCAGAACGAAGGCAGGCAAGGCGATGGCATTGAGCTTTTGCCCGAAGGACATTGTGTCGTTGATCATTGCGAGTGAGGAGAACCAGCCCAGTTTTACTGAGACGAAGTAGATCACCACGTAACCGATCAGGAATTCCGGGATCGAAACCGTTGTCAGGGTGATGGCAGAGATCAGTTTGTCAGGCCAGCGGTTGCGGTACCGAACGGCCAGAAGGCCTAAAAAGATAGCTAGCGGCACGGAAATGACGGCAGCAGCACATGCCAGGAACAGGGTGTTCCCTAAGCGCTTTCCGATGCTTTCTGCGATGTCGAGTTTGTTGGTCAAAGACTGACCCAGATCGCCCTGCAGGATGCCGCCCAACCATTCGAAATATCGGGTTAGAGCGGGACGGTTGAGGCCCATTTCCTCGCGCAGGTTTGCCAGCGCCTCGGGGGTTGCGGATTGGCCAAGGACCGCTTGCGCAGCGTCCCCAGGCAGGGCTTCGGTGAGGCCGAAAATCAGAGCCGATGCACCGAAGAGAAGCAGGAGTCCCAGCGCAAGGCGCTGGGAAACCAGTTTGATGATAGGATGCATTATCCGTGGGCCCTATCAGGCGAACCACATCTTGCGTGACATGTTGCCATTCATCATCTCTTGGGTTGGGTCGCTTTCCCAACCTTCGAGCTGATTGGTGACGCCTTCGACAAAATCGTTGAACATCGGGCAGATCAGACCGCCCTGGTCGCGGACCATCATGCCCATTTTGCTGTAGATGTCCTTGCGTTTGTCGTTGTCCAGTTCGGCCCGTGCTGCAAACAGCATTTCGTCGAACTCTGGCACCTTGAAGCGGGTGTCGTTCCAGTCGGCAGTCGACAGATACGCTGTCGCGTACATCTGATCCTGCACCGGACGGCCACCCCAATAGGATGCGCAGAACGGCTGAACGTTCCAGACCTCGGACCAATAGCCATCGTTGGGCTCGCGCTTGATTTCCAGCGGGATACCGGCCTGAGCCGCGCTTTGCTGGAACAGGGCCGCTGCGTCAACGGCACCCGGGAAGGCGCCATCTGCAACACGCAGGATGATCGGCGAACCGTCATGGCCCGACTTCGCATAGTGCTCTGCCGCCTTTTCAAGGCTGTAGTCGCGTTGCGGGATAGAGCCGTCAAACAGCGGGTATGCCGCATTGATCGGCATGTCGTTGCCAATTGTGCCGTAGCCGCGCAGAACCTTGTCGACCAAGTCCTGGCGGTTGATTGCGTGTTTTAGCGCCAGCCGCAGTTCGTTGTTGTCGAACGGCGCGGTGTCGCAATGCATGATGAACACATAATGTCCACGGCCGGCGGTCGAGTGCACCGTCAAGTTCGGGGCGCGGCCCAGCAGATCGGCAACCTTTGGTTCAACGCGGTTGATCGCGTGAACCTGACCGGACTGCAGAGCAGCCGTACGGGCAGTCGCATCGTTGATGACAATTACTTCGACGCTGTCGAAATTGCCGAAATCGGGGTTCCAGTGGTTGGCAAATTTCTTGAACACGTGGCGTACGCCCGGCTCGTCGACTTCCAACTGGTATGGTCCGGTGCCAATGCCCGCACCTGGGTTTTCCATTCCGCCATCAGGCTGAATGATCAGGTGATAGTCGGCCATCAGATAGGGCAAGTCGGCATTTGGCTCGGTCAGTGTGACCTGGAAATTGTCGCCATCGGCCTTCATTGACTCGATGCCCTTCATGATACCCAGGGCACCGGACTTGGAGTCTTCGTTCGAGTGGCGCTCCATGGTTTTCAGCACGTCTTCGCTGGTCATGGTCTTGCCGTTGTGGAACTCGACACCCTGACGCAGTTTGAATGTCCAAACTTTGGCGTCCGCGCTGCCTTCGACGGCTTCAGCCAGGCGCGGCTCGATCGACCCGTCGGGCGCAACTTCCACAAGCTGGTCGCCGAATTGTTTGCCGTTCTGGAACGGCACCGAGCTGGCATAGGTCGCCGGATCCAGCGAATTGGTGGATTCGCCGCCCTGCAGGCCAAATTTCAGGTCGCCGCCCTTCTTCGGTCCTGCCGCGCGCGCAGCGTCAGCGAACATGGTGCTGGCCATCGCCGCCGACACACCCAGAGCCGCCGCTTTCCCCATGAATTCGCGACGGGTCAGTTTGCCCGCAGTGACCTGACCGGCCATGTGAGTGAGTTGTTCGTTCATTTAGTGATCTCCCAGTTGATTGAATTTCAGCCCTTCCCGGGCATTTTTATTGACGCATGAGTCAAGTTAGGCGCATTTCGGTCTACCGAGCAAGGACAAATGTCTGACCTTTGGCCACCAAAATATCACATCTGGTTTCGTGGAACGGCGTCCTCCGTTTGTTTAGAGAATACCAAGGTTTCGTTTTCAAAGGCACTTATTTGCGCCTTAAGAAAAAAGCTCTCTCGATCCGACCACATTTCGCAGGATGTTTCCGTGCGCAGGTCTATCCCGTCCCGACTGATCTTCTGTGTCCAGCGGCACTGCCCGTGGGCGGATAGCGGGTCGTCGGGGTGGATGGTCCAGCGTTCATCGGCTGTACCACCATATGTCAGCCCGTGGTGATTGTCGGTCACACGACCAAAATCGTCTTCGATTATCAGGCTGGTTTCACCTGAATTCATGTCTGTTTCCACCCGGCGAGAATTGCTGCTGTCCCGCAGGGACGTCACGTCAATCGGGGTTTCAGAGTCGGGTGGTTGAAACACATGTTCATCATCACCCGCTGTCGGCCGGTTCGGGATCGTGATCGTACCACCTGTCAGGTGCAGTTCGACGGGTTCGGGTGAGGGCCAGATCAGCGGCCAATACGCGCTGGACACAGCCACCCGCACGCGATGCCCTTTGGGAACGCGATAGGCGATGTGATCCAGGTCCAGTGAGATTTCGTAGGGCGCTCCGGGCATCAACGGAGTTGGTTGCGCGTGGCTGTCTCGGTGCGACAGGTTCAGAACGCCATAGGTGATCCGGGTTGAGGCCCCGTCCGGATGGATATGATTTAGCCGCACCGCAATCTGTGCTTGCGGTCGGTCGGCACTGACATTCAGGCAAATGCGCGGAGCGCCGACAATATCAAGATCTTCCGACAAAGGCGGGCCATCGAAACAGGCGGACAACGCATCATCGGCGCGCTGATCGCCGGGCATGTCGGGTCCCAGCCAAATTGCGCAATACTCGCCGCCATCCATGCCGCAGGTTTGCGGCGACTGGACACGCATATCCAGCGGCTCATCTTGCCCGAGCCCACCGTTCGACAGGCTCAGTGTCAGGTTGGACAAATGCGAGGTCGCGCCGGCTTGCTCGCTGATCCAGCGCCCGGGTCTGTTGTTGTACCACCGCTTTGGGCGGACGCCGTCCATCAGATACGCTCGATAGTCTGGGTCGGTTTCAACGCCGCTATCCAGACCCTTCAGCCAGTGATCCCACCAACGCAGCGCCTCTTGCAGAAAACCGATCCTCGGTTCGGGCACTGCGAAATGCGGGTATTTGTGCACCCATGGCCCCACGATTCCCTTGACCGGAGCGCTAAGCTGTTCGACCAGCAGCGGCACGGTATTCTTGTACGCGTCACCCCAGCCGCCTATGGCCAACGTCGCCGCGCGGATCGCGCTGAAATCTTCGCAGACAGAGCCATGCTGCCAATAGGCGTCGCGCGTCTGGTGGCGCAGCCAGATCGAGGGTAGGAACGGTTGGTTTTCCAAACGCTCAAGCCATAACTCCCGCCAGTTGGGGCGCAGCGTAGGGTCCGGTGCGCGGGATGAGTAGGACCACATGGTCGCGCCCCAACCCAGGTTTTCATTCAGCAAGCATCCGCCCTTAAAGTGGATGTCGTCTGCGTAACGATCTGCGGTTGAACACAGGGTGATAATTGCTTTCAGCGGCGCGGGTCGAAGGGCAGCAACCTGAAGCGCGTTGAACCCGCCCCAGCTGATTCCCATCATCCCAACGGTGCCCGAACACCACGGCTGATCCGCCAGCCATTTAATTGTGGAAACGGCATCCTCCAGCTCTTGCTGGGTGTACTCGTCTTCCATCAACCCTTCGCTGTCTCCATTGCCGCGCATGTCCGCACGAATGCAAGCATAGCCGCGTTTGGCAAACCATGGATGGGTCAGGGCATCCCGCGTCGCCGTGCCGTCGCGCTTGCGATAGGGCAGGAACTCCAAAATGGCCGGAACGGGGTTGCTGTCCGCATCCACCGGGCGCCAGACACGCGCTGAAAGACGACATCCATCCGGCATCACTATGCCGACATCCGGTAGATCTTCGATATCGCATAGCGAATTGGGCGAGCGAGTCATTTCGGAAGTCTTTCGGTCTTTGTCTTTTTGCAACGTACCAAAATCGTCAAATCACTGTTTGATTGCGACAACAAGGTCCATCACGTTCGTTCCGGTTGGGCCTGTCACCAGCAAAGCTCCGGCCTTGTCCAGAAAACTGCCACTGTCTGCCTGCTGCAAGGCGGTATCGGCCCCTTTGCCCCAAGTTTTGCCGTCGACTACGGCTCCGGCCGCATTGGTTGGACCATCGGTGCCATCGGTACCACCGACAACAACAGTCAAGTTTGGTGTTCCAGCTATTTCCCGGGCGAGTGCCAGCGCCAACGCCTGATTGCGCCCGCCACGGCCCGGCTTGTCCGGCAAAACCACCGTTGGTTCGCCGCCGAAAACCATGACGCCGGGGGGTATATCCCTCAGGCGTTGCCCGATAAGGGATGCGACGCTTAAGTAGTCGTCATGCAGGCATTCTTCCTCAGCCAGCAATTGCAATCCGTCTCGGCGCGCCATTTCTGCGGCTGCCAAGCGTGCATGGGCGTTCGAAGCAACGATCTTGGTCGAGGCGTCAAATTTGTAAGTGACGGGCAATGCACCAATTCCCGATCCGATGACTTTCAGGTCGTCCCCGGGCACATCCGAGATTGCCAGAACGGTCGCTTTCGCCCCGTCGAAATGGGACAACAGCCCGCCGCCCTTGATCCGCGACTGCTTTCGACGCTCGGCATTCATTGCGGTGATATCCAAACCTTCGGCCAGCAGCCTTGTGTTCAATTGCGCCAGATCTGCCAAAGAGTTACCCGGCAGTAAGTCCTCTGCCAAGGATGATGCCCCGCCCGAAACCAGCAGCAGTACATGGGAACCAGGTGCCATCGCCTCGATCTCTTCGCGCAGGGCGCGGCCACCGTCCAGACTTCGTGTGTCCGGAACCGGATGAGAGGCTTCGATCAACTGCACATGTTCCGGCAGGTCGCGCCCGTGATCGTCCTTGGTGACAACCAGCGTCGGACGCGGTCCGAAGTGGTCCAATGCCGCGCTGGCCATCGCTGCGGCTGCCTTGCCGACGGCCAGAATCCGGTCGGGCGTTGGGACCTTATCCAGAGCAGCTTTGGTGGCTCGTTTTCCGTCAACCGCATCAACACCGGCCTGCCAAATACGAATTGCTTGTTGCCTTTGGTCCATCAGCTTTCCGTCCAAATTGTGACCGGTCCATCATTGACCAGCTCTACCGCCATGTCGGCCCCGAACTTCCCGGTTTCGACGGGCACGCCATGGGCCTGCAACCGCCGCGCAAACTCTTCATAAAGGCGCTGCCCCACATCAGGGGGGGCTGCCTCGGAAAACCCCGGTCGGTTCCCGCGCGAGGTATCGGCGGCCAGCGTGAACTGGCTGATCACCAACGCCGAGCCACCCACATCCACGACAGAGCGGTTCATCTTACCTGTGTCATCTTTGAAAATACGCAGCTTTGAAACCTTGGCCGCCAGTTGTTCGACCTTTTGTTCGTCGTCACCCTTCATCGCACAGACCAGGATCATCAGCCCCGGACCGGACTGCCCAACCGTTTGTCCGTCAACCGAGACTTTTGCCCGGGAAACTCTCTGTAAAAGTGCACGCAAATCTGTTCTCCGTTTGGTGGCGTGGTTATCCGACCCAACGAGCGATCTCGTCCAGATCGGCCCGGTCGGTTCGAAACCCGTTCGCAGGGTGGTCTGCATCCGAGTATCCGAATGAGATTGCGCACAAGATCAACCGATCATCGGGAATGTCGAAATACCGGTGCAGAAACTTGCCATAGCTGGCCACGGCGGCCTGAGGGATTGTGGCCACTCCCAAGGCTTGCGCGGCGAGGGTGAAGGCCATGACAAATCCACCACTGTCCATTGCTCCGTACGCGCCAAGTTCCTTAGGGCTTGAGATGATCGCACAATGGGGCGCACCGAAAAGGGTGAAGTTTTCCATCATTTGCTTGGCCGAACCGGCGCGGTCCCCGCGCTGCACGCCCACGGCTTCGTATAATGCCCAGCCACATTCGCGACGTCGCTCCTGATATATACCGGTATACGCCGTCGGGAACGGCAGGTCGGGTTCCGGTGCGCCGGTTGTGACTTCGTTTTGCAGCGCTTTTCGAAAAGCGTCAGTCTCGGCTCCACTGGTGATCACGATGTTCCAGGGCTGCGCATTACACCAGCTGGGCGCACGGGACGCGCTGGTCAGAATCTGTTTGATCTGGTCTTTGGGAACGGGTTCAGGTCGGAACGCCCGGCAAGAATGTCGCTCAGCCAGCAATCGATCCAAATCGGATAGCGTCACTCTGCTCCCCCTTCGTGTAGCCGAGGCGCAGGATGGCGGTAGGATCGGTGATATTCAAGCGGTTAAAAGGGGACAGGTGCTACTGCTGACCAGTTGCCATGAGGTATCCGACACCCGCTGCAACCAGCAGACCCAACACAACAGCGATCGTGATCTTGATAGCGGACCAAGGGCGTTCGCCCTGAACACGCCCCGTTCTGCCGTTCACAACGAAACGATAGGTCTGGCCCCGGTATTTGTATGCGGCCAGCCAGACAGGTAGTAAAATATGTTTGAAGGTTACATTTTGCACATCCGTGTCGATTGCGTGAATGCGCTGCCGGTCTCCGCCGATATCAAAACGCACATCCCGCTCAATTACGCGGGCCATATGCCCGCGCGCTTCGGTATACCCGTCCTGCAATTCGACTGTATAAGCCTCGGCCCGGAATCCCGCCAGATACTCCGGCTGGTAAGGTTCAAGCGCCGGCAAGTCCCAGGGTTCCAATGCGTCAGTATAGCGTTTCGGCAGTGACTGGGACGCGAGCACAAGAACATCGTCAAAGAACCGGGCAACCCGACCGGATTTTGGGGACCACCGCACCTTTGCCACCTGCTGTTGCACGCGCTTGCCGTCACGCATGACGGTCTGGGTCTCGTAATACACCGTGCCCCGCTCGCCGCGATAAGCTGACTTGGTATCCGCGTCGAAGGTCCAGTAGGGGACGTAAATCCCCTGCATCTTGCGACCTTTGCGGGCATAATCCTTCAACCCGTTGGGCGCGAACCACAACTTGCCAAGCCAGCTCGACATCGCCTTATGAGCCGAACGTTCATCCAGAGCAAAGGGCAACACGCCTTTTGGCTTGATATGCCGGTTAACTCCCGTCTCCGTGACTACCGGAGTGGCACAGAACGGGCATTCGGCCGCATGGGTGTTCGGGTCAAACTCGACCTCAGCTGCGCAGTTCGGGCAGGACAGAACCCGCGTTTCCTCGATCTCTGCTTCCGGCAGCTTGTCCGCCAGCGCCGCGTTGAAATCCAGTTCTTTCAGGCTGGCACCGCCCCACGGTCCGGCACCTATGGATTCCGAATGCCCGCAATGATCGCAGGTCAGGGTTCCGTCGCCCGGATTGAACCGATAGTCCGAGCCGCATTGCTCGCAGGGAAAGCGGTGTTCGTCTGTCATGGGTGAACCTTGATTGGAGGGGGGTATTTTCCGGGCCCGATAATCAGGCGCACGATCAACGCAGCGAGGACGCAGATCAGAATGAACTGGAAAGAGTTCTCGGCGAGCCGCCACCAGCCATAATCAGTCAAAATGCCGTTTTCTTCGATTGTTCCGTTAGCGTCGCCAAAGCCAAACCTAGTGTCGGGGTTCTGTGACTTTCGCCAACCACGGTAGCGGCTTATGGCAACCCAAACGGCTACAAGGCCAAACCCGATTCCTGCGCCCCAACAGGCTGCTCGGACATAACCAACCTTGCGCCGCATCATGACGCGCAAAAACGGCTTGACGAACAGCCAGCAAATGAAAAGAGAAATAGGCAACCCAAATAACGCATACCAAAAAACAAGGGACAGCGAGTTCAGGTCAAGGCCGCTTCGATATTCGTTTGAGAAAACTGGTACGCCAATAACGCCGACCCACCCCAAAAGCGCAGACAGCTTGACCGCGCACGCGATGTCGCGTTGGGAATATGGAGCCATTTGATCGGCGTTAGCCACAGGGTTAGGCCCCAGGAGGCGGCGGGGGCAGGATGGTAAACAGCTGCGCAAGCTCCTGCACGTCGCCCGCTTTTTTCCACCCGTCCTGACCGGCGGTCCAGACATGGGTATCGCGGGTGATCTCACCATCAGTCGCCATGCGGCCCATCTTGGCCTTGGAAAACGGCCCGCTGGTCTGCCCTTCCACTGCGATATGCCAAACATGCTCAACCGGAGGAGGGGGCGGTGCCGCATGTGCGGTCGGTTGCGAGGCAGCGGGGGCGGAACCGCCCCACGGTCCGCTTGGTTGACCCGCTGCCATGTTTGCCATCTGGTTGGCCATCGCCATGCCCATACCCATGCCTAGGCCTGCACCCATGCCGCCGCCCTGACCGGGGTTGTTGGCTGCTGCGGTCATCGCTTCGGCGGCGGAATACTGGGTGAACTTGCCCAGATCGCCTGCCAATCCCATCGACGTCCGCTTGTCCAACGCAGCCTCGACCGCAGACGGTAGCGAGATGTTTTCGATGTAGAATTCCGGCATCTCCAACCCGTAACCTTCTAGAACGGGCGAGACCTCGGCCGCGATCAGCTTGCCCAGATCGGCGGTGTTGGCGGCCATGTCCAGAACCGGAATGCCGGACCCGGCGATCACGCGGCTGAATTCCTGCACGATGATGTTGCGGATCTGAAAGCTGATCTCGTCCATTGTGAATTCACCATCGGTGCCGACGATCTCAATCAGGAACTTCGCAGGATCTTTTACCCGGATCGTGTAGGTGCCAAAGGCGCGAATGCGTGTCGGGCCAAATTCCGGATCGCGCAGCATGATCGGGTTTTTGGTGCCCCATTTCAGGTCATTGAACCGGGTCGTGTTGACGAAATAAATCTCGGATTTGAAGGGCGATTGAAACCCGTGATCCCAATGCTGCAGCGTCGTCAGGATCGGCATGTTGTTGGTCTCAAGCATGTAGAGGCCGGGCGTGAATACATCCGCCAATTGCCCTTCGTGCACGAATACCGCCGCCTGTCCTTCGCGCACCGTCAGTTTGGCGCCGTACTTGATGGCATGTCCTTCACGCTCAAACCGCCAAACCATGGTGTCACGGGTGTCGTCGACCCAGTGAATGACGTCGATAAATTCTCCGGTCAGAAAATCGAAAATACCCATTGGGGTCTCCTTTTCTTGGGCTCAGAGCTGCTGGCCCATCAATTCGCGTGCAATGATCCGTACCACGGGGCGGGCGTCCTCGGCTGTCACACCGGGTTCAAGGCGCGGGTCATAAAGCATTGTCAGAAGTTTCTCGTCATGGCTGGTCAACAGCGCAAACTCGTCATTGTCGTTGAATATCGACGGTCGTGCCGCCGGGCTGTCATTGGATAATCCAAGCCCCTGCGCAATTTCTTCGTGGATGCAGCTGCGCCGGGTCAGGTCCGGCAGTTCAGCGCGGATGAGCGTGACAGCCCGCACAAATTTATACGGTGAGGTATTGGTAGGAGACGCAAAAACAAGACAGTCAATATTGGCGCGCGGGTTTGCAACCAAATCCAGTGAAGGCGTGCTGATGCCCGGAATCAGCTGTTTCAGGCGTTTCACCACATAGGCGCTGTCATCCTTGCCTGCAAAGAAGACATGGAAATTGGCCTTGCGATTGACGACCGAGATTGGATGATCCGTCAATTTGCTCAGCCGATCCGCAAACGCTTCGACGTCGGCGGAGTCTTTTGCGCGTATCTCGGGTGTCACGGACGGGGCGAATTCGGTCTGAATCCGCACAGGTCCTGCCCACCGGCTAAGCTGCCCGTCCGTTCGCCGAATGCGCGTGGTTACAGCGTGATCGGGGTATTCGCTGTAAAAGGCTATAGCCTCAAAATTACGGGCAAGATCATCGGCATCATAGGGTGTATCGGGACCGCCTCCGTCCACGCGCAACATATCGCGGGTCAGCAGGTCACGTTCGACCCGCTGATAGAACCGGGCCAGATCCTGACTTGCCGCAGACGGGGGAACATAAGCATTGGGTGCCGGTGCAGGTGCCACCGGGCGCGGTTGCGGCACGACAGACGACGTCAATGCCTCATCGCAATTGGCCAGCGCCAACAGCGCCACCATACCCAACAGGGGTTTCAGATATCCCGGCACTCGCACGTCCAGCCTGCCTTTAGCTCGAAACCGCAGTTCCAGCGTTGTCGCCGACGCCGTCTTTGCGCGCCTTGGCAGAGGCAAGGGTGTCGCGCAGCTCGGTCTCCATTTTCTGCAGTTCCTGCTCGGCTGCGGCGCGCTTGGCCTTGCCTTCGTCAGCAATTGCAAGACTTTCGTTGATCGTGCCGATCAGGTCAGCATTGGCTTGCTTGACCGCCTCGATATCAAACACGCCGCGTTCCATTTCCTCGCGGATCATCTTGTTCGACTCACGCAGGTTCGCCGCGTTCGAGGTCAGCAGCTCATTCGTCAGGTCATTCGCATCGCGCACGGCCGCGGCTGCCTCGGCGCTACGCTGGATGGTGACGGCCTGAGCCAGTTGCGTTTCCCACAGCGGAACGGTGTTGACGAGGGTCGAGTTGATCTTGGTCACCAGCGACTTGTCATTTTCCTGCACCAACCGGATCGAGGGCAGCGATTGCATCGTCACCTGTCGCGTCAGCTTCAGGTCGTGAACACGCCGTTCCAGATCATCCCGCGCTGCGCGCAGGTCACGCAGCTCTTGCGCCTTCATGACTTGTTGGTCTTCTGGCGCGGCCTGAACTTCGGCTTCTTTTTCGGGGATGTTCTGGCTGTCCAGCTCGGTCAGTTTTTCTTCGCCAGCTGCGATATACAGCGCAAGCTCGTCATAAAAACCCAGCGTCTTTTCATACAACAGGTCCAGCGACTTGATGTCTTTCAGCAGCGTATGTTCGTGGCCCAGCAAGTCGTCGGTGATCCTGTCGATCTGCCCCTGAACATCTTCAAACTTGGCGGTAAACTGGGCGAAAGGTGCAGCCTTGCCCAACAGCTTTTCCCACCAGCTGCGTTCGCGCCGGACGTCCAGCTCACTGACTGAAAACCCGCGGATCGTCGTGACGATATTGCGCAGGCTATCCCCGGCGGGCCCGACATCTTTGTTGCGGACATCCGCCAGCATGGCCTGGCTGATTTCCTGCAATTCCGCCTGGGCAGACGACCCGAACGCGACGATGGAATTGGTGTTATCCATGTCGATCTCATTCATCCGCTTGCGGATTTCGGCGCTGACAGGTTCGTCGGCCTCCTCAAGCAAGACGATTTCGGCGGTCGGGTCGGGCAGGGTGACAGCGGTCACTTCCTGCACCAGCGTTTCAGCCTCGACCGCCTTGTTCTTGATGTCATCGGACATGGGGTAATCCTCTCTCAAATTGTGGCCGGTCAGTCCAACCGGACGCCTTCGCGTTGCAGCCTTTCGCGCAACACATCAATTTCAACCGTCAGATCACTGCGGTCGTCCAAAAGCAACTTGCGGGTACGCGCCGCGAAATTCTGTTCAAGATCATCCAGGAGGGACGAATAATCCTCCAACGCCTGCGCATCGCGGGTGCGGGCATAAACGTCAGCAAACTTGACCGTCGCGTCACGCGCGCCCTTTAAGTAAACGGTCAGGTATTTACGCGCACCGGCCAGATCGCGGGGGTCTTCCTCGACCGTGCGGAACAGGTCGCGGGCGGTATCCTGAAAGCGTTCAACCCGGGCCTCGATCCTGCGGTCGCCAGCGCGTTTGATGGCGTCGGTCATCTCGGACAGATGTGTTTCAGCATCTTCCACGACGCGGGCAACGCGGTCTTGCTGGAAAGTGTCGATGCCTTCCATGCCTTTGTCAGTCATCGGATCAATTCCGAAAGAGACAGAGTGCAGGACGCTGGCCATCAAACCGAACAGAATCGGGGCGATCAAGCTGGCTTCAGACGCTGCGGCTGCATCCAGATATTCGGTGCGATAAGCGGCCAATCCGACGCCAAGTCCGGTCAATAGGCTGGAGAATATCTTTCTGGGAAACGCCGGGCGACGGGCTGTGCGGCGAGCGTTGTAGGCGGATTCGGCCCGCAGCCCTTCGCGCAGCAGAAATGCTGCAGCTGTCAAAAGACCCGCTGCGATCAGGCCGATCGTCAATCCGACGGCCCCATCGTTCAGCGACAGAAAAACCAAGGGAACAGCCGGAAGAAACAACAGGTTAGCGCGCGCCCCGGCCGGTTCGACCCGAGCGACGTCAAACTGTCCGCGCGAAGGTTGATTCGGAGACGAGGAGTCGTCCTGTGGGCTGAATTTCCCGCCATACCGTTTGGCCATGTGCTTACAAGCCTCCCAACACGCCGGTGCAGACGCCGAACATCAGCATCAACAACACGACATAGGCCAGTTTTTGCACTCCGGTCCCGGACATGGCGCCCCCCAAAAATGTCCCTTGAGGAAATCTAGGCCATGAGAGACCGTGGCGCTAGGGGGAAGGTTGCCTAACCTGCGTCACTTGCGAGGTTTCTTGCCGATCGGGGGCCGATTTCGCTGTGGGCGAGCGGGTCGTTTGGCCGGTGCTTCGGGCTCGGCTTCCAACCCTAGTTGATCGCGCATGACCCGACGGCGGATCTCTTCGACTTCGCCGGGTTTCAGGCTTCCCAACTGGAAGGGGCCGTAGGACACTCGCAGCAGCCGGTTCACCGCAAAACCGATATCTTCTATCGCACGCCGAATTTCACGGTTCTTGCCTTCGCGCAGACCGATGGTCAGCCAGGCATTTGCGCCTTGTTGACGGTCCAGCGTGACGTCCATCGGCAAAAAGCGTTCCCCGTCGATCACAAGCCCCTTACGAAGCGGTGCAAAATCCTCGTCCTTGGGGCGGCCATTCACCCGCACGCGGTATTTGCGTAGCCATCCGGTCGAGGGCAGTTCCAACTTGCGCTTGATGCCGCCATCATTGGTCAACAGCAGCAACCCTTCCGAGTTCAGGTCCAACCGCCCGACACTCATGACCCGGGGCATATCCTCGGGCAGTTTGTCAAAAATTGTCGCGCGTCCTTTTTCGTCACGTGTCGTTGTCACCAGACCCGAAGGCTTGTGATACAGCCACAGGCGCGAAGGTTCCGGTTCCGACACCGGTTTGCCGTCGACAAAGATCTTGTCCTTGGCGGTGACGTTCAGCGCAGGGCTGTCGATGGTCTTGCCGTTTACACTCACACGACCTGCTTCGATCATGCGTTCAGCTTCACGGCGCGAGGCAACGCCTGCGCGGGCAAGGACTTTGGCGATCCGGTCGCCTGGAGGAGGGGTTTTGGTCATCCGCAGCCCATAGCGCATCCCGGCCGCTTGCGAAAGACAGGTTTCTGTTGCAGTCAGAGGCATGGTGTTCAGATCGCACATGGATAAGGCGCTGGTTGAAGCGCGCGCTGCGGCGGATCGTGGTGAAGTACCTGTGGGCGCTGTTATTGCCGGCCCGGATGGATCGATCGTGGCCTCTGCGGGCAACCGAACACGAGAGCTGAACGATCCCACCGCCCATGCCGAGATACTGGCCCTGCGTGCTGCATGCGCCGCAGCCGGATCCGAACGTCTGCCCGATCACGACCTTTATGTGACGCTAGAGCCTTGCGCGATGTGTGCGGCGGCTCTGGCAGCGGCGCGTATCCGGCGCATCTATTACGGGGCCGCCGATCCGAAATCAGGCGGCGTTGCTCATGGCGCGCGGGTTTTCACCCATACACAAGCACACCACGTGCCAGAGGTTTACGACGGCATCCGAGGGCAGGAGGCCGCCGAGCTTTTGAAAGAGTTCTTCGCCGCGCGGCGTTAACCTCAAAGAGTAATGGCCTTCATCACCTCGGGTTCGATGACATCGACCCCCGGCAACCCGTCGACCAGCGCCTGAGCTGATTGTTCGAGGATTGGGAAGGTCTTGTAGTGGCAGGGAATCAGGGTCTTGAAGTTGAAATACCGCTTGGCCGCATATGCCGCGCCCTTCATGTCCATCGTGAAGTGACCGCCTGCCGACAGGATCCCGATATCGGGTTTGTAGTAATCCCCCATCCAATCCATATCGGCCATGATGTCGGTATCGCCCGAGACATACAGCATGTGCCCTTCCGAGGCGATCATGTACCCGACCTCGCTGCCGCCGGTACGCAGCCCATCAGGTGTAGAAAAGGTCGAGCTGTGCGAGGCTGGCACCATCGACACTTTGACGCCGTTCAGGTTCACGGTGCCGCCCTTGTTGTAGCCAATAGTTTCCAGCCCCTCAGACTCGTTCCAATACCCCATCAGGTCGTATTGTCCGACCACGGGGATGTTCAGGTGCTTGGCCAGCGATACGACATCGGCGACGTGATCGAAATGTGTATGCGTCAGAAGGATATGAGTCGCCCCGTTTAGAGCGTCATCATGCTGTTCCTCGGACAAGACTGGGTTACCCGTCAGCCAGGGGTCGATCAGCAGAACCTGTCCGCCGGTTTCGATGCGGAAACTGCCGTGTCCCAGCCAAATGATGTTCATGAATTCATCCTCCCAAAACAAACTGTTGGCATTAACTTAGCATCGGCTATGTAAAAGTTCATGGACTGGTTTCAGGAAATTGATGGCTATTGCGAGCGCTTGTCGCCCGCCTATTGGGCCGAACCGATAAACGCGGTGACAAACGCGGCGTTTCTGATTGCAGCATTTGTCATGTGGCTGCGTGTGCGCGGGCAGGGGATGCCGTTGGCGATGGTGCTGGTCGTCATTCTCGCCGCTATCGGGGTCGGCAGTTACCTGTTCCATACCCACGCGCAGGTCTGGGCCGCCATGGCGGATGTTCTGCCGATTTTGCTATACATCCTGGTCTACATCTTCGCGATCAACCGGGAAGTCTGGCACATGCGGCCGCTTACGGCCGGGATCGTGACGGCGCTGTTCGTTCCCTATGCCGCAGCGACGGTGCCCCTGTTTCAGGTGGTTCCGGGTTTGGGTGGGTCAGCAGCCTATGCCCCGGTGCCGCTGCTGATCTTGATCTATGCGTTTCTTTTGCGCCACCGGGTGCCGGACACCGCCCGTGGTCTGGCCATCGGGGCGATGATCCTGATCGCATCGATCACCTTTCGTGCGCTGGACGAACCCATATGTGGGCAGATCCCGTTTGGCACGCATTTCATGTGGCACATCCTGAATGCCCTCATGCTGGGCTGGATGATCGAGGTGTATCGCAGGCACCTGACCCGCGCGACTCAGGTCTGAAACGCTGCGGCCAGTTCTGCGGGCAGGTCAAATTCAGACAGCACACGTGCGCGGCCTTGATCCGACATCTTGCGCGCGGTTTTCTCGACGATGCTTTGGATTTTCTCGGCCGAGTGCTTTTCGGCGAACGGTGCGAAATACCATTTAAGGAAAACGAAACAGATCACATCCTCCAGCGCCTGCACCTCGTCGTCACGCTTGATGCCCTGTTTGCGCAGCATCCGACCGGCAGATTCCACATAATCGGAAGAGTAGCTGTTCTGCTCCATAAGCCCCATCACGACCTCGGCGTGGTGGACGCCCTGCGCCTTGCGCCAGGCCAGATATCCAGCGCGACCTTCGGGGAATTTACTGCGCGCCAGTTTCCACCGCTCCACATGCTGACCCCGCGCTGCAATCTGCAACGGGTCAGAGGCGTCCGGGAACAACCTGTCCAACTCGGCGCTCATGCGCTGACCATAAAGCAGTTCAGTGGGCTGGCCGTCTTCGAGGTTGGGGTCGTGTGAGTTGGCCGCATCAATTGCGTCCAGAACAGCTTGCTTGCGCGCGTCCATCTTCCGCTCCGTTGGCTTGCCGGGTCTGCAGGGCAGGCCGGCGGGTTACTTGTGGACCACCGTAGCGATACGCCGCGCGGAACGCAGCAGGCAATTGCCGGGCCGGGGCATTTGGACCCAACCCGGTTTTTGCGGGCTAAATTACTTGCCCGGTTTGTTCTGATCCTGAGTGACAGGTTCCGACACCTGATCGGGGAAAATCAGGCTGCGGGTCAGGGTGTCCATGCTTGGGCCAAAAGCGCCCGCCTGAGCTTGCGCAGCAAGAACCGTAGTGGCCAGTACAAAGGCAGTCATGAACGTTTTCATCGTTTTTCTCCATATAAGGCTGTGCCGTATCATACGAAATGAACAGTTCAGTTCAGTATTTCAAGATGCGAAGTGAACTAATTGGTTCATTTTTTGCATGGGAGTAATTAGAAATGAATGATCGGACAGGATTTATGGACCTTTGCCATGCGCTCAAGGGTGGATCAGCGCCTTGGCGGTCTTGCGACCCGGCGACCAGACAGGTAAATGCCCCCTAACGCATATGAGGATATCCGATGTCGATTGACCAAAGCAACGCCGCCAAGGTGGCCAAACTGGCCCGGATCAAGGTCGAGGATGACGCGCTGCCCGCGCTGGCATCCGAATTCAACACCATCCTTGGCTTCATCGAACAACTCAACGAGGTTGATGTCGAAGGTGTCGAACCGATGGTTTCGGTCGAGCCGATGCGCCTGAAACGCCGCGAGGATGTGGTCACTGACGGCAACCAGCAAGACAAGGTTCTGGCCAATGCCCCTGATGCGCGCGAAGGGTTCTTCGCTGTTCCCAAAGTTGTGGAGTAAGACATGAGCGATCTGAACAAACTGGGCTTGGCCGAAGCGCGCGACGCGCTGCGCGCTGGCGACGTAACCTCTGTCGAGCTGACCGAATCCTGCCTGAAGGCAATCGATGACGCCGACGCGCTGAACGCTTTTGTCCACAAAACGCCCGAAATCGCGCTGGAGCGCGCCAAGGCGGCGGACGTAAGGATCAAAGCAGGCGACGCGCCGTCGATGTGCGGCCTGCCGATCGGCATCAAGGATCTGTTCTGCACCAAAGGCGTACCCTCGCAGGCGGCTTCCAAAATCCTCGAAGGGTTCAAGCCCGAATACGAATCTACTGTGTCTCAGCAACTGGCAGATTCTGGCGCGGTGATGCTGGGCAAGCTGAACATGGACGAATTCGCCATGGGCTCGTCTAACGAAACTTCCGTGTACGGCAATGCGGTCAGCCCATGGCGCCGGGGCAATGACGATGCGCAACTGACACCCGGTGGATCGTCCGGTGGGTCGGCCTCGGCCGTCGCAGCAGATCTTTGTCTGGCCGCCACCGGTACCGATACCGGTGGTTCGATCCGCCAGCCTGCTGCATTTGTTGGCATTACTGGCATCAAGCCGACCTATGGTCGTTGCTCGCGCTGGGGCATCGTTGCGTTCGCTTCTTCATTGGATCAAGCCGGGCCGATGACCAAGAACGTGCGCGACGCTGCGATCATGCTCGAGACGATGTGTGGTCACGACCCCAAGGATTCGACCAGCACCGAACTGGCGGTGCCGAATTTTGAGACGATGCTGACCGGCGATATCAAGGGCAAGAAGATCGGTATCCCCAAAGAATACCGCATGGAAGGCATGCCTGCCGAGATCGAAAAGCTGTGGGCCGAAGGCGCTGAGATGCTGAAAGCAGCAGGCGCCGAGATCGTCGACATTTCGCTGCCGCACACCAAATACGCGCTACCTGCGTACTACGTGATTGCACCGGCCGAAGCGTCCTCGAACCTCGCCCGCTATGACGGTGTCCGCTATGGCCGCCGCGCCCAGCTGGCGCAGGGTGATGGCATCACCGAGATGTACGAAAAAACCCGCGCTGAAGGCTTTGGTCACGAAGTGCAGCGCCGTGTCATGATCGGCACCTATGTGCTGTCGGCAGGGTTTTATGACGCTTATTACAACCGCGCCCGTAAGGTGCGGACCCTGATCAAGAAAGACTTCGAAGATGTCTTCGCCGCAGGGATCGACGCGATCCTGACACCGGCAACCCCGTCGGCGTCTTTCGGTCTGGGCGAGATGACCGAGGCGGACCCGGTACAGATGTACCTCAACGACGTCTTTACCGTGACAGTGAACCTTGCCGGCTTGCCCGGTATCTCGGTTCCCGCAGGTCTGGACCAGCAGGGCTTGCCGCTGGGTCTTCAACTGATCGGCCGTCCATGGGAAGAAGGCGATTTGCTGAACACAGCCTATGCGTTGGAAAGCGCCGCCGGGTTTGTGGCCAAGCCGGGCAAATGGTGGTAATCCTCGGATCAGGCAAGACCAGCTAAAACGGAGCAGCTGAATGCGCTTTACGCTTCTGATCCCCGCAATCGGACTTGTGGCCGCCTGCAACACGGTGGCCCCGGTCCAGGGTACTGGATTTAACACGCCTCAATATCAGGCACAGCGCGAGGCCGCGCTGGCCGGGCCGGGCTACACCGGCAACCCATTGACCGGCCCTGCTGAAGTGTCAGAACAACAACTGGGCGCACCCAGCAGCACCCCAACCGGGGATAACGCTGATATCGCGTCGGCAACGGCGGCTGCATTGGCCAACACGTCGGGGCAAAGCACGTTGACGCAAGTCCCGCTGTCTGCCGCCAGTAACAATGCGATCTCCGACGAACAGGATTTCGCGGCTGTATCAGGACGTCGCACGATCGAAAACGACGCGGCCCTGATACAACAGAACCGCCAGACCTACGAAGTCGTCACCCCAACTGCTGTTCCGCAGCGCGGATCGGACGGCCAGCCTAACATCGTGCAATACGCTTTAAGCACATCGAATCCAGTTGGTACACAGCTTTACAGCCGCGCTGGTTTCAATCTTGAGGCCAAGGCGCAGCGGAATTGCGCCAAGTTCCCGTCGCCTGACCAAGCTCAGATCGAGTTTCTGGCCAACGGCGGCCCGCAGCGTGATCGCAACGGTCTGGACCCGGATGGGGATGGGTACGCATGTGGCTGGGATCCAAGTGCATTCCGCAGTGCCGTCAACAACTGATCCACAAGCGCCAATCTGGCACGCTTCGCCTAACTACGGACCACGCAGGGACGGGCTGAAGCCGTCCCTGATCGTTTTGCACTATACGGCGATGAACAGCGCGCAAGAGGCGCTGGACAGGTTGTGTGACCCTGTCCACGAAGTTTCGGCGCATTACCTGATTGGGGGCGACGGGACGCTCTGGCACATGGTGCGAGAAGAGGACCGCGCGTGGCATGCCGGGGCCGGAGAATGGAGCGGTCAGAAGGATATCAACTCCCGTTCGATTGGCATCGAGCTGGACAACACTGGCAGGCACCCATTTTCAGACCTGCAAATGCGCAGGCTGGAACAGTTGTTGCCTCAGATCATGCATCGCTGGAGCATTCGACCATACGGTGTGATCGGTCATTCCGACATGGCACCCGGACGCAAATTTGATCCCGGACCGCGATTTGACTGGCTGCGGCTCGAGCGCAACAAACTGGCCGCGCCGCGCGGACAAAACGATGGCCCGCTAGATGCGCCGATGGATCAGTTTCGAATTCTGGCACAATCCGCCGGCTTCAGCGCTGACGTAGACGACGAAACTTTGCTATCCGCCGTTCGTCTGCGATATCGTCCTTGGGCTACAGGGCCGTTGCAGAGTGCTGATCTCGTACCGATGACCGCCCGATCCTGATCCGCGCTGCACTCTTGACGCAGCCTGTCACAAGGCATACCCACCGCTTGCGCGGAGGGCCGGATGGCCGCTGGGGCCGCAAGGCCCGAGAGGAAAGTCCGGACTCCACAAGACAACGGTGCCGGGTAACGCCCGGGCGGGGCAACCCGACGGAAAGCGCCACAGAAATCAGACCGCCCCGGACTTCGGTCCGAGGTAAGGGTGAAACGGTGGGGTAAGAGCCCACCGCGCCGCTGGCAACAGGGGCGGCACGGCAAGCCCCACCGGGAGCAATGCCAAATAGGGTCCCCGCGCGGGCAGGTCGGCGTAAGCCGATACCGCCGCTAGGCACGTCCTGGCCAAGAGGGACCGGGTTGGCAGCTTGAGCCGCGCAGCAATGCGCGGCCTAGAGGAATGGTCATCGAAGGGGGCAACCCCGGAACAAGATCCGGCTTACAGGCCCTCCGCGCATAACTCTGTTCACTTACCGGGCGGCGTGTAAGCCCCGGTCAGCTTGGCGGCCTTCTTTGTAATGGCGGCAAAGTCCTTCGCCTTCCAGGCGCGTACTGTTTCAACGTTTGATACTGCACCCGAGGCCGCAACGGCCATTCCAATTGCTACTGCGTCAGTGCCATCCGGAACTTCGCTTACGACCACCACGTCATTTTCGCCGGTCGTCATGTAAAAAGCCAAAAGCTTGCCGCCGACTTTTTTCAACAACGCCCGGACGGCCGCCGTGCGGTCTGCAGGCTTCTTCAGCATTCCTTTGACGCCATCCTGCGAGTAGGTCGCGTAAGTTATGAAAATAGGCATAAGTCTTCTCCTTGTTTCAATGGTTTGGAACGCTGAAATTGGCCTGTTCCGCGGCCTGAAAACGGGACTAAAAAATGCTCATAAGGGCGTTCAGGACGATCCAGAAACCCACTGCGATTAGCCCAAGACCGGTCAGGGTGGGCAACCATCGTGCACCCGGCAGAAGCTTTTCCAATGCGACGTAGACCGCGATTCCGGCAATCCAGTACAGGTTCATGATCCCGCCGACGAACAGCAGCGCCATCAAAGCCCAGCAACAGCCCAGACAGTACAGCCCATGCAAAGCACCAATTCGGAACGCACCATATGCGCCGGGTTTGTGATGATCGGCGATGAATCGGGCAGGGCTTTGACAATGCCGCAGACAGGCGGACTTGAGGTCCGACAACTGATACGCGCCTGCCGTAATCAGGACGCAGCCAGCAAATGTTTTGGACCGGATTGTCATCATTGGACCATCGGACAGCCCGATGCTTTCCAGCCCCCATTGCAACCCCGTCGCGGCAAGGCTGAATATAGCCCAGGCGA
Organism: Ruegeria sp. CDSB086; assembly: GCF_059611065.1. Taxonomy (NCBI): domain Bacteria; kingdom Pseudomonadati; phylum Pseudomonadota; class Alphaproteobacteria; order Rhodobacterales; family Roseobacteraceae; genus Ruegeria; species Ruegeria sp. CDSB086. Next base: position 263,439 of record NZ_JBXWOV010000002.1, on the reverse strand, counting down.
TCAGGTAGCCTGCGAGAAAGCAAAAGCTGAACTGCGCGGCCTTGTCACGTTCGGGTCCCGCACGCTTTATCGCCGAATACAGCAAGACTGCAGGTGCAGCGCTGGGGGTCATCATCGCGATCATCATGACCCACCACATCAGAAAAATCAGGATTACGTATTGCACGCCCCAACTGGGCGCTTCGCCCATGTGCATGGGTTCTCCGATCGGACCCGCCATATTGGTCATTTCGCTGGCCGTCATGTTCATGCCGATCCCGGCGATGGTGTACCAGGCTGCAAACAGAACAATCAGCGACACACCGAACAGCACGATGACCCGCTCACGCCGCATAAGCCACTCTACCGCCCCAGTGCGGGGCGGTGTGGGATGGGATGTCATGATGACCCCCGGATCAGGCGCCCAGGACACCGTGGCCCGAAATGTTCAGGTGGGCCAGATGAGCATGCGTCGCGTCAAAGGTCAGGCTAATTTCGCCGCCATGAGTCTTGGCAGAGCCCGAGGCAGCTTCGGCGTGACGGTATTCAAACCCGTTTGGCAGCTGAATTGACGCCCGGTGCGCCGCACCCGACACGATATGCGGAATCGGGCTGACTTCGACATCGAAGACGCCGTTCACCTTTGCAAACCCGGTGCGCTCGTCGCGGTTCCAGTTCAGCTCGATCGGAACGAAGAGCGTTTCATGTTTGGTCGGAGCCATGGCGCTGTAGACATACCAGAAGGTTGCCATTTCATCGGTATCTTCACCGGTCATGATGGCTTGCAGGGCCGCACGCTGATCAGCGCTGGCGCTGGCATCAATGATCAGTTGCATCTGACCGTTGCCCTCATGGATCGGGCCAGGCCAATAGTACACCCCAGCCGCCCTTACGCCCGCCAGATCTGTGTCCCCGTAGTGACCGCTTTCGATGTCGAATACGACGACGGCCTCGCAATTGCCATGTGTCGGAAGTACGCTGAACTGGCAAGGACAACCGAAGTTGCAGTTACAGTTGGCCAGCTCTTCGCCCTTAATGGTCCATTCAGTCATGATGCCCCCTAAACAAAATCAATCGTGCAAACCCTGCTTGCACGGTTGCTTGCCTGTTTATGGAGCCTCGAAGATCGAGCCGAAAAATGGCTTCTTTGGATTGTTGATGGCGCGGTAAGTATCACATATTCGAATTTCTGACAAATTAGACATGCGCTTGTGCGGGAATACGCCTGTTACATGTTCACTTGGTGAAACGAAGCCACCAATGCTCAGCTTTGCGCTAGCGTTAGGGCATCTGCTTTATCCGTGGATTTTTGAGTCGCAGATATCTGCTATATTGCAAAAACGCATTTTGAATATTGGGAGGATTGTTATGAGTTTCATGAAGGCACTGGCATCGGTCGCAGTTGGATTTGCTGCAGCAAAAGGCATGGAAAAGTACAAGCAAATGGGCGGGATGGCCGGTCTGCAAGATATGATGCAGGGCGCCGGGGGCGGCTTTGGCATGGATCAACTGGGCAAGATGGCAGAACAGTTCGGGATGCCGGGGGGTGCCGGTGGGCTGCAAGAGATAATTGGAAAGCTTGGCATGGCCAATCCGGCTGGGGCCGCAGGTCTTGGTGGGCTGATGAATGCCATGCAGGGGGCAGCAAAGTCAGGCAGCCAGCAGACCGCCGACATGATGGATACGGTATTCAAAGGCACACCCGGGGGCGCGGCGATGGAGGAGCAGGCCAAGCTGATGCTGCGCGCGATGATCCAGGCAGCCAAGGCGGACGGAGAGCTAGATGAGCAAGAGAAGGAAACCATTCTGGGCGAACTGGGTGATGACATCAGCGACGAAGAACGCGCCTTTGTCCAGGATCAGTTGAATGGCCCGATTGATGTGATCGGCCTGGCTGCTGATTCCGGTGCGCCATTGAAAGCGCAGGTCTATGCAACGTCTCTGGCGGCGATTCGTCTGGATAACCAGCGCGAGGCCTCTTACCTTGTTCAACTGGCCACTGCGCTGGGTTTATCTGATGCCGAACGCGACCAGATTCACACGTATATGGGCGCGCCGACACTTTCGACCTAGGCCTGATCCCTGATCAGCCGATCATGTGCCCAATTGCCCTTGACACGAGCCGTGCAAGGCGTAAAAGCGCACGCTCATAGGAATTCAACCGAAAGGCCCCTGCCTTTTCGGACGCAGGAGATAACCATGGCGAAGCCGACGACAATCAAGATCCGTCTGAACTCGACCGCGGGCACGGGCCACTTCTACGTGACCAAAAAGAACGCTCGCACCATGACCGAGAAAATGATCGTTCGTAAATACGATCCGGTTGCTCGGAAACATGTCGAGTACAAGGAAGGCAAGATCAAGTAATCTGCCGTCCAACTTGGACAGAATGGAAAAGGGTTTCGCTGATGCGGAACCCTTTTTCTTTGTGCATGCGGCTGGGTGAAATGCCCGGAATCAGGAATTGGCCGTTGCAGTGGCGCATCAGCGTAACGGCTATTCGGTTGGGCGGCGGGTTGCTTTTTGGAACCCCTTGGCCATACGCTTCAGCAAATCGTTCCAAAATGTTGGTCGCCATGAAAAAAATCTTGTTATCCACAATTGCCGTATTCACCCTTGCGGCTTGTGAAGACCCCTTTAATCGATCGGGCGTTGGCTTCACGGGCATCGATGGTGAGCCCCGGACCCTCTCGGATGTTCCCGGTGCGGTCTCGTTCCTTCCAGACGCCACGAATATTCCGGCGGAACTGGCTTTGTTGCCATCCATCCCGGTCGTAACGGATCAGACCGAGGCGGAAAAAATAGCCCGCGTCGCGATCGACAACGGTGGGCGCAGTGACACAAACTCAGTCGTTCTGACCGGTTCGGACATGAACCTGTTCTTAAGCACAGTCAGCGTGAACGGCACTTTGTTCGGAGTTCTTCGAACCGCAAACAACAGCACCCGCGTGGACAACGACATCGGCGCAGCCTTTGGCCAAAATGCCGAACAGTTTACCGGGTGCTTGCCTGCAGGTGACGTGTTCCGCAAGGGATCGTCGTCGCGCAGCTCGGGTTTTGCGGTTGCTCTGAACTGCAGCTGATCGAACCACGCAGTTACGAAATGAAAAGTCTCCACTGTCTCGGTGGAGGCTTTTTTGTTCTTGGCGACATAAGTCTGCGCCGCCTGTTTGCCGTCCCGGGCAGGATGCCATGCAGCGAGGCAAACAAAAAAAGCGGGCCAAATCTGGCCCGCCTTTGAAATCGAATTCCGGCTGTCTTATTCGCGGTTGCCGAACAGCTGCAGCAGGAACATGAACATGTTGATAAAGTCCAGGTACAGGCTCAGCGCGCCCATGATTGCGGCTTTACCCAACCATTCCTGGTCGCCCGAATGAGCCATCTGCAGGTAGGTGGTTTTGATCTTCTGCGTGTCATAGGCGGTCAGGCCAGCAAAGATCAGTACACCGATCACCGAGATCGCGTACATCATCGCGGGTGACTGCAGGAAGATGTTTACAACCATCGCCACGATCAGGCCAATAAGACCCATGATCAGGAAGGTACCCATTCCAGACAGGTCTTTCTTGGTCACGTAGCCATACAAGGACAGCCCAGCGAAGGCGATCGAAGTAATCAGGAACACCTGAATGATCGACATGCCTGTAAAGGCAATGAAAATCCAGCTGATCGATAGGCCCATCACCGCTGCGAATGCATAGAACACCAGCTGCGCAGCTGCGGCGGACAAGCGGTTGATGCCCGCGCTAAAGCCAAAGATGAACGCCAGCGGTGCAAACATGATCACCCAGCGCAGGGGCGACGTGTAGATCGCGGCACCCAGCGAAGTCAGATAGGTGCCCGAGTTGATTTGCCCGACCGCAGCCGACGGGTCCGTTGTGGTTGCAAGGCCGGAAATGGCCCAGGCCGCCATGAATGTAATCAGCATGCCCACAGACATCGTGCCGTAGACTTTGTTCATATGGGCGCGCAGGCCCTCGTCAATCTGGGCAGCGCGCGCACCGGTCGCCGTCCGGATCGTGTCAAATTGTGCCATTAAGGGTCTCCCTTTGCATATTTCTTGTCGGGCCATGATGTTGACCCCATTCCCCGCAAATATCGGCAAGTGCGGGCTGTGTTTCAAGGGTTTAACGGCCGAAACTGGCTAAAACACGCAACAAAAATGGCAGCCCGACGGTTCGCGCTGCCATTCACTGAGAAAAGGTGCGGTATCGAATCACTTTTGCCAGAACTCCGGCGCATCCCAAATGGATCGTGACGCCTCGGCTTCGGCCTGTTGGCGGGTGATACCGATGTCTTCCAGGGCGCGATCATCAAGTCTGGCAAGCGTTTTGCGCTGACGCAGAAGAGAGAGCGCATCCCGAAGCGAGGACAACAAAGAGCGACGCTGCGGTGTGCAGTGCTGTTTGATTGCAATTTGGGTCATATTTATTGTCCTTTCTCTGTTTCATGATGGTTGATCGTGTTTCCATCAACTTCCTTGATTTATATGGCGCAACATGTCACATTTTGAAAATGAATATTTATGAAGAGATGCATAAGGATTTGTGAACATGCGAAATCTGGATATCACCACGCTCCGTTCCTTCGTTGCCGTTGCTGACCAAGGCGGCGTCACACGGGCCGCCGGATTTCTGCATCTGACGCAATCCGCTGTGTCGATGCAGTTGAAGCGGTTGGAAGAACTGCTGGGCCTTGAATTATTGGACCGTAGTGGACGCACAATTGCATTGACTGCATCCGGTGAGCAGCTGCTGGCCTATGCCCGGCGCATGATCGTGCTGAATGACGAAGTGATCTCAAAGCTCACGGATCAGGCCTATGAAGGCGAGGTCGTTCTGGGCGTTCCGCATGATATCGTCTACCCGGCCATTCCGCGGGTCTTGCAGCGTTTCAATGCTGACTTCCCGCGGGTTCGAGTGCAACTGATTTCATCATATTCCCTTCAGCTGAAAGAAATGTTCAAGCGCGGCGAGTGCGATCTGATCCTGACAACCGAAGCCTCAGCCAGTGACGGATCTGAGACCGTCGCGGAACTGCCCTTACGGTGGATTGGGGCGCCAGGCGGGTCAGCATGGCGTAAGAACCCGATTCCGCTGGCTGTTGGGCGGCGATGCGCGTTTCGGCCCCAGATGATCTCGGCCCTTGATGCGGAAGGTATCCCGTGGGAACTGTCAGTCGAAACAGAAAACGACCGCACGATCGAGGCGACCGTCAGCGCGGATCTGGCTGTTCACGCGATGCTGGACGGGACCGAACCCGCACATCTTGAACAGATTGATACCGGAGGGGCATTGCCGGAACTGCCCGCCCACATGATCAATCTGTACGGAGGCGAGACCGGGCGCGGCGCCGTCGTCGAAGCGCTGGCTGCGCTGGTGCGTCAGAATTTTCGTATGCTGGGCAGTGCACCGCTCAAGGCTGTCGTGGGGTAAGCGCCCGTCAGGGAGTAATAACCACTTTGCCGGTGGCCACGCGATCGCGCAGCAACTGCATGCCTTCGTCGGCCTCGGCCATTGGAAGAACGTGGCTTATATGGGGCTTGATCCGACCATCGGCAAGCCAGCCGAACAGCGTGTCAAAGCTGTCCTGAACGATCTGCGGCCGGAATTTCAAATAGCCGCCGATGTAAAACCCAATCACTGTCAGGTTTTTCACCAACAGATGGTTGGCCGGAATTTGGGGGACGTCGCCACCCGCAAACCCGATGGGTAACAGACGCCCTTCGGGGTTGGTTGCCCGGAACGCGGCTTTGAAGACATCCCCTCCGACAGCGTCATAGACGACATCCGCGCCGCCCAGTTCCTTGACGCGTGCGCGCAAGTCTTCCGAGGCGTCGATCAGGTGATCCGCACCAGCCGCGCGGGCCACATCCAGTTTTTCCTGCCCGCGCGCATGGGCAATTACCGTCGCGCCCATCAGCTTGCCGATTTCGACGGCGGTAAGTCCAACCCCACCTGCGGCCCCGGTCACCAAAAGGGTCTCGCCCGGCCGCAGATGCGCCCGGTGATCCAGGGCGATGTGGCTTGTGCCGTAAGCGATCTGAATGGCCGCTGCATTTTCAAAGCTAATTGCGTCGGGCAGGGGTATCGCACGGCTCGCATCAAAAACGCCATATTCCGCCAGCCCACCCTGACCGGAATATACGGCCACGCGGTCCCCGACATTCAGGCGCGTAACACCGTTACCCAGCTTGTCGACAACGCCCGCAACCTCCATACCCAGCGTGAACGGAGCCTCGGGCGTGTCCTGATACGTACCCTTCTGCATTAGCAGGTCGGCAAAATTCAGTCCGCAGGCCTTGATCGCGATGCGCACCTGCCCTGTGCCGGGTTCGGGAGGGTCAATTTCAGCCAATTGGGCCGCGCTTCCCTGGGATTGAATCGTGAATGCCTGCATGATCGCGCTCCGTAATTTTGAGGCATAGATTCTTTTCAGCCAGGGTTTGTCAATCATTTCTCCGGGCGCATCGGTTGCATTCGGGTTTCCGACAGCGGGTGCAGTACGCTTCGAAGCGTCAAAAACACACAACCTTAAATCTTTGTGACGGGAAACGGATTCAACCTTCTTGAAAAATTACCCAAATGCGGCAATATTGCGCTATGGTGCTGTTTTGGGGGTATGTTCCAAATTAGGGAGTGGTTAAGTGCGACTCGCTAGTGTTGCGATAAAAAGCAACGCGCGCCCCTAGTAGTTGTGTGTAAAAGAGGAGAATACCAATGACCCATCACGTCGATGTCCATGTGGGCAAGCGCGTCCGGCATCGCCGCTGGCTGATTGGCATGACCCAGCAGCAGTTGGCGCAGCAAGTTGGTATTAAGTTTCAACAAATTCAAAAGTATGAAACTGGGGCCAACCGGATCAGCGCGTCTCGCCTGTGGGACATTGCCGAGGCATTGGACGTTCCCGTCAGCTTTTTCTTTGAAGGTCTGGAAGAGGCCGAAAAAGAAACATCAGGTAAAAAGTCGGTTCCTGCCGATCTGATGGGGGACAAGGAAGCGCTGGACCTCGTGCGGTCCTATTACGCGATTCCCGAAAACCAACGTCGCCGCCTTTTTGAGCTGGCGCGGGTTCTTAGCGACGTCGCATAAATTAGCGGGTTGACTTCAAACCGTGCGCGCCTCACGGGTTACGCATGCAAGAGACCTCTCTAAGCGATCTGGAAGTTGCCGAAGAAATGGCCGACGCGGCGCGTGCGGCCATTCTTCCGTATTTCCGGCAAACTAATCTGGACACCACGAACAAATTGGATGATGGGTTTGACCCCGTCACTATAGCCGACCGAAACGCCGAAAAGGCGATGCGCGCGGTTCTGGCGCGCTATCGGCCCGAAGATGGCATTTTCGGCGAAGAGTTTGGTCGCGAAGAAGGCTCCAGCGGACGAACTTGGGTTCTGGACCCCATCGACGGTACCCGCGGTTTTATCAGCGGTACTCCGACTTGGGGGGTTCTGATTGCTCTCAGCACAACTGACGGCCCGATTATGGGGGTGATCGACCAACCCTATATCGGCGAACGGTTTGTGGGTTCGGCGGATATCGCGCAGGTCACCGGCCCATCCGGAACGGCACCGTTGAAGACACGCTCGACATCCGCCTTGGATCAGGCGGTTGTTTTTACGACCTTCCCAGAGGTTGGCACACCTGAGGACCGCGCAGGGTTCGAAGCGGTGGCCCGGCAAGCAAAGCTGACCCGTTATGGCATGGATTGTTATGCCTATGCGTTGGTGGCGGCGGGGCAGGTTGATCTGGTGATCGAATCCAGCCTGAACGCCTATGATATTCAGGCCCCCATTGCAGTGATAGAGGCTGCTGGTGGGGTTGTGACCGACTGGCGGGGCGGTCCGGCCCATAATGGCGGGCGGGCTCTGGCGGCGGCGAATCCCGAATTGCACGCGGTCGCACTGGAAATCCTGCGCAACTACTGAAACTGGTTGCCGCAATTTGGCCGGTCGGGTAGGTTCTACGCGGCTGGTTCTTATGCCCGTTTTCCGCCAGCCTTTGCACTTCTTGCATGAGACGGGCTGTTGCAGGAGGGCGAATTGACCGAAATCCTTATCAAAAATGCAGATACCATTCTGACGATGGATGACGCGCGGCAAGAGTTGTCAGGCGCAGACATTCTGATCGTGGGGGGGCAGATCGCGCAGATCGGCCACAACTTGCAAACCGACGGTGAGATCCACGATGCTGCGGGTTGTGTTGTGACGCCCGGGCTGGTGAATACCCATCACCATCTGTACCAAACCCTGACGCGGGCTGTGCCGGGCGGGCAGGATGCATTGCTGTTCGGATGGTTGCAGACACTCTATCCGATCTGGTCCCGTTTCGGGCCTGAAGAGATGTTTGTGTCGGCTCAGATCGGTCTGGCTGAATTGGCTCTGTCGGGCTGTACGCTCAGCTCTGACCACCTGTACCTTTACCCCAACGGCGCGCGCCTAGAGGATACGATCGCTGCCGCCGCCGAAATTGGTTTGCGGTTTCATCCGACTCGTGGAGCGATGAGTATCGGGGAAGGCGACGGCGGGTTGCCGCCAGATGCATTGGTCGAGGTCGAATCCGATATCCTCGACGACATGATCCGCGTGGTTGACGCGTTTCATGATCCATCCGATGGCGCGATGTGCCGGGTAGGGTTGGCACCTTGCTCCCCGTTTTCCGTCAGCAGGGACCTGATGCGCGACACCGCAATCCTTGCGCGCGACAAAGGTGTGATGCTGCACACTCATCTGGCGGAAAATGATGAGGATATAGCGTATTCGCAGGCGCAGTTCGGGTGCCGCCCTGGTCAATATGCCGAAGATCTGGGTTGGACCGGATCAGACGTCTGGCACGCGCATTGCGTGAAACTGGACGGGGCCGAGATTGACCTGTTCGCCAGAACCCAAACGGGCGTGGCGCATTGCCCGTGCTCGAACTGCCGCTTGGGGTCCGGTATCGCACCGGTTCGAACCATGCGTGATCACGGGGTTCCGGTGGGTCTGGGCGCCGACGGTTCGGCCAGTAACGATAACGGCAGTCTGATCCTCGAGGCCCGACAGGCCATGCTGCTGCAGCGCGTTGCCAATGGCGCGGATGCGATGTCGTCACGCGAAGCGTTGGAAATCGCGACACGCGGCGGGGCAGACGTGCTGAACCGCCCTGATTGTGGTCGGCTAGAGCCCGGCAAGCGCGCTGATATCGCCATATGGGACACGCGCGGTATCGAAAGTGCAGGCAGCTGGGACCCGGCCGCATTGCTGTTGGCCGGACCGATGAAGGTGAAACACTTGTTTGTTGAAGGCCGCCAGATCGTGCGCGACGGGCATGTCACGACGTTGGACCTGCCGCGCGTGATCGAACGGCAGACCCAATTGGCCCGCGCTTTGCAGGCCTAGGAAGACACGCGGCGACCGGCGATCCAAACCTCAGCAATCGCCCGGTCGTCGCCCATCATGATCGTAGGAAAGATCGCCTCCCACAGATCATCGGCGCAAGCTTCACGCTGGGCAATTGCGGGGGTTGAAGCGAGGTCAAGAACGACCAGATCAGCCTCCATCCCCGGTGCGACATTGCCGATGCAATCATCCATCCGCAGCGTACGGGCCGAGCCAACCGTGCCCAGCCACAGCAGTTGTGCCGCGTGCAGCGGCGAGCCGCGCAGTTGCCCGATTTCATAGGCCGAGGCCATCGTGTGCAGCATTGAAAAGCTCGACCCGCCGCCAGTATCTGTTGCCAGACCAACCCGGTGCCCTTCGCGCATCAGTCCGTCCATGTCGAACAAGCCGGATCCGATAAAGGTGTTCGAGGTCGGGCAGTGGATTAGCGAGGCATCAACCTCGCGTAGCCGGTCGCGCTCGCGCGATTCCAGGTGGATAACGTGGCCGTATACGCCATGCGAGCCCAGCAGCCCGAACTTTTCATAGGTATCCAAATAGTCCCGCGCATCAGGGAAAAGCTCACGAACCCATGAGATTTCGTCTGTCTGCTCGCTCAGGTGTGTTTGCATCAGGCAATGCGGGTGTTCGGCCCACAGTGCGCCCATCGCCTCAAGCTGCTCGGGCGTGGATGTGGGCGAGAACCGTGGTGTGATGGCGTAAGATATCCGGTCGACACCGTGCCATTTCTCAAGCAGCGCCTGCGATTGATCATAGGCCGTCTGCGGGGTATCCCGCAGCCCTTCGGGCGCGTTGCGATCCATGCAGGTTTTGCCTGCCACCACACGCTGCCGGCGTTGCTGGGCGGCTGTGAAGAATGCGTCGACGCTTTCGGGGTGGATGGTGCAGAAACTGCACATTGTCGTGGTACCGTGCGACGCCGTCAGATCCAAATAACGGTTGGCGATCTCGGCTGCATAGTCGGGATTCCCGAACTTCATTTCCTCGGGGAAAGTATATGTGTTCAGCCAGTCGATCAGGCGCTTGCCCCAGCTGGCGATCATCGCGGTCTGTGGGTAATGGACATGCGCATCCACAAAGCCAGCCATGATCACGTGTTGACCGTGGTTTACAACTTCGGCATCGCGGTTCGCGGATATCAAGCTGTCGGCCTCGCCGACTGCAGATATGCAGCCGTCTTCGATCAGGACCGCTTCGCTGATTGTCACAGCCTCTGTCGGCTCACCTTTGAATGGTGATCCGTTGAAGCTCAGGACACGCCCTTTCAGCAGCGTTTTTTGCGCCATTTCCGTTCATCTCCGCCTGTATGGGACTGCGAAACAGCATAGTGGGGCGAAACTTGTCGGTAAATCGGCGCATTGTCATTGTTTTCCGGTAGCTGCTTCTTCTAATTAGGGGTCAATGCGCGAACCAACCGGGGGCAGACATGACGACAGGCTATGATGAACCCGTAATCGATTCCGCAAGCGACGATGACGCCTATGCGCTGGATCGCCGGATGGTTGCCGCGATCCTGTATGCGGTTGATGTGGAAGATCGCGACAAGCTGATCGAGCTTATGGAGCCGCTGCACCCTGCGGACATTGCTGACCTCCTTGAACAGATTAATCCCTATGACCGTGGGCGTTTGATCCGTCTTTACGACAAGGAATTTGACGGCGATATCTTATCCGAACTGGATGAGTCCGTCCGCGAAGAGGTTATCAGTGTCCTGCGCCCCGACGTTCTGGCCGACGCCGTGCGGGAAATGGATAGCGATGACGTCGTCGACCTGCTGGAAGACCTTGAAGAGCCGCAGCAAGAAGCCATCCTGGACGCGCTGGAAGATTCAGAGCGGATCGCCGCTGAACAGGCGCTGTCCTATCCGGAGAACTCAGCCGGTCGCCTCATGCAGCGCGAGGTGGTTATGTCGCCCGAGCATTGGACCGTGGGGCAGACCATCGATTTCATGCGCGCCAATGATGACTTGCCGGAACAGTTCTATCACGTTGTTCTGGTTGATCCGCGGCTCAAACCGGTGGCACAGGTCACGCTGGGCAAGCTGATGGCAACCCGGCGCGAAGTGCCGTTGCACGACATCGCCGAAGAGGAATTTCACACCATCCCCGTCGATCAGGACGAAGAGGATGTGGCCTACGCCTTTAACCAGTACCACCTGATTTCCGCCCCGGTGGTTGATGCCGATGGGCGTTTGGTCGGCGTGATTACCATTGATGACGCCATGGTTGTTCTGGACGAAGAATACGAAGAGGACATGTTACGCCTTGCCGGTGTCAGCGACGAAAGCTCGCTGTCCGACAGTGTCGCCGCAACCAGTAGGCGGCGCTTGCCGTGGCTGGCTGTCAACCTGTGTACCGCAATATGCGCGTCACTGGTCATCTCGCAGTTCGAGGCGGCGATCAATCAGTTAGTGGCACTGGCAATCCTGATGCCAATCGTTGCCTCGATGGGGGGTAATGCCGGGACACAGTCGCTGACGGTTGCAGTGCGGGCGCTTGCAACGCGCGACCTGACCGGATCGAACGTGGCGCGCGTTATCCGGCGAGAATTGCTTGTGGGAGTGCTCAATGGTCTGTGCTTCGCGACCGTTTTGGGGACTGTCGGCATGATGTGGTTCGATTCACCCTTGCTGGGTGTCGTGATCGGCTCGGCCTTGGTCGTGAATATGGCGATCGCAGGCTTCGCAGGTACGGTAGTACCGGTTGTGCTGGATCGTCTGGGCATTGACCCGGCGCTGGCGTCAGGGACTTTCGTGACCACCACAACGGATGTCATGGGGTTCTTCATCTTTCTTGGGCTTGCCAGCGTGGTGCTTCTGTGACCGATCTGACTGAAATCAAGGCCGTCGCCCGTAAGGCGGCATTTGCGCGCCGGAAGGTTGCATTCGATGCGCGTTTGCCGGGTGCAGCCGGACGTTTGTCCGAAGTGCTTGCGGGGCATCGCGGCGTCCCGATGTCGGGGTACATGCCGATCCGCACCGAAATTGATCCTTTGCCTGCTATGGCCGAGGCCGCGGCTTATGGTCCGGTCGGTGTGCCAGTCATTCAGGCCGCCGGACAGGCGTTGCGGTTTTCGCGCTGGACGCCCGAGGGCGTGTTGAAAGACGGCCCGTTCGGCGCCAAGGTTCCCGAGATTGACGATTATTTTGACCCCGAGATTCTGGTTGTGCCGCTGGTTGCTTTTGACGCGCAAGGCGGAAGACTGGGATATGGCGGTGGCTTTTATGACCGCACGCTAGAGGGATTGCGCGCCAAGCGCCCCACACTGGCCATCGGCTTTGCCTTTGACGCACAAGAGGCCGAGGGGCTGCCGTTGGAACCCACGGATCAGACGTTGGATATGGTCATCACTGAAAGCCGAGTACTGACGTTCTCGGCCTGACCGCCTTAGGTCGGGCTGTTTTCGCGAAAGTACTCCCACGCGTCCACTTCTGTGCCATCGGGCAGGATGCAGATACCGATCTGGCCGCCTTCGCCATCTCGGATTTCGTAACGATTGCCGCTTTCAACGCAAAAGGTTGCTGCCGGGTTCGCCAGCTGGGTGGACGAGTCGTTTGAAGCAGGTTGGTCGCAAGCTGAAAGCGCGGTCAAACTGGCGGCGGTCAGAAGGGCAAGGCGCATGGGAAATCTCCTGCATAATGTGCTTTGGCGGTTTATTCTGCCAGCTTAACCACTTGTGCTTGAGAGATACCACACTTAGGACAGTTCGAATGAGGATACTTTTTCTGGGTGACGTGATGGGCCGCGCCGGACGCGCGGCCATTCAGCAACATTTGCCGCGTCTGCGCGACGAATGGCGGTTGGATTTTGTCGTGGTCAATGGCGAGAACGCATCAAACGGGATGGGTCTGACCGGGGATCACGCCAAGCTGCTGCTGGATGCCGGGGCCGATTGCCTGACACTGGGCGATCACGCGTTCGACCAGAAAGACATGTTGCAATTCATCGAAAGTGAACCCCGTATCGTGCGCCCGGTGAACTTTGCCAAGGGCGCGCCGGGCAGGGGCCACCGGTTGTACACCGCGCCGGGCGGGCGCAAGGTTCTGGTTGTTCAGGTGTTGGGGCAAGTCTTCATGAAACGCCCCTTTGATGATCCGTTCTCTGCTATTGAACCAATCCTGAAGTCGCACCCGCGTGGCGGGCAAGCGCAGGCGATCATCGTCGATATGCATTGTGAAGCGACTTCCGAAAAGATGGCCATGGGCCACTATTGCGACAAACGCGCCAGCCTTGTTGTGGGCACGCATACGCATGTGCCAACCGCGGACGCGCAAATCCTGCCGGGTGGCACGGCATATCTGACGGATGCGGGCATGTGCGGCGATTATGACTCGGTCATCGGCATGGACAAGCTGGAACCGATGCGCCGGTTTATCACTGGCATGCCCAAGGCCCGGTTCACGCCGGCTAATGGCGAGGCCACGCTAAGTGGCGTGTTCGTTGAAACCGACGACCGGGACGGTCAGGCGAAATCTGTTCAAATGGTGCGCGTTGGCGGGCGGCTACAGCAAGCTGGCCCACAGTAAGGGCACGTCAGGCTTGCTCTGTCGCGCGCAATACGTGAAACTGCCTGACGGGCGCGTAAACCAGGCCAGGGTTCGGACAGAAAACCAAGAATGCAATTCCTTCAACTGACAGAAATGGGAAGCGCGATACTGGCGCTGTTGGTCGTTGCAGGCATGTTCATCATGTTCCTGCGCGAATCCTATCCGACTGAAGTGGTCGCAATTGGTGGCGTGGCCGTGATGCTGGTGACGGGCATTCTGCCTTATCAAAGCGCACTTGCCGTTCTGTCAAACCCGGCCCCTTGGACGATTGCCGCGATGTTCATCATCATGGGAGCATTGGTGCGTACCGGAGCACTGGACGCATTCACATCGACCGCGCAAAAACAGGCACAGGTAAGTCCCAAGGTCGCAATCGCGACGCTGATGGCCTTTGTTGTCTTTGCCTCGGCGGTGGTTTCAAACACGCCTGTCGTGGTCGTCATGATCCCCGTATTTGTTCAGATCGCGCGGACGCTGAATGTGTCGGCCTCGAAACTGCTGATCCCGCTTAGTTATGCGGCCATTCTGGGTGGTACGCTGACCCTGATCGGGACCTCGACCAACCTGTTGGTTGATGGTGTAGCGCGGTCCCAGGGGATGGCCCCGTTTACGATCTTCGAGGTCACGCCGCTGGGCATTGCGCTGGTCATTTACGGTATGTTCTACTTGCGGTTTGTCGCGCCGCGCCTGCTGCCGGAACGGGACAGCATGGCGACAATGCTTAGCGATCGGTCGAAGATGAAGTTCTTTACCGAGGCTGTCATTCCTCCCGACAGCAACCTGATCGGGCGTGAGGTGACGGGCGTGCAGCTGTTCAAACGTCCTGGCGTGCGCCTGATCGACGTCGTGCGCGGCGACGAGTCGTTGCGGCGCAACCTCAAGGGCGTCGCTTTGAAAGTTGGCGACCGTGTAGTTCTTCGGACTGAGATGACGGAACTGCTGAGCCTGCAATCTAATAGAGAACTCAAGCGTGTCGATCAGGTCTCGGCGGTTGAGACGAAAACGGTCGAGGTGCTGATCACTCCGGGTTGCCGCATGGTGGGGCGGACGTTGGGCGCGATGCGTTTACGCCGCCGTTATGGCGTCTATGTGCTGGCGGTGCATCGAAGAAACCAGAATATTGGGCGGCAATTGGATAATCTGGTCGTGCGGGTCGGTGACACGCTGCTACTGGAGGGATCACCAGCAGATATCCGGAAACTGGCGGCCGATATGGATATGGTCGATGTGACCCAACCTTCGGCCCGCGCATTCCGCCGCAGCCACGCACCGATTGCCATCGGGGCGCTGAGCGGGATCGTTGTGCTGGCCGCGCTGGGCGTTGCGCCCATCCTGCTGCTGTCGATCCTGGCTGTTGCGGTAGTTTTGATTACGCGCTGCATCGACGCGGATGAGGCGTTTTCCTTTGTCGAAGGAAGATTGCTGGCCCTCATCTTCTCAATGCTGGCCATAGGCGCGGCCTTGGATAAATCCGGTGCAGTTTCCTTAATTGTCGAAGCCGTGGCGCCGGGTCTTGGTGCCCTGCCACCATTCCTGATCATCTGGGCGGTCTATTTGCTGACTTCTGTGCTGACAGAGCTAGTGTCGAATAACGCCGTGGCAGTTGTGGTGACGCCGATTGCCATCGGTTTGGCGCAGGCCGTGGGCGTTGATCCGCGTCCTCTGGTGGTGGCGGTCATGGTGGCAGCCTCGGCTTCATTTGCGACGCCGATCGGATATCAGACCAACATGATGGTTTACGGCCCCGGTGGGTACAGGTTCACAGATTTTCTGAAGGTTGGCGTGCCGCTGAATCTGACCGTGGGTTTGCTGGCTTCGCTGTTGATCCCTCTGATCTGGCCGCTTTGAGTTTGGCACGGAACCGCTGGTTTTCCGGCGAAGTCCTTGTAAAATCAAAACCTCATACAATGTTTTGAATAAGTGATTTTGCGAAAAGGAGCACGCCAATGCTCAAGACCGGATATACTGCGCTTACGGTTGCGGCCACATCAGTCCTGCTGAGCGGCGCGGCCATCGGCGGAACGATCGAAGGCACTGCAGCATATCGCGAGCGTATCGCCGTACCTCCGGATGCGACGCTTTACGTGCAATTGCAAGACGTCTCGCGCGCGGACGCACCGTCGGTGACCCTGTCGGCAAAGCGCTATGCGCTGACCGGAGTGCCAGCACAATTCGAGCTGAGCTATGACGACGCCCTTATTCAAGAGGGGATGCGCTATGTGGTGCGTGGTTCGATCTTTCAGGGCGACAAGCTGTTGTTCACAACCGATACCGCCTACCCTGTTCTGACGAATGGGGCCGGGAACACGACCGATCTGATGCTGGTCAAAGTACAACCGCCCGGTGCTGCCGTACTGGAGAACACCAACTGGACTGCAACCGGCCTAAATGGAGCAGCACTTGAGACCGAAAGGCGCCCCGCGCTTTCATTCGCCAATGATGGCGCGTTCTCAGGCAGCGGTGGATGTAACCGGTTTTCCGGCCAAGCCGAGATTGCGGGAAACAATATTGAATTCCCCGACAACATGGCTGCCACCCTGATGGCCTGTCCGCCCCCACTGGATGAAGTTGAGCGGCAATTTTTCAAAGCCCTACAAGGGGTGACAGCATATGCGTTCAAAGGCGATACGCTGGTGTTGCTGGACAGTGCTGGGCAATCCGTCGTTCAGTTTGCCCGGGAACAGTAGGGTTTGAAGGGGCCGTCACGCGACGGCCCTTGACCGTCCTGCATTGCGGCCGGAGAAAATGCAGCCGCCTAGGAATGAACCTTCGAGCGCGTTGTAGCCGTGATAGCCACCGCCACCGAAACCCGCGACCTCTCCGGCTGCGAACAGGCCAGGAACGACCTGACCGTCTGCGCCGACCATCTGACTGTCCAGATTGGTCTGAAGCCCACCCAGCGTTTTGCGCGTCAGCACGTGCAGTTTCACCGCGATCAGCGGGCCATTGGCCGGATCAAGGAACTTGTGCGGCTTGGCGGTTCGGATCAGTCTGTCTCCACGGTAGTTGCGCGCGGCCAGAATGGCGGCCATCTGCGCATCCTTGGTGAACGGGTTGTCGATCTGGGAATCCCGCGCCTCGATCTGGGCGCGTAGATGCGCCTCATCGATCAGCCCTCCGCCCAGATGGTTCATGCCGTTAACAAGCTCGGTCAAGGTATTGGCGACGATGAAGTCTTCGCCGTGTTCCTTGAACGCCTCGACCGGAGCGGTGGCCTTGGACCCGGTCAGAATGCGTTGGAACAGAACCTCTTTCCAACCACCGTCCGTCATGTCGGGGTTCTGTTCAGACCCGGACAGGGCGAACTCTTTTTTGATTACCTTCTGGGTCAGGACGAACCAGCTGTATTCATGGCCGGTTTTCAGGATTTCCTTTAGCGTCCCCAATGTATCAAAACCCGGCAGGCACGGCGGTTTCAACCGGTTGCCTTCGGCGTCGAACCACATTGAGCTTGGGCCGGGCAGAATGCGAATACCGTGTGATGGCCAGATCGGATTCCAGTTACGCACGCCTTCGGTGTAATGCCACATCCGGTCGCCGTTGATCACATGGCCGCCGGCCTTTTCGCTGATGCCGATCATGCGGCCATCAACGTGGAATGGCACGCCTGCGACCATGTCCTGTGGTGGCTCGCCCAGACGGTCGCGTGGCCAGCTTTTGCGCACCATTTCAAAATTCCCGCCGATGCCACCTGACGTGACGATGACGGCCGGGGCGTAAAATTCGAACTCGCCGACCTCATCACGGTTAGTCTTGGCGCCGTGGGGTGCGGTGTCGTCTGCCAGAACTTCGCCCGAGACGCCTTTGGCCGCGCTGTTCTGCATGATGATGTGGCTGACCTGATGGCGGAATTTCAGCTCGATCAATCCGTTGCTGACATGTTCGCGTACGCGGCGTTTAAAATGCTCCAGAACACCTGGGCCGGTGCCCCAAGTGATATGAAAGCGGGGCACAGAATTGCCGTGACCATCCGCATATGATCCACCGCGTTCGGCCCAGCCGACTATCGGAAACCAGCGCAGGCCCATGTCATGCAGCCAAGGGCGCATTTCGCCGGCGGCAAATTCAACATAGGCCTCGGCCCATTTCCTGGGCCATGCGTCCTCGTCACGATCGAACTGCGCGCTGCCCATCCAGTCTCGCAAGGCAAGGTCGTAGCTGTCCTTGATGCCCATGCGCCGCTGTTCCGGCGTGTCGACCATGAATAGGCCGCCGAGACTCCAAAACGCCTGACCACCTAGGAAATGCGCGGGCTCCTGGTCGACCACGATCACCTTCTTGCCACGGTCGCCCAGTTCGGCAGCTGCGGCCAACCCGGCAAGCCCGGCCCCCACGACGATGGCATCAGCAGTATTGTTGGTCATGTCACGTCCTTTCAGCGACTGCGGAACCAAAGGATGAAGGGCAGGGCCACAACATACATCGTGATTCCGTATACCGCAGACGGCAGGGCCAGCGGGCTGAACCCGCTTTCCGTCCCGGTGATCAGTGCGGCCAGTGTAATCCCAAGTGTCGAGTTTTGTATGCCGGTTTCGATGGAAACAGTCTTGCTTTCGTTCCACGACAGCTTTGCGGCACGTGCCAGCCCCAACCCGATCAGCAAAAGCGCGACGTTCAACGTAATCAACCCAGCGCCCATGACGCCGAGGTTGTCGACAAACAGCTGCCAGTTTCCAGCCAGAGCAGCCATAACGATCAGCACGAATAATACGGTCGCAAGCTTGGACAGCCCGGGCTCGATCCGCTTTGCAAAATCTGTTGCAAAGCTGCGAAGTGTGACGCCAAGCGCCACGGGTAGCGTGGTGATCAGGAACATGGCGATTGCAAACCCTGAGATGGACACCTCGGGTGCCGCATCGCCCATGAAATAGTTCACTGACCAGGCGGCAAGAAAGGGCACGGTAACCATCGAAAGCAGGCTGATGACGGCTGTCAAACTGACCGAAAGGGCGACATCACCTTTGGCCAGTTTCGACAAAATGTTGCTGGTCACACCGCCGGGGCAAAAACTGAGGATCATGAAGCCGACCGCGATCTCGGGCGGTAAGGCGAACACTATGACCGTGATGAAGGCTGCGACCGGCAGCAGCACAATCTGACACAACGCACCGATGGCGAAAGGATAGCGCCGGCTGAGTACGCGGCGGAAATCAGCTACCTCAAGCCCAACGCCCAGAGACAGCATGATAATGGCCAGCGACAGCGGCAGGCCGACATTAATTAGAAGATCCAAGAACAACTCCTCCCAAAGCCGTTCGGGTCACCCTAAGCGAGCGGTCGTGGATCAGGCAATAACGCCGTTGGGTCACCCATAGCGTTGGGCAAATCTGCGGAGGATTTCGGCCGGTTGCGTGACGTCCGCTGCGTGACAAATGTCGATCAGGCGCTGGGCGTCTTCGGGCGGAAAATAGCCGTGGTTCTTGTAGATATTGATGCGCTGCTCAAAATCGCGCGCGTCCGCCTCGGGGTGGAATTGCGTGGCATAAACATTCTGCCCCCAGCGGATCATCTGGAACGGGCAGGGGTCCGACGCCAGCAGGTGGATGCACCCGCTCGGCAGCGCCTGCACGGCCTCT
This sequence comes from Ruegeria sp. CDSB086, assembly GCF_059611065.1. NCBI lineage: Bacteria > Pseudomonadati > Pseudomonadota > Alphaproteobacteria > Rhodobacterales > Roseobacteraceae > Ruegeria > Ruegeria sp. CDSB086. The sequence goes on along the minus strand of NZ_JBXWOV010000002.1, from coordinate 243,962 downwards.
TTGTGGCCGACGAAGGCGTCGAATGTTCCGGTCAGCCCTGCCGTTAGCGGGTCTTGCGCTCCGTCTGCAGTCAGGTGGCAGGTCGAAGGTCCGACAGGTTCACCGTATTTCTCTTTGCTGACGTCACCGCCAAGATGGGCGACCAGAATGCCCAGCCCATAGCAACAGCCCATAAAGGGATGATCTTGTGCGATGATCTGCGGCATCAATCCCATGATGACGCCTTCAATGCGCGCGTCGGCTTCGGATTTGGTTGCGGGGTCGTCACTGACGCATCCCGGTCCACCACCAACAATCACCCCAGCATAGTCAGTGACATTCAAATCGTCGGGCAAAGCCTCACAATCCAATCGGATGCGATGGGTCTGATCGGGAGTCAGCCCCGTTTTGTCCAGGATCGAGGTATATTCGGCATCCGAAGCATCGGTTTCCGGGCGCAGTTGCAGGATCAGAAATCGTTTCATGAAAGGCCTTTATCCGTCACAGTGGCCAGAATACAAGGATGGCGGGAATGGAAACGGCGATGATCAGGATTTCCAGCGGCAACCCCATGCGCCAATAATCACCAAACTGATACCCTCCGGGCCCCAGCACCAGCGTATTGTTCTTATGCCCGATCGGCGTCAGGAACGCGGCTGACGCAGCAACGGCAACCGTCATCAGGAACGGGTCGGGTGAAACCTCAAGCGTGCGGGCCATCTGGATGCCGACCGGAGCCGCAACAATGGCGGTAGCCGTATTGTTCAGCACGTCTGACAGGGTCATTGTGACCACCATCAACACGGTCAGAATGGCCCAGGCCGGCAGCCCGTCGGTCAATTGAATCAAAGCATTCGCAATCAGTTCTGTACCGCCGGAAGTCTCCAATGCGCTGCCTAGCGGGATCATTGAACCCAGCAGAACGACAACGGGCCACTCGATATGATTGTAGATATCGGCAATCGGCATGATCTTGGTCAGAACATAGGCGACAACGACCAACCCCAAAGCGATGGGCAGGTAGATCAGCCCGACACTGGCCGCCAGAACAGCTGCACCAAACAAGCCAATGGCAAGCCACGCTTTTTCGTTGGCGGTGACGTTCAGACCGCGTTCAGCAAGTGGCAAACAACCCAGCCATTCGGTCACATCGGCACTGCGGTCACGTGGGCACAGCAGCAACAGAATATCGCCCGCTTCAATCTGAGTTTTGCGGACCTGTTCGGTTATGCGGCGGCCCTGACGTGAAATCCCCATCAAAACGGTGCTTTGACGCCAAGCCAATCCTAGGCCCTGCGCGGTGCGACCGGTGACGCGTGCGTTCAACGGCACAACAACCTCAATCACCTCAAGACCGTCCCCTTCGGCGGTCAGCAATTCCTGACGGCGGGTATCCGAGAAATCGAGGTTCAGCGCGGTGCGAAATTCGTCTAGCGCCTCGGGGCGGGCCTCCAGCACCAAAGCGTCGCCCGGTTTGATTGTAGCATGGGCCGACCGGCCATAGCGCCGTTTTCCATCTCGAATAAGGCCGATGATGGCCACGTCGGATTTCTCGGCGGCCTCATAAAGTTCGCTGACACGTTTTCCGATTTGCGGCGACTCTGGCGGGACCGTCAGTTCCGCGATGTATTCGGCAAGGGTTTCCGAGGCCTCTTCCTGTGTTCCGCGATTGGGAATCAACCGCCATCCGACCAGCGCGACAAATGCTAGCCCGGCAATCGCGGCCAATCCACCAACGGGGGCGAAATCGAACATTCGGAACGGTTCACCCAAGGTCTCAGCCCGGATCGATGCGATGATGATGTTTGGGGGCGTTCCAATCAACGTGGCCATGCCGCCCAGAATAGTGGCAAAACTCAGCGGCATCAGGGTCAGGCCGACCGGTCGCCCCGCCTTGCGCGCGGTTTGGATATCGACCGGCATCAGCAGTGCCAGCGCAGCCACGTTGTTCATAAAGGCTGACAGAACAGCGCCAATCCCGCCCATCAGTGCGATGTGCGCGCCAAGCCCGCGCGAGGCATCGACCAGTGTGCGGGTGATCAGGAAAACAGCGCCGGAGCGCACCAACCCGGCCGAGACAACCAATACCAAAGCGACGATGATCGTGGCGGGGTGTCCGAACCCGGCAAAGGCGTCATCGACCGGCACAACACCCAGCGTAACTCCGATCAATAGCGCGGTGAAGGCCACAAGGTCGTATCGAAACTTCCCCCAAAGCAGCATTCCAAACACAGTGGCGAAAAGGGAAAAAAGAATAATCTGGTCTGTCGTCATGCGGCCACCATACCCTTCGCGGCGACTGTCGCAAGCCGCTCTCTTGATCCTTGGCCCCGCAAACGTCTATATGAGCGCCGAATACGCAATCACGATGACGAGGACGCAACATGGCAGGCCATTCCAAATGGGCCAACATCCAGCACCGCAAGGGGCGTCAGGACGCCGCGCGGTCCAAACTGTTTTCCAAACTGTCGAAAGAGATCACCGTCGCTGCCAAGATGGGCGACCCCGATCCTGAAAAAAACCCACGGCTGCGTTTGGCCGTGAAAGAAGCCAAGTCACAGTCGGTTCCAAAAGATGTCATCGACCGCGCGATCAAGAAATCGACGGCGGGCGAAGGCGATGAATACGAAGAGATCCGGTATGAGGGCTATGGCCCGAACGGTGTGGCGGTGATCGTCGAGACGATGACCGACAACCGCAATCGCACAGCGTCGACCGTGCGTTCGACCTTTTCCAAGAACGGCGGCAACCTGGGCGAAACCGGTTCAGTTGGCTTCATGTTCGAACGCAAGGGCGAAGTGGTTTATCCGGGTTCCGTCGGCGACGCGGACACCGTGTTCGAAGCCGCAATCGAAGCCGGCGCTGAAGATGTCGAAAGCTCGGAAGAAGGGCATATCATCTGGTGTGCCGATACCGACCTGAACGAAGTGTCGAGCGCCCTTGAAGCTGCGCTGGGGGAAACCGATTCCACCAAGCTGATCTGGAAGCCTACGACGACAACCGAGTTGGGTCTGGAAGACATGCAAAAGCTGATGAAGCTGGTCGATGCGCTGGAGGACGACGATGACGTTCAACGCGTGACGACGAATTTCGAAGCCACGGACGAAGTCATGGCTCAGCTCTGATCCGCATTGCAAGAAAAGCACGAAAAACCCGGTCTTTGGCCGGGTTTTCATTTTTGACACAGGGGGTTCTTGGCCGGTTGCGTGGAACTGAGTACCATGGATTGATCAAACCCAAGTGGCGCGCCCTTTTGCGAGCCGAGGAACCCAAGCGCGCATATGACTGACAAGTCACTGGACACATCGAAAAGAAACGTTCCGGTCCTGGCTGGGCAAAGCATTCTGTCTCAGGTGGCGTGGACCCTAGGCAGCCCATCCGTGGTCTTGCCATTTCTGGCCGTGTCGCTTGAGCTTCCGATGTACATAGCCGGCGCGCTGGTGTCGGTGCGGATGGTTGGCAGCATGATCTCGGATGTTTTCCTCGCGTATCCCATCGCAGCGCGTGACCGCAAGAAACGTGCAATCGCGATGACTGAGGTCGCAATCGGTGCCTGCCTGATTTTGGCTTTGTTGGTGGCCTCAACAGGTGTCGTTCCGGTCATAGGTGTGGCTTTTGTCGCGGCATTTTTCATGATCGGTTTGATCGAAGAAATTCAGTCGCTGATGTATACCGATCTGCTGGGCGATCAGGTGCGCTCCAAATCGCGGATGATCATGCATTATCTGCAGCTGGGGGTGGGTGGATTGGGCGCAATCGGATTGGCGTTGCTGGTTCACGAGATCACCAAAGAAAACCCACCGTTTTCGCGCCATTCCGCAGTCATCGCCGTTTCGGTAACATTCTTTGTCCTATCCGGCCTGTCGATTCTAATGATGTCCGAAACCGCCGGTCCCACCCAGGAACAGGGCGCGCAACGGGTCAAGAAGCGAAAGTTCCTGGATAACTTCACCGATATCGCCGCAATGTTCGATCAGCACTGGTTCCGCCGTTACATGATCATGCGCATGCCGCTTGTTGTCGTATCCCTGTCCGTACCGTTCTTTGCGCTGATCGCAGCCGAAGCGCACCACGATTCGGCCAGAGGGCTGACGGCGATGATCGTGTCGTCGGCGTCGGGGTATCTTGTATCTGCCCCACTGTGGCAATTGGTGAACATGAAATCGCATCGCGCCGTGATGGTCACCGGGAACCTGATGGTGGCGCTGACGGGCGGTGCGCTTTTGTCCGTGCACTTTCTGGGCATGGATCACGACGTTCACTTGCACGCCATTGCCTTGTTCGTTGTCACTGTTGCGGTGACAGGGATCAGCAGCGCCCGCAAGCTGTACTTCCTGGACGTTGCCCCAAAAGATCAGAGGGTCAAAGGTGCCGCAGCGATCAAGAGCATTTGCCGGATCTCCGGTGTATTGCTCTCGGCCGCGTTGGCAGGCGTTGCGCATTTGCACGAGGTCGCCTGGGCAATCGCCTTCATCGTCGCCACAAGCGTTTTCGCGGCGATCGCCTGTTACCGTGTGGTTGTACCCAGCGAGAAAAAAGCGGTTCAGCCCTAGTCTGCCGTGTCAGCAGGAAGCAGGGCACCATTGGCGGCGCGTTTGACTGCGTCAGTCAGCGGGGCCAACGCCGTGGATAGCACGCGACCCACCTGCCAGGTCAGCCCTACGTCAAGCCGCGCGCCCGGTACCAAAGGGCATAACCGGCCATCTTCCAGCGCTGGGCGCGCAAGACTTTCCGGATTCATTCCCCAACCAATCCCCGCAATGGCCGCTTCTACAAACCCCTGAGAGGACGGCAGGAAATGCGAAGGGGGTGATAGCCGTTGACCTGTCTGCCGGGTAATCCAGGCTTTTTGCAGCCCATCCTTGCGGTTGAATGTCAAACAGGTGGCGCGGGACAACGTCTCGACATTTACACCGTCCGCGAACCATTTGCGTATGAAATCGGGGCTGGCCGTGGGGATGTACCGCAGGGCGCCAAGGGCGACGGCGTCGCTGCCTGGGACTGTATCACCTCCGACCGTTATGGCGGCGCTGACCTCTCCGCGCCTCAGCCATTCCGCCGAATGATCCTGATCGTCAACGACCAGATCGAACAGCAGGCCGTCAACCTGAGACATGACATTGATGAACCACGTCGCCAGGACGTCGGCTGGCACGGCGACGCGCACGCGCGCGGGGCCGTTGGTTTGATCAAGTGTCAGTTCGCGGGCCAGATGCGTCTCAAGTAACCCGATGTCCTCGGCGTGTTGAGCGATGCGCAAACCCATCGGAGTGCCCGTGCAGGGCGTTCCCCGATTGATCAGTGTTGCGCCGACAAGGTCTTCCAGCGCCTTGATCCGCTGTGAAACCGCGGAAGGCGTAACCGCAAGTTCTGAGGCGGCCGCGTCAAAGCTGCCATGACGCAGGATGGCAGACAGCGCGGACAGATGGTTTGGATCCAGTAGCATTAGCCAGACTTAATTCAGGTCAGTTTCTTTAATTTGATAGATGCTTGGTAAGCAGGTAGTCAACGCCTCAGACTATCGGAGGTTTCATGTCCACATCCTTGATTGCAGGCTTTGTGCTTGGCTTCAGCCTGATCCTCGCCATTGGCGCGCAAAACGCCTTTGTCCTGCGCCAGGGGTTGCGGCGCGAGCATGTGTTCCCACTGTGCCTGACTTGCGCGGTGTCTGATGCCATTCTCATAGCCGCGGGCGTTGCGGGTTTCGGAACATTGGCGCACGCGTTGCCCTGGTTCGAGACCGTCATGCGGTATGGCGGGGCGATCTTCCTGATATGGTACGGTTTGCGCAGCCTGGGTTCGGCATGGCGCGGCGGAGCGGTGATGGAGATCGGCGAGGGGAAGCGCGTCAGCCTGAAATCTGTTTTGCTGACTGTTCTTGCGTTCACATGGCTGAACCCGCATGTCTATCTGGATACAGTTGTGCTGATCGGGTCAATCTCGGCGCAGTATGATGATCGGCTGGCCTTTGCGCTTGGGGCAATGACGTCCAGCTTTGTGTTCTTCTTTTCGCTGGGCTACGGGGCAGGGGCGCTGTCGCCGATATTTGCAAGACCACGGGCGTGGCAGTTGCTGGATTTAATAATCGGCGTGGTCATGCTGGCAATTGCTGCAAAGCTCGTATTGATGTGACGGGTTGCCTCTGCCAAGTATTCGGTGTTCAACCGTTAACATGTCAACTTTAACCGCCCAACACCGCCCCGTGGCTGGCATGCTCTGGATGTTTTCGGCAGGCTTGTCGTTTGTGGTCATGACCGCGTTGGTAAAGTCGCTGGGCTCCACGATGGACCCTACGCAGGCTGCGTTTCTGCGGTTTGCCTTCGGCTTGATCTTTCTGTTGCCGGCGTTGCGCCTGGTGTTGAAAACCCACCTTACACGCAGCCACATCGTGTTGCTGGGGACACGCGGTGTCGTCCACGCATTTGCAGTGATGCTGTGGTTCTTCTCGATGACCCAGATCCCGCTGGCCGAGGTTACGGCGATGAACTACATGACGCCGGTCTATGTCACGCTGGGGGCCGCATTGTTTCTGGGCGAAAAGCTGGCCATCCGTCGGATCGCCGCGATTGGCGTGGCACTGGTTGGCGTTCTGATCATCCTAAGGCCGGGTTTTCGTGAGATTTCACTGGGTCATATCACCATGCTGGGCACGGCCCTGACCCTGGGCGGATCTTATCTGATCGCCAAAGTGCTTGTGCGTGATCTGCCGCCGTCGGTCGTTGTGGCGCATATGTCGATCTGGGTGACCATAGCCTTGATCCCCTTTGCGATTGCAGTTTGGACCACGCCCAGCTTGCGCGACCTCGGCGTGCTGTTTCTGGTGGCCAGTTTTGCCACGGCGGGCCACTATTTCATGACGATCGCACTTAAGGCGGCCCCGGTCGCGGTCACACAGCCGGTTACATTCCTGCAGCTGATCTGGGCCACCCTGTTGGGCGCGCTGGTCTTCAACGAAAGCATCGACATTTGGGTTGTCGCGGGTGGTACGGTGATTCTGTTGGCGGTCAGTTTCATTGCCTGGCGCGAAGCGGTTTTGAACCGCAGCAGCTTGACGACCCCCAGTATCGCACCCAAACTCTGACAGTTGACGGCCGCATGAAACGTTATTGATTGACGAGTCAATAAAAACCCCTTAGCGTTTTCTCAAATACGCAATGAGGGGATAGCGATGCCGAAACTCGGAATGGAGCCAATCCGCCGTGACGCGATCGTCAAGGCAACAATTGCCGAGCTCGGGTCGAAGAAATCCCTTGATGTAACGGTCAGCCAGATTGCCAAACGGGCAGGCATGTCCAGCGCGCTGGCGCATCATTATTTCGGTGGCAAAGACCAGATCTTTCTGGCTGCCATGCGCCGTATCCTGTCGGACTTTGCCGACGAGGCTAGGCAGGAGCTGAAGAATGCTGTCCCGCAGGAACGCGCGCAGGCCATTATTCGGGCCTGTTTTGCACCATCGTGTTTCACACCGGATGTCATCGCTGCGTGGATGACGTTTTACGTGCTGGCCCAAACGAATGATGACGCCTTGCGCCTGTGGCAAATCTATCAGGCGCGTATCCGGTCGAACCTGACACACGCCCTGCGCCCATTGCTGGGCGATCCGGCCGAGGCGGCCGAAAACATGATCGCCCTGATCGATGGGCTGTATATCCGCGCCGCACTAAGCGCGCCGGAAGAACCGCAGCTGGCGGTCAATCACGCAATGCGTGTCCTCAACACTCTGCTCGAGGCTGAAAAATGACAAAACCGAACATTCTGATCCTGATGGTGGATCAGCTGAACGGGACCCTCTTTCCAGACGGTCCCGCTGACTGGCTTCACGCTCCAAACCTGAAGAAGCTGGCTGAGCGGTCGACCCGGTTTGCCAATGCTTATACGGCTTCGCCGCTTTGCGCGCCAGGGCGGGCCAGCTTCATGTCCGGTCAACTGCCTTCGCGCACGGGTGTCTACGACAACGCCGCAGAATTCCGCAGCGACATCCCGACCTATGCGCACCATCTGCGCCGTGCGGGCTACTACACCTGCCTGTCCGGCAAAATGCACTTTGTCGGCCCAGATCAGATGCACGGGTTTGAGGACCGCCTGACAACCGATATCTACCCGGCTGATTTTGGCTGGACGCCGGACTATCGCAAACCGGGTGAGCGTATTGACTGGTGGTACCACAATATGGGCTCGGTGACGGGCGCAGGCGTGGCCGAAATCTCCAACCAGATGGAGTATGACGACGAGGTCGCCTACAACGCCAAGGCCAAGCTCTACGATCTGGCGCGCGGCAAGGATGACCGCCCATGGTGCGTGACCGTCAGCTTTACCCACCCGCATGACCCTTACGTGGCGCGCCGCAAGTATTGGGATCTGTACGAAGACTGCGAGCACCTGCAGCCCGAGATTGCGGACATTGGCTATGACAATCAGGACCCGCACTCAAAGCGTATCTTTGATGCCAATGATTGGCGCAGCTTCGACATCACAGAAGAAGACATCCGCAAGTCGCGCCGCGCGTACTTTTCCAATATCTCGTATCTGGACGACAAGATCGGTGAAATCCTCGAGGTGCTGGAAACAACCCGGCAAGAGGCGATCATCATGTTTGTCTCGGATCACGGCGACATGCTGGGTGAACGGGGCCTGTGGTTCAAAATGAACTTCTACGAGGGATCGGCACGCGTGCCGTTGATGATTGCCGCGCCGGATATGCCGGCAGGCCGTATCGACACACCGGTTTCGACAATCGACGTCACGCCAACCCTTGGCGCACTGGCGGGTGTAGATATGGCCGAGATCGCGCCGTGGACCGATGGTGAAGACCTTGTACCACTGGCCAATGGCACCGAACGGACTGCTCCGGTGAAGATGGAATACGCGGCCGAAGGCTCGTATGCGCCGCTGGTTTCGCTGCGCTATGGCAAGTGGAAATACAATCGCTGCGCACTGGACCCTGATCAGTTGTACGACCTTGAGGCTGACCCGCATGAGTTGGAAAACCTCGCGGAAAATCCCGAACACGCAGGTACACTGGAAACTTTGCGCGCGAAATCTCAGGCGCGTTGGGACTTGGATAAATTCGACGCGGATGTCCGCGCCAGCCAGGCGCGCCGCTGGGTTGTTTACGAGGCGCTGCGGCAGGGCGGGTATTACCCATGGGATTACCAGCCACTGCAGAAGGCATCCGAGCGCTACATGCGCAATCACATGGATCTGAATGTCGTCGAGGAAAACGCCCGCTACCCGCGCGGCGAGTAACCTCTTCACCTTTTTGAAAATACTCCTGCCGAACGGTTCAAAACGCAGTTCGGCAGGATATGGAGACCTGAAAATGGAAGCAGATTTCGTCATCGTCGGCGCAGGATCCGCAGGTTGCGCGATGGCATATCGCCTGAGCGAGGCCGGGGCCTCGGTTCTGGTGATCGAGCATGGTGGCACCGATGCCGGACCGTTCATCCAGATGCCAGCGGCGCTGAGCTATCCGATGAACATGCCGATGTATGACTGGGGTTACAAGTCCGAGCCCGAGCCGCACCTGAATAACCGCGAACTGGCCTGCCCGCGCGGCAAGGTGATTGGCGGCTCGTCTTCGATCAATGGTATGGTCTACGTTCGTGGCCACGCGCGCGATTTCGATACATGGGCCGAGATGGGCGCCGATGGCTGGTCCTTTGCGGATGTTCTTCCGTACTACAAACGCATGGAGACCTGGCATGATGGTGGCCACGGCGGTGATCCGACATGGCGCGGCACCGATGGCCCGCTGCATGTTTCTCGCGGACCGCGCGAGAACCCTCTATTTCAGGCTTTCGTCGATGCGGGTCAGCAGGCGGGGTACGAGGTTACCGGCGACTACAACGGTGAAAAGCAGGAAGGCTTTGGCCCGATGGAACAAACCGTCTGGAAAGGACGGCGTTGGTCGGCGGCGAATGCCTATCTGAAACCTGCGCTCAAGCGCGACAACTGCGATATCGTGCGCGGACTGGCCTCAAGGGTGGTTATGGAAAATGGCCGCGCAATTGGAGTGGAATTGATCCGAGGTGGCAAGACTGAGGTCATCCGCGCTCGGCGCGAAGTGGTTCTTGCCGCGTCCTCCATCAACTCTCCCAAGCTGCTGATGTTGTCAGGCATCGGTCCGGCAGCGCATCTGGCCGAGCATGGGATCGACATCGTGGCGGATCGCCCGGGTGTGGGTGCGAACCTTCAGGACCATCTGGAGCTTTACATCCAGCAGGCATCCCTACAGCCGATCACGCTGTACAAACACTGGAATCTGATCAGCAAAGGTCTGATCGGGGCGCAGTGGCTGTTCACAAAAACCGGTCTGGGTGCATCCAACCAATTCGAAAGTGCGGCTTTCATTCGGTCCAAACCGGGCGTGGAATACCCGGATATTCAATATCACTTCCTGCCAATTGCCGTTCGCTATGATGGCCAGGCGGCGGCCGAAGGTCATGGGTTCCAGGCGCATGTCGGACCGATGCGCTCGCCGTCGCGCGGGGCGGTGACGCTGCGGTCAGCCAATGTCGAAGACAGGCCAGTGATCCGATTCAACTACATGAGCCATGAAGAGGATTGGGCAGATTTTCGCACCTGTATTCGCCTGACGCGTGAGATTTTCGGACAGGATGCGTTCAAACCTTATTCCGGTAAAGAAATCCAACCTGGTGCGGATGTGCAGTCTGACGACGCGCTCAATGCATTTATCGCGGAACATGCCGAAAGCGCGTATCACCCTTGTGGAACCTGCCGGATGGGTCGGGCTGATGACAAAAACGCTGTGGTCGATCCCGAGGGGCGCGTTATTGGCGTGGACGGGCTGCGCGTTGCCGACAGCTCCATCTTCCCGCAGATCACCAATGGCAATCTGAACGCGCCATCTATCATGGTGGGTGAGAAGATGTCCGATCATCTGTTGGGTAAGAATGCCCTGCCAGCAGCCAATGACCAACCTTGGATTAATCCCCAATGGGCGGTTGCACAGCGATGATCGAAAGAATGATTTGATCCGCGTCAAAGATTGACGGGGACCGGACGAATAGACTTGAATCGCAACAACATGTTTTGAGGAGCGAACAGGAATGTCCCATACCCCGCACGAACTGGCTGAAGAGTTTCCGGACAAGGTTGAGCTGATGAGCCAACTCAAGCAGACGGACGCTCACTTTGCGCGGCTGGCGGATGAATACCATGAGATTAACCGCGAAGTGCATCGAGCCGAAACGAATGTCGAGCCGATGGATGATCTTGCTGAAACGGACCTGCGTAAGAAACGTGCGGGTTTGAAAGACGAGATCTGGGCTATCCTGTCGAAAGCCTGAGGCATGTCGGGGGCTCCGCCCCCGGTCGCGGCAGGCCGCGCCTCCCCCGGGATATTGTCAGGCCAGGTAAAGATCAGGTGACTTCATAGGGCAGGGTGCCGCGGGTATGGGCGTCTATCGTTAAGCGTCTTTCCAATGGCGGAACCGATCGCTGATGACAATTCTGCCGCTCGCAGATGCGGCAGGATATGCCAATTGGCTCGTAGGCGCTGGCGTTTTTGAAGTCCAGATTGTCGGCATAAACCAGCGCCTCGGCGTGACGCACTTCGCACCCAAGGGCAATGGCATAACGACGTACCGGTGCACCGTATGAGCCTCCGGATTTCGACACGTCCCGAGCCAGAGAAATATACTGAACGCCATCGGGTGTTTCTGCAAGCTGACGCAGAAAGTGGCCGGGTGTTTCGAAGGCGCGGTGCACGTTCCATAAGGGGCAGGCGCCGCCGAACCGGGCAAATTGCAGGCGCGTGGCCGAGTGTCTTTTGGTGATCGTTCCGGCCTGATCAACGCGAACGAAAAAAAACGGAATGCCTTTTGCGCCAGGGCGTTGCAGGGTCGACAACCTGTGCGCCACCTGTTCGATCGATGCGCCAAACCGGTTGCTAAGCAGTTCAAGGTCGTGACGATATTCCTGTGCTGTGGCCAGAAATTTGGCATAAGGCATCAGTGATGCGCCGGCGAAGTAATTTGCCAGCCCGATCTTGGCAATGGCACGGGCCTCATCGCTGTGAAATTTGGCAAAATCCAGCGTTGCTTCAAGAAGTTTGTCCTGACTGATCAGTGCAACCTGCAACAACAACTGAAACACCTGAGTTTGTGGTGCGGTTCTGGACGAAAGCTGCAGTGTTTTGTTTTCTGGGTCGTACTTTCGGGTTTCATCGATATCCGGGAATTGTACCCGGATGCCGCGCTCCGCGAGGCCGTCCAGGGCTGCGGCGCGTATGCCACCTGCATCCTCGGCGCGCCCGGCAAATCGTTCAGCCGCGCGGTCCACCGCGTCGATATAGTTGTCGCAATAGTGGAAGAAGTCCCGCACTTCCTCCCATGGGCTGGCCTGGATTTGCGCGTCTTCGCGCCCCAATGCTTCATCAAGAGAGGCCAGGCGTTCATGCGTCTGACGATAGGTGCGGTGCAGAGCAATGAAGGCTCGTGCCAGAGCGGGTGCGTTTGAAGCCGTCAGGCGGAGATCGGCGAGTGGCGGAACGGCATCGTCAAAGACCGGATCGGCCAATGCCTCGCGCATGTCCGAGACCAGGCGTTCACTGTCGCCGGTGCTCAACTCGGTGACATCCATTCCGAATTCTTGCGCCAGCGCCAGAACGACCGTGGTCGAAATCGGACGGTTGTTGTTCTCCATCTGGTTTAGATAGGGCAGGGAAACACCCAGTTTGGCGGCAAATTCCTTTTGGGTCAGTGACAAGCGCGTACGCATTTCGCGTAGCTTTGCACCTGCATAGAGTTTCTGAGTCGCCATGTTGGGCCTTTGCAACTTTCCTAATTCGGCAAGCTAACTTTGCAAACCGTCATAGGCAAGCCATTCAAAGGCCCAGTTGCCGTTCGCGTCGAATGACGGACAATATTGCGCATACTGCCAGGACCGAGGTTGCCAGCATCAACCACAGCAGGGGCATTGCTCCAGTTTCATGGGTTAGCAAGGCTCCTGCAAGCGCGCTGAGGCCCGCGCCGCCGCCCAGCATGATCGCTCCACTCAGTCCGGATGCTGTGGCGGCCAGATGCGGTCGCACCGAAAGTGCGCCCGACGTTGCGTTGGGAATCGTCATGCCGTTTCCAATGCCTACAAAGGTCATGAAGCCGAAAAAGCTAAGCGCCGTTCCGAAACCGGCCAGAAACAAGATCGCGGACATTGCAACGCCTGCTGCGTTCAGCCAGCAGCCCCAAAGTACCATTCGATTGACGCCGAAGTGAACGGAATAGCGACCGCTGAAGAAATTGCCAAAAAAGTACCCTACGGCTGGGGCGCCAAAGTAGATGCCGACCTCGGCGGCGCTGAGGCCGAATAGTTCGGTGCCGATAAAGGGAGCGCCGCCCAGATAGGCAAAGAAGGCGCCAGACGACAGCGCGGATGACAGCGAATAGCCCCAAAATCGCGGGGAACCCAGCAGTTCGGGGTATTCCCGGAATTGTTGAACCAGTGTTTTGCCGCTCTTGGCTGAGGTTTCGCCAAAATCTAAGTAAGTTAGCACCAGCGTCATTACGCCAAGAACGAAGGGCAGCCAGAAGTTGGCTTTCCAGCCAAAGCTCTCCTCCAACAGGCCTCCGATCGCGGGTCCGATCATGGGGACAATGGCCATGCCCATCGTTACATAACCGATCATCGACGCCGCCTGGTCCTGATCATATAGGTCCCGAACCGCCGCACGGCTAAGAACCATGCCGACCACGATGATTGCCTGACACATTCTGAAAACAAGAAAAACCTGGACGTTGGGTGCATGGATGCAGCCCAACGTAGCCACTAAAAAAAGGACCAACCCCCAAAGTAGAACGGGACGGCGCCCCGCCTTGTCGGCAATTGGTCCGATCAGGATCTGAAGCACCGCATTGACCAGCAGGTACAGGGCAATCGACAGTTGCATGACCTTGTAGTCGGCCTGAAAGTGCAGTGCCATATTGGGCAGGCTCGGCAAAAACAGATTGAGGCTGAGCGCGGACAATCCGGACAGCAAAACCAGAGTGGTAATTTTAGGAGGCGAGCGATGCGCCGACGAAGAACTAAACTGCATAGTTCACGTGTATAGTCACCACGGATCAGAATGCCATCCATCACGCGTTTTGTGAGTGAAAATTAGCAAGTTTACAATATTCACCAAGATGATTGGATAAGATTTGCAAATTTGCCGAAAGATACTTTGGTCTCGCGGCATCTGCGTATAGTGTCCGGCCAGATTTTACAGGGGATCATCGTTATGAAAGACATCCTTTCCGAACTTGAAGACCGTCGCGACAACGCGCGGCTGGGTGGTGGACAAAAGCGCATCGACGCACAGCACTCGCGCGGCAAACTGACTGCGCGGGAACGGGTCGAACTGTTGCTGGATGAAGGCAGCTTTGAAGAATTTGACATGTTTGTCAGCCATCGGTGCGCCGATTTCGGGATGGAGAAGCAAAGGCCAGCGGGTGACGGTGTCGTTACTGGCTGGGGTACTATCAATGGTCGCATGGTTTATGTGTTCAGCCAGGACTTTACGGTCTTTGGCGGCTCGCTTTCGGAAACCCATGCTCAGAAGATCTGCAAGATCATGGATATGGCCGTTCAGAACGGTGCACCGGTGATTGGCATTAACGACTCGGGCGGGGCGCGAATTCAGGAAGGCGTGGCGTCGCTGGCTGGTTATGCCGAGGTGTTCCAGCGCAACATCATGGCGTCAGGCGTGGTTCCGCAGATCAGCGTGATCATGGGGCCCTGTGCTGGTGGCGCAGTCTACAGCCCGGCGATGACCGACTTTATCTTCATGGTCAAAGACACCTCGTACATGTTTGTGACCGGCCCCGACGTGGTCAAGACGGTCACAAACGAAGTCGTTACCGCCGAGGAGCTGGGTGGGGCGTCGACCCATACCAAGAAATCCTCGGTTGCTGACGGAGCGTTTGAGAACGACGTCGAAGCATTGGCCGAGGTGCGCCGTTTGGTTGATTTCCTGCCGCTCAACAACCGCGAAAAGCCGCCAGTGCGCCCGTTCTTTGACGAACCCGACCGTCTGGAAACCTCGCTGGATACATTGATCCCCGACAACCCTAATACGCCGTACGACATGAAGGAACTCATCACCAAAGTGGCGGATGAGGGTGATTTCTACGAAATTCAGGAGGATTTTGCTAAAAACATCATCACAGGGTTCATCCGGCTTGAAGGGCAGACAGTGGGCGTTGTAGCCAATCAGCCGATGATCCTGGCCGGTTGTTTGGACATCGACAGCTCGCGCAAGGCCGCGCGGTTTGTGCGGTTCTGCGATTGCTTCGAAATTCCGATCCTGACGCTGGTGGATGTACCTGGATTCCTGCCGGGGACGTCGCAGGAATATGGCGGAGTGATCAAGCACGGCGCCAAGCTGTTGTTTGCCTACGGTGAAGCCACGGTGCCAAAAGTTACCGTCATCACCCGTAAGGCTTATGGTGGTGCCTATGATGTTATGGCGTCCAAGCACCTGCGCGGTGACTTCAACTATGCCTGGCCTACAGCCGAAATCGCGGTGATGGGCGCAAAGGGCGCGACCGAGATCATTCACCGTGCCGATCTGGGCGATGCCGAGAAAATTGTGCAGCACACGCAGGATTATGAGGACAGGTTTGCGAACCCGTTTGTCGCGGCCGAGCGTGGCTTTATCGATGAGGTGATCATGCCTCAATCGACCCGCCGTCGCGTTTCGCGGGCCTTTGCCAGCTTGCGGAACAAGCACGTGAAAAACCCGTGGAAAAAGCACGACAACATCCCTCTTTGAGGGGATGTGCAAGGAAATCTGCCCGGCCAAAACGGTTTGGACAGCGTCTCGGACAAACGGTCAGGGCAGATTACTTGGGTGCAAAATTGACTTTGAGGCCACAACTGCTAATGAGTTGCCCAATCAGACATAGAACAGCGCGGGCCGAAAGCCAGGCGCGCGCGATCCCGGAGAGAGGAGCTCGCCTGTGGCGGGTCCGGGATCGCGCTTTAGCTGTTGTACTGTCGGTTTTTGCGGTCCCCGTTCTGGCTGATTCCGAAAACCTGTTGCCGGTCCCGTCCGGACAGCCAGTGCACCTGAGCGACGTTCTGCTGGACAATAACCCCGGTGAGCTTTGGGTGCGGTTTCGCTTTATTGCGCCCAAGATCGGTTCGGACATTGGCCGGATCGGGTACGATATCGCCTCGGTCGACATGGAACATCTGTGCCAGACGCTTGCGGTTACTTATGTGGCTAAATACGAACTGGACGCTGCCCGGGTGGTCATTTCCCTGTCTGACCGGCCCATCGAATTCGGCCGTACATCCCCTGATGCCACGCAGTTCTTTGAAGCCTACCGGCTGGAACAGTCCCGGTGTATCTGGGAGGGGCTTTGACCATGAATCGCGCTATTCATCCCGTCAGGGCATTTCTGAACAGCTACGCGGCTTTGGAGGTGCGCACCATGACATCATCCTGTGACGGATGTGAATATCTGATCCCCATGACCCCTTGTGCAACTGAGGTGGAACCATGCTGAAACATCGCGGATTTCCCGGGCGCCTGCCGGGAACTGACTTTCAGTTCATTATTCGTCGGGCCAATCCCAAAGGCGTGACGCCCCTGACCCGCCGCGAGCGGTTTCGAGATCGTAAACCCGCGGACAAGCGCGCGGATGCGGCTTTTATGGAAGCCCTGTGGGCGCATTTTGGCGACCAACCGTTTGAGAGGGGCAATTTGGATGCTGGCCGTCTTTGCTGGCTCTTCGAACGCGAAGTCATTCCGGCCGAAGATCCTTTTGATTCAGCTAGTTACGACGCGCTTTTGGTCATTGATCCGAATGTGGGCCGGATTTCCTTCCCCGAAATTTTTGACGGGGTGCGCTGATCGTGCCAACCGCTGTCGCACATAACGCGGTGAGGCCTTCCAGGCCAAAAACCCTGCCCGTGTCGGGGCAGGGTCGGTATGTGTGGTCAGAAGTTCAGTTGCGCCGCCAATTGAATTCGGTTGCTGTCAAAGGTGCGTCCGGTCGGTGCATCGTTCCGCTCACCATAGAAGTATTCGGCGCTAAGCGTCAGATTGTCTGTCGCTTTGTAAAAGGCGTTCACGTGGATCGTTTCAATTTCGGTAAAGGACAAGGTCCCGGTCGAGGTCGGCAGGTCGTAATTCTCTTGCCCATAGGCGATGCCGACGTTCCATTTGGGGCTCAGTTCCTGGCGGAATTCCACGGTAAATCCATCCACGTCGTTGGCCTGTCCGTTGACGATGGCGTCACCGGCAGCGATCAGGTAGGGGCCCAAAGCCTCGCCGTCGACATAGTTGACCTGAAACAGACCGCCTTGCCAGGGCCGGATGCCAGCCGAGAGGGTATAGCCGGTCTGATCCACTTCGACCGCGCTGGATTGGGCCTTACCATACAAAGCCGAGGCTCGGGCCAGGTAGGTACCGTTGTTGTATTCGATGGATCCGGTCAGGACGGGATCATTCGAATCCGACCCGCCAACGTTTTCCTCGATCGCCACCGCAAAGGTTGTGTTCGAGCCCAGCGTGTTCGTATAGCGCACCTGAGGGACGCGGGCGAAAGGAATGCCAA
The DNA here is from genome assembly GCF_059611065.1 of Ruegeria sp. CDSB086. Taxonomy (NCBI): domain Bacteria; kingdom Pseudomonadati; phylum Pseudomonadota; class Alphaproteobacteria; order Rhodobacterales; family Roseobacteraceae; genus Ruegeria; species Ruegeria sp. CDSB086. Next base: position 226,422 of record NZ_JBXWOV010000002.1, on the reverse strand, counting down.
CGGGGCCGTTGAATTCGACTGTCGTGGGATAGGTGTCCAACGGCTGGAAGTTGGTCCAGAATTGACCGATCAACCAGTTGTCACCAATACGGATATTGGCGTGGCGCAGGCGCAATTCAGCAGGCCCATCCGTCCCGCCGGAAAACAGGTCCAGTTCCAGCTGGCCCGCAATATCGCCGATGGCAGACGGCGTATTGGTCCGAAGCCCGATGCGCGATTGGCGCACGGTAGCCCCAAAGGTGCCGCTGGTCGCGTTTGCTGGCTCGCCTATTCGGGTCGCATCAGCAAGATCGCCCAGTTCAAAGTCCGTGTCGTAGAAGAAATCAGCCTTAACGTACCCATAAACATCAAGAGTGGTGTTTCCGATTCGAAGATCGCCAGTGCCAGCGCCGGGATTTGCGGCCTCGAGGGCTTCGACGCGGGCACGCAGGGCATCAAGTTCCGTTTGCGTCTGGGCGTCTTGGGCGAAAGCAGCCGCGCCGGACATGCCAAGCGCGGACACGGCAAGCAGCAACGCCGTTTTTCTCTTTGCAATCATGTGGATATTTCCTTGTGTGCGAGTGTGCAGGGGTACCGTTCCACGCAAGAGAACTTGAGGGAAATCACGAGAACGGGATGGGAATCTCCTAGTTTCTCAAGGAAACGTGCAAAATTATCGGGCCGTTTTCACCCTAAGGTGAACAGATCGGTTAACCCTTTGCGTTTGAAAAGACAAATTCAAGCGCCCTTTTTCGCAACCCGTGATGTTGCAGGCGCAGAAACAGACCAATTGCTGAGGAAAAGTAACAGCAACGTGACGGCATTGGCCTCGCGTTTCCCCCCAAAAACTGCATCCGATCTCGGCGCGATTCTGCGCGCGCATTCGCCCAATGGGCGATTTCCAGCCGGAATCCTGACCGGAAACAATACTTTGTTTACGCATTTGATTGTGCCAAGCAACCTGACCAAGCCGTGCGGCTCTACTTTGCCTGCGTCGCACAAGCACCTACTATTCCGTACCCCTTCCTTCCGCGGGCAGGCTTGTGATGTTCACAAAGTCCTGCCCGCGTTTTTCTTTGCGCAATATCCAAGCGTAAAGCGGCACAAATCTGCGCAAAACTCTGTTCAGGACGGCCTGTTATTGAATAACAAGGTCGAAATCGGACATCTGCCCCGGAACGCATCAAGAATTCCAAAGGGGCAGATATCATGCGAATCTCGAAACTCGTTCTTGCAATGGCGACCTGCGCAGGCCTTGCCGCCTGTGGTGACACGACGGGCGAACAGGCGCTGCTTGGCGGTGGCGCAGGCGCCGTCGGGGCGGCTGTTGTCAGCGCCGATCCGCTGTTCGGCGCGGTTGTCGGCGCGGCGGGCAACGTCCTGTACTGCAAGACACAAAACAACTGTAGGTAATACCGGGTTTTTCGGGGCGCGCGTCGCCCCGACCGTAATCGCGCATCACGCCGCCGTGGGGAACGTTCCCTGCGGCGGCGTTTTGCGTTCTCAGAACATCAAGACAAAGGACGTTCCATGTTTAACAAGATCCTGATCGCCAACCGGGGCGAGATCGCCTGCCGGGTCATCAAGACAGCCCGCAAGATGGGTATCGGCACCGTTGCCATCTATTCGGATGCAGACAAGAACGCCTTGCATGTGTCGATGGCGGATGAATCGGTGCATATCGGCCCGCCGCCTGCGAACCAGTCCTATATCGTGATCGACAAGGTCATGGATGCCATTCGCCAGAGTGGGGCCCAGGCGGTGCATCCTGGTTATGGCTTCCTGTCGGAAAACTCGAAATTCGCCGAGGCGCTTGAGGCTGAAGGCGTTGCATTTGTTGGTCCACCGGTTCGGGCAATCGAAAGCATGGGCGACAAGATCACCTCGAAGAAGATCGCGCAAGAAGCCGGTGTTTCCACTGTTCCCGGTTACATGGGGCTGATCGAAGACGCAGAAGAGGCCGTCAAGATTTCCAACGAAGTCGGCTATCCGGTCATGATCAAGGCCAGTGCCGGCGGCGGCGGCAAGGGCATGCGGATCGCGTGGAATGACGAGGAAGCGCGCGAGGGGTTCCAGTCGTCCAAGAACGAGGCGGCAAACTCGTTCGGTGATGACCGTATCTTTATTGAAAAATTCGTGACCCAGCCGCGTCACATCGAGATTCAGGTTCTATGCGACAGTCACGGTAACGGCATCTATCTGGGCGAGCGTGAATGCTCGATCCAGCGCCGGAACCAGAAAGTGGTCGAAGAAGCACCGTCACCTTTCCTGGACGAAGCGACCCGTAAGGCGATGGGCGAACAGGCCGTGGCACTGGCCAAGGCCGTAGACTATGCCAGCGCCGGTACGGTTGAATTCATCGTCGATGGCGAAAAGAATTTCTACTTCCTGGAAATGAACACGCGTCTGCAGGTGGAACACCCGGTCACCGAACTGATCACCGGAGTCGATCTGGTTGAGCAGATGATCCGCGTCGCAGCAGGTGAAAAGCTGTCGATCACACAGGACGACGTGACCCTGACCGGCTGGGCCATCGAAAACCGCCTGTATGCCGAAGATCCGTATCGTGGCTTCCTGCCGTCGATTGGTCGTCTGACCCGCTATCGTCCGCCGCAAGAGATTGCCTCTGGTCCGCTGTTGGTGAACGATAAATGGCAAGGTGAAGCGCCCGAAGGTGAAGCCGCCGTGCGCAACGACACCGGCGTCTACGAAGGCGGCGAGATCAGCATGTACTATGACCCGATGATCGCCAAACTGTGCACCTGGGCTCCGACGCGGGAACAGGCGATCGAGGCGATGCGCGTGGCGCTGGACAGTTTCGAGGTCGAAGGCATTGGCCACAACTTGCCATTCCTGTCGGCTGTGATGGACCATCCGAAATTCGTCAGCGGTGACATGACCACAGCCTTTATCGCCGAGGAATATCCCGACGGGTTCGAAGGCGTTGAACTGCCCGAGGCCGACTTGCGCCGCATAGCCGCGTCCTGCGCCGCGATGCACCGCGTGGCCGAGATTCGCCGCACCCGCGTTTCTGGCCGGATGGACAATCACGAACGCAAGGTCGGCTCTGATTGGGTCGTCACACTGCCAGGGCAGGAATATGCGGTTGAGATTGATGCGGATCGCGATGGGTCAACCGTGACGTTCTCGGACGGTAATACCGTGCGGGTCACTTCGGACTGGACGCCGGGCGATCATTTGGCGGTGCTGGACGTCGATGGCAGCCCGCTGGTTTTGAAGGTCGGAAAAATCTCGGGCGGGTTCCGTATTCGCAACCGGGGTGCAGACCTCAAAGTCCATGTCCGTACGACGCGTCAGGCCGAACTGGCCCGTATGATGCCCGAAAAGCTGCCGCCGGATACTTCGAAAATGCTGCTGTGCCCGATGCCCGGCCTGATCGTGAAGATCGATGTCGAAGTGGGGCAGGAAGTGCAGGAAGGTCAGGCACTGTGCACTGTTGAGGCGATGAAGATGGAAAACATCCTGCGCGCCGAGAAGAAGGGTGTCGTGTCCAAAGTCAACGCAGGCCCCGGCGACAACCTCGCCGTGGACGACGTGATCATAGAGTTCGAGTGATCATGATCGCGTTTTCACCATATCTCCATGGTTTCCCGGCGGTTCGCGCCGGGAGCTTTGGGCGTGGCGAAAGCGCTCAGCCGCCCTCGCGTCGTTCGCGGATTTCGCGTTCGCGCAGGGGCGTTTTGTCGATGGAACGGCCGATTTCACGTGTGCTCCACGGCGAGGGTTTGCGCAGTTTAACCACGCCGTCCTTGTCGACGAACACCATCTGGAAGCCGCGCGGGCGCAATTGTGACCGGATCGGAGAACGGGCAGACGGATCGGTATCGGTCAGCACGACCACATCCCGGTCGCGCATGGCTTCTTCGCCTTCCAGAAGCATGTCGATTTGCTGCCGGAAACGCGGGTCGGCTGGGGTATCGGCAAAGACGACGATGGGCCGGTTGACCCATAAGTATTCGCTCAGCTCGCTATCACCAGCGGGGCGGACAAAATCTTCATCGGCGGGCGCAGACCCATCTGCCGCCATCGCGACCAGCGGGAATAGTGCCGAGAAAACAAGGGCAAGCGTTCGTGTCATAGGGCCTCCTGTTCGTTTGAATATAGCCTCTGCGCCGGTGAATGCGACCGGCGAAATGCACGCAGGCTTCAAAATATCGCGTTTACACCTGCCGCGACGCGCGGCACCGAACGTTAAAACGCGCAGGCCAAGCCTGTTCGCGACCCGAATTGAGAAAAGGAATACGCAATGACCGATACGAAAGACTGGCAGGCGCTGGCCGAGAAAGAGCTGCGCGGACGCCCGTTGGACGACCTGACCAAAGAGACTTTGGAAGGTATCGACGTCAAACCTCTTTACACGCAGGAAGACACCGCTGAGCTGCCGCATATGGGGTCGCTGCCTGGGTTCGGTCCTTTTACGCGCGGTGTGAAGGCGACCATGTATGCGGGCCGCCCTTGGACGATCCGCCAATATGCAGGCTTCTCGACCGCCGAAGAATCAAACGCGTTCTATCGCCGCAATCTGGCGGCCGGTCAGCAGGGTGTGTCGGTCGCTTTCGATCTGGCGACGCACCGCGGCTATGACAGTGACCATCCGCGCGTTGTCGGTGACGTGGGCAAGGCCGGTGTGGCAATCGACAGCGTCGAGGACATGAAGATCCTGTTCGACGGTATTCCGTTGGATAAGGTCTCGGTCTCGATGACCATGAACGGGGCGGTGATCCCGATTTTGGCAAGCTTTATCGTCGCGGGCGAAGAGCAGGGGCATGACAAATCCGTCCTGTCCGGCACCATTCAGAATGACATTCTGAAAGAGTTCATGGTGCGCAACACCTACATCTACCCGCCCGAGCCTTCGATGAAGATCATCTCGGACATCATTGAGTTCACGTCGAATGAGATGCCGAAATTCAACTCGATCTCGATCTCGGGCTATCACATGCAAGAGGCTGGGGCGAACCTTGTGCAAGAGCTGGCCTATACGCTAGCCGACGGTCGGGAATACGTCCGTGCCGCCACGCAGGCTGGCATGGATGTCGACAAGTTCGCTGGGCGTTTGTCCTTCTTCTTTGCTATCGGCATGAATTTCTTTATGGAAATCGCCAAACTGCGAGCTGCGCGTACGCTGTGGCACCGGGTGATGACGGATTTTGGCGCGAAATCCGAACGCTCCAAAATGCTACGAACTCATTGCCAGACTTCGGGCGTGTCGCTGCAGGAACAGGACCCGTATAACAACGTGATCCGTACCGCCTATGAAGCGATGAGCGCGGTTCTGGGCGGCACGCAGTCGCTGCACACCAATGCTCTGGACGAGGCGATTGCGCTGCCGACCGACTTCTCGGCCCGCATCGCGCGGAACACGCAACTGGTTCTGCAAGAGGAAACAGGTGTCACCGATGTGGTCGATCCGCTGGCCGGTTCGTATTACATCGAAAGCCTGACCAACGAGTTGATCGAAAAAGCCTGGGCCTTGATGGAAGAGGTCGAGGAAATGGGCGGCATGACAAAGGCCGTTGCCAGCGGTATGCCCAAGCTGCGGATCGAGGAAAGCGCCGCCCGCCGTCAGGCTATGATCGATCGGGGTGACGAGGTCATCGTCGGCGTCAACAAGTACCGCAAGGAACAGGAAGACCCGATCGACATTCTGGACGTCGACAATGTGGCCGTGCGCGAAGCTCAGGTCGCGCGATTGGAACGTATCCGTGCAACCCGTGACGAAGCCGCCTGTCAAACGGCACTGGATGCTCTGACCAAGACCGCCCGCGAGGGTGGAAACCTGCTGGCTGCTGCCGTTGAGGCCGCCCGCGCCCGTGCATCCGTAGGAGAGATCAGCATGGCAATGGAAAAAGAATTCGGTCGCCACCGCGCCGAAGTGAAAACGCTGGCCGGTGTCTATGGCGCGGCATATGAAGGCGATGAAGGCTTTGCTGCGATCCAGAAATCCATCGAAGAGTTTGCCGAGGCCGAAGGCCGCCGTCCACGCCTGCTTGTGGTCAAGATGGGGCAAGACGGGCATGACCGCGGTGCCAAGGTGATCGCAACCGCCTTTGCGGATATCGGGTTTGACGTGGATGTAGGCCCGCTGTTCCAAACCCCGGCTGAGGCCGCGCAGGACGCCGTGGACAACGACGTGCACGTCATCGGTATTTCGTCGCAGGCAGCGGGGCACAAAACACTGGCACCGCAGCTAGTAGAAGAGCTGAAGAAAGCCGGTGCCGAGGACATTCTTGTAATCTGCGGCGGGGTGATCCCGCAGCAGGATTATCAATTCCTCTATGATCACGGCGTCAAAGCGATCTTTGGCCCGGGCACCAACATCCCCGAAGCCGCTCAGGACATCCTGCGCCTGATCGGTGAAGCGAAAGGCTGAGGGTTTCAAAGATTTTCGTCGAAAAATCTTGTGATCCACCGCCTTTAAGGAAAACATGCGACCAGATCCGATAGGGTTTGGTCGTTTTTAATAGGAGGCGCTGCGTGTTACTGGATCATCTGGCGGTTGCGGGCGAAACGCTCGAAGAAGCGTCTGCCCATGTCGAACAGGCATTGGGAGTACCGCTGCAGGACGGCGGCAAGCATGAAAGGTTTGGCACATATAACCGCCTGTTAGGATTGCGAGACGGCTTGTATCTTGAGGCCATCGCGATTGACCCACAGGCACCGAATCCGCAAAGAACCAGATGGTTCGATCTGGACCGGTTCAAGGGCGTGCCGCGCCTTACCAACTGGATATGCCGGGTGCCGGACATTTCAGCCTCGTTGACCGTGTTTCCGGATGGGGTGGGCCACCCGATCGACTTGGCCCGCGGGGCGTTACGCTGGCAAATGGCGGTTCCGCCAAACGGGCGTCTGCCTTTCGACAATCTGTTCCCGGCGCTTATTCAGTGGCACGGAGATTTGCATCCGGCAAATATGCTGCAGGATAGCGGCTGCCGTTTGCGTCGATTGGTGGTTTTTCACCCGGACGCACTGGAGCTAGCCAAGCTGCTAGGCGAAATGGACGCTGTGGTTTTCGACACAGGCCCGGTCGCATTGCGAGCAGAGTTCGAAACTCCGCATGGGAAACGCGTTTTGGAATGAAAATTAGACAAGCCAAAGCTGCGGATGCCAAAGAGATAGCTGCGATCACCAACGCAATCATCCGCGACACGCTGGTAACATTCACAACCGACGAACGCAGTGTAGACAGCATTGCGCGTGACATCGAAGCGCGCGGTCCGGCCTATCTTGTGGCTGAACAGGACGACCAGATTCTTGGGTTTGCCACCTATGGTCCGTTTCGATCCGGTCCGGGATACGCGCAGTGCCGAGAGCTAACGATCCAACTGGCCACTGATGCGCGTGAACAAGGTACGGGGCGCGTTTTGATGCGGGCGCTTGAGGCCGCCGCCCGGGCAGAGGGAGCTCATGCACTGGTGGCGGGGATTTCTTCGGCAAATCCGGGGGCAGTATCTTTTCACGCGGCCGTGGGCTTTGTCGAGGTAGGGCGCATGCCCGAGGTTGGGTTCAAGTGGGGGAAACGTCTGGACCTTGTGCTGATGCAGAAAATTCTTGCCTCAGACGGTTTGGTTGCACCTGACAGTCCCGATTTGGGACGCTAGGGTGCGCTCATGTCGATCTGGATCCGTATATCCGATGCGCTAAGCGCGCTTGCCCAGGGTGAAAGCCTTACCGCAGTCTTTGAAAAGCTGCGCTCGCCGCCCGAACGGTCGGTGGCTTTCACCATCGCTGTGATCGCCTTGGGTGCGAAAATGGCCAAGGCGGATGGGCAGGTGACGCGGGATGAGGTCACGGCGTTTCGTGACGTGTTCCAGATTGCCCGCGATGATGAGGAAGGCGCGGCGCGCGTATTCAACATGGCCCGTACAGATGTCGCGGGTTATCAGGACTACGCCCGCAAGATCGCGCGCATGTTTTCCGAAGACAGCACCACGTTGTGCGATTTGATGGAGGGGTTGTTCCACATCGCCATGGCGGACGGGTTCTATCACCCCAACGAAAACGAGTTTCTGGAAGAGGTCAGCCATATTTTCGGCCAGACCGATGCGCAGTTCATGGCCTTGCGTGCCCGTTTTGTGCCTGATGCGCCCAATGATCCTTACACGGTTCTTGGGGTGCCACGGGACATGCCGTTACCCGATATTCGCAAGGTTTGGCGGCAACTTGTGCGCGAAACACATCCCGATGCGATGTTGGCACGTGGAGTTCCCGAAGAGGCCGTACGTCTGGCTGAAAAGAAGATGATCGACATCAACCGCGCCTGGGACGAAATCAACGGCGCGCAGGCCTGAGGCATGCGCCTCGCGACTTATAACATCGAGTGGTTCGCCAACCTGTTTGATCGTCATGACGAACTGATCGCCGATGACAGTTGGTCAGGTCGCCATGATGTCACCAATGCGCAGCAGATCGAGGCTATCGCCAAGGTTCTGACGGCGATCGATGCGGATGCTGTGCTGGTTGTCGAAGCACCAAACACAGGGAAATCTCAGAACACGGTCCGCGCGCTACAAAACTTTGCCGAGGCTTTCGATCTGCGCACCAGCGAAGCCGTGATGGGATTTGCCAACGATACGCACCAAGAACTGGCCTTGTTGTATGACCCGCGCGTTCTGACGGTGCGACATGATCCAAAAGACGGAGGGCAACGGTCTCCGCGTTTCGATCACGTGTTTCACATCGACCTCGATATCGACGCAACTGAGGATCAGGTGCAGTTTTCCAAGCCGCCTATGGAATTGGCAGTTGAAACCAAGGCAGGCGAACGGTTCCGTCTTATTGGCGCGCATCTGAAGTCAAAGGCGCCTCATGGGGCGGAAACCCGCGATGCGGCGATCCGCATCTCGATCGCCAATCGCCGAAAACAGCTGGCTCAGGCGATCTGGCTGGGCAGGCGGATCAAGGCGCATCTGGCGGCTGATGAACAGGTGATCTTAATGGGCGATCTGAACGATGGTCCGGGGCTGGACGAGTTCGAAAACTTGTTTGGTCGCTCATCGGTTGAAATCCTGCTGCAATCGGGGGTGTTTGACCCCCACGCGGATACGGCCTTCGGGTCAGAACCGGGTGAACGCCCGTCGACCGCGCGCTTTTATCGGCCCCAAGATCGCGGGTATCTTGAGGCGTTGCTGGACTATATTATGATCAGCGATGGGTTAAAGGATCGTCGCCCGGACTGGCGCATATGGCATCCGTTTCGCGATCCGGCTTGCCGTGATGCGCAGGATCTACATGCAGCGTTGCTAACCGCGTCTGACCATTTCCCTGTCACTCTGGATATCGAGCTGTGATCTTTCAACCGCGTTTCAGTTGCCCTATATTTTCGATATGAAACGTTTCATTCCAATCTGCGCGTTGACCGTCACTATGGCCCTTCCGGCTTCTGCCGAGGAAGAGGGGAACAAATCCCTGATGGAGCAGGGGGCAGAGCTGTTCTTTGAAGGCTTGCGCCAGGAGATGGAGCCTGCATTGGATGAACTGCTGGGACTCGCTGAACAGTTTGGCCCTGCAATGCAGTCATTTATTGCGGAAATGGGCCCCGCCTTGGCCGAGCTGGCAGATGAGATTGAGGATTGGAGCGCCTATGAAGCACCCGAGATCCTGCCTAACGGCGATATAATTATCCGCAAAAAGCCGCCGCAGGACCCAGAAATACAGCCAGAGATCCCTGAAGGCCCGCCCGAGGGCGAAACCGAGATTTGATATCTAGCCCCGGATGATGACGCGGGTTTCGGATTTCAAAGCGTTGCCGAGTGACTTTAGCCGTGCCTCGGCCACTTCGTTGAACAGAGGGCGTGCTGCAGTTGGCAAGAACAGGTCCAGTTGTTGCTTCTTGGGGTAAAATTTCAAAGTCGCCATCGGCGCATCGTTCTGCATCCACAGCATGGCACCAAACCGCATAGCCTTGCCCAAGATCTCGGCCTGTTTCTGGTCTTTCTCGTCTAGGAGTTCGTACAGTGCGGTGAACCGGTTGCCCTCGCGTTTGTTGCGATACCGGTGCTGCAGGGCCAGCCCAATATAGACTCGTTCTGAGTGCTTCAAGCCGCCCAGATTGGCACGTGTGACGTAGTCGAAACAGACCTCGGCGCGATAGTCAGGATGTGCGCGCCAGCTGACGTCGTGCAACAGACAGGCCGCCTTTATCAGGCGGATGCGCGCGGGTGGGGCTGATTTGAACAGCGGCATCACGAAATCTAGCAGATGTTTTCCGAAACCGGGCAGGCGGGCGTCCTTGGCTTCGGAAAAACGGCTCGCCTCGATCAACGGATCGCGGTCCCGCAGGTTTTGTGGCATCTGCTCGTAAAGCAGACCCTCGCGGATACCATAGCTGGAAATGGCGATATCCTTGGGTTTGAACGTGCGGATCAAGCGTGCCAGCACATCCATCGCATAGGGGATCAGCGCCATCCGTGATCCCGACACACCGGCTTTGCTGCGCAGCTTTTCCGGGTCACCTTTTTCGATGAATTTAATGGTCTCGCGCACCTGCTTGGTGGTCATGCGATATTCATGCAGCACGTTCAGGGGATAACCCCGGCGCAGCATGTCCAGACGCGCAAAGGCCCGCCAGCTTCCGCCCACTAGGAACAACCGGTCCCGTTGCGGCCCCATCTGGTCGCGCAGATCCTCCATCGTGGCTTTGATGTGCGCCTTGCGCGCACGCCGGCCACCTTTGATGTCCCGCAGTTTCAGCGGCCCCAGCACCGAGGTCAGGCGCCGGCCGACGCCGCCGTCTCCGATCTCGGCTAATTCCATTGAGGACCCGCCGATGTCACAGATCAGGCCATATGCGCCGGGCCACCCAAGCAGGACACCCTGCGCGGAAAGGCGAGCTTCCTCATCGCCGTTGATGACCGATACGGTCAGGCCGGTTTCGGCTTTGACCACGGCACAAAACTCGGGGCCATCCTCGGCCTCGCGTACGGCTGCGGTGGCGACGACATGCAGGCCGGGCAGGCCAAGGTCATCGGAGAGTTGGGCAAACCGGCCCAAAGCGGCCAGAGCGCGCTGGCGACCCGTTGGATTGAGCCGCCCTGTGTCTGACAGGCCCGCGCCCAGCTCGCACATCACTTTTTCATTGTAGAAATAGGCCGGTGAGCGCGCTGCACCGTCAAAGATCACCATCCGGACTGAGTTTGATCCGACGTCAACCACGCCCACGCGTGACAGAGCTCGGGCTTGGGGGTCATCAAAGAGGGGCTTTCCGAACGGACCCCAGTCAGGGATTTCGGTAACGACAGTCTGATCCATGTCTCTTCCAGATATTCCGCGTGCAGAATGCGAGATGACCCGGCGTGGGTCAATTCCCAGATTGGATATCATCCAAATCTGCGCTCAAAACACGCACCGCCAAGGCGCGGGTAATGTCGCGCTTTTCCGATAGCGCAAGCTGGTCCAGTTGCGCCACCACACTGGCGGCAGTTTCAAAGCGCCGGTCCATATGTTTGACCAGATAGGCGATAACCTCGGGGCTGGGGTTCAACTGCCGATCCACGAATAGCTTGGCCAGAACCGCGCCCAGCAATGCGTCATCCGGCGGGTCAAGCGCTACGTGATGCGCACCCTCGATCCGGCTTTGGAGATCGGGCAACGGAAGTTGCCAGAAATTAGGGGCCAGCCGGCCAGTCATAAGAAGGGCGTTGCCTTCGGCCAACACAAGATTGTGCAGGTGAAACAGTGTTTTCTGTTGTTCTAAGTCGTCCGCGATCATCGGGACGTCTTCAACCGCGACAGGCGCGCGTGCCAGATCCGGCACGTCTTCGTGACGCACATCCACGGCCTGAATGATCCGACCACCGGTTTCGGCCGCCCAGACTTGTGCCAGATGGGTTTTACCTGCACCCGCAGAGCCGCTCAGAACCAGTTTGTTGCCCGGCCAGGACGTGGCCGAGATCATGGCAACCGCAAGTGCATTCGCGGGAGAGACGAAAAAATCCTCACGCCCCAGCGCAGTTTTCGCCGGAAGATCAAAGCTTAGCTGAAGGGCCATCTTACAGGTCTTCCTGATCCGCGCTTTCGAGGCCGGTATACAGGCGGCTGCCCAAATAGACCGATGTTGCATACCGCGCCAGCACTCCCAGCGCCGCGGCAACGGGCACCGCGATCAGCATCCCGACAAAGCCGAACAAGGCACCGAAAACTGACAGAGCCAGTAGCAACCACACTGGGTGCAAACCCACTGAGCTACCTACCAGCTTTGGCGTCAGGAAATTGCCTTCGGTTACCTGGCCCAGCGCAAAGATCCCGGCAACCAGACCGATATGCGCCCAATCCCCCCAGAACTGGAACAGCGCCAGACCGATGGCCAGCGTGCCGCCGATAAGCGCGCCGAGGTAGGGAATGAATGTGACCAGACCCGCGATGAAACCGACGATCAGTCCGAACTGCAGGCCGACCGCCATCAGTGCCACGGCGTAATAGGTGCCAAGGATCAGGCAGACCGTGCCCATGCCGCGCACGAATGAGGCCAGGACGGCGTCAATTTCACCGGCCAGGCGTTTGATCGTGGGGGCGTGATCGCGGGGCAGCAGATCCCCGATCCGGGCGATCATGCGGTCCCAGTCCAGCAGCATGTAGACGGCCACAACCGGAACAATGACCAACAGAACTACGACGTTGATCGCCGAACCCAATGAGGCTGCTACGGATTGCAATACATCGCCTGTTTTGGACTTCAGCGTTTCGCCCAAAGAGACAAGGAATTGATGCGAGTTGGATTCGCGGTCCAGAAGGGACGGGAACTGTTGTTCGATGAAACTGCGCAGCTGTTGGAACAGGCTTGGCATAACCTCGACCAATTCGATCAACTGGGTAATCAGCGCGGGAACGACCATCAGGATCGCCAGAGCAAAGCCCAAAATACCGACAACCGTTATTATCGCAGTAGCCGCCATGCGCGACAGGCCCACATTTTCCAGACGATCTGCGAGCGGATCAAGGAAGTAGGCAATCGCACCGCCAATCACGAACGGCAGCAAAACGTCGCCAAGTGCCCATAGGCAAAGCACAAAAATGACAGCCGCGACGCCCCAGTACCTGAGTTGATCCTTTACCGGCAAGGCCATGCTCGTCCCCTTGTTTTTGGCTCTTACTGGTGTTCTTGGCGTAAGCGGCCACGTGATGCAAGCGGTTCATGCCATGGAGATTTCCAAGGATTATGAGCTGAGCGTCCCAAGCTCGGGTGTATCGACGGTGGCATTTTCATCGGGCCAGTTGGTGCGCCAGATTTCGGCGGACCAATGTCCGCAATGAACAGATGGTCGATCAAAGCCGGGCAGGGGCGGCAGTAGCGGTTCAACGACCACGTCATGACGCGGAACTGCGAAGTAAGGGAAGGAATAGCGTTCTTTGCCAGATTTATTGACCACCCGATGCGGAGTGGATTTAAGCTGTCCGCCGGACCAAAGCTCAAGCATATCGCCGATATTCACGACAAAGCCGCCGGGAGGGCAATCCGGGGTGATCCATCCGCCATTGCGGGTCTGCACCTCAAGCCCGCCGACGGGGTCGGGGGCAATGATGGTCAGGGCATCCGTGTCCTTGTGCGGATGAATGCCAAAGCCTTCCTCATCCGGGGCCTGCGGCGGATAGTGCAACAGCGTCATGTTTGTCATGGGGGTGGCAAAGGCCGCTTTCAGGACGTTGGGCTTCAGAGCCAGACCGATTTCAAGCGCGCCCAGCAGCAGTTCGGCCACGTGGTCCAGTTGCGACCAATACTCCAATATCACATCCTGCGCGCCCGGTACCTCCGCTGGCCAAAGGTTCGGTCCATAAAGGGCACAGTCATCGCGAACCGGGTGGTCCTCGGAAACTTCGAAATGAAGCTTGTAACCTTCGTATTTGTCCGCTTTGCCCGAGCCATCATTGGGCGTGAAGAAACCCATGGGGATATATCCGCGATAGTTGTCGCGGGTGATCGCCTGATCCCACTTGCTCTGTTCATCGATGTCAAAGATCGCGCGCGTCTTGACGCGGACCTGATCAACGGTGTCAGGCGAAACCCCAGTGCCTGTGATGGAGAGAAAGCCGATGTCGGTGCAGGCGTCCAATATCCGCTGAACGGTTGCGTCATGGTCCGGATGGGCCGTGTCTTTCAGTGGAGAGATGTCGATCGTCGGGATTGATTGCATCAGTGAATCCTCACGCCTTGCCGGTCCAGCTCAGTGTGAACAGGGGCGAGGTTCATCTCGTGCAGACCCTGATTGCCTTTTAGCGACATGGCTGCGGCAATTCCTGCACCCTGACCCATGACCGCGCAGCAAGCCATATTGCGCGTCGCGGCATGGGCAACCTTGTCGGCACCGTGCGAACGGCCCGCTACCAGCAGCCCTTTGACACCTTTGGGCAGCAGCGAGCGATAGGGGACCTGCATGTACCGTCCCGTTGTCGGCAGGATCAGGATGCCATAGCCATCAATGAATTCAGGGTAGATGCCGATCGTGTCCTCAAACCGGCCCTGACGGCGGGCGTCATCTTCAGTCATGTTATAGACCGCGTCGATCTTCCGCGTGTCGCGAATGCCGATGGTCATCCCAAAATTGCGCAGCCGCGCGTTTTCACACCCCGGCATAAAGCGACGAAGCGCTTCGATTGCCAGCATGGATTGGCGGCGGCCTTCAATCTCGCCCTTTGTCAGACTGTCGGGGTCGGTCCCGTCGATTTCGCCCAGATGGATGAGGTTCATGTAAGTGAGCTCACCCGTGTCATGCATTGCACCCCATGTGCCCGCGATGGTGTTCAGATGCGGCGGGATCAGGCCCTGATCGATGGCCTGCTGGAACGGCTTGTGCACGAAGGGGGAAAACATGTCGTCTTCTTTGCCCGAAGTTTCGATGTTCCACTCGCCGCCGCCGCCCCAATCCTTGTAGGTCTGGGGATCTGCCTTGACGCCCTCCATAAAGGCGCGTTTGTCGACACCAGCCAGATGGAACATGACCGAGGCTGCCATCATGTCTTCGCGGGCGGTTTTGTGGGTTGGCGCGCCTGCGCGGTGTGCTACATCGGCGTCGCCGGTGGCGTCGATCACAACCTTGGCCAGGATCGCTTCGCGCCCAGCTTTGGATTCGGTGATGATGCCTGTGATCCGGTCTCCCTCCATGATCGGAGCGACGAATTGCCGGTGCAGCATCGGATGAACGCCTGCCTCTTCAACCAGCTTGTCGGCCACTAGCTTAAAACCTTCGCTGTCCAACTCATAGCTCAGCGACTGGCTTTCGGGCACCGCGGCGCCCATGTCCTTGGCGCGGGTCTCGAACTCCATGCCGATTCCGCCAGCTTCGACCGTCTGTTCATGGCGATACCAGGCGAAGCCCTCAACGCCGACGGCGGTGATGTTGCCACCCATGCAGCCGAAGCGGTCGACAAGCGAAACCTCGACCCCGGCCCGAGCGGCGGCCAGCGCGGCAGCCAGCCCTGCCGGTCCTGACCCGACCACAAGAACGTCTGTCTGATGAACAACGGGTATTTGACGCGCGGTTTCCTGAATGGTTTGCATGGGTGCCCCTTGGATTCTGTATTTCAGTCACAATTGAAAACCCTGACTGGCGGGTCAATCAAAAAACCGACCGGCCCGAGGTCGCAAAATAACCAATGCATGATTGCCCCCGGCGGGGCTTTGGCATAAGCAACTTTGAAGTCCAAATTCACCTTCAAAGGTTCACCAATGCGCCTCAGCCGTTACTTTCTGCCCGTTCTCAAGGAAAACCCCTCCGAGGCCCAGATCGTCAGCCACCGGCTGATGCTGCGCGCCGGGATGATCAAGCAAGCTGCTGCCGGAATTTATTCATGGTTGCCGCTGGGTTTCAAAGTGCTGCGCAAGCTGGAAAACATCATCCATGAAGAGCAGGCACGCGCTGGCCATATCGCGATCCAGATGCCCATCATTCAGTCGGCGGACCTGTGGCGCGAATCCGGGCGGTATGATGACTACGGGCAGGAAATGCTGCGCATGAAAGACCGGCATGACCGGGATATGCTATTCACACCGACTGCCGAAGAACTGGTCACCGACATCTTCCGCGGTCATGTGAGTAGCTACAAAGACTTGCCGCTGACGCTGTACCAAATCCAGTGGAAGTTCCGCGATGAAATCCGCCCCCGTTTCGGCGTAATGCGCGGACGCGAATTCTACATGAAGGACGGGTATAATTTTGACCTGACCAAAGAGGACTCGCTGCACGCCTACAACCGCCATCTGGTCACTTATCTGCGCACCTATGAGCGCATGGGCCTGCAAGCCATCCCGATGCGTGCCGATTCCGGCCCTATCGGTGGCGACAACACGCACGAGTTCCTCGTTCTGGCCGACACCGGTGAATCTGAGGTGTTCTATGACAGTGCAGTCACCGACCTGACCTTTGGTGATCGTCAAATCGACTACGACAGCCGCGAGCAGTGTCAGGCCATTCTCGAAGAGTTCACCTCGAAATACGCGCGCACGGATGAAACCCATGACGAGGCGCTGTTCAATCAGGTCCCCGAAGAGCGCCGCCGCGTGGCGCGCGGGATCGAGGTTGGCCAGATCTTCTACTTTGGCACCAAGTATTCCGAAGCCATGGGCGCAACTGTTCAAGGCCCCGATGGAAAGCCGGTTCCTGTTCACATGGGCAGCCACGGTATCGGCGTCAGCCGCCTGATCGGCGCGATCATCGAGGCCAGCCATGACGACAAGGGCATCATCTGGCCCGAAGGCGTGACGCCGTTCCATTGCGGTATCGTCAACCTGAAACAGGGTGATGACGAGGCCGACGCCGCCTGTAACAAGATCTACGGCGCGCTGACTGCGCTGGGCCTCGACCCGTTGTATGATGACCGTAAGGAACGGGCAGGGGGCAAGTTTGCCACCATGGACCTGATTGGTCTGCCCTGGCGCATCACCGTTGGCCCGCGCGGTTTGAAAAACGGAGTAGTTGAACTGACCCGTCGCCGTACAGGCGAAAGCGAGGAGATGTCCCCCGAAGCCGCCGTTACCAAGATCGCCGAGATCTATGAGCGCATCGCCTGATACCTCAGACGCGCCGCTGATCTCGGTCATTACCGCGACCTATGACCTGCTGTCGCAAGGGCGGCAGGACAGTTTTCGCGAGGTAATCGAGTGCATGGCCCGTCAGAATTGCGACCGGGCTGAGCATATCATTCAGGATGGGGCGTCGAGTGATGGCTCGGTCGAGTTTCTACAGAACCTGACCGCGGACGCGGCTCGCACCCGGTTTATTAGCGAACCGGATACCGGTTTGTATGACGCGATGAACAAGGGCGCGAAGGCCGCGCGTGGGAAATATCTGTTGTTCCTGAACTCGGATGACTCGCTGGCATCCGACGACATTTTGAACATCGTCGCTGATCGCCTTGAAGCGACACAGCCGGATTTCCAGTTCGGCTCGACCCTGCGCCGGTTCGAGGATGGGTCGGAAAGCCGAGAGAAACGGATGTCGCTGACTGCGATTCTGCAGCGGATGCCGTTCTGTCATAACTCTGTGTTGCTGAAGCGGGATGTGTTTTTGGCGCTGGGCGGACATGACACGCAGTTTAGCGTCGCGGCCGATTACGATCTGATGCTACGCCTTTTGACCGAAGGGTATCAGGGCGAGCGCATTGATGATCCGATATCCATGTTCTGGGGCAGGGGCGTCACCAGCGATGATGACGCAACAGCGGAAGACTACGCCCGTGTCTGGATGAATTACTACGGCGGGTACAGGTCGGCCGATGGCCTGACACAGTCCGATTTCGCTCGATATTACCAACGCGGTCACATGCCCGTGGCGCTGATCCTTGAGCGCTTGTCAAAGCCCGGCACGTCGGATGCCATCAAAGCCGCCGCGCTCCATAGTCTGTGGAAGACGACGCGCCGATCCGTTCAGTTCTGGCGCAGCTTTTAGGCGCGTCAGGCCGTCGGTCGGGCGGTCAGAACATCTCCGTCTGCCTCATGGCCCCGTGCGACAACGACTGGACGGCCCAGCCGTCGCACCAAATCCCTGAACTCAAGGCCCAGAAAGCGCAGACCGCAAATCCGGTCTCCGGTGGTTTGATCGGTTAGGCACATCCGTCCATCCCGGAAGACCAGGCGATACCCCTTGTCGTTCAGGATGTCGGTCAAACCAGCCCAGCTTGCCGCGCTGGCAAAGATCGGAAGGATCGTTGCTCGCAGTAGAACTGCGGATTCACAATCCAGTTCTGTTGATGTTTGTCGGACCGAAAATGCGTCCGGTTGTTCAGTTTCAATTCGAATACTCATGAGCGACCCCCGCTCTAAAAAATGTATTCCCCCACAATCAGGGTGACAAAGTTTCCAAAAATAAGCAAAACGCGAAATAAAGTTGCGTTTCAAATGTTGCATTTTGAGTTCAGTTTGCCTCGCCATGCTCACATTGACTTCATACCTGAAACAATACCGGGCTGTCTGTGAAGAGCGTCACAACCGGGGGTATATTTTGGTGGCGGACGATCTCCTTAAATTCGTGTGACCGTTCGACCCGTGGCCCTACTGATTCGCATTTTCGAGGCTTTGAGAGTGAATTTGACCGCGCCGAAATTGCTGATAAACCGAGCAAAACGATGAAAGGGCCCGCGCTGTGCTGAGTTTCGCGACCGTCGTGTATTCCAAGGACTTTCCCCTGCTTGAACTTCAGGCGCTGTCTTTTGCCCGTTTTGTCGATCCGGACATGGTTTCGTCGATTCACGTGATCATGAATGACTGCGACGAAGATACGCTCAGGGCAAAAATCGAACCCCTTTTGGCTTCATACGGCCCACTGCGATCCAAGGTTCAGGTCCTGGGCGGCGATGACCTGATGTTGCAGCCCGGTCAGTACGCGCGGCGATCCTTGTCGGATCGGATCATGATCGAAAATCGGTTTCGTATTCCCGGCATTCGCAGGCAGGGGTGGCGCGGGTCCAACGGGTATCGCAGTCAGCAAGTTCTGAAGCTGGGCGCCGCGCGCGTTGCGGCGTCCGAGAACATGGTTATCCTGGACACCAAGAATGTCTTTCTACGTAGCTTTGACCCGGCTGAGTTCTTTGCTGACAACGGTGCGGCGCGTATCGCTTTCATCGACGTCCAAAGCGATTACCACCGCAATTGGCTGGTCGAGAGCCTTGATGCTCTGGGCGCGTCAGGTGCCGACCTCAACGGGTTAAGGACTACGACATTTGCGACCCCTTTCGCGATGCGCCGATCCTTGGCCTTGGCGCTGCTGGACGAGATCAATGATCGCTACGGTTCGGTTCAGGCGCTGTTCGGATCGCGCAGGCGACCGTCCGAGTTCATGTTGCTGAATGCGTTCTGCCTCAAATCGCCGGATGGCTATGCACCGTGGTTCGAGGACCACGCGCAATGCAATATCGGGCTCTGGCCGACCTATTCGCCCGAGGAAATGGCATCGCAGTTGGCGATGCTGGATGATCCCGCTGCATTGACGTTGGGTCTGCATAACCGCGCCTTGTCGCTGTTGCCCGGCGATCTGCGGGATCGTGTGTTTTCCGAGTTGGAAGACAGGGGTATTTGTACCCGACCGCGCGCCGAAGAGGTGCTAAACCGCGCGGCGACGCTGACCGGCTGACAACCGGCTTGACCATCCGGTGAAATGCCGAAAGGGTCGCGACAACAAAATAACCGGAGCAGGCATGGCCAGAACACCCCCGCCCTTTGCCCTATTTGAGTGGAAAATCGCGTGGCGTTACCTGCGCGCGCGCCGTGTCGAAGGTGGCGTGAGCGTTATGACGTGGATTTCCCTGATCGGGATCACGCTGGCCGTCTTTGCCCTGATTGCCACTCTGGCCGTCCGTTCTGGATTTCGGTCCGAATTCGTCGGCACTATTCTGGGCGCAAACGCCCATGTGACTGTGTACTCCGCCGGAGAGTTTGATGCGCAGGGGCGCGTTGACCGCACAATCGCGGAATATGAAGAGATGACCAGTCGGATCGCGCAGGTTCCGGGCGTGGAACGCGCGGCCCCGCTGGTCAAAGGGCAGGTCCTGATTACCAATCGCGATCGCAGCAGCGGGGTCGAGGTCTTTGGTATCCGCCCCGACGACTTGCGCGATCTGCCGGGCGTCGCGCAAAGCGAACAAGCCGTCGGTGATCTGACCCAGTTTCAAGACGGAGAGGATGTGATTGCCATTGGGTCCGGTGTGGCGCGCAGCATCGGAGCGACGGTTGGTGACACGGTCAAACTGACCTCACCCAATGGGGTGAAAACCGCCTTTGGGACGTCTCCGCGCGTGAACGCTTATCAGGTGGTCTATGTGTTCTCGGCCGGGCGGTATGACATCGACCGCACCCGCGTTTATATGCCGTTCACGCAAGCTCAGAGCTTTTTCAACCGCGACGGTGTGGCCGACGAGATCGAAGTGATGGTCGAACGGCCCGAGGAAATGACCCCGGTTCTGATTCCCATCCTCGAGGCCGCAGGCGGGCGCAGCCAGATCTGGACTTGGCAGGATGCGTCGGGCGGATTTCTGCGTGCGCTTGAGGTTGAGGACAACGTGATGTTTATCATCCTGTCGATCCTCGTCCTGATCGCAGCAATGAACATCGTGTCGGGCCTGATCATGCTGGTGAAAAACAAGGGGCGCGATATCGGTATCCTGCGCACCATTGGCCTGAGCGAAGGGTCGATCCTGCGGGTCTTTTTCATCTGCGGTGCATTCACAGGCATCATTGGCACCGTCATGGGCGTGATCCTCGGCTGCCTGTTTGCCATCTATATCGACCCGATATTCTCATTCGTGAACTACGTCATGGGCGGCGGCGTCTGGGATCCGTCCATTCGCGGCATCTACTCCTTACCCGCCGAGTTGCACCTTTCAGATGTTCTCAAGGCGATTGGGCTGTCGTTGGGGCTGTCATTCATCGTCACCTATTTCCCGGCCCGCCGCGCGGCGCGGCTGAACCCGGTTGAGGCGCTGCGCTATGAATGATCTGACGATGCGGCTGAACGGTTTGACCAAGACCTACCTCAAGGGCACTCCAGGTGAGGTGCAGGTGTTGCGTGGGGTCGATCTGGAATTGCGCGCAGGTGAGGCTGTGGCTTTGGTCGCGCCATCCGGGGCAGGCAAATCGACACTGTTGCACATTGCTGGGCTACTGGACAAACCAGATGAAGGATCAGTTGAGATCGCGGGCCAGAATGTAGCGGGCAGGGGGGATCGAACCCGTACAGCGCTTAGACGGCAGGACGTTGGGTTCGTGTACCAGTTCCATCATTTGTTGCCCGAGTTTACTGCGCTGGAAAACATCACCCTGCCGCAACTGGCTAACGGTGTATCTGAGAAGGCTGCACTGGACAGGGCGATGGCCTTGCTGGACCGCGTTGGAGTGGCGGCACGTGCCAAACACCGCCCCGCCGCCCTGTCAGGGGGCGAGCAGCAGCGTGTTGCGTTTTGCCGGGCCCTGGCGAACAAGCCAAGCGTTTTGCTGGCGGATGAACCGACCGGTAACCTGGATCCCGAAACCTCGGATCAGGTATTTGGTGCTTTGATGTCGCTGGTCCGGGATGAAGGGCTTTCAGCGTTGATTGCCACGCATAACATGGATCTGGCCGCGCGGATGGACCGAAAACTGCGGCTGGAGGCGGGTGTTCTTAAGCCAGTTGAGTGATGGCGACGCCGGCCGCCATCACGGCGATACCCCCGGCCCTTATCCATGTCAGCGGCGTGACCTGAGCACCAAACAGGCCAAAATGATCGATGGCCGCCGTGCTGATCAGCTGTCCCAGCAGAACAAAGAACACTGCGTTACCGACCCCGAAATGGGGGGCAACATGCGTGATCGACAGAACATAAAACGCAATCAAAACACCGGCCAGCAACAAGTGTTTCGGGGCTTGGGCCACTTTGGATAGCGCTTCCATTCCTGGAAACAGCAGCATGACCAGGGCTGACGCCACGAACGCGATGGCAAACAGGACTACGCCGGCGGTTGTCGGGGACCCGATCAGCTTGCCCAGTGCGGCATTCAAAGCCGCCAGAATCGGAACGCCGATCCCGGCCGCCAGCATAATGGCTGCGTATTGTGTCATTGCCCGTATCCTCCCGCTTCGTTGATCTGGATCATTGCGCCAAGCCGCCCGGCGGGCAAGCCTGCAAATGTCAATCGTGACAGGAGGATGCGATGATCAGACCGATGTTCAGGGCCGTTTGTGCGAGTGTTGCTGCGTTGGCGTCTCCGGCCATGGCGCAGAACGTTGAAACCGGTGCCGAACTCTATCAGCATTATTGTGCGACTTGTCATGGGATCGATGCGACCGGGCATGGGCCAATGGCTGGTGTGTTGGTGATACAGCCGACTGATCTGACCCTGCTGGCATCCAGGGATGGAGTATTCCCTACAGCCCGTGTTGTGGCGCGTATCGACGGGCGTGATCCCTTGGTCAGTCATGGCAGCCCGATGCCGGTTTACGGTCCTTATTTCGACGGGCAGGATACCACAATGAAAACACCCGATGGGCAGCCGATCCTGACCAGTCAGCCGATTGTGGATCTGGTGGCTTATCTGGAGACGCTGCAATAAGGCTTAGCCTTCGCGGCAAATCCCTTCGACCTTCGCTCCGCTCCACGGAATGACAACGGCACGCTCGCGCTGCGCGCCAGGCAGCGGTGACAAGTCGAAATGCGCGCCCAACATGTCATGCAAGCGCAGGGTCCGCGGTGCGGTAGGGTCCAATGCCCGGCAGCAGACGTATTCCTCGACGATCGCCCCCTGTTGTTCGAATCCATAGGATAGAAAATCAGGCGATGTCTGCAGGTCGAACAAGTACGGGTCCTTGCTTCCGCCATGTTCGGCGGCGGCTCGCAAGGGATGGTAACCAGTGGACTGGCGGTTCTGCCATTGCCAGACGTGTGTCAGTTCGTGTGCAAGCAACATCCCGGCAATCAGGTCCATCTGTTCCGGGAAATCGGACATATAGTCCTCAAGGTACCAGTCCTTGTTAAAATAGACCTTATTAAACAACGCAACAGCGGCGGGTTTCGCGGTTACGACCCCTTCTTCGGTTGGTGGCAGGATACGTTCCCGACAGGCCAGGCGCGGCCGGTCCTTGCGGTAAAACGTGATCGGCGTTACCGGCGCACCTTCGACAAGTCGCACGCGATCCAAATCCAGCGTGTCGCCTTGAACGGCACTTGCAAATGCGCGTTCCTGATCCGTCAAAGGGCGACCACAGGCAGCAAGCAAAATTAATAGCGTCATCAAAATACGAAAGGCCATAATCAAAGCCTAATGCGAAGTGCCCGCGCTGCAACCCGTTTTCACAGGCTCATCGCCAAAACCCTGCTGATTTCGGTCAGCGACCGGCCTGATTGATCCATCCATGTATTAAAGGCCTCTTGCACCGCAGCCATCGCCTTTTTTGATGTTGGGGCCTTATCGACCACCCCTTCGGCAATCAGCCGCGCGGTCACATCTTGCGAGAGGATAAAACTGTCACGCCCTGCAAATCGCATGGCGTATTGGGCCGAAGCCCCGCCCAGACGCGACCCGCGCTTGCCCAGCATCGCCAACAGACCGACATAATCCTCAGATGGCCAACCGCCAAGAACTTGACCCACACCGCCTTCATCACGCAGCTCCAGCAAAAATGCAGCATTGTCACGAACGGTCGCGATCTTGGTCCCGTTGCGCACAATGCTGGTATCCTGCAGCAAGGCGTCGAATTTCTCATCATCCATGAAGGCGCAGCGTCCGACATCGAAATCGTCAAATGCGATTTCAAACCCGTCCCACTTGTTTTCGATGACCTTCCAGTTGAACCCCGCCTGAAAGATGGATTTGGTGATAATCGAAAGCCAGCGATCTTCCGGCATCTCAGCAAGCTCGGCCAGGCTTTTGGGTTTGCTCAATTTTTCATTCAACGCATCCGGGCCACCATGGCGATTGGCAGCCATTACAAAAATTTCATCGAAATGATGCATCAATCATGTCCTCCACCGATAAAGTTGCCTGTTGAACGCTTCGTTGCAAGGTCTCAAAGAGAGTGAGGTTTTGGACATTTGGTGCGTCTAAGATCAAAAAAATGCAGAAAAATCGAACATCGAGCAAAGAAATGCTCGACAAAACAGGGGATTCGGGTTTGTGATTGACTCGTCAATCAAAGACCTGCGCCAGATATTTGTGTTAAGCAAAAACGCGCGCGATCAGTACAACGCAGCGAGTGGGGACTTGCGGCTTAATACAAGGCGAAAAATTCCGCCTTTGTTCAAAGTGTTCACTTCCCTTTTGCGGCCAATATTGTGCATGTTGCGACATGGTATTGTCGTCTGTTCAACCTTCCGGCGCGCACCTGTGCGCTGAGGTGGACGAAAAACAAAAAAAGACAGGGAGAATGTCGATGAAAAAACTTAGTGTCAGCCTGTTGGCTATGATGGTAGCCGGTTCCGCTTACGCCGCCGATATGGGGGCCGTGGACGAGCCGATCAAACTGGCGATCAACGAATGGACCGGTCAGCACGTAACGACCCAAGTAGCGGGCGAGATGCTGAAAGCCGCAGGTTACAACGTCGAATACGTGACCGCTGGTATGATGAACCAGTTCCAGGCAATCGCGGATGGCGACATCACTGCGACGCTGGAAATCTGGTCGTCAAACGTCTCGGACGAATACGCCAAGAAAATCGACGAAGGCACCGTCGTCGAAATCGGCGATCTGGGTCTGGATGCCAAGGAAGGCATCGCTTATCCGGCGCACGTGGCCGATCTGTGCCCCGGTCTGCCGGCATGGGAAGCGCTGAAGGATTGCGCGCAGGTCTTCGCGACCGCTGAAACTCTGCCCGGTGGTCGTCTGGTCGACTATCCTGCCGATTGGGGTACGCCCGGCGCTGACCGTATGACCGGTCTTGAACTGCCGTTCAAAGCTGTGCCTGCCGGTTCCGAAGGTGCTCTGATCGCCGAATTGCGCGCCTCGACCGAGCGCAAGTCGCCGCTGCTGATCACTTTCTGGCAGCCGCATTGGGCGATGTCGGCCTATGACGTTCAGTTCGTTGAATTGCCTGCCGGTGAAGAAGCTTGCTTTAACGATCCGGCTTGGGGACCGAACCCGAACGCCGTGAACGACTGCGATTTCTCGCCCTCACGCATCTTCAAAGCCAGCTGGAACGGGATGGAAGAAAAATGGCCCGCGGCTTATGAAATCCTGTCCAACTATCAATTGGCGGTCGAGGACCAACAGCCGATGATGGGCGCGATCGACGTTGACGGCGGTAAAGTCGAAGAAGTTGTCGCCGAATGGATGGCTGCGAACGAAGACAAATGGCGTCCGGTTGTTGACGCGGCAACGCAGTGAGTTCGCATAAGTGACTGACGCGAATACGCCAGCCATTACCTGCCAGAATCTCTGGCAGGTTTTTGGTCAAGGCGCAGACAAAGCCCTGACCGACGCGCTGTCTCGGTCAGGGAATGACGCAGACAAAGCCGCCGCCGATCTGCGCGAACACGGGTTCATCCCGGCCGTTCAGGACGCAAACTTTGAAGTTAAAGAGGGCGAGCTGTTCGTCATCATGGGGCTGTCGGGATCGGGCAAGTCCACACTGATCCGCTGTATCTCGCAATTGCTGCCGGGCACGGGCGGCGAAATCCGTGTCGACGGCGAAAACGTTATCGGCGCGTCGAAGAAAGCGCTGACCGAATTGCGGCGCAAAAAACTGGGCATGGTGTTCCAGCATTTTGGCCTGTTTCCACACATGACTGTTGCGGACAACGTGGCCTATCCACTGCGCGTATCGGGCGTCGGCAAAAAGGAACGAATGGCCCGTGCGCAAGAGGTCATCACTCTGGTCGGATTGGAGGGGCGCGAGGACAGCTACCCGCGTCAGCTTTCCGGTGGTCAGCGTCAGCGCGTGGGAATTGCACGGTCTTTGGCGGTGAACCCGGACATCTGGTTTCTGGACGAGCCGTTCTCGGCCCTCGACCCGCTGATCCGCCGACAGCTGCAGGACGAATTCCTGCGCATTCAGGCGACGCTGAAGAAATCCATCGTCTTCATTACTCATGATATCCAAGAGGCGCTGAAACTGGCCGACCGCATCGCCATCATGCGCGATGGCAAGATCGTCCAGATCGGAACGCCGACGGATATCGTATTGCGCCCCGTAGATGATTACGTGCGCGAATTCTCGAAAGACGTGGCCAAGGGTCAGCACGCCAAGGTTGCCTCGGTCATGCGGGACGAGTCTGAACGTGGCCCGGATGATCCTGGCCTGACAACCTCGATGACGCTAGACGCTGCGTTGGCGCATTGCATGGAGCTTTATGAGCCCGTTCCTGTGCGAGATGAAAACGGCAATATTGTTGGCACGGTTCATCCTTCTGATCTTGCCGCCGCGCTCCAGGTGGATGAGACATGACTGCCGTGTCAGACATCCCCAGCAACAGCGCGATCCAATTGACGGTTGGCGCGAAGGCGGCATTAATCACAGTCGTTGTCGGCGCGATTTGCCTTGCGTTGGAGGGTCTTGCGCCTTGGTTGGTCAAGTGGCCCGCCACTTGGGAACTGCCCGCCACGCAATGGGTCGGCGCGTTTCTGGACTGGTTTCTGAACGGTATCAAACCGGCGATGCGGTTGTTCTCTGACCTGATGGCATATCCCATGAACGGGGCCAATTTCGTATTAGGTAATACACCATGGCCGATTCTGATTGGACTGGTGACGGCGCTGGGCTGGTTTCTGGGCGGCTTGCCGATGGCGGCGTTGGGATTCTTTGGCCTGAGTTTTGTGCTGGCATCTGGCTACTGGGCCGAGAGTATGAATACGCTGGCGCTGGTTGCCGTTTCTGTGCCCGTCGCGTTAGTCGTCGGCGGTGCCATCGGCATCCTTGCCAACGAGGTGCCGCGCGTGAAGTCCTTTGTTCAGGCGGTGTTGGACGTGATGCAGACGGTCCCGACTTTTGCCTATTTGACCCCGCTGTTGCTGTTGTTCGGCTTTGGTCCGGTCGTAGGGCTGATCGCTTCGGCCATCTATGCGGCCCCGCCAATGGCGCGCAACGTGATGCTGGGTCTGGAACGGGTCGAGCCCGAGATCAAAGAGGCCGCCATCATGTCCGGCGGCACGCGGTTTCAGCAGTTGTTTCAGGTCGAAATCCCCGCAGCGGCGACGCAGATCATGGTGGGCGTAAACCAATGCCTGATGGCCGCCCTTTCGATGGTCATCATCGCCGCCGTTATCGGCGGGTTCAACGATATCGGCTGGGAAGTTCTTCTGACCATGCGCAAGGCGCAGTTTGGTGAGTCGCTGATGGCCGGTCTCGTCATCGTGGTCTTTGCCGTGGTGATCGATCGGATGAGCGGTACGTTGGCGACCGAGCGTAAGCGCTATGATCCACGCGTTGTCTGGGCAGTTCTGGGCTTTACGGTCCTGTTTACCGCCGCCTTTTGGGCTTGGCTGCCGAACCCGTCCGAGTTGACCCTGCTGGACCCGATGGCTGAGGCTGTCGACAGCGGACTGACAGCGTTCACGCAGGCGAATGGTCCTTGGCTGGATGCTCTCAAGAACAACTCGTTGTTTTACGTGCTGTTGCCGTTGCGGATCGGACTGGATCAAGCTGTTCTGCCCTTCACATGGGGTTTCCAGTGGACAGCAGGGATGAGCTTTGGCCTTTTTGCTGCCGGCGGCGTCATCGCCGCATTGATGGCATGGCGCGGCCACCTGACAGGTGGTTTGGTTGTTCTGATCCTGATCGGAATGCTGGAAACGGGTATTTCAAACCTTCCATGGCCCTTCGTCCTGACCGGGGCGGCTGCGCTCAGCTATGTCGCGGGGGGCTGGCGTCTGGCGGCGCTTTCCGTTGGGTTGCTTTGCACCATCCTAGTGTCCGGCCTGTGGGAGCGCGCCTTGCTGTCGCTTTACCTCAGCGGTGCTGCGGTGTTTTCCTGCGCCATCGCAGGTGGCTTGATCGGCCTAGCCAGCGCCGTATGGTTGCCGGTCTGGAAGGTCGTTCGTCCGATCTGCGACATGCTGCAGACAATCCCGCTGTTCGTCTTCCTGATCCCTGTGCTGATGGTTTTCCAGATTGGCGAGTTCTCGGCCTTTCTGGCGATCTGTGCCTACGCCATTGTCCCGATGATCCGCTACACGAGGCACGGTTTGGTCAACACACCGGAAGAGATGATGGAGGCCGCAATCTCGAGCGGTGCGACCGAGTGGCAGATCATGCGCGACGTGCGCGCGCCATATGCTGCGCCGACGATCCTGCTGGGGTTGAACCAGACCATCCTTTATGCCTTTGCAATGCTGGTGATCGCGGCACTGATCGGGACCACCGGTCTGGGGCAGTCGATCTATCTTGCACTAGGGCAAGCGGATGTGGGTCTGGGCATCTCGGCCGGTGCTGCTATGGCGATTCTGGCGCTTGTTGCCGACCGTA
Source organism: Ruegeria sp. CDSB086 (assembly GCF_059611065.1). Classification (NCBI taxonomy): domain Bacteria; kingdom Pseudomonadati; phylum Pseudomonadota; class Alphaproteobacteria; order Rhodobacterales; family Roseobacteraceae; genus Ruegeria; species Ruegeria sp. CDSB086. Next base: position 198,069 of record NZ_JBXWOV010000002.1, on the reverse strand, counting down.
TCGTACAGGGTTTTGCCGAAGAACGGCGCAAAGCGCTGGGACTGTAAAATGGGGCAGGGGCGGCGCGTCCGCCCCTTTTGCCCTGCACTTGATCTTAGACAAAGACCGGACAGCGTTCGAGACGTAGACCGCGCGTAACACGTTCGGAGAACACGATGACCGGTTGGGCCTTCTTCCTCGCAGCACTGATTACCTTTCTTCTCAGCCACGCCATCCCGGTAAGACCGGCCGTGCGCGGTCGGCTGATCGATATGTTGGGGCGCAGGGGGTATTTCGCTGCATATTCCGCATTGTCCCTATTGGTTCTCGCGTGGCTGATCGTCGCTGCAGCCCAAGCACCATATGTTGAGGTCATACCACCGTTTGCCATTTTTCGCTGGGCACCACTCTTGGTGATGCCGATCGTGTGTTGGCTGGCGGTTGCAGGCTTGTCGATCCAAAACCCGTTCTCTTTTGGCGGGATGGGGCGCCGCGCCTTCGATCCTGAAAAACCGGGCATTCTGCGGACAACGCGCCACCCTATTCTTGTCGCCTTAATGCTGTGGGCCGTGGCGCATCTGCTGGCCAATGGCAGTCTGTCACACGTGATCCTGTTTGGCCTTTTTGCCGGTTTTGCTGTCTTAGGCATGGCCTTGATCGACCGCCGTAAACAACGCGATATGGGCATGGAATGGACTTGGTTGTCCCGCAATACAGGTCGTCTGTCGCTGCGCGCGCCGCGTCCCTGGCCGCGCCCTTGGGTCTGGTTTGTTGCTATCGCCATCTTCATGGCCCTGCTTCATCTGCACGCGCCTGTGATCGGGTTGTCGCCACTGCCGTAAAGCAAGAGAGTGGCCGCGCGAGTACTTGCGTGCTATCTGGAATGTCACAAATCTGTACTTAGGGGTCCTTAGATGCATCTGGCCTATGTCACTACCACCGACCGCGGCGCAACCGATCGTCTTTTAAGCGCGGTTGCCGAACACCTGCTCGCGAAAGGCGCGAGCCTTGCCGGAGTCGTGCAAACTAATACCGAATGCGCGGATAGCAGCAAGTGTGACATGGATGTTCGGGTTCTGCCCGAGGGAGAGACCATTCGCATCTCGCAATCCCTTGGTGAGCAGTCGCGCGGTTGCCGTTTGGATCCTGCTGCGTTGGAACAGGCCGCAGGATATGTGACGTCTTCGCTGGCCGATGCGCCCCAATTGCTGATCATCAACAAATTCGGCAAGCATGAGGCTGACGGGCGTGGATTCCGCCCCGTAATTGCCGAAGCTCTGGCGCTGGATGTTCCCGTCCTTGTTGGTGTGAACGGTCTGAACAAAGAGAAATTCGACGCGTTCACTGGTGGTGCTGCCGAACAGATCGAACCTGATTCTGAAAGCATCATTGCTTGGTTCGACCGCGTCACTGCGCAACGTGAGGCCGCGGCCTGACAAAGCTCCCGTTGGGTAAGCTTCTGTTTTCCTAACTTGTTTCGTGTCGCATGTGCTGCAATCCTCTCTCTCGGAGGAGACAGTGCATGTGGACCAACTGGGCCGGAAACCAGCGCACGGATACGCCAATAGCGCGCCCGACGTCGATTGCTGAACTGCAAAATGAGATCGCGCGACCCCAAAGCCTGCGGGTCTTGGGTGCGGGGCATTCCTTTACGCCAATCGTAGCCGGTGGTGACCGGATCGTGGACTTGTCTGATTTGGATCTGCCAACGCTTGGTGATGCCCGGCAGGATCGGGTGTGGGTCAACGCCAATGCGCGGTTGCGGGATCTGTCACCGGCGCTGGCGGACAAAGGACTGGCATTTCGAAACCTTGGGGACATCAACACCCAATCGCTGGCGGGTGCGGCGTCGACTGCGACGCATGGGACCGGGCGGGACTTGCCGTGCCTTGCGGCAGAAATCACTGCAGCCCGGATGATCGGAGCAAGTGGAGATATTCTGACCTCGGATGAAATCCCGCTTGAGATGGTACAAGTCAGTTTGGGGATGCTAGGCGTTCTGACCGAAGCGCAGATTTCGGTCGTGCCAAAGTACAACTTACGTCGTCAGGTTCAGCTTGCCTCGGTCGAGGAAAGTCTGGCCACGATGCACGAGAAATGGGCAGAGAACCGGAATTTCGAATTCTTCTGCATCCCGTTTACCGGAAAGACTGTCGAACTTCGTCACGCCATCACGGATGCAGCCGAAAGCAAAGCACCGCGCGATTTGGATATGATTGCTGTAAAGGTACTGAAACTTGCGCGCAGCGCGGGGCGGATCAGCGAAGGGTTGCGCAGTGCGATACTCAAGCTACTGACGCTTGCGCAGTCGGACGAGGATTATATCGGCGAAAGCTGGCGGGTTTTGTGTAGCGACCGGCATATTCGTTTCAAGGAAATGGAATTCCATCTGCCGCCAGATGTGGCTGGGGATGTTCTGCAAGAGGTTCTGACGCGCCTACATCGCGACCACAAGGACATCTACTTTCCGATCGAAGTGCGCCAGACTGCTGGCGACACGGCCTGTCTGTCTCCGTTCCAGGGTGGGCCGCGCATTTCCATCGCTATTCACGCCGACGCAGCCGAGGATCATAAACGGTATTTCGAAGCCATTGAGCCGCTATTTGTCGAAGCAGGGGGCCGCCCTCATTGGGGTAAGATGCACAATTTGGCTTACAAAGACCTGTCCGCAATGTATCCGGATTTTGATCGGTTTTGTGCGCTGCGCGAACGGCTCGATCCACAGGGTAAGTTTTTGACCCCCGCGCTTGCTCGGTTGTTTCGACCATGAATGCAGCAGCCCTGAAAGCCCTGTCAGATGTTCTGCGATCACACGGGGTCGACAAGCCCGTCGTCGTAGTGGACTTAGACTTGTTGGACGCCAATTGTGTTGTCGCGAAAAGGGCTGCTGACGCTGGGCTGGCCCGCAGGCTGGTCGCCAAGTCTCTGCCCTGCCTTCCTTTGTTGGATTTCATTCGCGAGCGCATCTCGACCTCTGGCCTGATGACGTTTTCCGAACCGATGTTGCAGGCGCTTTTGACGGCCGAGCCCGATACGGACCATCTGATCGGGAAGCCCCTGCCTGTCAGTACGGCTGCAAGGCTTCTGACCACCAATCACGACGCGGCAAGGCGCGTTCAATGGTTGATCGACACACCAGCTCGGCTTGGGGAATATTTGGCGTTGGCTTCAGATCGCCAGACATCACTGCGTTTGTCTTTGGAACTGGATATCGGCCTGCACCGTGGCGGGCTAAATTCTCAGAATGTCCCAGAACTTGCCCAACAAATAATGGCGCACCCATACGGGCAGCTTGCCGGGGTCATGGGGTACGAGGCGCATTTGGCGAAACTGCCCGGCATTCTGCGCAACCGAGCGGTTCGGGCCAGTGCAGATGCGTTCAACACAGCCATCGCCGCTTTGCCGCGTGACGAGGATGGGTTGTGTCTGAACACAGGCGGCAGCCTGACCTTTCAATCCTACCTTGCCGAGGGTTCTGCGAATGAGGTGGCATTCGGCTCGGTCCTGGTAAAGCCCGGCGATTTTGACCACGCCACGACGCAGGCGTTTGACCCAGCCGCGTTCATTGCGACACCAGTTCTGAAAGTAATGCCGAGAAACGCATTGCCGGGTCTGGAGTTCTTGCCGCGACAAAAAACGGATATTGCGATCTTTGGCGGCCACTTCCTTGCCCAGCCGGTTTTCCCAGCAGCGTTTGGCTACTCAGCGGTCTTTGGCCGTTCAAGCAATCAGGAAGTGTGGACAGGTCCACGTTCGGCAGACGTATCGCCGGGCGACATCGCACTGCTGCGCCCTGATCAAAGCGAGGCTGTGCTGAATCAGTTCGGCACCATTCTGGCCGTCCGAGGCGGGCAGGTGGTTAGTGAATGGCCATGCCTGCCTAACTAGGCGTCGGTTAATCTGCAAACAGGGCTTCGGCGGCACGGCGCGCCTCGGGGTCGCGTTTGATTTCTTGGTTGTAAGGAAGCTCGGCCAGTTCGGGCACCGACTGACGCAAGATCGCCGCGTTCAAATCTCCGTTCCTGCGCAGGGCAGGAGTAATGCTCATACTGCGTGAGATTAGATATCTGTCATTGAACGGATTGAGCGTAAAGTGACGCGGCATCCCATTCAGCCCGGCACCCATTGTGTTTGGAAGGATGTTCTCAAGAAATGATAGGTCAAACGCGTAGCGGTGCGTTTCCGGTGGCAGTGTGTCAAGCCAAGTCATCACCTCACGTTGCCAATAGACAGCGGGTGGAATGCCTTCAGGCGCCCTTAAGCGCAGGCGCCGCACCAGATGTGGAAATCGAAACGCATCCTGCCCTTTCCACTGATTTGCACGGTTCATGTCCATGACATTTCCACGCATCGAAATCTCGGCATCAGGCAGGAATTCGTGTGCCGCCAGTTCACGATACCCCATCGTCGACGTGTGCCCGCCCGTGCGTAGGCCGAATAGTTTCTCCTCTAAGCTGGGTGCATCCGAGGGGTCACGTTTTTCGGTCAACTTCATGCCGTCAATCAAATCGGGTTCGAATCCAAGTTTCTGTCCAATTTTCTGGGCAAGCAGACAATCCAGAGATGACAGATAGTTAATCCGGTGCGTATAAAACGCACTGACATGTTCAAGGTGCTCCTTGGCCGACGCGACCAGTGCCCGGCTGTCATACCCACCTGTAATCGGAATGGCGGCCCGAAAGGATCCCGCAAGCGCACCAACTGTCGCCCCGAGACGCGTCACTATTTCTGATGCAACAGTGTCAATATCTACATCTGCGGTAAACGGTGCGTCCGACCGGGGCCAATGGCGGTATTGCTGATACCGGTCCAGGGTAAGAGCGTGATTTGGCCGCGCCAGCCGCAAATCGCGATCACCAGTGATGCCCAGTGAAAAGTTGGTTGCCCCAGACATGACGTCCTCGACCCGGATATAGCGACCTGGCTCAATGGGTTGGTCCAGCGCCATGAAAGGTGATGAGCCGATAAGGCCGGTCTTTGGATCATAGAAACAGGACAATTTCAGGGTAGGGTCGATGTACAGCCTTTGCTCGCGTCCAAGCCTGCTGAATATGACAAAGCGCCCGGCCAGATTTTCAAGCCAGTTTTCCAGATCGCACCAAGTCGGACTGGCTCCAAGATCGACCAGTGTATCGCCTGCTATGACCGTTCCGGTGTCGACCGCGATCCCCAGAATCAACAGCTGTAGGCCAGCGTCGGCGCAATCGCGTAGCGTTCTGCCAATGTCAACAATTTGCAACAGAGCCTCGCAATCGAAGGCCAGTGCAAACGAAAATGCTTGGATCGAGTGATCTGCATGTGATTGGAAAGTGGTGGGCGACCCTGGAATCGAACCAGGCGTGCGTCTCCGCGAGGGAGTTACAGTCCCCTGCCACACCTTGCGGCCTGTCGCCCACTGTCAGGCGTTGCACCTGACGTGGAGGCGTGATTACTAGCGCCTTGAAGAAGCGTCAACAGGAAAATTTGGCTTTGACGCAGGAAACCGAATTCCCGGCCCGGAGGCCCAAGAAATGAAGAAACCCAAGTGGGTCGTTGAAAAGGAACAGGCGCGCAAAGCTGCGGCGTCTGAAACCGTTTGGCTGTTCGGTTTGCATGCCGTTCGGGATGCTTTGATGAACCCGAACCGGCAGAAATTGAAACTGATTGTGACGCGGAACGCACGGGATAAACTGGCAGAAGCGATTGAATTTGCAGGGATTGAGGCCGAAATGGTCGATCCGCGAAAATTCACCGCGCCCATTGATCCCGGTTCAGTCCATCAGGGGGCTGCACTTGAGGTCAAGCCGCTGGATTGGGGCGGGCTGGCTGAAAATTGCATTGGGCGTGAGCATCCCAGGGTCATTTTATTGGACCGTGTTACCGACCCGCACAATGTTGGGGCGATTCTTCGCTCGGCCGAAGTGCTTGGAGCCAGTGCCGTGATCGGTACGCGGCACCATTCGGCGCCGGAGACGGGCGCGCTGGCCAAAACCGCGAGTGGAGCACTGGAGCGTCAGCCCTATCTGCGCGTGCGCAATCTGGCGGATACTATTGTCGAGCTGCAGAACATGGGCTTTCAGGTATTGGGTCTGGACGGTGAGGCCGAACAAACCATCGAGACGGCGTTGGGCGGCAAACTGGACCAACCTGTCGCGTTGGTGCTGGGGGCCGAAGGACCCGGCCTGCGGCAAAAGACCAAGGAAACTGTCAATCAACTGGTGAAAATCGACGCAGCCGGTGGGTTTGGTTCTCTTAACGTCTCAAATGCTGCCGCAATTGCCTTATATGCTTCAAGGCATCGATAGACAGGAGAGAGCCATTACCAGCCCGACCAAAATCGCTACTTGCTGTTACTGCGGAACGCGCGCTGCGTTGGTTCTGAAAGGGAAGCAACGCCACGAACTCAGCTGCTCTAGCTGTGGGGCCCCTTTGCATGACCTCAAGATGGTTCCCAAGCGCAAGCTGAGCAATGACAAGCCAAAGCGCGACAGCTACAAAACCGCTACCGCATACAAGTCCAAAAAGAAAAAGAAGAAAAAGGGGATTTTTGCGCGCGTCATTGATGAAGCATGGGATGTGGTCGAGGATATCTTTGACTGACGCGGGATAAAGCGACACGAGCGTTCACAACCGCGTTAATAGGGGTGTTTCGCGCGACAAAAGATTGCATTTTGATACCCTGAATTTGTAATCCTGAGCATGTGATGCCAATCAAACGTTTCATACTTGGCGCGATAGCCGCCGTTGCCCTTCTTTCTGCCGCCCAAGCACAGGACATGCCCGTCTTCTATGAGGCGGACGGTGCCGTCATGGCCGGCTACGACCCTGTCTCATATTTTCTTGAGGAAACGCCGGTCCGCGGATTGCCAGAATATTCTGTGATCTGGAAAGGGGCCGAGTGGCATTTCGCCTCGGCCGAGAATCGCGATCTGTTTGAAAGCAATCCTCGCGCCTTTTCCCCTCAGTTCGGGGGCTACTGCGCCTATGCCATGGCGCAAGGTATCTTAAAAAGCACCGATCCGATGCTTTGGGACATGGTGGAAGGCCGGCTGTACCTGACCCACTCGCCTGAGATTGAGCAGCTCTGGCGTGGAGATCGTGCAGAATACATTCACATGGCCGAGGAAAACTGGCCTGTGGTGCTGTATCAAGACTAGGCGAATTTCCGCCTTCTTCGGACTGTCATCACAAAAATGCGACGCCCCTCTTTTTTTCTCTAAACTTATGCCTAAATGTCACAGTGACCGCGGAACGGAACTGCCGCGGGTCATTTCACTGTCCCTCGTTCCAACAACTGGCGCTCAGGTTCGACCTGAGCGCTTTTTTCTTTGCTGCGCCAAGTCTAGGGTGCCCGCATGCCGAATTACACAGACCCATTCCTGAAAGACATCCTGCGTCGCACCAAAGTGATTGCTGTCGTGGGCGTTTCGATGAACCCGGTGCGGCCCAGCTATTATGTCGCGCGGTATCTTTCACTTAAGGGATACACGGTGATCCCGGTGAACCCAGGTCATGCCGGGAAAGTACTTTTCGGGCAGACCGTTCGCGCGTCATTGTCCGAGATTACTCAGCCGGTCGATATGGTTGACATCTTTCGCCGTTCCGAAGCTGTTCCGTCAATAGTCGACGAAGCACTGTCTTCTTTTCCCGACCTACGCACGATCTGGATGCAGATCGGCGTTGAACACCCCGAAGCCGCAGCCAAAGCACAGGCGCGCGGCGTGGATGTGGTGATGAATCGCTGCCCTAAAATCGAATATCAGCGCCTGTTTGGCGAGCTGCGCATGGGTGGATTCGCGACCGGAGTGATTTCTTCCAGACTGTGAAGGTTAGCCGCCGACATACGGCAGCAATTCCCCGTATTGTTCCTGGCGGCGCTTTTCCAGAACAACGCTTCGGGGCACCCACTCATACTTGGTGTCTTCCACCAAGGGCGACCAGAACAGAACACCGCCGTACCGCCATGGGTCCAGCACCACGCCTTCGTACATCGTCTCGCCCTTGCGGCTGATGATGGCTGTGCTGTGGTCGATTCTGAACTGGTTGTCCGCATTTGCTATCGCACGGTGCAAGTCCAGCGTCCGGAAGTTCTCTTGCTTCAGTCGACGTTCGATATCCTCGGCCCAATGCCAACACAGCCCACGCGGGCGTAGACCCTTGTTGACCTTGGCATTGTGGATCAGCGGAGGGTCAGTAATTTCGTATTCCTGAACCAGCTGCGCAGTATAGGAATAGGCGATGCGGGCCGCGCGGTCGGCTTCTTCGGGGTCGATGTCGGGACCAAGGCTGCGGATTTCCGTTGCCAGTCTTTGAACTTCATCACCGGTCGTGCGCGGCGGCGCCGAACACGCGGTAATCATCACAAGCGAAAGCAAAGCCATTACACTGGCCAGAGCCCTGGTCATTCCCGCGTTCCTCGGTCGGTCCCACACTGGTCCCTGACTATACAGGGCAGGGCGGCAGGACGGAACCCGCGCTTAGGTCTTTGGGCGTGATGCCTTTTCCGCGATTCCGCTTGTGCCCTGGCGTCGGGCCAACTCGGCCAAAACGTCATCCAGCGCCACGTCCCGCGCGGCCAGCATGACCAACAGGTGATAGAGGACATCCGCAGCCTCGGCGGTCAGCTTGTCCTTGTCGCCTTTGACGGCTTCGATGATGGCCTCAACAGCCTCTTCCCCGAACTTCTCGGCACATTTCTCTGGCCCCTTGGCCAGCAGTTTTGCGGTCCAGCTAGAGTCGGGCTCGGCACCTTTGCGGGTCTCAATTGTCGCGGCCAGATCGTGCAGGATGTTCATGTCAGCCTCATGGGGATGCCAGCCGCAGCCATGTGTTCTTTGGCCTCGCGGATGGTGTATGCGCCGAAATGGAAGATCGAGGCCGCCAGCACGGCACTGGCCCCGCCTTCTGTCACACCTTCGACCAGATGATCCAGGTTGCCTACGCCGCCAGAAGCAATCACCGGCACGTCCACCGCGTCCGAGATCGCGCGGGTCAGCGGCAGATTGAAGCCTGCCTTGGTGCCGTCGCGGTCCATTGAGGTCAAAAGGATTTCGCCAGCCCCTTTGGCGACAACGGTTTTGGCGAACTCAAGCGCGTCGATACCGGTCGGCTTGCGGCCACCGTGGGTGAAGATCTCCCACTTGCCTGGGCTGGTTGTTTTTGCGTCGATGGCACACACAATACACTGGCTACCGAATTGATCGGCAGCTTCTGCGATGACATCCGGGTTGGCGACAGCGGCCGAATTGAAGCTGACCTTGTCGGCGCCAGCCAGCAACAGCGCACGCACGTCGTCCTTGGTGCGGACACCTCCGCCGACGGTCAGCGGAACAAAGCATTGTTCTGCCGTGCGCTGAACCACATCGAACATGGTGCCACGATTTTCATGGGTGGCATGAATGTCCAGAAAACAGATCTCATCCGCGCCTGCTGCGTCATAGGCTTTGGCCGACTCTACAGGATCGCCCGCGTCACGCAGGCCAACGAAATTGACACCTTTGACAACACGGCCATCGGCGACATCCAGGCAGGGAATGATACGGGTTTTCAGCATACCGGCGTCCTTTGTTGGCGCACCTGTATCGGCAAAACCCCGCCTTTTCCAGTACCGTTAGGGCGCGTTGCGGAAAATGGCGGGGTCAAGCATTGGCTAAGATCTTGCGCCGGTTCTATTGCTTTTTGTCCTTTAGCAATTTGAGCGCAGACAGAAGATTGGCCTTGTCGTCCGTCCACGGCTCACCTCCATCCGAAACCACGGCCTTCCATTTTCCGCTCTCAACAAAACTGTCGATCTTAGACTGGTCTCGGCTGGCAATCATCACATGGGATTCGTGCGCGCCAAGTTCATTGCTGTCCGGCTCGATCTGATGAAATTGACTGGCGGTATGAAGCCCAAGCTTGCCTGCAATGCGCGCCAGCGGGTCAACTAAGTCGTAGTAGCGATTGGTGATGTGGAAAACCAGAATCCCGTCATCAACCAGTCGATCCATGTACATCCGCACCGCTTCTTCAGTTGTCAGATGCAGGGGGATTGCGTCAGAGCTGTAGGCGTCCAGAACGAGTACATCGAAGGTATAGTCTGTCTGCGCCAGGACGATACGAGCGTCACCAAGATGCGTTGGCGAATTTGGTGCACATTCCGAGATGTAGGTGAAAAGGGATGGGTCGCGCGCTACTTGATCCACCATGGCGTCGATTTCAAAGAAGGCCCATTCCTGCGATGGAAGTTTGTAGCAGGCCAGAGCCCCAACTCCGAGGCCGATAATACCAATGCTGTCGGCGTCACGCCCAAAATCGGATGTTATGACCTGAGCGATCGGACCGTTGGGGTAGAAGTATGACTTCGGCGTTGGTTTTTCGCCAAATTCTGACTCCAATTGCAAACCGTGCAGAGTGGTCCCGTTTTGATAAATTCTCAGACCCGATTCCGAGTAGACCCTATGGGTTCCAAAGAAGCTCCGATCCTGAAGCAGCGAACCCTTATGTGGCCAAAGGACCGGCAGCATCAGCGCCGCGATGATGGCGACGATACGTGCAGGTTGACTGCGAAACAGGATCAATGCACCCAGCAGCATTGCGGTTGCTACAAGTGCACTCAGAGGCCCGTCTGCAATAAGATCAACTCCATCGATCATGCCGAACAGAAGGAGGATCGGGTAGCTGACAATCAGACCAATCGCCAGGTTTCTGGGCGTAACTGTTCCTTTTCCTATCAAGAGCAATCCGCTGGCCAGGAATAGTGTCAGCTGCGCCTCGACTTCTTGGGCAAATGCTAAAGGGGCAAGGATTGAATTGAACAATCCACCGAATGCGCCGCCTACCGACAGCGCGATGTAGAACACTGTAAGCTGTTCTGCTGGCGGCCTCATTTCGTAAAGCAACCTGTGCGCATACAGGGCGATTACGAACAGTACGGGAACGTACAACAAAAAGACGATTGGGCCCGAATGGTGGCCGATTTTGTTGGACAGCAAGACTACACCTGTCGCCAGTGCCAAAATCATTGGAACGTGTAGAGATTTCGCACTTAGTCTTTTCAATTTCGCAAAGGCGAAAATGAAGGAAAGAAGGTAAGTTGCCAGAGGCACAACCCAGATAAGCGGGATTGAGCCCAGATCTGTGCTGGCTTTCGTGGTAAATGACAGCATCAGAGATGAAGGTACAAAGGCGATCACAATCCAGGTTGCAATCTGCTTCATTTTTGGGGTGCTCTTCGCGATATCAGCTGCGATCGGCGCAATGACGCTGCTCGATCCGCGCAGCGCTAAAAGGCCACTTATCGCCATTAACCCACCGAAGATGACAAACCCGATGGACCAAATTTTACTGGTCGCACTGGCACCCAGAAGGGGGTCTGCCAGCAAAGGAAAAGCCAAAAGAGCCAGCAGGGAACCGACGTTACTTGCGCTGTATAGGAAATAGGGGTCGTCTGCCGAAGGCCCACCGGACCGTGAATACCACGCCTGAAGCAATGGCGCATTCGCAGAAAGAACCGCAAATGGCAGGCCGACACCCAGGGCAAACAACTTAAGGGTTTGCAGCGCGGTCGAGCTGGATGCGTCATAACTCCAGCCGTCGCTAATTGAGAGGGGCAGGTATGTCAGTGCAGCCGCCCAAAGTGCCAGGTGAGTCACAAGCTGCCAGCGCAAGGGGATCCATTTCGTCAACACATGGGCGTAAATGTAGCCAACGATCAGAACCACCTGAAAGAACAGCATAGCGGTCGTCCAAACCGCAGGAGCGCCACCAATTTGCGGCAAGACCAGCTTGGCAAACAGGGGCTGAACAAAAAACAATAGAGAAGCGCTGACAAAAACTGTGGTGCAAAAGCTGAATATGATCGCAATTCTGAACCAAGAATTGTTCGAATATTCTGTGCTGGTAATACTCACGGTGGAATTCCCTGCTCGAGTTCTTTTGCGAACTGCTACAGGCGAATTAAGACGAAGTTTGGGCCAAGCTGGGTAAAATATCTGTCAGAATGGGTTATTGTTCTCGAATACGGGACGGTCTGCGCGGGTTTCAAAGTTGCGACGGGTCGGGTGCGTGGCAAGGCTTCGCCGATGCCGGAGATGTGATTGCAAGTTCGCGAAAAGCTGAGACAATTTGGATGAAATTTACAGAAGGAAACCCGATATGCGAAATCTGATATTGGCAACAATTTTGACTTTTGGAGGGGCGATGTCTGCAATGGCTGACGACATCATCAAGGTAAACACGAACAAATCGGTGCAAGAGGCGTTGGACGCGCTAGAAGCTGCCGTTGGCAATGCGGGCGCGACCGTCTTTGCACGCGTCGATCATGCAGCTGGTGCGGAAAAGGTCGGTCTGACCATCCCCGCCAATCAGGTTCTGATCTTTGGCAACCCGGCACTGGGTACGCCCGCGATGCAGATTGATCCACGTGCCGGGCTTTTCCTGCCGCTCAAAGTGCAGGCATACGAAGACGAGACCGGGCAGGTCTGGCTGGCCTATGAGGACCCGAAAGAGACGATGGATGAGCTCGACGAAGTCGAGAAATCACCTGTCATCGAAAAGATGCGCGGTGCGCTTGCAAAGCTGACTTCGGTTGCGGCCGAGTGATCAGCTTAAGGCCCGAATGGCCTCGGAAAGGTCAATCGCGCCATCATAAAGCGCCCGGCCCGAGATCGCGCCGTCCAATGCCACGCCACAATCACGCAGGGCGATCAGATCATCCAGCGAACTGACCCCACCCGAGGCGATGACCGGGATTGACACCGCACGGGCCAAATCTGCCGTTGCCTGGATGTTCGGCCCCTGCATCGCCCCGTCGCGATTAATGTCGGTATAGATGATGGCCGCAACGCCTGCGTCCTCGAAACTGCCGGCCAGATCGGTGACCTTCACGTTGGTCTCTTCGGCCCAGCCCTTAGTGGCCACCATGCCGTCGCGCGCATCGATGCCGACAGCAACTTTGCCCGGAAATTCCTTGGCAGCTTCACGCACCAGATCGGGGTTTTCGACCGCCACGGTGCCCAGAATCACGCGCGCCAGACCTTTGTCGATCCATGTCTCAATCGTGGACATGTCGCGAATGCCACCGCCCAACTGCGCGGGCACGTTGCATTCTCTCAGGATCGCTTCAACCGGGGCGGCGTTGACCGGCTCACCCGCGAAAGCGCCGTTCAGATCGACGAGGTGAAGCCATTCACAGCCTGCCTCGACAAAAGCACGGGCCTGTGCCGCCGGGTTTTCGTTGAACACCGTTGCCTTATCCATTTCACCACGCAGCAGGCGTACGGCCTGTCCGTCTTTGAGGTCGATGGCGGGGTAGAGGATCATGTCAGGCGGCCCTATATCTGATTTGTTCGCGCGGGATATCGCACATGCGGGGCAGGGGATGCAACGCGACGCCAAGTCAATCTTGCCGGAATTGCCCAGCCGGGCCAGACTGAGCAGAAATAAGGGAGGAAATCATGAAAACATTCACACTTGCAGCCGGGTTTGCGGTATTGGCCAGCGCTGCTTTTGCGGCCGATCCGGTTGACGGTCTTTGGAAGACTCAGCCCGGGGATACCGGTGGGTATCTACACGTTTCGATTTCGGAATGCGGCAGCGCGATTTGTGGCACCATCGACACCGCCTTTGACAAAGACGGTAATGAGCAGCTGGCGTATGAAAACCTCGGCAAGCAGATCATCTGGGATATGGTGCCCGATGGCGGCGGCAGCTATAGCGGCGGCAAGATCTGGGCCCCGGACCGGGACAAGACCTACAGCTCGAAAATGACGCTGGACAGCCAGAACAAGCTGACCGTCAAAGGCTGTGCTGTGGGCGGTCTCGTGTGTCGCGGGCAGGACTGGACGCGGGTTCAGTAAACGCTCAGGGCGTCCAGGTCAGGAAGTTCCCGATCATCCGCAGGCCCACATCCTGACTTTTCTCAGGGTGAAACTGCATCCCAACCATTGTGTCGCGGCCGATCACGGCCGTGACCTCCTGCCCATAATCCACAAAGGCCAGACGCTGCGCCGGATCGGTGACACGGAAATGGTAGGAGTGCACGAAATAGGCGTGATCGCCTGATTGCACCCCGGCAAAGACCGGGTGCTCGCTTTCCAGAACCAGATCGTTCCAGCCCATATGCGGTACTTTCAGCGCACTATCTGACGGCTCGATCCGCACCACATCACCTGCAATCCAGCCAAGACCGTCGGTCTCGCGATATTCGTGACCCTTGGAGGCCATCAATTGCATGCCGACGCAGATGCCCAGAAAGGGGCGGCCTTTCTGTTCGACGGCCTCGACCATCGCGTCGTAGATGCCTTTGTGCCCGCGTAGCTCATTCGCGCAGGCGGGAAAAGCTCCGTCACCGGGTAGAACCAGCCGGTCCGCACGGGCAACCACCTCCGCGTCCGAGGTTACGACAACTTCACCCGCGCCCATCTCGCGCGCCATGCGCTGAAACGCCTTTTCGGCCGAGTGCAGATTGCCACTTTCGTAGTCGATAATGGCCGTCAGCATCTACAACGCGCCCTTCGTGGACGGAATCGCGTCCGCCTTGCGCGGATCGGTTTCGACCGCCAAACGCAACGCACGCGCGACGGCCTTAAACGCGGCCTCGGCGATGTGGTGGCTGTTGAAGCCGTGTAACTGGTCGATGTGCAGCGTGATGCCGCCGTGGGTGCTGAGCGCCTGAAAGAACTCGCGCACCAATTCGGTGTCAAAGTTGCCGATCTTGGGTGTCGGCAGGTCCACGTTCCAGATCAGAAAAGGACGCGCGGACAAGTCCAGAGCGCAGCGTACTTGCGCGTCATCCATGGGCAGGTGGCACTCGCCATAGCGTCGGATACCCTTCTTGTCGCCCAAGGCCTGTGTCAGCGCCTGACCCAGTGCAATACCGGTATCCTCAACCGTGTGGTGGTCGTCGATGTGGTAATCACCCTTGGCGCGGATCGTCATGTCGATCAGCGAATGGCGCGCAAGTTGGTCCAGCATGTGATCGAAGAACCCAACACCGGTTTGGTTGTCATAGGTGCCGGTTCCGTCAAGATTGACCTCGACCGAAATCTCGGTCTCGGCGGTTTGACGGCTGATCTTTGCGCTGCGCATGGGCGAATTCCTTTTGCTACAGGCGCGCTTATAGACGGGGATTGGTCGGCTTATCCAGGCCAAGCGTTGCTTTCACTACAATCTGTTGCAGGGGATTGCGCCCGGTGACGTGCCATGCCAGCCTGCCGGAAACTCAATCAACAGGTCCAAAACATGTCCACCTGCGTTTTCATTCAGATCCGCTGCACACCCGGCACCACCTATAAGGTCGCCGAAGAGATCGCGCTGCGCGAGATTCACTCCGAGCTTTACTCGACCAGCGGCGAATATGACCTGCTACTCAAGCTCTACATCCCTGAAACCGACGATGTCGGTCATTTCATCAATGAAAACCTGCTTGTGATCCCGAATATCGAGCGTTCGCTGACCACTATGACCTTCAAGGCGTTCTGAGTCAGGCCGAAGCGTCGGACACGGAACCTTGTGGCGCGGCACTTGCCAAAATCGCGCCATTGCGCGCCTGCTGATCAGTTGTTCCTGCCCGGAGCAACTGATGCACACCGAACAATACCATCAGCGGAATGCCAAGCGAGACCAGATAGTTTTCTCCGGCCAATTGCGACCAAACCACACCGAAAGCGCAGACAATCAGCAAAACGGCAGAGTGCGTGTTTCTCTGTTTTGTCCCATTGGTCTGATAGTTCAGGAATCCGTTCGTTCTGAACAAGGTCAAAACGACACCCGTCAAGAAAACGCTCATAATAACGAGGGTCGCGATGTTCCGGGTCAAAATCGTCGCCGTGTCGCGATAGCCAAGCAAGATCAGGCATTCGATCAGTGGCGTGATCGCCACCATGAAGAGATTGATACCAAGTAAAATGGGCTGTGGACGCAGCGTTTTCCTGACATAGGTAACGCAAACCGAGGCGGCCAGAACCGTGCCGATCCACCCGGCCAATCGCATATCATCCGTGGCCCGAAACAAAAGCATGAAAACCACGCCCGGCAGATTCTCAAACATCTCAAGCAGCAACCGCTTTTGGGTTTCGCTGGGCATTCTGTAGATTTCCTTTTTGTAATTGCGCTTTTGGAATGTCGAGTGTGGGGTGAAATTACCCCAGTTCGAATGTTGTGATGCCGTAAATCCGGTCCAGATCAATATCCGGTGCGTGGCTGGAATACATGCGACCTGTTTCGAAGACTTTGGTCAGACCCAACTGTTGCGCCATTGCCATAGCATGCGCGTTGGGGTTGGGCATGTCGATGAAGACCTCCGCATCCATCTGATCGGCGGGAAGTGTCGTTAGCAGCGATACCAAAAGGGCTTGTGCGATCTCAGGGCGGTCCGCAAAAAGGGGGCCAACTTTGTAACCACTCAAACATCGCCGCAGGGTTGCATAGCCCTTGATCTGACCATCTTCTTCGAACACGCGAGAGACGTGGCTGGGCGCACCGAGCCAGGCGTGAAGGAATGTGTCGCGCGGGGCAGGGAACAAGCCCCGGTCATACGATTTCAGCTCGTCCGTCAGGGCGCTGAGGGGCGTGATCTGATCGTGAAGGGACCGGCCCAGTTGATCTAGGATTTTACCCACCGTGCCCGAGAAGCGGTAATTGTCATAGGCCAGCTCGAACCCGAATTTTCGATAATTGTCCTGCTGTTCGACAACGCCATCCATGCCCATGTTCCGGTGCTGACAATGGGCCTTGACTGCCTCGGCAACCTGCAGCCCATATCCCGATCCGCGATACTCGGGTTGCACGATATAAAAGCCTAAAAACGAGTAGTTATCGTCATAATTCACGGCAGAGGCCGATGCGATCATCTGCCCATCCAGGAACCCGCCCTTAAACCCTTCGGGGTCGGAACCCCGAAAGCAGACCGCGTCGTTTAGCCCCGGGTTCCAGCCTTCCTGGCCGGCCCAATCGACGGCCGTTTGAACTTCGTCTTCAGTCAAAGCGCGAATAACGTATTCTGGCATCAGCGCACCTCTGTTGTGATTGCGTGCCATTCGAGAATGCCGCAACACCAGACAAAGAACCAGCATGTTCAGAGAGGTTTGTATCTGGAGCGGGCGAGGCGATTCGAACGCCCGACCCTAACCTTGGCAAGGTTATGCTCTACCCCTGAGCTACGCCCGCATCAGATACATATTTTCGACCATTCGGTCTCTCAATGGAGCGGGCGAGGCGATTCGAACGCCCGACCCTAACCTTGGCAAGGTTATGCTCTACCCCTGAGCTACGCCCGCGCCGTTGAGTGAGGAGGGGTGTATTAATTCCCAAGCAGGGCTTCAAGCGGAAAAAACAAAAAAGAGGAAAATTCTTTGCGACGGAAACGCGCCTCTTAACCGTTCAAGAACCTGAGCATCCAAGAATAAGAACGGTGGAGGTGACGAAAATGACGTATACTAAGGATCTGAAGATGGCGGCCCTGGCGGCGATGATTTTGCTGGCTACGGCGGTGTCTGGCAAAGGCGAGAATCGAATGGGCGATGTCGAATCAATTTTTACGGAATCCCCTCGAATCGAAACGCAGATTTTGGCGGGGTAATCCCCGCCATCCGGTTCACAGCGCCATCAAAAGGCTGGCTATGGCTGCTACCACAATCACGGCGAAGGTCAGCAACATGCCGATCTGGCGCAGAATCACGATCTGCGGTTTGCGGCCGAACCCATAGGCATGCAGCACGCGCCCGGCCAGAATGCCAAGGCCCAACAGATTGACCAACCAGCCACCGGCGCCCTGCAGCTCGACCATGGCGATCAGCAACAGGGCAAACGGTGCATATTCGGCAAAGTTGGAATGCGTGCGCATCACTTTGAGCATGTCGGTGTTGCCACCATCGCCGTAAGAAATCTTGTCGCCGCGGCGCTGCATGATGACCCGCACACTGAGCGCGACATAGAGAAGTGCCAGCAATGCGGCATAGACTGGGGTGATGGACAGCATGGTCTGCTCCTTTCAGGATCAAAAAAGGGCCGCCCGGTTCCCCGAACGGCCCTTGTTCCCGAAAAGGTTAGGTCGTTTATTCCAGTTCGACCAGTAGGTCCTTTGCGTCAATCTGGCTGCCCGGCTGAACATGCACAGCCTTGACCGTCGCATCGCGCTCGGCGTGGATGCCGGTTTCCATCTTCATCGCTTCGATGGTCAGCAGCATGTCGCCTTCCTTGACCTCCTGACCCGCAGCCACGGCGACGGTGGCCACCACACCTGGCATCGGCGCGCCGATGTGGTTGGGGTTGCCTGCCTCGGCTTTAGGACGGGATTGCGTGGTTGAGGTCACCAGTCGGTTTGGAACCCGGATCACGCGCGGTTGGCCGTTGAGTTCAAAGAACACTTTGACCTCGCCCTTTTCATCGGTCTCACCGATGGCCTGACAGCGGATTTCCAGTGTTTTGCCGGGGTCGATCTCGGCCGTGATCTCTTCGCCGGGTTCCATGCCGTAGAAGAAGGTGCGCGTGGGAAGAGTGCGCACAGGTCCGTAAGCCCGGTGACGCCCCATGTAGTCCAGGAACACCTTTGGATACATCAGATAGCCGTTCAGATCCTCGTCATCGACCTCTTTGCCTTCCAAAAGTTGGGACAGCTCGGCGCGTGTGCCTTCAAGGTCAACCGGTGGGACATCCTTGCCCGGGCGATCTGTGTTGGGTGTTTCATCCTTGAGGACCTTCGTTACGATAGTGTCGGGGAACCCGCCCGGAGGTTGACCCAAATTGCCGCGCATCATGTCCACAACCGAGTCGGGGAAGGCCACATCGGTATCCGGGTTTTCGACCTGTTCGCGGGTCATGTTCTGGCTGACCATCATCAGCGCCATGTCACCGACCACCTTGGATGACGGTGTCACCTTCACGATGTCACCGAACATCCGGTTCACGTCAGCATACATCTGAGCGACCTCGTGCCAACGTTCTTCCAGCCCCAGCGAACGCGCCTGCGCCTTGAGGTTGGTGAACTGTCCGCCGGGCATCTCGTGCAAGTAAACCTCAGAAGCCGGAGCCTGCAGACTGGATTCGAAGGCTGCGTACTGGCCGCGAACCGCTTCGAAATAGTCGCTGATCTCACGGATGGCCTTGATGTCCAACCCGGTGTCGCGCTCGGTATGGCGCAGTGCTTCGACCACGGTGCCCAGCGTCGCCTGCGAAGTGTTGCCCGAGAAGCTGTCCATCGCGCAATCCACCGCGTCCACGCCCGCCTCGGATGCAGCGAGAATGGTGGCGCTGGCGATACCGGCAGTATCGTGTGTGTGGAAGTGGATTGGCAGGCCGACCTCTTCCTTCAGCGCACGGATCAGGATTTTGGCCGAGGCCGGTTTCAAAAGACCCGCCATATCCTTCAGACCCAGAACGTGTGCACCTGCATCGCGCAGTTCTTTCGCCATGCCGACATAGTATTTCAGGTCATACTTGGCGCGGTCCGGGTCCAGAATATCACCGGTGTAACAGACGGTGCCCTCACAGATTTTGCCGTTCTCAACCACGGCGTCCATGGCCACGCGCATATTCTCGACCCAGTTTAACGAGTCGAACACACGGAACACGTCGATGTTCTGCGATGCTTGACGCACGAACTCCTGCACAACGTTGTCAGGGTAATTGGTGTAACCGACCCCGTTCGCGCCGCGCAGCAGCATCTGGGTCATCAGGTTCGGCATCGCCTCGCGCAGGTCGCGCAGGCGCTGCCACGGGCATTCCTGCAAGAAACGATAGGCCACGTCAAAGGTCGCGCCCCCCCAGCACTCGATCGAGAATAGCTGGGGCAAGTTCGCTGCATAGGTTGGTGCCACTTTGATCATGTCGATCGAACGCATCCGGGTCGCCAGCAGAGACTGATGCCCGTCACGCATGGTTGTGTCGGTGATCAGAAGCTGGCGCTGCGCCTTCATCCAATCAGCAACGGCTTGCGGACCTTTTTGTTCCAGCAGGTTGCGAGCGCCCATCTGCGGCTCGGAGTTCGGTGCCGGGGGCTTTGCGTCTTTCAGATCAGCGCGAGGTTCGGGGCGGTCCTTGGTCTCGGGATGCCCGTTCACCGTGATGTCGGCGATGTAGGTCAGAACCTTGGTGCCCCGGTCGCGGCGGCGTTTAAAGGAGAACAGATCCGGCGTCGTGTCGATGAATTTGGTCGTATATTCATTCGACAAGAAAGTCGGGTGTTTGAGCAGGTTGATGACAAAGTCGATATTGGTGCTGACGCCGCGAATTCGGAATTCACGCAAAGCGCGGTCCATCCGGGCAATCGCAGCCTCGGGTGTCGGCGCCTTGGCAGTCACTTTGGTCAACAGCGAGTCGTAATAGCGCGTGATCACACCCCCCGCATAAGCGGTGCCGCCATCCAGACGGATGCCCATGCCAGTGGCCGAGCGATAGGCAGTGATACGACCGTAGTCGGGAATGAAGTTGTTTTGCGGGTCCTCGGTGGTGATCCGGGTTTGCAGCGCGTGGCCGGTCAGGTGCACATCCGACTGGCTGTTTGCGCCGGTGGCCTCGGCCAGAGTTTTGCCTTCGGCAATCAGGATTTGCGCCTGAACGATGTCGATACCGGTGACTTCTTCGGTGACGGTGTGTTCCACCTGAACACGTGGGTTCACTTCGATGAAGTAGAACTTGCCGGTTTCCATATCCATAAGGAATTCAACAGTGCCGGCGCATTCATAATTCACATGGGCGCAGATTTTGCGGCCCAGTTCGCAGATCTCGGCACGCTGCTCTTCGGACAGATACGGGGCAGGGGCGCGCTCGACCACCTTCTGGTTCCGTCTCTGGACCGAGCAGTCGCGTTCATACAGGTGATAGATCTCACCATGCTTGTCGCCCAGAATCTGCACCTCGACATGGCGGGCGCGGATGATCATCTTTTCCAGATAACCCTCGCCATTGCCGAACGCGGCCTCGGCCTCGCGACGGCCTTCCAGAACCATCTCTTCCAGTTCATCCTCGGATAGGATCGGGCGCATACCGCGCCCGCCACCGCCCCACGACGCCTTGAGCATCAGGGGATAACCGATTTCTTTTGCCTCGGCCCGGATCGCATCCATGTCATCGCCCAGAACCTCAGTCGCCGGAATCACAGGCACACCCGCCGCGACGGCCACGCGGCGCGCGCTGGCCTTGTCACCCAAGGCGCGCATGGTTTCCGCCTTCGGGCCAATAAAGGTGATGCCGTTCTGCACGCAGGCATCGACAAAGTCCGGGTTCTCGGACAGCAGGCCATAGCCGGGATGGATCGCATCTGCCCCACATTCTTTAGCGACGCGGATGATCTCATCGATGCTCAGGTAGGCCGCAACAGGCCCCATCCCTTCGCCAATGCGATAGGCTTCGTCCGCTTTGAACCGATGCAAGCCCAGCTTGTCCTCTTCGGCAAAGACGGCAACGGTGCGTTTGCCCATCTCATTGGCGGCGCGCATAACGCGAATGGCAATCTCGCCTCGGTTGGCGATCAGGATCTTGGTGAATTCAGTCATGTCGAGTCCCGGTCCTACTTGTTTGGCCGTGTTGATAGGCGGACAATACGCGCACGTATATCAGTCGTTCTGGGTAGAACCGGCATGTTAACGCTCGCAAACGCCCCCTATTAGCGCTATTTATCTAATAACGCTGCACCGCAGCATCGGCAAGCGGTACGACTGGGGGCAGGTGATTCAGCGACACAGCCCCCATTTGACCCATATTCGCGTGCATATCCTGCCGCAAAATGTCGATGACATGGGCAGGGCCTTTGGCGCCGAGGGCGGCCAGCCCATACATGAAGCCACGGCCCAGCATCACAAAATCGGCCCCAAGGGCCTTGGCACGCAAGATGTCCAGACCACCTTCGATACCACTGTCGAAGATCAGGGGCAGGTCTGTGGCCGCGCGGATTGCAGGCAAGGCGTCGATTCCGGCGGGGGCACCATCGAATTGTCGTCCGCCGTGATTCGATATCCAGATGGCGTCGACGCCAGCCCGCTGCAATGGCTCGGCATCTTCAGGGCGCTGCACGCCTTTCACAATCAGCGGGCCATCCCAGGCATCGCGCAGCCAGTGAACATAGTCCATGTCCGGAGACGTGCGGAGCAGATACCCAACATGGGCCGTCGGGGGCAAGTTGCTGGAGTTGTCCGTATACTTGTCCAGTGTCCGCATCCGCGGCGGCCCGCTGCGCGCTATTCCAAGCGCCCATTCCGGCCGCATCGCGATTTGGGCTAGCAGGCGCGGCGTCAATCTTGGTGGATTGGTCAGGCCCGAGCGTGTCTGCCGTTCGCGTCGGGATGCAACCGGAACGTCTGCGGTCATCACAAGCGTCGTAAAGCCAGCATCCCGGACCCGATTCAGAAGATCCTTACGAATGTCCGGGTCCTTTGGCGGATAAAGCTGAAACCACGCGTTGTCACCCAGATGCGGCGCGACGTCCTCGGGGCTTTGGCAGGCAACGTTGGATAGGGTAAAAGGCAGACCGGCGCTTGCGGCAGCGCGGGCAAGATGAGCTTCGGCATCAGGCCAAATCAGGCCGGCCATACCGATCGGGGCAACGCCGAACGGTAATGGGTAGGTCTGACCCAGGAACTCGGTCGAAGTGTCAAATTCCAATGGTCCGTGCAGGATAGACGGCAGGAAACCGACGCGGTCCAATCCCTCGCGATTGCGGCGCAGCGTGGCTTCAACCCCGGTTCCGCTGTCCAGATACTCCCAGACAAAATGAGGAATCCTGCGCTGGGCGCGGTGTTTCAGATCGGCGATGCCGGGAAAGCGACTATGAAGGTCCATGGGGATTGATCGGACCAAAGGCGCGATTCGGCAAGGATTTTAAGCCGTTGATTTCCCACCAATGGCTTTTACCGGCTTTTTGAGCTGGGAAATCTGCTGTGAGTCACTTCCGCTGCCGGCGACCTGCACTTGATTGCGACCTTTGTCCTTTGCCGCATACAACGCATCATCGGCAGCGCGCATCAGATCCTGCGGCATGGTGCCATGTGCCGGATAATGCGAAACCCCAACCGAGATCGTGATACGGGGCAGGGATTTCTCACCGTAGCGCACCGAGACGGCCTCGACCGCTTGCCGCAATTGTTCGGCGCGGGTGACTGCGTCGTCTGATGTATTGTCAGGCAGGATCAGCATAAATTCTTCACCACCAATGCGGCAGGCAACTTCATCCCGGTCGCAGCCCTGTTCCAAAGCGGCACCAACTGCACGCAACACCATGTCACCGGCATCATGCCCATGGGTGTCGTTGAATTTCTTGAAATGATCGACATCCACGGCAATCAGGCTGAGCGGCGCTCCGGTTTGCTGACTGCGATTGATGGATTTGCGCAGGGTTTCAAGCATATGCCGCCGGTTGAACAGCCCGGTCAACGGGTCCCGGACGGACTGGTCATGCAACTGATCGCGCATCCGTACATTGGCAATCGCCATGCTGATCTGTTCGGCGCTGAGCTGTGCCAGCTTTTTACTCGTGTGAAACGCCTCATCTGTACCCTCAAGGGCGCGGAGGTGCAGAAGGCCGACCGTTTCCCCATGCGCCAGTATCGGAAAGCAGAAATAAGGTCGCCCGTCATGTGGTTCGGCGTGTTCACAGACAAAGTCGATCTCGGACGCGCCGTATTCATAGGTTCGGCCACGCCGAAGCCCCCAACACCCTTCGGGATGGATGTGCGCCTTATGGGTCCCGCCATTCCAACTGGCACAGCCATCCAGGACGTCGCGCGAGTTGGAATACACGTAAACGCTGCCCTCAGCCTCGGGTAGGATATGGGTCATGAAGCGCGAGACCATATCGAACAGCTCGTCCAAGGACCGGCTGGATTGCAACCACTCGTTCAATTCGCCTAACAATCGTACTTCGCGGGCCAGGCGCAGCTGATCTTCCATCAGATCACGCTCTTTGGCGGATTGTTTTTGCAGGGCCCGCAATTGCAAGCGGTTCGCCCGGTAGCTGGCAAAGGACACGGCAACAAGCGCAAGCAGGGCGATGCCACTTAGAACGGTCAAAGAAATCCTAAGCCGCGTGATGAACGTGGTGCGCAAGTCGGAGATATCAGTAAAGAATTCAATGGCGCCTATAAAACGCCCATTCTTGGCCACGGGCATAAAAACTTCGGCAACATGGTGCTGCGTTGCGTTCAGGATATTGTCCGTATGCAGATCAAGCCCGTCGATCTCGGACAGTGGAACTACTTCCTGAATGTAGTGAATCATTCCTCTGGCTACGTCGCTGCGAAAGAAATCACGGTTTTCAACACTGCCTACCTCTGTCGGACGAGTCGACCAGGTGACACGCCCATTCGAGTCGAGCAATTTGAAGCGGTAAACATCAGAAGCTTCGGGCATCGCGGCCAGAAATTCGGCGTCATGCGCATCAATCACGCCGGTCTTAAGCGCGCTCTCGGGGTCCTCCAGATGCAAGACGACGCGGCGCTTCCACAGCTCGGCTTGCTTGAGAATGTCGACCTTTAGCATCCTGTCGACCAGCGGCGCAGGCAATTTGTAAATTCCCCAGCCGCATCCAATTGCCAGAGAAATCAGCAACATGCTGATACCGATCCATTTCAGCCGGTGATTTACGGCCCCCCGATTATCCTGAGTCATACCTACGCGCTCCCACAGCAATTTACTGATCATCGCGGCGGGTGTTTTACAGATGGTTAATGAAATCGTTCTCAGTCCAAGTCGCTTGATTAGAATTGATCGTAACGGAGTAACAAAATCTATGCGAACAAGGCGTGAACAAACCCTTTCCCTCGGCCAACATCCAGCGTAGTTTGGCAAGATGAGCAGTTTCGACGAAATGGACGCCTTTGAGGGCGCATCCCTGTCCGCGCGCGCCATGGCCGCGCGCCCTATGCCTTATCTGGACGAGCTGAACCCGGCGCAACGTGACGCGGTCGAGCGACTGGATGGGCCTGTCCTGATGCTGGCAGGCGCAGGTACGGGCAAAACCAAGGCACTGACCGCGCGTATCGCGCATCTGCTTAGTATTGGGCGTGCGCGCCCGAACGAGATCTTGTCGGTGACATTCACCAACAAGGCCGCGCGCGAGATGAAGAACCGCGTGGGCCGTTTGTTGGGGCAACCAGCCGAGGGGATGCCTTGGCTGGGCACGTTCCACTCGATCTGCGTCAAGCTGCTGCGGCGGCACGCGGAACTGGTCGATCTGAAATCAAATTTCACCATTCTGGATACGGATGATCAGTTGCGGCTGCTCAAACAGCTGATTCAAGCGGCTAATATTGATGACAAACGCTGGCCTGCGCGCATGTTGGCCGGCATCATTGATGACTGGAAGAACCGCGCCCTGACGCCCGACAAAGTGCCGGCAGCCGATGCGGGGGCTTATAACCACAAAGGTCTCGAGATCTACGCGCAGTACCAAACTCGTCTGCGAGAGCTGAACGCGGTGGATTTTGGCGACCTACTGTTGCACATGGTCACGATCTTCCAGACTCATCAGGATGTGTTGGAGCAATACCAACGCTGGTTCCGCTACATTCTCGTGGACGAATACCAGGATACCAACGTCGCCCAATATTTGTGGTTGCGGTTGCTGGCCGGGGTGCACAAGAACATTTGTTGCGTGGGGGACGATGATCAGTCAATTTATGGCTGGCGCGGGGCCGAAGTGGGCAACATCCTGCGGTTCGAGAAAGATTTTCCCGGGGCTTATGTTGTCCGGCTGGAACAAAATTATCGTTCAACCCCACATATTCTGGCGGCTGCGTCCAATGTAATTCGCGGCAATGAAAGCCGGTTGGGCAAAGAACTGTGGACTGATGCGCAGGATGGCGAAAAAGTACGATTAATTGGCCACTGGGATGGCGAGGAAGAGGCGCGCTGGATCGGTGAAGAGATCGACGCAATGCAGGGGGGAACGCGCGGTGCGCGGCCCTTTAATCTGGATGAAATTGCGATTCTCGTGCGGGCCAGCCATCAAATGCGCGCGTTTGAGGACCGTTTTCTGACCATCGGCCTGCCCTACAAGGTCATAGGCGGCCCACGATTCTATGAGCGGATGGAGATCCGTGACGCGATGGCCTATTTCCGGCTGGTGGTTAGCCCCGGCGACGATCTGGCCTTCGAGCGGATCGTGAATACCCCGAAACGCGGGCTTGGTGACAAGGCGCAGCAGACGATTCAGATGACGGCGCGGGAAAATGGCGTGTCGCTGGTCGATGGGGCGCGGATTGCTGTCGACAATGGGCTGATCAAAGGCAAAGGCGGCAAAGCACTGCGCGAGCTTATCGATGGGTTGGCGCGTTGGAACGCGATGACGCGCGGGCCCAAGATCGAAGTCGACGATGATTCTGTGATTGATGACGGCACAGCTCCGATGCGGTTTGGTGAGCCAGAGGTGTCACATATTGAGTTGGCGCAGATCATCCTGGACGAATCCGGCTATACGGCCCACTGGCAGAACGAGAAAACGCCTGAGGCTCCGGGGCGGTTGGAAAACCTCAAGGAATTGGTCAACCAACTGGATAATTTCGAGAATCTGCAAGGGTTTTTGGAACATGTCAGCCTGGTGATGGACAACGAGAAGGAATCGGACGGGGCAAAAGTCTCGATCATGACCCTGCACGCGGCAAAGGGGCTGGAGTTCCCGGCCGTGTTCCTGCCGGGGTGGGAGGACGGGTTGTTCCCGTCGCAAAGGTCGATGGACGAATCCGGGATCAAGGGACTCGAGGAAGAACGGCGATTGGCCTATGTCGGCATCACACGCGCGGAAGAGATCTGTACGATTTCTTTTGCGGCCAATCGTCGGGTGTTTGGTCAATGGCAAAACGCGATGCCGTCGCGGTTCATTGACGAGTTGCCTGAAGATCATGTCGAAGTTCTGACGCCGCCGGGGCTGTATGGGGGTGGTCAGCCGACTGCCGGTATCGAAACCCGTGCGGCCGAGGCCAATGTCTATAACTCCCCCGGTTGGCGGCGATTGCAGGCCCGGCAGGGGCAGTATGGAACGTCCCAACCCCGCGAAAGCCGCAATACGGTGATTGACGCGACTGCGGTCGCCAGTTTCACCCTTGGCGAGCGCGTGTTTCATCAGAAATTCGGCTATGGCGCAGTGATCGGCATCGAAGGCGACAAGGTTGAGGTCGATTTCGAAAAGGCTGGATTGAAAAAAGTGGTTTCCCGCTTTCTGTCCGCCAAGGATGATGTGCCGTTTTAAGCAAACGGAATTTGCCTGACGGCACATGCTCGATCTTTTTGAAAAGCGCCCGGTTTCGACCGCGGCGCTTTTTTCTTGTCTGCAAAAACAAAAACGGCGGTTCCCAGGGAGGAGGAGAGGGAACCGCCGTTCTTTTCAACATCAGGGCAGGGAGGAGGAGAGCCCCGATGTATCCGAACCCGGGTTTGATCCCGGTATGAGGAAGACGCGGCGACGTCAGGGAGGAGGAGAGACGTCGCCGCGCGCTTTCAACACCGGGAAAGGGAGGAGGAGTACCCGGTGTGTCACGTTCCGGCGTTCAAGGCCGGTATTAAGGGCGGCGACATCAGGGAGGAGGAGAGATGTCGCCGCTGAAATACAGGTCCAAAAGGGAGGAGGAAGGACCTGATCTCGATGTTTCTGTGTCGCTTAACGCGCGACGTGCTCTTCGGCCGCTTGCTGAGCCAGGCGGCGGATCATTGAGCGGTGAAGCCCCAGATCAGCCAGTTCGCGGTTCGACAGATCAGACAGTTCGTGAACTGTCTGGCGATAGACGCGATATCGGGTGAACCGGGTCTTTGCCGCCTCGAACAGCGAAGCCAGGCTAACTGCCGGTGCGCCTTTGAGCGCGGTGTTCTGTGTTGCTACAGCCATTTGCTTTACTCGATGTATTCGTTGTTGCCGGTGTTGTCCGGCGCTTGCTTGAGATTGAAAATAATCAAATGCTGCGATTGCACAATACCCGACAACGTCAATGCTGCTATGCAGCAAATGCATAGATATCAACCGGTTGCCAGTGTGGGTTTGGCCGAGCCAATAAAATAAGGCCTTCAGTGAGTGTTTCCCCTAGGGAAGGTCTTAACAAGGTTTTCTGAATTTTCGTGTCTGCGCGTCTTTTGAGCGTAGTTTGTCAATTCTTGTGCGCTTTGTGTATTGGACGGGCCAGGCGCGCGGCGGCTGACATGATGATTTCTGATCGTGGGAATTCATGGGCGTCAGCTGGGGCGGCGCAGAATCCACATGTGGCTGAGGTTAAAAATTGGGATGATTCGTTAACCCAGTGGCCCATTTTCGCTATGCTCATCATAAAATATCACCTCTGGGAGAATTTTCTGGGAAATTATGGGAATATTTGGGGTGGCTCCGAATTTGGCCTATTTAGTATATTGATAACATAAACTACCTACAATTGGTGTCTACGGGATGGTTTTCTTTCCCAGTTGCGTTGGCTAAACTGTGATTCTGAACATGGGGTCGGCAAATTTTCTGTTGATTTCCATGAATTCCCATGTCATCCCTAGTTCATCCGATGAGGACGAGGCACATGGGGCGCCAAACGACCCCGAACCAATAAAAACAGGTTTCATACAGGCATCTCGCTTTCATCAATCAAGAGATCCGGCGCGCGGGCGAGCAGACATCCCCCCAGGTGGCGCGCGCAGCTGGACATCCCGCACAGCGGGTCAATGCGGCGGGTTGATCAGTGGCAGCAGATCAACCCGCCGTTTTTCATCTGGGGGAGTGAATTTTAAGTGGGGCGCAAGCGGAAGGGACAGTCGTCTTGGCGCGCAGGTTTAGAGGTGAAAGCCACCACAAGGTGGATACGAAGGGCAGGGTGTCGATCCCGGCCTCGTTTCGCCGTGTGCTTGAATCCTCTGACCCGAACTGGCAGCCCGGCGACACTCCTGAGCTTGTAATTGTCTACGGCGACCACCGACGCAAATTCTTGGAATGCTATACTATGCAGGCGATCGAAGAGGTCGATGCCAAGATCGATGCGCTGCCGCGCGGGTCGATGCAGCGGAAGATGTTGCAGCGCATGTTCCACGGTCAATCTTTCCCGACCACAGTGGATGAAACCGGCCGTCTGGTGCTGCCGGCCAAGCTGCGCAACAAGATCAATCTTGAAGGTGAGGCATTCTTTATCGCCGCGGGTGACACGTTCCAGATTTGGAAGCCTGAAACTTACGATTCCGAAGAATTGGCTGCGGCCGAAGAGTGGTTGGACGAACAGCCCGAGGACTTTGATCCTTTGGAGTTCCTTGACGGCACCGGGGATGCGTAACGGCATGGCCGGCGCTAACACCCCTTCTGATAAACCTCATATTCCCGTTCTGCTGCGTCCATTGCTGGCTGCTGTTGCGCCCGTGTCGGGCGTCTGGCTGGATGGAACGTTTGGCGCAGGCGGATATTCAAGGGGCCTGCTGGACGCTGGCGCAGATAAGGTCATCGGCGTGGACCGTGATCCATTGGCCTTTGAAATGGCGGCGGATTGGGTCGGAGATTATGGCGACCGGCTTGTGATGCAGCCGGGTGTATTCTCGCGCATGGACGAATACGCACAGGATCTGGATGGTGTCGTTCTGGATCTGGGTGTGTCGTCGATGCAGCTCGACCTGGCGGAACGCGGATTTTCTTTCATGAAGGACGGCCCGCTCGACATGCGTATGAGTCAGGAGGGCGAAAGCGCGGCAGATTTGGTCAATACTGCGACCGAGGAACAACTGGCTGATATCCTGTATCATTATGGCGAAGAGCGTGCCAGCCGCCGCATTGCCAAAGCCATCGCCAAAGCGCGTGCGGAAGAGCCGATAACAACAACTCTGCGCCTGGTTCAGATCATCGAATCCTGTTTGCCGCGTCCCAAGCCGGGGCAGTCCCACCCTGCAACGCGCAGTTTTCAGGGCCTGCGGATCGCAGTGAATGCTGAATATGAAGAGCTGTATCAGGGCCTTATGGCTGCTGAGCGCGCTTTGAAGCCGGGCGGGCAACTGGCAGTCGTGACGTTCCATTCCATCGAAGACCGGATGGTCAAACGGTTCTTTCAGTCCCGTGCGGGCAAAACGGGCCGGGCCAATCGCTATGCGCCCGAGATTGAGCAGGAGCTGCCGCAGTTCACGCTTAAGACTCGTAAGGCCGTGGGGCCGGATGATCAGGAGCTGCAGGAAAATCCGCGTTCACGCTCGGCAAAGCTGCGTGTTGCAATTCGAACGGATGCGCCGTCGGGGGAAATTGATGCCCGCGCCGTTGGCATGCCGCAACTAGGGGGAAGAGCAAAATGAAGAGTGTTTTGTATGTGTTGACTGCTCTGTCCGTGTTTGGACTGGCGCTGTGGGCGTATCAGGAAAACTATCGCACGCAGCAGGTGGTGAAGGAAACGCAGAAGCTGCAGCGCGAAATTGGTATGGCGCAGGTGAAGCTGGCGGTTTTAAACGCCGAATGGGCTTATCTGAACCGCCCCGATAGGTTGCGTGAGCTTGCAGATCTAAACTTTGAACGGCTGGGCCTTTTGCCCCTGCGGGCTGAGCAATTCGGTCGCGCCGATCAGATTGCCTATGCGGAAGATCCTGACCTGCCGATCGTCGACCCGATCGAGCTGCAGGCCATCACGAATATTCAGGCGCTGGGTGAGGTGCAGATTCCATGACCCGCACGCCGCTGCGCCCTCTCGCCCGAATCCTTGACGCGCGCTCGCGGGGCGAGAATCCCAAAGCCATTGAGCGCGAAAACATCCGCAAGCGTCACGAAGACATGAAAGACCGCAGCCGCACCCGTGCTGAGGGCCGCTTGCTGGTGCTGGGTCTGTTCTTTTTCTGTGCCTTTTCAGTCGTGGGCGTCCGGATGGGCATGTTGGCCACATCCGAAGCGCAGGAGCCTGTGGCTTCGGCCCCTGGTGCAGCCATTGCGATGCAGCGGGCCAACATCGTAGACCGGGAAGGGCGCATTCTTGCGACCAATCTGGACACTTATTCGGTATATGCGCAGCCGCCGCTGATGATCGACCCGATTGCCGCAGCTGATCAGCTTGTGGCGATTTTCCCAGATCTGGAAAAAGAACGCCTGGTCAAGGACTTCACCGGCAATCGCAAATTCCTGTGGATCAAAAAGCGTATCTCGCCCGAGCAGAAACAAGCCGTGCACGATATCGGTGATCCTGGCATCCTGTTCGGCCCGCGTGAGATGCGGTTGTACCCGAATGGCCGTCTGGCGGCGCATATCCTTGGCGGGTCAAGCTTTGGGCGCGAAGGCGTCAGCGCTGCTGAAGTGATCGGTGTGGCCGGTGTTGAAAAGCAATTCGACGACTACCTTCGTGATCCCGCGAATGGGACTAAGCCGCTGCAACTTTCATTGGACCTGACGGTTCAAGCCGCCGTTGAGCAGGTGCTATATGGCGGCATGAAGATCATGAACGCCAAGGGTGCGTCGGCGGTTCTGATGAACGCGCATACGGGCGAGGTGATCTCAGCGGCCTCGTTGCCGTCTTTCGATCCCAATGATCGCCCGCGCCCGCCGACCTCGGGGTTCGATCCATCAGATAGCCCGCTGTTCAATCGCTATGTACAGGGCGTTTACGAACTGGGATCCGTGTTTAAGATTTTCACCGCCGCGCAGGCGGTTCAGTTGGGTTTGGTGAATTCGAACACGATCATCGATACCTCGGGGCCGATGAAGATCGGCCGTTTCCCGATTGGTGAGTTCAACGGCAAGAATTACGGCAAGATCAGCGTAGCCGATGTGATCGTCCACAGCTCGAACCGGGGCACCGGGCGACTGGCGCTGCAGATCGGCGCGCAACGGCAGCAGGATTTCCTGGAATCGCTTGGTATGTTCGATCCCACCCCGTTCGAAATCGTCGAAGCCAAGGGCGGCGAACCGCTGAAGCCCAAGAAATGGGGCGAATTGAGCACGGTGACCATCTCATACGGTCATGGTCTGTCGACCAGCCCCATGCACCTGGCGGCGGGGTATGCGGCGATTGCCAATGGCGGGCACTATGTAAGCCCGACGATCCTGCGCAAAAATGGGCCGCAATACGGTCCTCGGGTGATGTCTGATAACGCGGCAAACCAGGCGCAGAACATGTTGCGCCGGGTGGTAACAGATGGCACCGCAAGTTTTGGCGATGTGGCAGGCTATGATGTGGCCGGTAAGACCGGCACCGCGGATAAGCCCAAGCCGCGTGGTGGTTATTACGACGACAAGGTGATTGCGACCTTTGCGACGTTCTTTCCCGCCTATGACCCAAAATACGTCCTGATCGTAACGTTGGACGAACCATCCATCCTTGCTTATGGCGAAAAGCGCCGTACGGCAGGCTGGACAGCGGTTCCTGTGGCCGCAGAATTGATCGGGCGCATCGCACCGTTGCTGGGCCTGCGTCCTCGGGTTGAGCCTGAGGCCGGCGCTGCTATAACGCTGACCTCAAATTAGGCTGTCCAAACGAGGTGGGTCATGGGCGCAAGGACAAAGAAACTCAGCCAACTGGCCCTGACCGCCCGAGGTGGCACCAATCCTGATATCACAGGGCTGGCGGTCGACAGCCGCGAAGTCAAAGACGGTTTCCTCTTTGCGGCACTTCCCGGTACACGTGTTCATGGCGGTGAGTTCATTCAATACGCTTTGCGTATGGGGGCCGCAGCCATCCTGACGGATGCTGAAGGGGCAGAGATCGCAGCCGAGGAACTGGCCGCATCAGATGCGGCGCTGATCGTGCTCGAGGACCCGCGTCAGGCGCTGGCCGGGTGCGCCGCGCTGTGGTTCGGAGCGCAGCCTAAGACCACCGTTGCGGTTACTGGCACCAACGGCAAAACCTCGGTCGCGACATTTGTTCGCCAGATATGGACCGAACTTGGTCACGCTGCGGTCAACCTCGGGACCACAGGGGTTGAGGGGGCGTGGACCGCACCACTAGCCCATACAACGCCCGAACCAATCACTTTGCATCGTTGCCTGTCCGAGGCTGCGGAGAACGGAGTGACTCATGCTGCGATGGAGGCATCCTCGCACGGGTTGGAACAGCGCCGCTTGGATGGGGTACAGCTGGCTGCGGCGGGGTTTTCGAACTTCACTCAGGACCATCTGGACTACCACGAAACGTATGAGGCGTATTTCAACGCTAAGGCAGGTCTGTTTGATCGGGTCCTGCCGCACGACGGCACTGTTGTCGTCAACATGAGCGATCCCAAGGGCGCTCAGGTCCTCCGAATTGCCAAAGACCGGGGGCAGAAGGTTTTGACCGTTGGGCTTGGGGAAGCAGACCTGTGCCTGATGAATCAGCGGTTTGACGCAACAGGTCAGGACCTGCGGTTTTCTTGGCAGGGCAAGATCTTCCAAACCCGTTTGAATCTGATCGGCGGTTTTCAGGCTGAAAATATCTTGTTGGCCTGCGGTTTGGTTATTGCTGCAGGGGAAGAGCCTGAACACGTTTTCGAAACCCTGCCGCATCTCACGACGGTTCGTGGACGCATGCAGCTGGCCGCGACGCGAGAGAATGGGGCAGCGGTTTTTGTAGATTACGCTCATACACCTGACGCAGTGGCGACCGCACTCAAGGCACTGCGCCCGCATGTGATGGGCCGCCTGATCGCCATTGTCGGCGCGGGCGGTGATCGCGACGCGACCAAGCGCCCGCTGATGGGGCAAGCCGCCACCAATCACGCAGATGTGGTTTTCGTCACCGACGACAACCCGCGCAGCGAAGATCCGGCCACCATACGCGCGGCCGTGATGGATGGGGCACCAGAGGCCACCGAGGTCGGCGATCGGGCCGAGGCCATCTTGCGCGGGATAGACGCGCTGCAACCCGGCGACGCGCTTTTGATTGCGGGCAAGGGGCATGAAACCGGCCAGATCGTTGGTGATCAGGTTCTGCCATTTGATGATGTCGAACAAGCCAGCATAAGTGTGGCCGCACTAGACGGGAGGGTGGCATGACATTGTGGACTGCAGCCGAGGCCGCCGAAGCAACCGGTGGACGCGTCACTTCGGACTGGGCGGTCGATGGTGTGTCGATCGACACGCGCACCATCCAGCCTGGCGATCTTTTCGTCGCACTCACAGCCGCGCGGGACGGGCATGAATTTGTGGTACAGGCTTTGGAAAAAGGCGCTGGGGCGGCCTTGGTGTCGCGTATTCCTGAGGGCGTAACCGAAGATGCGCCCTTGCTGATCGTCGAAGACGTGCAGTTGGGGCTTGAGGCGCTGGGGTGCGCAGGTCGTGACCGCTGCAATGCGCGGGTGCTCGGGGTGACCGGAAGCGTCGGCAAGACATCGACGAAGGAAATGCTGGCCACGATTTTGGAAACGCAGGGAAAAACTCATGCCAGCGTTGCCAGCTACAACAATCACTGGGGCGTGCCGCTTACCTTGGCGCGGATGCCGCGTGACACAGAATTCGCGGTGATCGAAATCGGTATGAACCACCCCGGAGAGATTTCACCGCTGGCGCAGCAAGCCCGCCCGCATGTGGCGCTGGTCACGACCGTGGCGGCAGTGCACCTAGAAGCCTTTGAGTCGGTGGCCGGTATTGCGCATGAAAAGGCGGCAATTTTTGACGGCCTGATCGAGGGCGGCGCGGCCATCCTGAACGCGGATATCGAGCATGCGGACATCCTGCGCGACTGTGCGCGGGACTTGGGCGCGAAAACGGTGGATTTCGGCCGCAATGGCACCGACTACACATTGACCGATGTAACCCAAGAGGCTGACTCGGTTCATGCAAAGGCAACAGTCGCAGGACGCCAGTTTGCGTTTGACGTACAATCAGCGGGCACGCATTTCGCCATGAACGCCCTGGGGGCATTGGCTGCCTGTGTCGAATTGGGCATCGATCTGGATCAGGCGATTGCAGGTCTCGGCGGATGGTCGCCGGTCAAGGGTCGCGGGGTGCGCGAACAGATCGCGTTGACCGACGGTGGCCGGATCGAACTGCTGGATGACAGCTATAACGCTAACCCGACGTCGATGGAGGCCGCACTGGATGTTTTGGCCGCGGCGCAAGGGCATCGTCGTATCGCTTTTCTTGGGGATATGAAGGAGTTGGGGCAGGAAGAAACTGCTATGCATGCGGCGATGGCGGATGTTTCGGCTATGCAGCGCGTGGACAAAGTACATTGCGTCGGCCCGCTGATGAAGGCGCTGTACGATGCACTTCCGGCGGATAAACGCGGGCTTTGGTTCGAGACCAGCTCCGAGATGGCGGTTCAACTGCCCGAGCTTGTTCAGGCCGGTGATACTGTGTTGGCCAAGGGATCGCTGAGCATGGCATTGGCGCAGATTGTTGACGGTTTGCGTAAAATGGG
Organism: Ruegeria sp. CDSB086; assembly: GCF_059611065.1. NCBI lineage: Bacteria > Pseudomonadati > Pseudomonadota > Alphaproteobacteria > Rhodobacterales > Roseobacteraceae > Ruegeria > Ruegeria sp. CDSB086. Next base: position 162,895 of record NZ_JBXWOV010000002.1, on the reverse strand, counting down.
GCAAGGGGGCGCGCTTGATTGATGATCGCGCCCGCCACCTCAGTGTGAGAAAGGTTTTGAAATGCTCTATTGGTTGACCGCCCTGTCGGACGGAGGGGATTTTTTCAACCTCTTCCGCTATATCACGTTCCGCGCAGGCGGCGCCTTTTTGACCGCGCTGATTTTCGGTTTTCTCTTTGGCAAACCGCTGATCAACGTGCTGCGCAAAAAGCAGGGCAAGGGCCAGCCGATCCGGGATGATGGGCCCGAAGGGCATTTTTCGAAGGCGGGCACACCGACGATGGGCGGGCTGCTGATCGTGGGCGCGCTGATGACATCGACATTGATCTGGGCGCGGTGGGACAATCCCTATGTCTGGATGGTTCTGTTTGTAACGCTGGCCTATGCGGCGATCGGGTTTGCTGATGACTATGCGAAGGTGTCGAAACAGAACACCAAGGGCGTTTCGGGTAAAATGCGTATGGCACTGGGGGTTATCATCGCAGTTCTGGCCTCGGCCTGGGCCACGCTGCACCATCCCGAGGCCCTGCAGAACCAGCTGGCGCTGCCCATTTTCAAGGATACACTGATCAATCTGGGCATGTTCTACATACCCTTCTCGATCGTCGTGATTGTAGGGGCGGCCAACGCTGTGAACCTGACCGATGGTCTGGATGGTCTGGCCATCATGCCGGCGATGATCGCAGCTTCGACGCTGGGAGTGATTGCCTATGCCGTTGGACGGGTCGACTTTACCGAATATCTGGATGTCCATTACGTGCCCGGAACAGGTGAGATTTTCGTCTTTACCTCGGCCCTGTTCGGGGCCGGTCTTGGCTTCCTTTGGTACAACGCGCCACCAGCTGCGGTGTTTATGGGCGACACCGGATCGCTGGCGCTGGGCGGTGCATTGGGTGCCATCGCGGTAGCCACCAAACACGAACTGGTTTTGGCGATCGTAGGTGGTTTGTTCGTAGTCGAAGCGCTGAGCGTGATCATCCAGGTGCTGTATTTCAAACGTACTGGACGTCGGGTGTTCCTGATGGCGCCGATCCATCACCACTATGAGAAAAAGGGCTGGGCAGAGCCGACGATCGTGATCCGGTTCTGGATCATCTCGCTAATCCTGGCAATGATCGGTCTGGCAACGCTGAAAGTCCGGTAACGCTCCCGTCAGGTTCGGCGGACCTGCGGTCCACCTGTCACCTGTTGGGCCGGGCTCGCGCTGACGCGCGAGCCTTTCGTCACCCTTGCCTTCGGTGATTTCTTCGGTGCAGTGTGGCGGCCAAATTTAAGTCAATAAAAGGTAAGCAGTATGATCCCGGTCAAAGGGTTTTCAGGGCAGAAGGTTGCGGTTCTGGGGCTTGGCCGGTCGGGGCTGGCCGCGGCGCGTGCCCTGCAGGCAGGTAAAGCTGAGCCTGTGTGTTGGGATGACAATCCTGCCGCCCGGGAAGTGGCTGAGGCCGAAGGGTTCGTCTGTGCCGATCTGCGCCGTCATGGAGCGTTTGACGATATCGCCACGCTGATCGTTTCGCCCGGTATTCCTCATCTCTATCCTGACCCCAATCCAATTGTGGCTGCGGCGCTTGAGGCCGGTGTCCCGGTCGATAACGACATCGGGCTGTTTTTCCGATCCTTTGCAGGGCCTGAGTGGAACAATTATGACTCTCCGCCGCGTGTGATCGCGGTGACCGGGTCGAACGGGAAATCGACCACCGCGGCCTTGATCCACCATATCCTGACCGAAGCCGGGCGCGAGGCACAGCTGGCGGGTAATATCGGTCGTGGGGTGCTGGATATTGATCCGGGCGGTGACGGTTCGGTCGTTGTGCTGGAGCTGTCCAGCTATCAAACAGAACTGGCCCGGGCCCTGACCCCGGACGTGGCCGTTTTCACCAACCTGTCGCCCGACCATCTTGACCGCCACGGCGGGATGGGGGGCTATTTTGCCGCCAAGCGTCGGTTGTTCGCCGAAGGTGGCCCGGACCGCGCCGTGATTGGCATTGACGAGAAAGAGGGCGCGTTTTTGGCCGGTCAACTGGCAGAGGGCCGCGCAGACGATCGGGTTATCCGGGTGTCGGTTGCGCGCAAACTGACGGGACCCGGATGGCAGGTGTTTGCGCGTAAAGGGTTCTTGTCGGAATACCGTAAGGGACGGCAAGCGGGCTCGATTGACCTGCGCGGAATCACGGGCCTTCCCGGCGCACATAACCACCAAAACGCCTGTTCGGCCTATGCCGCCTGTCGCGCGCTTGGGCTGGCACCGCGCGTAATCGAAGACGCGCTGCACAGCTATCCGGGCCTGCCGCATCGCAGTCAGATCATCGCCGAGGTAGGCGGTATTACTTATGTGAATGACTCAAAAGCCACCAATGTGGACAGCGCTCTCAAGGCGTTGAGCGCTTTCAGGAAGGTCCGCTGGGTCTGTGGGGGGCTTGAGAAGGAAGGCGGTGTCGCCGCTCTGAACGCAGCCGCAGACCAGGTGGTCAAAGCTTATGTCATTGGTCGCGAGGCCGCGAGTTTCGCCATGCAACTTAAGGCCGATGCGCTGGTTTGCACCACCATGTCCGTGGCTGTTGAGCAAGCCATGAAGGATGCCCAACCCGGCGAGACAGTCCTGCTTGCGCCAGCCGCGGCCAGTTTCGACCAATATGACAATTTCGAGCAGCGCGGAGAGGACTTTGTAGCGGAAGTCAGGCAACGGCTTCCGGAATAGCCATTTGCAATAGACCGCCGGTTGGGCCAAGCTGCGATGCTATCAGCTTGACGCGCCATCATTATTGGTTTTGCTTGCCTGCAAATTCAACACGAGGTTATGACTATGCCATTTCGTAAGTTTTCTCTGATCCTGCCTGCCATTCTCGTTGCCGGTGCCTGCACCAACACAGGTGCCAATTATCAACCAATCGTCGACGGCCCGATCGGCCCGAACTACAACGTAGACCTTCAGCAGTGCCAACAACTGGCGGCATCACAAGCCAGCGTTGATGGCTCTACCGCAGGAAACGCAGCGATAGGCGCGGCAGGTGCGGCGGCTGTAACCGGGATTGTTCAGGACAGCAGTGACAATCTGGGCCGTGCGGCAGTTGCCGGTGCGCTTGTTGGCGCCGGCGCAGACGTGATTAACAAAAACCAGAACAAAGAAGTTATCGTGCGCAACTGCATGCGCGGACGTGGCTACAACGTCGTCGGCTAACTCTGCCCGGCGATTGCAATTCCTGCGGCGTGGCCCGAGGACCACGCCCATTGGAAGTTGTAACCGCCCAGCCATCCGGTGACATCCACCGCTTCGCCAATCGCATAGAGGCCGGGGACATCCCTGGCCTCCATCGTTTTTGACGACAAGTTATCAGTGTCAATCCCGCCCAGCGTCACCTCGGCCGTACGATACCCTTCGGTGCCCGAGGGGGTAAGCTGCCAGTCGGACAGTGCTGCGATCAGTTCGGACAGCGCGGCGTCCGACTGATCGGCCAGATTGCCTGGCATGGGGATATGATGGCTCAGGTACTCGACCAGACGCCCGGGCAGGTGGCGCGCCAGTTCCGTGGTCAGCGCCTTGCGTCCGCCGCTTTGCCGCTGATCCCGCAGCAAATCAAACAGCGGCAGATCCGGGATCAGGTTTACGCGGACCGCCTCGCCTTCGCGCCAATAGGAAGACAACTGCAGAACCGATGGTCCACTAAGCCCGCGATGGGTGAACAGCAAAGCCTCGTCAAAGCTGGTCCGGTCATTCGACAGCCGCGCGGGTAGGGATACGCCAGACAGGTCCTTGAATTTACCATCCGAAAACGTAAACGGCACGAGTGCCGCCCGCGTTTCGGTTATCGATAGTCCGAACTGGCGCGCAATTTCGTAGGCCAGCCCGGTCGCGCCCATCTTGGGGATCGACTTGCCGCCAGTAGCCAGCACGAGGTTGGTGCAATTAAGGCTATGCCGCTGCCCTTCACATTCGAGGTCAACAGAAAATCCGCCATCGGTCTTACGCAGGTTCTTCAGTTCAGTCCGAACCCACAATTCCGCCCCGGCGCGCTCCATCTCATCCAGCAACATTTGGATGATCTGTTTTGATGACCCATCGCAGAACAGTTGCCCCAGCGTTTTCTCATGCCACGCAATGCCGTGTCGACCGACCAGATCAATGAAATCCCATTGCGTATACCGCGCCAGCGCGGATTTGCAGAAATGCGGATTCTGCGACAGGAAGTTTCCCGGTCCCGCGTACATGTTGGTGAAGTTGCAGCGCCCACCGCCCGAGATACGAATTTTCTCTCCGGCAGCCTTGGCGTGGTCGATCACCAAAACGCGCCCGCCGCAATGGGCGGCGCACATCATACCGGTTGCACCGGCGCCAAGGATGATCGTGTCATAGGTCATGTGCTGCGCATGGCTTGGATCGCAAAGGAAGGCAAGGGGTCAAAGTCTCAGATGAACGATCCAGAATTTTGTCTTGAGCTCAACCTAGCTTGAGGAATTACAAGCAAGTTTATGACGCCAAACAGTGCAGTGCTTTTGAGGGTGCTTAAATGGATTTGAAAAACTACTTGGACCGAATAGCGTATTCGGGCGACCTAAAGCCAGATCGGGTGACGCTCGACAATCTCTTCGCGGCGCAACTAAGGATGGTTGCTTTCGAAAATATCGATCAACAATTGGGGGTTCCGGTTTCGTTTGATCAGAACGACGTGTTTGAAAAAGTCGTTGCGCGGAAACGTGGCGGATGGTGTTTTGAGCTAAACTCTCTTTTCAGTTGGGTACTGCAGGAAATCGGATTTCAGGTGTCATACCTGGCTGGATACGTCGGCCCGGACAAACCTTCTCCAGATCAGGCACCGGATCATATGCTTTTGAAGGTCAAGTGCGATGAGCATTTGCTTGTTGATGTTGGATTTGGTGGCGCGATGTCTACTCCAATCCCGCTGGAACCATTCACGGGATTGCAGCAGCCTTACAATATTTCGCTAACCGCCCAGCGTGATGGCTTTGTTCAATATTCAGAAAGCGCAGGCGGAGGGGAAACAGGCTATTGGTTTACTCAGGAAAGTGTCGAACCAAGCTTGTTCCAGTCTGCCAGTCGACATTTGCAGACCGATCCCAACTCGCCATTTCTACGCACCCTGACCGCGCAAAGGCGTTATACCAACAGGCATATCATACTACGCGGTCTGGTGATGAGGACGATTGATACTATGAGAATACGTGAGGAAACCATTTCGACACCAAAGGAGTTGGTTGACTGCCTGAAGTATGACTTTGGCCTGAATGTCCCGGCGGTTGCCGAAGTCTGGCCCAAGATCAAGAAACGTCATGACGAGCTTTTTCATGATAAAGTCCGGTAGGTGTTCCCCCGCTCAGCCGCAACGATGAGCAGTTTTCTCAATCCTTATTCATTCCGCTAGCCCAAACGCAAAAATCCCTGTAGACTCTCAATCAGATCCCGAAAAACGGGACGTTAACGAGGCAGATAGTGGCGGTATCTCATGACTGAGATGGTGTATGGCGCGGTCCAGGACCAGCGCGGAGAACCGATTCTTCCGAAATGGTGGCGGACGATTGATCGCTGGACGATGTCCTGCGTTCTGATCCTGTTTGTCATCGGATTGTTGCTGGGGCTGGCCTCATCACCACCACTGGCAGGGCGCAACGGGTTTGATCCGTTCCACTATGTCGAACGGCAGGCGCTGTTCGGCGGACTGGCGCTGATTGCGATGCTGCTGACGTCGATGATGTCGCCGACACTGGTGCGCCGATTGGCAGTACTTGGGTTCCTTGCCTCGTTTGTGGCGCTGGCCTTTCTGCCCGTCTTCGGAACGGATTTCGGAAAAGGGGCGGTGCGCTGGTACTCGCTGGGCTTTGCATCTTTGCAGCCGTCGGAATTTCTGAAACCCGGATTTGTCGTCGTGGCCGCGTGGCTGCTGGCTGCGTCGCAACAGATCAACGGCCCTCCGGGTCGGTTGTGGTCATTTGCGTTGTGCATTGCAATTGTGGCGATGCTGGTTTTGCAACCTGACTTCGGTCAGGCCTGCCTGATCCTGTTTGGATGGGGTGTGATGTACTTTGTGGCCGGTGCGCCGATGCTGCTGCTGGTTGGCATGGCGGGCGTCGTAGTCCTGGGGGGTATGTTCGCCTATTCGAATTCGGAACACTTTGCCCGCCGTATTGATGGCTTCCTGAACCAGGAGGTCGACCCCACCACCCAGCTTGGCTATGCCACGAACGCCATCCGCGAAGGCGGTCTGTTCGGTGTCGGCGTGGGTGAGGGACAGGTGAAGTGGTCCTTGCCCGATGCCCATACGGATTTCATCATCGCCGTTGCGGCCGAAGAATACGGGCTGATCCTGGTGCTGATCATCATCGCGCTTTATTCACTGATTGTTGTACGCTCGCTTCTGCGGCTGATGCGTGAGCGCGATATGTTCATCCGTCTGGCCGGGACCGGTCTGGCCTGCATGTTTGGCGTTCAGGCCATGATCAACATGGGTGTGGCTGTGCGACTGCTGCCCGCCAAGGGCATGACGCTGCCCTTTGTCAGCTATGGTGGTTCGTCGCTGATTGCGGGTGGTATCGCGGTCGGCATGTTGCTGGCGTTCACCCGAAGCCGCCCACAGGGCGAACTTGGCGATATTCTGCGCGGAAGAGGATAATGGGGACACCTTACCTGTTGATAGCGGCGGGCGGCACCGGGGGCCACATGTTCCCGGCGCAAGCGCTGGCTGAAGCGATGCTGAAGAAAGGCTGGCGTGTGCGCCTGTCTACGGATGAGCGTGGCGCGCGTTACACTGGTGGCTTTCCGCAAACGGTCGAGATTGTGGAAGTTGCCTCGGCTACTTTTGCGCGCGGCGGTCTTGCGGCCAAGGCAATGGCTGGACCCAAAATCGTGGGCGGCGTTGCCAGTATGGCCTTTCAGATGACACGGGACAAACCGGATGTGGTGGTCGGCTTTGGCGGATATCCGTCAATCCCGGCGCTGGGGGCGGCCACTATGCTGAAACTTCCCCGCATGATCCACGAACAGAACGGGGTTCTGGGTCGCGTTAATCAAGTTTTTGCCACACGCGTTGCCAATGTGGCCTGCGGTGCTTGGCCGACAGATCTGCCCGAAGGCGCGCACGGAATCCACACCGGCAACCCGGTTCGCGCGGCAGTTCTGGAACGTGCGGCAGCAGGATACATTCCGCCTGGCGACTATCCGATGTCGATCCTTGTAATGGGTGGCTCTCAAGGCGCTCGCATCCTCAGCGATGTTGTCCCCGGAGCAATCGCAGCCTTGCCTGACGATTTGCGCAGCCATATACGCGTTGCACATCAGGCCCGCGACGAAGATGGGGAACGTGTTACGGCATTCTATGCCGAGCATGGCATTCGGGCGGAGGTCAAACCTTTCTTTGACGACGTTCCGCGTCGCATGTCGGATGCACAACTTGTCATCAGCCGGTCCGGCGCATCCAGTGTGGCGGATATCTCGGTCATCGGACGTCCATCGATCCTGATCCCGTTTGCCGCAGCCGCAGGCGATCATCAAACCGCCAATGCGCGAGGATTGGTTCAGGCAGGCGGTGCGATCATGATCCCGGAAAGCGCACTTGACGTTCCCGCGCTTGCAGAGCAAATCAGCGCCGTTCTTATTAACCCCGAAGCCGCCCAAAAGATGGCCCATGCCGCCCTCTCGACCGGTGCCCCCGACGCGACTGAACGTCTGACGGCCCTTGTCGAACAACTGGCGCAGAAGGAGACCACATGAATCCTGCAACCAAACTGCCGCAAGACGTAGGGTCGATTCACTTTGTGGGGATCGGCGGGATTGGGATGTCGGGCATTGCCGAGGTTTTGCTGAACCTCGGTTACCGCGTGCAGGGGTCAGACCTGAAAGCGTCCAAGATCACTGATCGTCTTGCGAGCCTTGGGGCTGAGATATTTGTCGGCCAGCGTGCCAAAAACCTTGAAAACGCGGCCGTTGTCGTGGTGTCGACTGCGATCAAGCCTGGCAACCCCGAGCTGGACGGCGCCCGGGCGCAAGGCCTGCCGGTTGTTCGTCGCGCCGACATGTTGGCCGAGCTGATGCGCCTGAAATCCAACATCGCCATTGCCGGAACCCACGGCAAGACCACCACGACCACCATGATGGCCGAGCTGATGGTGGCGGGTGATTTCGATCCGACCGTCATCAATGGCGGCATCATCCACGCCTACGGCTCGAACGCACGGATGGGGCAAGGCGAATGGATGGTGGTCGAGGCCGACGAATCCGACGGCTCGTTCAACCGACTGCCCGCGACCATTGCCATTGTTACGAATATCGACCCCGAGCATATGGAGCACTGGGGTGACTTCGACCAATTGCGTGACGGGTTTTATGAGTTCGTCTCGAACCTGCCATTCTACGGTCTGGCTGTGTGCTGCACGGACCACGCCGAAGTGCAGACGTTGGTTGGACGTATCACCGACCGCCGTGTCCGGACCTATGGGTTCAACGCGCAGGCCGATGTGCGCGCCTTGAACCTGACCTACAAAGGCGGCGTGGCGCATTTCGACATCCACCTTCAGTACGAAGACAAGATGATCGAGGGCTGCACATTGCCGATGCCTGGCGACCACAATGTCTCGAACGCGCTGTCTGCAGTGGCCGTTGCCCGCCATCTGGGAATGAAGGCCTCAGAAATCCGCGATGCGCTGGCCAATTTCGGTGGCGTCAACCGCCGCTTCACCAAAGTCGGAGAGGTCGATGGAGTTACCATCATCGACGATTACGGCCACCACCCGGTAGAAATCGCAGCCGTTCTAAAAGCCGCGCGTCAGGCAACCGACGGGCGCGTTATCGCCGTGCACCAACCGCACCGGTACTCGCGCCTGTCCAATCTGTTTGACGATTTCTGCACCTGCTTCAATGACGCGGACGTTGTCGCCATCGCCGATGTTTTCTCTGCCGGAGAGGACCCGATCGAAGGAGCCAGTAGAGATGATCTGGTGCAGGGCCTGATCCGTCACGGCCACCGCCACGCGCGTGCATTGCTGAACGAAAACGATCTGGAGCGCCTTGTGCGCGAACAGGCCCGCCCCGGCGACATGGTCGTCTGTCTCGGCGCTGGTACGATCAGCACTTGGGCCAACGGGCTGCCAGAAAGGCTGCGACAAAAGCAAGCCGTTTGATGGAATGGACTCTCTAGCATTGCAACTTTAAAGTGTGATGTTGCAGTTGCAGCAAGGATCGTCCTCGGAGGGGCAGTTGGTATATTCAGTGCTTTTTGCTGGCTTGTGGGTTTTGGCCTCAACGATCGTGGCCATGCTGCCGATGCGCCTTCAATTTCCGCCGGGCGTTGTGCTGTTCATTTCTGCACCTGCGCTGATCGTCTGGTTAGGCCATGACTTTGGCTGGTTTTTTTCGGTGCTGGCCTTTGCCGCCTTTGCATCCATGTTCCGCAATCCCATTCGCTATTACTGGCGCCGCTGGACCGGGCAGGAGGTCGAGGAATGAATTTGTCGATCGCCCTCGCTGCGCTTTGGGGAATTTCGGCGAATGTGCTGGCGATGATCCCCAGCAAGGACAACCACTGGACGCGCGCCTATGTTTTGATCGCTGTGGGGATTCCGATATTGGGTTACGTCACCTTGCAAAACGGCCCATGGATTGGACTGATCGTTTTGGCCGCAGGAATGTCGGTGCTGCGTTGGCCGGTGATCTATTTGGGGCGGTGGGTACGGCGGATGGGGCGCAGTTTTGAATGACAGCTGCATTAATCGCCTTATGTTTCCTGGGTGTTGTTTCTTTTCTTGCCACTACAACCGTCGCCCATTTGTTGTTTAGGGGCGGATTTGCGTGGATCGTGATTGTGGCAATCGTGGTATCAGCTATGAGCATCGCATATCTCTTCCCCTCTGGTAACGACGGCCCGCCAGAAGACGCTGATTTTTTGGCGGTCATTTTGACGTGGTCATTGGTACTTCCCGCTCTGGCGGGAGCCATCTTAGGCGGGTTGATTGGTGCCCTTAAGAAGATGCGGGATAATCATTGATCATTGTTTGTTCGAAGGATGACATCCACGAAAGCCAGTTATAGAAGAGGCCGATGACACTTACTTCATTCCCGGTTCGCGGTAGACTTACCGAGCAGAGATCCCTCAATGATCTGACATGGCTGCGCGTTGGCGGTCCGGCGGATTATCTGTTCCAGCCAGCTGACATAGAAGACTTACAGAGTTTCCTGAGTGGGTTACCCGCAGATATTTCGGTTTTCCCGATGGGGGTCGGGTCAAACCTGATTGTGCGTGATGGCGGTCTGCGCGCGGTTGTGATCCGATTGGGGCGCGGGTTCAATGCTATCTCGGTAAAGGGAAACATCGTTACCGCCGGAGCAGCTGCGTTGGATGCGCATGTGGCGCGCAAGGCGGCGGATGAGGGCGTGGACTTGACCTTTTTGCGTACCATCCCGGGCTCAATTGGCGGTGCGGTGCGGATGAACGCAGGGTGTTATGGCAGCTACACGGCGGACGTGCTGCGCAAGGCGACCATTGTTACCCGGCAGGGAGAGCTTGTGGAACTGACTCCGGAAGACCTGAATTTTCGTTATCGCCAGTCCGATCTGCCCGAAGGCGCGGTGCTGATCTCGAGCACTTTCGAAGGTCCATCCGGCGATCCGGAAGAGCTGCACGCCCGGATGTCCGCGCAGTTGCAAAAACGCGACGAAACACAGCCGACCAAAGACCGCAGCGCCGGGTCAACCTTCCGCAACCCGGCAGGGTTTTCTTCGACCGGGCGGGCGGATGATGTGCACGACCTCAAGGCATGGAAGGTCATTGACGATGCGGGCATGCGCGGCGCGACGCGCGGCGGCGCACAGATGAGCGAAAAGCACTCGAATTTCCTGATCAATACCGGTGATGCCTCTGCCGCGGACCTCGAAGGTCTGGGCGAAGAGGTGCGAAAAAAGGTTTACGAAACAAGCGGCATCACGCTAGAGTGGGAAATCATGCGGGTCGGTGATCCGTTGACAAAATAAAGCCCTGACCGTCAGACCATAACAGGCAAATTAAGGCGACGGATCAAGGAGATAAACGCAGTACGGACCACCACATAAGGTCCGGGGACATTGAGGCGCACGTTGGGTATGTCGAGCAGGACAAACCCCAAAGTGGCGGTATTGATGGGTGGACCCTCGAAGGAACGCGAGGTGTCTCTCAGCTCTGGGCGCGAATGCGCGGCCGCCCTTGTGGGAGAAGGCTTTGAAGTAGTTGAGCTGGACGCAGGTCCTGACCTCTATGCGCGCCTTTTGGAAATCAAACCAGACGTTGTGTTCAACGCCCTGCATGGCCGCTGGGGTGAGGATGGCTGTGTGCAGGGGTTACTTGAATGGATGCGCATTCCGTACACGCATTCCGGCGTTCTTGCCTCGGCTCTGGCGATGGACAAGCAACGCAGCAAAGAGGTTTATGAGGCTGTGGGCCTGCCCGTTGTTCCCAGCGTGATCGTCCCCAAGATCGAAGTGGTCGAGGTTCACGTGATGGAGCCGCCCTACGTGGCCAAGCCCAACAACGAAGGCTCCAGCGTCGGGATCTACATCGTGCATGAAGGGTCCAATGGTCCACCGCAACTGTCGGATGAGATGCCCGATCAGGTTATGGTAGAGAAGTACATTGCCGGGCGCGAGTTGACCGTGACGGTGATGAACGACAAGGCCGTAACGGTTACCGAGATCATGACCGATGGCGGTTGGTATGATTATGACGCCAAGTACAAGCCCGGCGGATCGTGGCATGTTTTGCCCGCTGACGTACCGACCGAGATATTTGACCTGTGCATGGACTACGCATTGCGCGCTCATTCTGCGCTGGGATGCAAGGGCGTAAGCCGTACGGATTTCCGCTGGGATGACAGTATGGGTGCCGATGGGCTTTTCCTTCTCGAGACCAACACTCAGCCCGGCATGACGCCGACGTCCCTGGTGCCTGAACAGGCCGCACATCTGGGGATGAGTTTCGGGCAGCTTTGCGCCTGGATGGTGGAGGACGCATCATGCGACCGCTAAGAGCCACCCGAGCGCCTGTGGTTCACCGGCCCAAGCAACTGGCCGGTCCCGATGCCGAATTCGAATCCGGCGCGCGTACCGGAGCCGCACCCAAATTGCGGTTGCGCGGAATGTTTGGCCGCAAGGGCGATCGCCTCGACCCGGCCCCGTCTCGTCTCAGCTACCGCTTGCAGCGCTGGATGCTGACGCGGGGCGTTCGGCGCAGCCTAAAGATTGGCCTGCCGGTATTTGCGGTTTGCGCCGCAATTGGCATCTATTTCGGCTCGCAAGAGCGTCGCGATGCGGTGGTGGCCTATGTCATCGACATCAAAACCTCGATCCAGCAACGGCCAGAGTTCATGGTCAATCTGATGGCCATTGACGGGGCAGGGACCAACCTGTCCGAGGATATTCGTGAGGTCGTGCCGCTGGATTTCCCTGTCAGCTCATGGGATCTGGATGTTGAGCAAATCCGCGACACGATTACCGGGCTGAATCCGGTCAAATCCGCCACGGTACGGGTGCGCCCGGGCGGCATTCTGCAGGTGGATGTTGTCGAGCGTCAGCCCGTCATCGTCTGGCGTACGCGCCATGGGATCGAATTGCTGGATGAGACCGGCGCGCATGTGGAACGCATCGCGTCGCGCAAGGATCACTCTAATTTACCTCTGATCGCGGGCAAAGGTGCAGACGGTCACGTAGGTGAGGCGCTTGAATTGCTGACAACCGCCCGCAGCCTGGGCGGCCGTGTGCGCGGGCTGGTCCGGATTGGTGAGCGTCGCTGGGACCTGGTTATGGACCGCGGTCAGCGCATCATGTTGCCGACCGAGCGCCCCGTACGCGCGTTGGAACGTGTTCTGGCAGTGAATGAAGTTCAGGACCTTTTGGAACGTGACGTGGCGGTGGTCGACATGCGCCTTGGGCAACGTCCGACAATAAGAATGACCAAAGCTGCCAGCGAAGACTGGTGGAATACAAAAGTGACAGTGGGTAGCGAGCAGTAACGACCATGATGACCGATCTTTATCAGTCCCAGCGCGCCATGCGGCAGATGCGCAGACAAGCCATGCAGCGCGGTGTTGTCGCCATTCTCGATGTTGGCAGCTCCAAGATTGCCTGTCTTGTACTGCGCTTTGACGGGACCGGCCGCCTGAGCGAGGACAACACCATCGGGTCGATGGCCGGGCAGACCGGCTTTCGAGTGATTGGTGCTGCGACCACACGGTCGCGGGGCGTTCAATTTGGCGAAGTCACCGCCATGCAAGAAACCGAACGGGCGATCCGAACCGCCCTGCAGGCGGCGCAAAAGATGGCTGATATCCGGGTCGATCACGTGATCGCGAGTTTCTCGGGTGCGAACCCGCGCTCTTACGGGTTAGATGCGCAGGTCGATCTTGAGGGTCAGGTCGTGACGGAGGCCGAAGTTGGCCGTGTTCTGAACGCCTGTGATGTGCCGGACTACGGGGCAGGGCGTGAGGTATTGCATGCCCAACCGGTCAACTTCGCTTTGGACAACCGCTCAGGACTGATCGACCCGCGCGGCCAAATGGGGCAGAGCCTAGCCGTCGACATGCACATGTTGACGGTTGACGCGACCGCGATCCAGAACATTGTGCGCTGCATTAAACGCTGCGATCTGGAATTGGCCGGAATTGCAAACTCGGCCTATGTGTCTGGTGTTTCCGCCTTGGTCGAGGATGAGCAGGAACTGGGCGCGGCCTGTATCGACATGGGTGGCGGCACGACCAGCGTGTCGATCTTTATGAAAAAGCACATGATCTATGCCGATTGCGTGCGCATGGGTGGTGATCATGTGACCTCGGACATTTCGATGGGGTTGGGCATTCCCGCCTCGGTCGCCGAGCGGATAAAAACCTTTAACGGCGGCGTTCACGCAACGGGCGCGGATGATCGGGACCTGATCGACATCGGCGGGGATACCGGCGATTGGGAACATGACCGCCGCACCGTCAGCCGTGCTGAACTGATCGGAATCATGCGCCCGCGGGTCGAGGAAATTCTTGAAGAAGTGCGCGTTCGTCTGGATGCGGCCGGGTTCGAGCATATGCCCAGCCAGCAGATTGTCCTAACCGGTGGTGGCAGTCAGATCATGGGGCTGGACGGACTGGCCACCCGCATCCTTGGGCAGCGTGTCCGCCTTGGCCGACCGCTGCGTGTGCATGGTCTACCGCAATCGGCGACCGGGCCGGGATTCTCTTCCGCAGTGGGGCTCAGCCTGTTTGCAGCGCACCCACAGGACGAATGGTGGGACTTTGAAATCCCTGTCGACACCTATGCCGCGCGCCCGTTCAAGCGGGCCGTGCGTTGGTTCCGTGACAATTGGTAAGCTAGGGGTCGCAGCGCTGCTGGCCCTGACACCGCTGACCGCTCAGGCGCAAACCCGGATCACCCCCGAGGCATTTCTGGATGCGGTTCTGGGCAAAACCGTCGACTTTCATGACTTTCGCAGCGGCGACCTTGTTGGCACCGAAGAATTTCTCAGCTCCACCGTTTCGGTTTGGCGCCGTGAAGGAAGAGGGTGCGTTTATGGGCATATCACAACGCCGAACGGCCAAATCTGTTTTCTCTATGATGATGCCGTCGAAGGGCCAGCGGTGTGTTGGTGGCCTTTCGAATATAAGGGCAAGTTGATGGTGCGACTGGCCACTTTTGCGGACAGCGAAATCCAGGAGGTGCGCAGCATCACCGAGGACGGTTTGAATTGTCCAAGTGCCCCGATCAGCTAAAGAAATGGGTTGCAGCTGACTCGTTTATCCCGCAAGATATCCACAAGGCCCGACAGAGGCCCGCGGCAGGACCTGAGCAGTTTTCCGCAGTTTGACAGTTTATGAGTCCCTTTGGTGATGCGTCGGTTGAGTGCCGCGCGCAAATTGCCTGTTTTGTGCTACATTGAGTTCTTTGCGCAACATCTGGCGGTATTTGCGAAATACTGCCGGTCAGCGCCTTATTTCCTCCATATTTTGTGGAATTGCGCGATTTTTGGCGTGACGTTTGCCGTTTCAAACGGTAGGATTGTTAGTGGATAGGTAAGAAAAACACCGCTTTGGCGGGAACAAAAAAACAGGCGGACAGAGCATGACATTGAATCTTTCGATGCCCGGGCACGACGAACTGAAGCCTCGGATCACAGTATTTGGCGTTGGTGGTGCAGGCGGCAACGCTGTCAACAATATGATTGAGAAACAGCTGGACGGCGTCGATTTTGTGGTCGCCAACACCGATGCACAGGCACTGCAACAAAGCCAGTCCTCGGCACGGGTTCAACTGGGCGTGAAAGTCACCGAAGGTCTGGGGGCAGGGGCCCGTCCGACTGTGGGTGCGGCAGCAGCCGAAGAAAGCATTGAACAGATTGTTGATCATCTGGCTGGGGCGCATATGTGCTTTATCACCGCCGGAATGGGCGGTGGCACCGGTACAGGCGCGGCCCCGATCATCGCGCAAGCTGCACGGGAATTGGGCGTTCTGACTGTTGGTGTTGTGACCAAGCCCTTCCAGTTTGAGGGTGCCAAGCGGATGCGTCAGGCCGAAGACGGCGTTGAGATGCTGCAAAAGGTCGTCGACACTCTGATCATCATCCCGAACCAGAACCTGTTCCGTCTGGCCAACGAAAAGACCACCTTTACCGAGGCGTTCTCGATGGCGGACGATGTTCTCTATCAGGGCGTCAAAGGCGTGACCGATCTGATGGTCCGTCCGGGCCTGATCAACCTCGACTTTGCAGATGTTCGCGCCGTGATGGATGAGATGGGCAAAGCGATGATGGGAACCGGCGAGGCCACCGGCGAAGATCGCGCGGTTCAGGCCGCCGAGAAGGCGATCGCCAACCCGCTGCTGGACGAAATCAGCCTCAAGGGTGCCAAGGGCGTTCTGATCAACATCACCGGCTCGCACGACCTGACCCTGTTCGAACTGGACGAAGCCGCCAACCGCATCCGCGAAGAAGTGGATCCCGAGGCGAACATCATCGTTGGTTCGACACTGGATACCGTGATGGAAGGCGGCATGCGCGTATCGGTTGTCGCGACCGGTATCGATGCCAGTGAAAAGCAGGAAGATGTCCCTGTCGCGCGCCGCTCTATGTCGGCACCGCTGACCCGCACCGTTTCGGCAGAAGAGTCGGTGCAGGAAGAGGTCCCGGTTGCTGCGGAAGTCGCTGAGAAAGCGCCGCAGGAAGATATGATCCGCGAACCCTCGCTGTTTGAAGCGCCGGAAGAGCCTGCCCAGCCGCAGTTCCAGTCGCGTGCCCGGCAGGATGATGATGGTTTGCCTCCGCCGGCCTATCAGCCGCGCGTTGCCGAATTCGAGCCGACCCCCGAACCGGTTGAGCCTGCGTCCGAAAACTATGTCGCGCCGCAGCCTCAACCGGCAGCGGGAACACCGTCGCCCGAGGCGCTGCAGCGCTTGCAGGCCGCAGTCCAGAACGTTCCGCCGTCCGAGCGGAGCCCTTCGATGGCTCGCCCTGCGACCCCACAGCCGACCCCTGCGCCGCAGGAAGAAGCGC
This sequence comes from Ruegeria sp. CDSB086, assembly GCF_059611065.1. Classification (NCBI taxonomy): domain Bacteria; kingdom Pseudomonadati; phylum Pseudomonadota; class Alphaproteobacteria; order Rhodobacterales; family Roseobacteraceae; genus Ruegeria; species Ruegeria sp. CDSB086. The sequence continues at coordinate 146,399 of NZ_JBXWOV010000002.1, read as the reverse complement.
ATGATCGTCCCCGGTTTGGCTTTAACCGATTGATCGATCGGATGACCGGTCACGCGGCAGATACTCCGGCGCAACCACCGCGCCAGCAGCCCGTTATGCGCCAATCTGACGCTACGGCACCTGCAAGGGATGAGATCGATCCCGAACAGGACCGGATCGAAATTCCCGCCTTTTTGCGGCGCCAGGCCAACTGATCGCGGTAACAAAATGAATGCAGAGGGTCGCCAAATGGCGGCCCTTTTCTTTTGTTTTACAGATGCTTAATGGGGTGTAAGCAGGGATTTGCCGATCTGTCACATACATGTTTCATTCGGTTGCAAAGAGTGAGTTGAGCCTTGACGCCGCCTTCCTTAACTGAGTGTCCAACACGGCCAACCGAGGCCGGACACCACTCTTCGAGGTTCACCTTGCAACATACGCTCAAATCTCCGGTCACGTTTACAGGCGTCGGACTGCATAGCGGTAAGCCTGCGACGATGGTCCTGAAACCGGCGGCCGCCGGTCACGGCATCTGGTTCAAACGGACGGATATTGAGCTGGGCAATGCCCTTGTCCCTGCGATCTATGACGTGGTCGAGCGCACCCCGCTGTGCACCCGCCTGATCAACGACGCAGGTGTGTCTGTGTCTACGGTTGAGCACATTATGGCCGCGCTGGCCGGTTGCGGAATACATAACGCACTGATCGAGATTGATGGTCCCGAAGTTCCGATCATGGATGGGTCTTCGATTGATTTCGTTCGCGGTATCATGGCGAAGGGCGTGCGTCGCCAAGCCAGCCCGGTTCTGGCCTATGAGGTTCTTAAGCCGGTGACCGCTGTGCGCGAAGGTGCCAGCGCATCGATTGCGCCTGCAAATGGTCTGATCATCGATTTCCATATCGACTTCGAAGACGGTGCCATCGGCAGCCAGACCAAGACACTGGATATGCGCAACGGCTCGTTCGCACGTGAGCTGTGTGACTGCCGGACGTTCTGTCGCCGTACTGATGTTGAGGCGATGCGCGAAAACGGGCTGGCTTTGGGCGGTACGCTGGAAAATGCCGTCGTTGTCCAGGGTGATGAAGTCCTTACCCCGGGTGGTTTCCGCCACGCGGATGAGGCAGTGCGTCACAAGATGCTGGACGCCCTTGGTGACCTGTATTTGGCAGGCGGTCCGATCTTTGGTCACTTTACCGGTGACAAATCCGGCCATGCAATGACCAATACTCTGCTGCGCAAGCTGTTCGAAACACCGGGTGCCGTCCGTCCGATCCTGTGTACGCCCGAACAGGCAGCCCGCCTTCCGGGGCAGGGCCTGGTCCGGGACGAAATCCCCGAAGTCGCCTGATTGGATCAACTCTGTCGACAATTCCGCGAAGGGGCGCATAAGACGTTTTGCACCGGAATTTTATGTGCTAGACCTTGGCCTAAATCGGGGCTTAACCCCGTCAAGTAATACGACAAGGATAGGCGGAATGGTTGGCAGCAAAGCGGCAGTCAGGTTCGCAGGCGCGATTCTTCTGACAGCAGTTTTGACGGCGTGCGCTGGAAAAGGCGCAGACCGCAATCAGAACCTGGAAGGGTTCACTCCTGAACAGATTTTCACGCGCGGCGAATATGAGCTGTCGCAGAATCGTTCGGACGATGCGGCGTGGTATTTTTCAGAAGTTGAACGTCTGTATCCGTATTCCGATTGGGCCAAGCGCGCGCTGATCATGCAGGCGTTCTCATACCACTCGGACAAAAACTACGAAGAGAGCCGAGGCGCCGCACAACGGTACATCGACTTTTACCCGACGGACGAAGATGCGGCTTATGCCCAATATCTTCTGGCGCTCAGCTATTATGACCAGATTGACGAGGTCGGGCGCGATCAGGGCCTGACTTTTCAGGCGTTGCAATCGCTGCGCACAGTGATCGAGGTCTATCCGGATAGCGAATACGCGACCTCTGCGGTGTTGAAATTCGATCTGGCATTTGACCATCTGGCTGGCAAAGAGATGGAAATTGGACGCTATTATCTGCGCCAGGACCATTATACCGCAGCCATCAACCGGTTCCGTGTGGTGGTTGAAGATTTCCAGACCACATCTCATACCGCCGAAGCTCTGTACCGCTTGATTGAAGCCTATCTGGCACTGGGTCTTGCGGATGAGGCACAGTCGGCAGGGGCCATTCTTGGGTACAACTATCAATCGTCCGAATGGTACGATGCGGGCTATTCGTTGCTGACGTCACGCGGGTTGGATCTCAAGAGCCGTGGCAACAACTGGCTCAGCACGATCTACCGTCAGACCGTCAAAGGTGAGTGGTTGTAATCGCCATGGCCAATGGGGTGGGACGCTAAGACCCGATGCTGCGCGCCCTCGATATCCGTGACATGCTGATCATCGACCGGCTGGAACTGACGTTTCAGCCGGGCCTGAATGCGTTGACTGGTGAAACCGGTGCGGGCAAGTCGATTCTTCTGGATTCGCTGGGGTTTGTTCTGGGCTGGCGTGGCCGGGCTGAACTGGTCCGTCAGGGCGCCGCCCAGGGTGAAGTCGTGGCCGAGTTCGAATTGGAAGAAGACCATCCTGCACATGCAATTCTGGCCGAGGCGGGCCTGCCCGGGGGAGAGGAACTGATCCTGCGGCGGGTGAATACGGCCGAGGGGCGCAAGACCGCGTGGGTCAATGATCGCCGTTGTTCGGGCGAGGTGCTGCGCGCATTGTCCGAGACCCTGATCGAACTGCATGGTCAACACGATGATCGCGGCCTGTTGAACGCGCGCGGTCACCGGGCAATACTGGATGATTACGCCGGAGTCGATGGCCACCTTGCAACGGTGCGGTCCTCTTGGTCCGAGATGTCACGTGCGCGCAAAGCTCTTGCTCAAACAGAATCCACCCTTGCGGCGATGCGCGCGGAAGAGGAATTTCTGAGGCATTCAGTATCTGAGCTTGATCAGCTGGACCCGCAACCCGGCGAGGACGCTGAGCTCGATGCTCGCCGTCGCATGATGCAAGGAGCTGAGCGTATCCGGGATGATGTCGCTCGGGCTTTCTCTCTGCTTGGCGGGGACGGGGCTGAAAGCGCAATAGCGGACGCTGTGCGTTGGCTCGAAGGCGTCTCGGACAATGCCGGCGGCCAATTGGAGGCACCAATCGCGGCCCTGGGGCGCGCCCTGATCGAATTGGGTGAGGCGCAGGACGGTGTCGATGCTTGTCTGCAAAAATTGGATTTCAATCCGGTGGAATTGGAGCAGGCCGAAGAACGCCTGTTCGCCATCCGCGCACTGGCTCGTAAACATGATGTTGTACCTGATGATCTGGGCACCTTTGCCGAAACTTTGCGTGACCGTTTGAACCGACTTGACGCAGGCGATGCGGATCTTGCCGCTCAGCGGGCAGCGGTGGACGCCGCTCAGACCGCATATGACGATGCAGCGGTCAAGCTTAGTGCTGCGCGCCAGAAGGCAGCCGGGCAGCTGGATGTCGCCGTGATGACCGAACTCGCCCCGTTGAAGATGGAGCGTGCCGTGTTCCAAACGGAAATCATGGCGTCAGACCCCGGTCCGGAAGGCATCGACGCTGTCGCGTTTACAGTTGCCACCAACCCCGGCGCACCTTCTGGTCCGCTGAACAAAATTGCCTCGGGCGGCGAACTCAGTCGGTTTCTTCTGGCGCTCAAGGTCTGCCTGACCGGGGATGACAGCGCGCGCACGATGATTTTTGATGAGATCGATCGGGGCGTTGGTGGTGCAACTGCCGATGCGGTCGGGCGGCGTCTGGCGGCGCTGGCGCAGGGCGGGCAGGTGCTGGTTGTGACGCATTCACCGCAGGTGGCGGCCCGCGCGGCGCATCACTGGCGGGTGCAAAAACACGTCACCGACGGGCAGACCCTTTCTACCGTTGTTCCGCTGGCCGAACCCGACCGCGTGGATGAAATTGCCCGTATGGTCGCAGGTGACACGATCACGGACGAAGCCCGCGCTGCCGCCCGGGCCCTTTTGCAGGCCTGAGGCAATTCTGCCGCTTTCGCGTGTTCAATCCGTCGCGATCCCACTTTTATAAGGGCGCTCCGTGGCTTACTAAGGGGAAAGACGTGATCCCCGAGAGCCAATGACCCAATCAACCCGCACTGTTCTGCGCAACCAGCTCAATCAGGCTTTGGCCGCGATCAAGGACGCTTGGCGGGTGATGCGACGGCGTGGGCCCAGCCAGATTCAATTCTGGTTCATCGCGCTGGCGATCGGGATTGCGGCAGGTTTCATGGCATTGGGGTTTCGCAAGGCCATCCGGTCGCTGCAGGCTTATGTCTATGATACGGATGACATTTTGCTGCTGCACAGCCATGCGGAAAAGCTGCCTTGGTTTCTGATCCTGATCATTCCCATCATCGGCGGGCTAATCGTGGGCGTGATCCTGAACAAGTTCACCGACGACGGACGCGTGCGATCCGTCGCTGACGTCATCGAAGGGGCCGCGGTGACCGATGGTCGCGTGGAAAGCAAGGCGGGTATCGCGTCGTTCTTTGCCTCGCTCGTCACGCTCAGTACAGGCGGGTCCACGGGCCGAGAGGGGCCGGTCGTGCACATGGCTGGCGTGATCTCAACCTGGGTCAGCAACCGCATCCATGCCGATGGCATCACCGGGCGCGATCTGTTGGGATGCGCCGTTGCCGCCGCCGTCTCGGCCAGCTTTAACTCACCGATCGCAGGTGCACTTTTCGCGCTTGAGGTCGTACTGCGCCACTTTGCAGTGCATGCGTTTGCGCCCATCGTGATCGCTTCGGTTGCTGGGACAGTAATCAACCGGCTGGAATATGGCGACGTGACCGAGTTTGTTCTGGATACACCCGGTTCCCTGCAATTCTACGTGGAATTGCCCGCCTTCCTGCTACTTGGCCTAATCTGCGGGCTGGTTTCGCTTCTGCTCATGCGGTCGATCTTTTTTGCGGAAGATATCGGCAACCATATCCAGAACCGGCTTGCCTTGCCTGGCTGGCTGCGCCCAGCTGTTTCAGGCGCGATGTTGGGGCTGCTGGCGATCTGGTTCCCGCACATCATCGGCGTCGGGTATGAAACCACGATCCGCGCTTTGGCAGGTGACCTGACCCTGAGTTTTGCCATCCTGTTTGCGGTAATCAAGACGGTTGCCGTAGCGATCACCATGGGCGGACGTATGGGCGGCGGGGTGTTTTCCCCATCGCTGATGATTGGGGCGTTGACCGGACTGGCCTTCGGCCTGATCGCAACCGGGCTGCTGCCTGATGTTTCTGGCACCCATACGCTCTATGCCTTTGCCGGAATGGGGGCCGTTGCTGCCGCGGTTCTGGGCGCACCGATTTCGACCACGATGATTGTCTTTGAACTGACCGGAGACTGGCAGATCGGCCTGGCTGTGATGGTTTCGGTGTCGATGTCGACAGCGCTGGCCTCGCGTCTTGTGGATCGGTCCTTCTTCTTGACCCAGCTGGAACGTCGTAACGTGCATCTGGCCGCAGGGCCGCAAGCCTATCTGCTGGCGATGCTGCGAACCGGGGCGGTCATGCGCCCCTTGGGCGATTCGCGCTCGATCACGAAAGAACAGGCGGTCGAATTGATCGAACAAGGGCTATGTGTTCAAGCTAGCGCCACGCTAGAGGCCGCGATGCCTTATTTCGACAGGGATGACATCCCCTGTATTCCGGTGGTGATTGTCGAAGAGGACGGCAGTGAAAACCCGGTCGGAGCGCTTTACCACGTCGATGCACTGAAAGCGTATAATCGCGCCTTGGCTGCCACGGCGGCTGAAGAGCACTCTTAGCGTTTATACACGGTCGCGGTATCGCCTAGGTAGTTGTCCCAAGCAAACCAGTACGAAATATGGCCTGCGACCCGGGGCAATTCCGTGCCTCCCGGTCCAACCAGCGCCTCTTCGGTCATGGTCCACTTCTGACCCGTTTCATCCACCAATTCGCTGCCAGACGCAGCGAACTTGTGGGATGCGCGTTCATAAGCCCGCACTGCGCGCTTCTCGTCGTTTCCGATAAGCACCAGAGGCCGGTTGGCGATGGCGTCGTTGATTACCCGGCTCCTGCCGAACGCATCCAGGGGCCATGCTCGCGCCGCGCCGAATTGCCGGATGGCGAAAACATAGTCTTTCTGCCTGTGGCTGGACTGATCGACCAGCGCCGGGAACATCAATTCGGACGAAGCGAAATACTCCCGATACACGACACCCGACCCATAGTTCCGCCGGTGACCGGTGTTCATTGAAAGAACTTTCGTTTTGGGATGCGATGTTTTCCAACTTTGCCATGTGGTGATAACCACCGGGCGTTGTTTCAACTCGATACCGCTGCCGACAAGCGCGCCAACAACTGGCTTACCGGTATATTGGTTCCACAGGGAATGCGTCTGACGATCGAACATCAGTTTATTGGATCTGTACAGAAAACCGGATGAGCCGAAGATCAGCGGTTTGCTGCGACCCGGCACTTGCGTTTCAAACAGAATGCCTGAACCACACAGTGTGCAGTAGGCCAAGGCTACCGGAACCCCGCCAATCACCTCGTTGAACATTTCATGCCAGCCCATGATCCGCAGCGGGTAAGCCCGTTCGTCCCCGTTGATCGAAACGCCAAAGACCAGGTCATCGTCCTTAAGGTAATCTGCGCGCGCGGCAGGGATCAGCGCCGGATTGTCCAGCGATGGGATACCATCCTTGTTCACACCACCCCACGCGATCTCTTCAAGCCGGATCTTCATCTTGTCGCGCTGCAAGTACTTTGGCTTCAGGAAGACATCGAAATTCGTATCTATCCCCAGGAGAACCTCGCGCTTGAACGGGATGAGCGAGGGGTGCGGCACGATTTGCGGGTTCTTTTCCTGCCAGAGCATCCACTCAAACCAGTCTTGGCCGATACTCTCACCTGTCAGGGTCTGCATGACCTTCACGATGTTGCTGCTGCGACGTCTGGCGTATCGCATACCGGTCAGCAAAGCAGGCACCACATCCGGGTTGTCGCGTTGCACGAGAATGGCCATGCCTTGCTCAAACTCCGCGTTGCTTCCGAACAAGGTGGAACGCACAGCATCCAGCACGGGGTCTTGTTGCGCGGACAATGCGCCAGGCAACAAGAGCACGGTCCCCAATGATCCTGCGAAACTGCGACGGGTAAGTGACATGGCATCCTCTGGGCGGTGTTTGGTGGCATTGTGCACTCTTGATGCCTCACATGCATGCAACAGCCCCGTGATTAGATCGTGAACCCGATGTTTTTGGGGGTGTGGCCCGGGTTGAACTGTTGGCGAAACCCTTCTGGCTGCATGTCTTGGCGGGTTTTTGCTGGTAAGCTGCATCCCAAATACAGCTAAAAATTTCACTTTTTTTCCGAATTTCTTGATCAAAAGGCCAAAAAATCGTTAATATTTGTGACGATTGCAGCGATATCCCTACGCGACTAAAGGAAATTTACTCCCAAAGCGAGTGTCGGGAGCCAAGAAATTTCAAGATCTTGAACGACATAACTGCATTGACTTATTTTTGAACTGAAACTCGCGCGAACGGGAGTACTTTGAAAATGCTATTTCTGCATCTTGATTTGCACTCCCGGATTTATGCAGCCTACACGCATCATGTGTCTCAACGGCTATGTTTCAAAACCCCTCCTTCAGGTATCCGGCTCGGAGACCTGGTGTGAGGGTCTCGCACGGAAATAACCGGATGGGCGGGTTGTTGTCCGAACAAGGAGGTTCGTACCTCGCCAAATTGGGAGGCAGGTGGTTTGCTGATCGGGACGGGTCAGGCAAACAAGTATCTCAGGACGTCCAATTTTTTACCAGTTTTTCTGCAATGCCCCCACGAGGCTGTTTCAGCCACTGTTTGGCGACCATCAGGTCAATACAACGGTGGGCGCCGGGCAAAGGTCCACACTATGCGAGTATTTGATGTTGCGTTGATAGGCGCGGGCCCCGCTGGCTACGCCGCTTTGACTGCAATGCGAGCGGTTTCAGGTTCGGTGGTGGTGATTACAGGCGCGGGATCTGAACCATGTGAGGACGGCCCGGCCAAGATTGTGTCTGTCGCGTACGAACGTCAGCAGCCGGCCTTTATGACCGAACGGACCGATGTATCCGGGGATGCCCCGCCGCTGTTCGTCGCCGCCGAAGTGGGTGGGCTTGCCAATTTTTGGGGCAAACAATTGCAGGTCTACGATAACGATGATCCCTGGGGTCAGGGGCGATATCTTGAAAGCTGGGCAGATTACACCGCCGCCTGCGAGACCGTGCAAAGTGACCTGCAGGTCATAGGCGGCATCCGGCGCGAGCAACTGGGCGATGGGTTGGAAAAAAGTGTGCCACGCCTTTTGACGGGAACAAAAGACGCCCCGGATATCGGCTTGGGTGCAATGGCGCGGGCCGTAGGAAACCGTCTAAGCGAAATGCCAAATGTCGAAGTCCGTGCTGGCCGTGTGCAACGGATCGAAAATGACCAGAATTGTGTAAGCTTGGAACTGGCGGATGGGACACGCATTCAGGCCCGCCAGGTGTTCCTGGCTGCAGGCGTTCTGGGCACGGCCACATTGCTTGCGCGAAGCCTGCCACAAATCACTCAGATCGGCTTTTTGGACCACGCGCCTTATACGATCAACTGTCTGAGGCTGGCGCGCGCGTTGGGATCCCCGCGGAACTACACGAATCGTGGAAATTTCAATGCGCTGACACTCAAGCGGAAACAGGATGGTCGATGCAGCCTTTTTGCATCTGTCTATGCCGTGTCGCAAGCCCCGGTAAGCCTTGTTACGACAACCCTGGGCCTGGGTCCGCGTCTGCGCGGCTGGCGCATGGGACGTTTCATTGATTTCGTGCAACCCGTTCGGATCTGGACGCCCAAGACATATGTACAGTTTCGTCTGCAACCTGAGCTTGGTCAGATCGAGGCGACGCATGTACCGGACCCGGGGCAGGACGAGGGGCTACAGTTTCTATTGCACTGGCTGGGCTCGCATCGCGTGCGACACAATCTGGGCGTTACTGCGCCAGGGCAGGGGTTCCACTATCACAACCTGACCTTTGGACCGGGCGATGAACCTGTAGATCAGGTAGTTGAACAGGCCTTTCAGCGGCGCGTGCGTGTGATCGATGCCTCTTGCCTCGCAGAAATTGGCTGCCCGCCGCATACTCTGACATCCATGGCACAGGCCTATGGGCGTGTGCGTCACGACATGGCCGCGACCGAGCGGGTCAGAGAGGCCATCTGAGGGATTTAAATCTGTTCGACCTTAACGGAATCGACGCGGTAAAACGCGACATAACCCTTGATCTCGGCCATTGCGGCGACCGGGTCCTCATAGCTCCACGCTGCGTTTTCGGTCACGGATGATTTATTGACGATTGAGAAATGCGTCGCATCGCCTTTGTGCGGGCAGTGCGTAACCTTTTCTGTAAGGTCCAGAAATGCCATTCCGATATCGGCGCGAGGGAAATAGATCACCGGATCCAGATCACCTTCCAGCAGCTCCAGCGCATTCATGCTCTCTCCGAGAACGGCGCCCCCGGAACGAACGCTCCATTTACCAGCTGCTTTGCGGATCGTTATGTCTGTCATCTCTGCTTCTTCCCTCGTCTTCAGTACGGATCACTCCTCTGCCCGGTTTATGTGACAGTCCAGTGTCAGATCGGCGCAGTTGCGGCATCCAACCACAGTTGAGCGTCGTCGCCCAGCCTTGGGCGGACTTTTTCCGCAACGTCGCGGTGATATGAATTCAGCCACGCGCGCTCATCTACCGTTAGCATATCAACTACTACCAGCCGCCGGTCAATCGGTACGTATGTAAGTGTCCGCCAGTTCAGCATCGCACGCTCGGTGTCAGCGGTGGGCAGCGTCGGGGCATCCTGCACCACAACAAGGTTCTCGATCCGAATGCCGAACGCGCCTTCGCGATAATATCCGGGCTCGTTGGACAGGATCATACCTGGCTCGAGCGGTACGTGGCTGACCTTTGACAAGCGCTGCGGCCCTTCATGGACGCTCAGATACGCACCGACGCCATGGCCGACCCCATGATTGAAATCCTGGCCCGCTGCCCACAAGGGGGCGCGTGCGATGCATTCGATATCTCGTCCGGCCAGCCCGGCGGGCCAGCGCAGCATGGACATATCGATCATCCCTTTCAGCACGCGGGTAAAGCAGGCTTTTTCCTGATCGCCTACTTCCCCTATCGCAATGGTGCGGGTGATGTCAGTTGTGCCATCCAGATACTGACCACCGCTATCCAAAACCAACAGGTGCCCATACTCCAGCCGGCTGTCGGTTTCTTCGGTCACCCGGTAATGCATGATCGCGCCGTTGGGCCCGGTGCCCGCAATCGTGTCGAACGAGATATCCTGTAGCGCGTTTTCCCGGCGGCGGTTTTCCTCAAGCTGCGTGACCACCTGCGTTTCCGTCATTGTGCCCGGGGTCTGTGCATCCAGCCAGCATAACGTCTCAATAACGGCGACCGCGTCGCGAAGATGCGCTTCGGCACTTCCAGCGATTTCGGCCGGATTCTTGCGAGCTTTGGGCAAGGCACAGGGATCCCCTGCATCCATCATCTTGTCGCTGAGAACGTCAGCAACTGCTTGCGGCAAAGTCCCCAAGTCGACTTGAACCTTGCCGTCCAAACCCGCAGCGGCTTCCAGAAACAACTGTGGGTCGTGAACCTGAACTTGGTCGCCCAGGTGATCCAACACCCCGGCCAGCTTTTGCGCCGCCATGAACAGATCAACCCGACCATCAGCATGCAGAATGGCAAACCCATGTGCCACCGGGTTATACCCGATATCTGATCCACGAATGTTAAGCAGCCACATGATCGAATCCGGCAATGTAATGATGGCCGCATCACACCCGTTCCGTTTTAAATCCTCCGCTAGCCGCGCGATTTTGCTTGTGGCTGTTTCCCCTGCAAACTCAATCGGATGCGCCTTAACCGGGTTCATCGGGGCGTCCGGCTGATCCGGCCACACCCGATCCACCAGATTGTCACATCGCACAAGATCGATACCGTTCGCGTTCAACTCTTTCTTCAAACTGGCAATTTGCCCCGCTGCGTGCAGCCAGGGATCAAAGCCAACCTTTCCGCCGTTCGGCAGCTGGTCTTTAAGCCATGCGCCTAGGCTGGTTTCGGGCCACGGCACGGGCGTGAAATCCGCCGCAACCTGTGCCTTGACCTGCGTGCGATATCGGCCATCGATGAAAACGCCCGCAATACCGGTCAGCACTGCACAGAAACCGGCCGACCCGGTGAAACCCGTCAGCCATGCCAGACGTTCATCGCGAGGGGCCACATACTCGCCCTGATGCGCATCGGCGCGTGGGATCAAAAAACCGTCCAGCCCATCCTGTGCCATCTGTGATCGCAAAGCGGCCAGCCTGGGCGGTCCCTGTTCCGGACGCGCAGTGACTGCAAAGGACTGAAACATGTGACACCTCTCGCAAACGGGGGGCTGCCCCTTCATCTTTCGAAAAATATTCCTGCCGGAGGCAGGGCCAGCGTCAGCTGGCCCTTTTCATCCCCATCACACGCGCGCGCGCCCGCGGATCGCTGTCGAACAATGCCGCTAGCTGTTCAGTCATCGCACCTGCCAGCTGTTCGACATCCGTGATTGTTACCGCGCGGTCGTAGTACCGGGTCACATCGTGGCCGATACCAATGGCCAAAAGCTCGACCATCTTACGTTTTTCGACCATCCCGATCACGTCGCGCAGGTGTTTTTCCAGATAATTTGCTGGGTTAACGCTGAGCGTTGAATCATCAACAGGCGCACCGTCCGAGATCACCATCAGGATCTTGCGCTGCTCGCGTCGCGCAAGCATCCGGCGATGCGCCCATTCCAGTGCTTCGCCGTCGATGTTCTCTTTCAGCAGGCCTTCTTTCATCATCAACCCCAGATTGGGTCGCGCGCGACGCCACGGGGCATCCGCACCTTTATAGATGATGTGGCGCAGATCGTTCAGACGCCCCGGCTGTTGCGGGCGACCGTCATTCAGCCATGCCTCACGTGCCTGGCCGCCTTTCCAAGCGCGCGTAGTAAAGCCAAGGATTTCGACCTTCACGTTGCAACGTTCCAGCGTCCGGGCCAGAACATCGGCACAGATCGCCGCGATCGAGATCGGGCGACCGCGCATCGAGCCCGAGTTATCCAGCAGCAGCGTCACCACTGTATCGCGGAACTCGGTGTCTTTCTCGACCTTGAAGCTCAGCGGCGTGGTCGGGTTGGCCACAACACGCGCCAGACGACCGGCATCCAGAATGCCTTCCTCGCGGTCAAATTCCCAAGAACGGTTCTGTTGCGCCTGCAATCGGCGCTGCAGTTTGTTCGCCAGACGGCTGACGGCACCCTTAAGCGGCTCAAGCTGCTGATCCAGATAGGCGCGCAGCCGTTCTAATTCAGCAGGCTCGGCCAAATCCTCGGCTGCGATCTCTTCGTCGAAGGTGCCAAGGTAAACCTTGTAGTCCGGGTCGGCCTCGGATGCAGGGGGCGGGGACGGCGGCTCCATCGGGGCCTCACCGTCAGGCATCTCGGCCTCATCGCCCATCTCATCCTCGGCCATCTCGTCCATCGAGACCTGGGCCTGAGATTGGTCCTGCTGCTCTTCCTGCGTTTGCTCGGGGGTCGCGTCGGCGTCCTGCTCGTCCTGATCATCCTGACCAGTGCTATCGGGGTCGGGCTGTTCTTCGGCGTCGTCCTCGGCCTGATCTTCCTGATCTTCGTCCAGCTCGTCCGGATCTTCGCCCAGCTGGTCACCATACCCCAGATCCTTGATCATCTGACGGGCAAATTTGGCAAACTCGGCCTGATCCGACAGGATTTCCTGCAGGTTTTCCAGCGTGCCGCCAGCCTGCTCTTCGATGAAGCCGCGCCACAGGTTCATGATGTTCTCGGCCGCAGGCGGCAGGTCCCGTCCGGTTGCCAAGTGACGGATCAGATAACCCGCGGCCACCGACAAGGGGGCATCAGCAGGCTGCTTGCACTGGTCGTACCCACGGCGCAGCGCCTCGTGCCCAATTTTAACATCGATGTTAGAGGCCGTGCCGGGCATATCCCGCGCGCCCATCGCCTCACACCGGGCAACTTCCATGGCCTCATAAAGATCCCGCGCCATATCACCCGGAGGCGCATAGCGATTATGGGTCGCATCGTCATGGTACCGGCGCTGCAACGCCAAAGCATCCGCCGTACCGCGCGCCAGCAAAACCTCTTCGCGAGTCATGCGCCGAGAAACCTGCGGCAAACGCATCGACTCGCCCGACAGACCCGAGGGGTCGACAGTATAGCTTACCGATAGTTCGGGATCATCGGCCATCACCTTGGTGGCCTCGGCCAGAGCCTTCTTGAACGGATCGGCGGGGTTGTCGTTTGGTTTACTCATCGCTGTCCCCGAACTCTTGCTGGCATGTCGTCTTATCTGAAAGGTATAAACCTTTGCTTGGTACTGGAGAAGGGTAGGTTACTGGGCCAAACTCCACCAAGTATTGGTCTGTATATTCCTGAACTTCAGGCGCGAATTTCAGATCCGAAATAACAGCCAGTTTGTCAGTCATCCTAAGGTCCAATGCCCAATTAAATGTACCCTCGGCCGCACCTTCGGGAAAAACAAAAGGGTTGGCAAGGATCATGCGGTAAAGAAACACAGCTTCTAGAAACGCAAGGCACCTCTTTTTAACGAACTCTGTTTCATCGTGCTTTGGGCTTGCTGCTATTGGAAACAGCACTTTGTTGCCGTTTCCGTTCGACGTTTTAGCCGAACCCACAAGGGGGTTTGCTAAGAACGCCGAGCAGAGTAATCCGGCCCAAAGATTTGAGTTAACCCAAGCTGACACTCGCCGCGCTTTCCGGCAGCTCCTCGTCAAAGCAACGCTGATAGAACTCGGCGACGGTCTGGCGTTCCAGTTCATCGCATTTGTTCAGGAAGGACAGGCGGAAGGCATAGCCGACGTCGCGGAAGATCTCGGCGTTTTGGGCCCAGTTGATCACGGTCCGGGGACTCATGACGGTGGACAGGTCGCCGTTCATGAAGGCGGTCCGGGTCAGGTCGGCGACGGTGACCATTTGGCTGACGGTCTTGCGGCCCTTTTCGGTGTTGTAATGCGGCGCCTTGGACAGAACGATCATCGTCTCGGCATCGTGGCTGAGGTAGTTCAGCGTCGAGACCAGCGACCAGCGGTCCATCTGCGCCTGGTTGATCTGCTGCGTTCCGTGATACAGGCCAGTTGTGTCGCCCAAACCGACGGTGTTCGCGGTGGCAAACAGGCGGAAGTTCGGGTTCGGCGTGATAATCTCGTTCTGGTCCAGCAAGGTCAGCTTACCGTCATGTTCGAGAACACGCTGGATCACGAACATCACGTCGGCACGGCCCGCGTCGTATTCGTCGAAAACGATGGCAACGGGGTTCCGCAGAGCCCAGGGCAGGATGCCTTCGTGGAACTCGGTCACCTGTTTGCCATCACGCAGTTTGATCGCGTCCTTACCGATCAAGTCGATCCGGCTGATGTGGCTGTCGAGGTTCACACGGACGGCGGGCCAGTTCAGGCGGGCCGCGACCTGTTCAATATGGGTCGATTTGCCTGTGCCGTGATAGCCTTGGATCATCACACGCCGATTGTGCGAAAAGCCTGCCAGAATGGCTAGTGTAGTTTCGGGGTCAAACTTGTAGGTCGGGTCGATCGCGGGTACGCGGTCACTGCGGTCAGCAAAGCCCTTGATCGCCATGTCGGTTTCAATACCGAACACGTCACGGACCGAAATTTCTTCGGTGGGTTTTGCGTTTACGTCGATCGATCCGTCAGCCATTCGCCTTGTCCTTATCCTTTGCCCCGCGTTGCCGGGTTTGAACTCGTGTGTGGTGCAACATATTGCGGGCAAGGGCAAGGGAAAGCCGTGCTGCTAGGTACTTAGGCGGATGTTTCTTTGAAACTGGCCTTATCGATGTTGCGTCCAATGTCTCGAGCTAATCTTTCAAATCTTGGACAGCCCGAATTTTGGGCCCAGAACGCCGCCACGCAGTCCCGTGAAGCATTAATATTGCAATAGTAAGATGTGATGAGTTAAATATGCATATATGATTATGCAAAAGCGGTTCCCGATTTTGTTATTTTATGAGTGTAGGTACAAATGTCGTTAGTAATCTCAGGTCCGACTTCTATCTCGATCCCCAGTGGGTCGACCTCGGTTATGGAGCAGTATACCACGACCAAAGCTGTGACGTGGAGCGTGACCGTAACTGGCGATGGCGGATTGGACCCTTCCGACTACACTGTTTCAATTTCACCTAGCGGAGTTTTGACCGTTGAGCTTACTGAGGGGGCAGACATCCCTCCGAATACGCAACTCTCGGTTCGAATAGGGGCGACGAACGGGCAGCCAGGAGCCGGTAACAATGCCATCCTGAATGTGACAGTCGACCTTCCTGCGGGAACAGTGCCGTGTTTTGTAAAGGGCACCTTGATAGAAACCGAAAAAGGCCCTCGCCCTGTCGAAGAACTGTCGGTTGGGGACAAAGTTCGTGTTTCCAGGGGTGAGTTGCTATCCATTCTGTGGATTGGCAAGAAGACCCTTAGCGCGGAAGCGTTGCAGCAAAACCCGCGATTGCGTCCCGTTTGTATCAAAAAAGGAGCGATCGGAGATGCTTTGCCTGACCGCGATTTGTACTTGTCACCGCAACACAGAATTGTTTTAGAAGGGTGGCGCGCCGAATTGTTGTTCGGTGAGCCGAGGGTTTTTGCAGCAGCAATACATCTTGTGAACGACAACACTATTCGACAGGTGTGGTCCAATGAGGCGGTGACATACTTCCATATTGCCTGCAACCGCCACGCAGTTTTGATGTCGCACGGTTTGCCGACGGAAAGCTTGTTTCTGGGTGATATGGCGCTGTTGTCTTTCGGTCGCGGAGATGTAGAAGAACTTCGTGTGCTCTTTCCAGAACGGTTCAGCCGTGGATCCGCCTGGAAACAAACGCGTGTGCGTTGCTTGAAGCGCCCCGAAGCCGAGCTTTTACGGGAAATGATCAAACAATAGATCGACTATCTGAAATTCCGGCTGTCCTTGATCTGATCCCACGCCCAGACAACCTCTTGCAGCTGTTCTTCCTGGGAACGATCGCCGCCGTTCATGTCGGGGTGCAGAACCTTGATCAGCTTTTTGTACGCTTTGCGCACCTCGGCCTTGGTCCAGCTGTCATTGGCTTCCAGAATTTCGATCGCGCGGCGTTCCGTGGGGGGCAGGCGACGACCGCCACCACCTGACGTGCGCCCTTTGTTTTGGGTGCTGTTTGCGCCAAGTACCTGATGCGGGTCTTCGATGCCCAGACGCGCCCATGCGCGCGCTTCGGGGTCACCCATAGGCTTTGTTTCGCGCTCCCACACTTTGTCCTTGGACCGCTGGGCGTTCAGCTCGGCCTCGGTGGTGCCGTCAAAGAAGTTCCATTTGTTGTTGTATTCGCGAACGTGCTGCTGGCAGAACCAGAAAAAGTCGTCCAGTACATCCGGGGCCTTGGGTGCACGGAACTTGCCCGGTTCTTCGCAACCTTCGTGATCGCAGATACGCGTCGAGGTTTCAGACGCGCCCGACATTCCGCGACGCCCCCGCGGGTTCTTTTTCTTGGAAGTGGATACGGACATATCAAATCCGAAGGGGTCTGACTTCACCATGTGCTCATCCTTAAGAACGCATCTTTTCGACTCGGAGGCAGCAGTTTAGTCTAAGCAGCCGAAAGTAGAAGAGGGGGGGCGGTAAAATTTTCGCCCGTGAGCAAAAAAATGACCGTGACCGATGAGATCCGAACCCGCCTGATGGCAGCCTTTGAACCGCGCGAGTTGGAAGTCGTAGATGATAGCGAAAGCCACCGCGGGCACGCCGGGTTTCAAGAGGGCGGCGAAAGCCATTTCAACGTCCGCATTCGTGCCAACGCTTTTCAGGGGCAATCCCGCGTCGCCCGCCACCGTGCGGTACATAAGGCATTGGGCGACATCGTGCCCCGCATTCATGCGCTGGCGCTGGATATTGATGCCTGAACAGACCCATTGGTCGATGCCTAGGCGACCAGAGAAATGGCCCTGTTGACCGCGATTCCCTGATTCACCGCGCGATAGGTGGGAAAAGGCAGCCGGTGCGTCGCATCAATGTCTCGCCGTATCCACGCTTGCTCTTCCAGGCGCAGAAGCGACGTCGAAAGTGCGCGATCGGAAATCGTGATCAGACCGGATTTGAGAGTCGAAAATCGTTGGGGCCTGTCGGTCAGCGCCAGAATAGGTGCTGTCCAACTGCGTCTGAGCAACGCGAAATCAGCGTCATCTGGCACGACATTCACGATCCTGCTGGCGATTTCGGCCGCAGATACACCCGCTTGGGTCAATCGAAATTCGGGACGCAGCGGATGACCGTGGCCGGGATTCCGTTCCAAAAAACCCAATTGAATCAGGTGGTCAAGGCTTTGGGCAAATGCCGTTCTGCCGGCGCTTGTCGCAGCCAGCAGCGGTGCCTGTCGTCCCGGCATGCCTTCATGCATTAACGCCAGAATGTTCAGGGACCAGGCGCGGGACGTAAGCTTGACAAGAATCTTTATGTCCATAAAGTATAGTTACTTTAATTTTCGCCAAAAGGATAGTTCAATGCCACTCGTTTCACTGGAAAACACGATCACGCTCGCCATGTCCGTGCAAGACAGGCATGTCAGTGCCGAATGGTATCAGGCCAAGCTGGGGTTCGAGCTGATCCACCATATTGACGAAGCCGGTTGGAGCGAGATGAAGACCAAAACCGACGGTGTGACCTTGGGCCTGGGTGAGCAGGCCGAGCCTGCGCCAGGCAATACGGTGCCGGTGTTCGGGGTGTCCGATATTGCGACGGCGCGTCAGGCGCTCGAATCCTCGGGCGTCAGGTTCGATGGGGCGACTGAAACGATCGAGGGCATGGTCAGCACCGCAACGTTCTACGACCCGGACGGCAATGCGCTGATGCTGGCGCAGGATCTTAGCCAAGCGGCAAGCGCTGCTGAGTAATTCAGCTGCATGCTGTGAAAACGCGGAGCAGACCGTTTAGGTCTGCTCTTTGTCCTTTTCGGACAGATCCGTGGGCTTCAGGGTCAATGGCGGGTCTTTGACCTCTTCTGAAATCGGTGCAGGGGCCTGCACTTCTTCTGGTCCGGGCACCGGCTGAGCCACGGGTGCATCATCGCTGTCCTCAACCGGCTCACGCTCTGAAGAAAACTCAACTGCAACCTCTCGCCGAAACACCAGAACATTGCGCCAGTTCACGGTGGAACTGGTCAGGCCCGCGCGTTCCTCGCTGGGCAAAAGTTCCGCACGTTGGTAATCCCAGCCATCCTGCCCCATCTGATTCAGTATCTGTTCGATCGACACTGCAAACCGCCCTTCGGCAGTTTTGACGCCCTTGGCCTTGGTGCCTTTTTGTGGGGCGGGGACAACTTTGTATTCGTAGCGCTGCATCAGATTTTCCTGGTTGCCGATCCCTGGCAATCTAACATGTTGTCGGGTTTCGAACAGTCATCATCGCCCGTTGGGCAAATTCTGTTTTGTCTGTTGCGTCCCGCGCGCGGGACCGGCAAGGTCCGCGCCAGACGCACGGAACTTGCCGTTGCAGTTTCATGAACCGAAAGGCTTACGAGCTCAGCTTTTTGCTGACCAACTCATTGACGGCCTTGGGGTTCGCCTTGCCGCCGGTTGCTTTCATGACCTGACCAACAAACCAGCCTGCCAATTTCGGGTTCACCTTGGCTTTTTCGACCTGCGATGGGTTGGCCGCGATGATTTCGTCCAGCGCAGTTTCGATGGCACCGGTGTCGGTAACTTGTTTCATGCCGCGTTCTTCAACGATCTGCGCCGGGTCGCCGCCTTCGGTGTAGACAATCTCGAACAGATCCTTAGCGATCTTGCCAGAAATGGCGTCTGAGGCGATCAGGTCGATGATCCCACCCAGCTGCGCAGGCGAGACCGGCGAGGCGGTGATGTCGTGGTCTTCTTTCTTCAGGCGGCCAAACAGTTCGTTGATGACCCAGTTCGCTGCCAGTTTACCGTTGCGGCCTTTGGCGACCTCTTCGAAATAGGC
Source organism: Ruegeria sp. CDSB086 (assembly GCF_059611065.1). Lineage (NCBI taxonomy): Bacteria > Pseudomonadati > Pseudomonadota > Alphaproteobacteria > Rhodobacterales > Roseobacteraceae > Ruegeria > Ruegeria sp. CDSB086. The sequence continues at coordinate 127,341 of NZ_JBXWOV010000002.1, read as the reverse complement.
AGCCGACTCTACTTCGGCCGTCAGAACCGACGCATCGTAATCCGTCAGACCGAAGGTGCCAATAAAACGCGCCTTTTTGGCATCCGGTAGTTCCGGAAGCCTGGCTGCGATGTCATCAACCCACGCCTGTTCAATTTCCAGGGGCAGCAGGTCAGGGTCGGGGAAATAGCGGTAATCATGCGCTTCTTCCTTTGACCGCATCGAGCGTGTCTCACCCTTGTCCGGATCATACAGGCGGGTTTCCTGATCGACAGTACCGCCACCTTCGACGATGGCAATCTGACGCCGGGCCTCGACCTCGATCGCTTGCTGGATAAAGCGCATCGAGTTCATGTTCTTGATCTCGCAACGCGTACCCAGATGCGAGAAGTCCTGCGTTTCCTGATACTTTTCATAGGCACCGGGCAAGCAGATCGAAACATTGACGTCCGCCCGCAAGTTGCCGTTTTGCATGTTGCCATCGCAGGTACCCAGATAACGAAGAATCTGGCGCATCTTGGCGATGTAGGCTGCTGCTTCTTCGGGGCCGCGAATATCGGGGCGGCTGACGATCTCCATCAGGCAAACACCGGTCCGGTTCAGGTCGACAAAGGACATATGCGGGTCCATGTCATGGATCGATTTGCCTGCGTCCTGTTCCATGTGGATGCGTTCAATTCGCACCATGCGCGCGGTGCCGTCGCCCATTTCCACCAGCACTTCACCTTCGCCCACGATGGGCTGGTACAGCTGAGAAATCTGGTAACCCTGCGGCAGGTCCGGATAAAAATAATTCTTGCGGTCAAAGGCCGATACCAGGTTGATATCCGCCTTCAGGCCCAGACCGGTTCGTACCGCCTGTTCAACGCAGTATTCGTTGATCACCGGCAGCATTCCCGGCATCGCCGCGTCCACGAATGCCACGTTCGAATTTGGCTCGGCCCCGAATTGAGTCGATGCTCCCGAGAACAGCTTGGCATTGGACGAGACCTGCGCATGCACCTCCATCCCGATGACCAGTTCCCAATCGTGCTTGGCCCCGGCAATGGTTTTGGGTTTGGGCATTTCGTATGTCAGGTCGAGCATGGCGCGCCTCATTTCCGCAGAAGTCTAAGCCTGCGTATTAGGCCCGGCACGGCCTAGGGGCAAGGGGGAATCAGTGCCCGGACAGGCGCAAACCCGTCGGAGTAAACGTCACATCCAATCCGCTGCGCAGCTCATCGCGGAACAGATCGCCAATTGCACGCAGGGCATCGCGCTGCCCGCGGGCCGCGAACCGTTCGGGTGAATTGATCCGAACACTGTTGTTGAACCCATTTGCTGCATGGGCCCAAATCAACGGGTGCAGTTCTGTCAGGTGATCGCGGATCAGCCAGTTTGCAGCCTGGTGTATCTGGCTGCGCACCAGATCAGCCTTGTCGCACTGGCCAGCACCGTTCTGGATCGTGATGGCGCAGTAGGCAGACAACATGTTGACGGTTTGCTGGTCAGGACGCCGACGGAGAATATCGTGCATGCCTTCCAGGAAGAAATCGACATCCAGACGCGCGCAGGCCTCTTCGTCCAGGGCAATTGCGTCGAACTGAACCCAAGTATAGCCTCCGGCCCCCCAGATGTCCCGGGTCTGAGCCGCCATACGCAGCGCCTGGACCTCGAGCTCGCCATAGCTTCCGAACCAGCGCGGCAGCAGGTGGGTCCCCATCGCGCGCATGTGCCGATGATTCAACGGGTCGAGCTTAATCAACCGCTCGTATTCATCCGCCACCCGTGTGTTGGCTCTACGCTGACCTGCCAAAATTGCGCAGCCAGCCGAGGCGACAATGGGGCTGTCCGCTGCGGCCTCGCGACAATTGGGAAGGATTGCAGCTGCCCGATCGAAATGGGCGGCGCAGCGGGATTGGTGCAGCGAGGGCAGGGTTGCTTCGTTCGTCGTACCGCGCCATGCCCATGCCATATCAATGTGGGCCAAAGCGACAACCAAGGCGATCATCGGGTCACACGAATGCGCGCGCATCTCGTCTTCCAATTCGGAAATGCCGCTCAGGACGTCAAACTCTGATAGCGCTTTGGCATCGGACAGCGCATGTTCTGCCGCCAGAACCACATCGGCCCGCGCCCCAAACGCCAGCAATTCCGCGACAGGCATGCCGTCGGGTGCAGTTTCCCGTGCGTCGTCTGCTTTGTGCATCAGGTCGGACAATTCTGCCCAGCGATCCTGCCTGGCGAGGAAACGGCCTTTTTCTATCGAGCTGCGCCCAATCTCATCCTGGGCCTGAACATCAGCCAATGGGATGTTCAGTTGCCCTTGGTCCGGTAACACGGGCGAAACAGCCGGGTCAGCGAAATACGCGCCGGATGCAGCGGGATGAGCAATAGAAGATCGGGAACGGGACGAACGGTCCCTAAAAAACCAGAACATGGCGGCACTCGAAACAAACAAACCAGAAACTTGAGGGTAAGAGCTTTGCCGTAATCGGTGTCAAATTCAAGGTCTTTGAAGGGGACCGGTTAGCATTTGCCTCTAATCTTTCAAAAATGAACCTATTGTTTCAAAATGTGACGAAGTGATGACGTTCAATTCGAAAACCAGCCTGTTGCAGGACCTGTTCGAAGTCCCTGTGGTGCGGAGACGACTCATCAGGCAGCCGAATCCGCTTGCCGGATCTCAAAATCAGAGAAACGCGCACCGAGAAATCCCAACGCGTGTCAAAGCGAACATAATCAATGTCCGAACGATCAATTTCGGCCTCACGGGTGCCGGTAAACCAGCGCAGTTTGTTTTGATCAAGAACCAGCCCTGCGCTGGTGTTCTGCGCAATATCCCAAATGGCCGGTAACGTAGGCAACGCCAACAGCGCCATCAGCCACCATGCCGCGTCGAACAGGATCACAAGTGCCAGCAAGGCCGCATAAACGCAGATCAGGACACCGACAGTGCGCGGTGCCCGGTTCTGACGTGTAAACTTGAATTCTGTCATGCGTTTAGAATGCGCGAAACCATTTCGGTCGTGTCGCGCGACAGGTCGGGCGTTTCTGCGGTGCGGGTCAGCTGTGCGCGGATCAGGTCCTGACGGTCCGCGTCATAGCGTTTCCAGGTCTGGAAGGCCGAACACATCCGCGCCGTGGTCTGCGGGTTGACAGGGTCCAGTTTGATCAGCCAGTCGGCCAGCAACGCATAACCCGCACCATCTGCGCGGTGGAAACCGGCGTGGTTCATCGCCAGCGCACCCATCACCGCCCGGAAACGATTGGGGTTTTTCCAGTTGAAATCGGCGTGCTCGGTCAGGGTGCGGGCGATGTCTGCCGTGGCCGCCGGCGAGGCCATCCCGACCTGAAGGGCAAACCATTTGTCCATCACCAAGCGGTCGTGCTGCCATTGTTCGTAGAATGCAGAAAGCTCGGCCTCGCCTTTGCTTGCGCGCAGCAGGCAGGACAGCGCGCTTAGCTGCTGCGTCATGTTGCCAGCCGCCGCGTATTGCTCGGCCGCCATTGCCGCACCATCAAGCCGGGATGTTAGGGCCAGTGCGGCATTGCCCAGCGAACGTTTGCCGGCTTGGTCTGCGTCGGGACTGTATGGCGCCTCAATCAAGGTTTCGCTGTGCAAACGCGGTAGAAGATCCTGAACGTGCTGGGCTGTTGCCTGCCGCAGTGTTTCTACCGCTGTCCAGATCGCCATCGGGTCAGGTGTTTCACCCCGGTCGAACAACGCAGCGGCCAGTTCGGATTGGGAAGGCAGACCCAGCATCAGGGCGCGATACGCCGGGTCCAATTCGCCGTCGCGCAGAACGGCCAGCACCCCGTCCAAGTAATCCGCACCCGGCGTTGCGTCTTCGAGGATCATGCGCAACAGCGTGTCCTGCGCCAATGACCGTCCCGCCTGCCACCGATTGAAAGGATCAGTGTCGTGGGCCAGAAGGAAGGCGCGTTCGGCGTCAGTGTGATCGTGCTCAAGGATCACAGGGGCCGAGAAATCTCGCAGGATCGAGGCCACAGGTTTTGCCGCCAGCCCAGTGAATTGGAAGCTTTGTTTCGCCTCAGTCAGTTCCAGAACTTCGGTCGCGCGTACTTCGACACCATTTTGTCCAAGCAAACCCACCGCGACAGGGATCACTTGCGGCAGCTTTTCGGACTGCCCAGGTGTTTCTTCGGTGTGCTGCGCCAATGTCAGCGTATATGTGCCGTCATTCCAATCTTCGCTCACTGTCACGCGCGGCGTGCCAGATTGGCTGTACCAGCGCTTGAACTGGCTCAGATCGCGGTCGGTGGTGTCCTCAAACACCTTGATCCAGTCTTCAATGGTGCAGGCCTGTCCGTCATGGCGGAGGAAATACAGATCCAAGGCCTTTGAGTAGGCCTCATCACCAACCAGACGTTTCAGCATACCGATGATCTCGGCACCTTTTTCGTAGACGGTCGCGGTGTAGAAGTTGTTGATTTCCTGAAAACTCTCAGGCCGGACTGGATGCGACAAGGGCCCGTTATCTTCGGGGAATTGCCGCGCGCGCAGGTCGATGGCGTCCTCAATCCGCTTTACCGGGGCCGAGCGAATGTCCGAGGTAAACTGCGCATCCCGGAAAACGGTCAGCCCTTCTTTCAGGCACAGTTGGAACCAGTCGCGGCAGGTGATCCGGTTGCCGGTCCAATTGTGGAAATACTCATGCGCGATGATCGCTTCGATCCGTTCAAAATTGGCATCGGTCGAGGTTTCGGGGCTGGCCAGAACAGCGGATGAGTTGAAGATATTCAACCCCTTGTTCTCCATCGCGCCCATGTTGAAATCGTCCACGGCAACGATGTTGAAAACGTCCAGATCGTATTCCCGACCATAGACGTCTTCGTCCCATTTCATGGACTTCCTCAGGGCTTCCATACCGAAATCGCATTTACCTTCATCGCCGGGACGGACCCAGAGGTTCAGCTCCACATCGCGACCCGACATGGTGGTGAACTGGCCGGGATGGGCGATCAACTCGCCCGCGACCAGCGCGAACAGGTAAGCGGGTTTGGGCCACGGGTCGGTCCATTCTGCCCAACCTTCGCCTTTGCCCGAAGGGTTGCCGTTGGACAGCAAAACAGGCAGATCACCATTGATGCGCACAGTGAAGGTGGACATCACATCAGGGCGGTCAGGGTAGAAGGTGATCTTGCGGAAACCTTCGGCCTCGCACTGAGTGCAGTACATGCCGTTCGACATATATAGGCCTTCGAGCGCCGTGTTATTGCCGGGATCGATCTCAACCTCGGCCTCCCAGATAAACGGCGCGTCGGGGGTAACAACGGTCATGCCCTTGTCGGTAATCTCGGGGGTGATATCCGCGCCGTCGATGGATGCGCGGATCAGCTTGAGGTCTTCGCCGTGCAGGAAGAACGTCTTGTCGCTGGCCTCCGGGTTCGGGCGAAATGCAATGCGAGAGGTGACGCGGGTTGCGTGGGCGGCGAGGTCGAACGTCAGGTGCACGCTGTCCACCAGATAACCAAAGGGTGTGTAGTCTTTCAGATAGATCGTCGTTGGGGCAGCGTCGCGCATCAGGGGCCTCGCGTGATTTTGTGTTTGCGCGAACGTATGGGCTGTGGCGGTTGGCTGCAAGCGGTGCGATCCGCGCGTCGGAATGTCCCGAAAATTGATTTTGGTAAGTCTTTTTGACCGCGACGCTGCGGCGCACGTTGCCTATCGGAAACTTTCGTCCTAAATGCTGACGGCATACAGTCGTGCACATTCCCGGGAGAAACAAAATGAGCAGCAGACAGGCGCGCAGCGGATTGCAGGTGGATACGGTTCTGGCCGAGTTCATCGAAGGCCAAGCCCTGCCGGGAACCGGTGTCACAGCAAATGCCTTCTGGGATGGTCTGGCGCGCATGGTCGCCGAGCTTGGCCCCAAGAACCGCGCCTTTCTGGCCAAGCGGCAGGACATTCAGGGTAAGGTCGATGCATGGCATCTTGAGCGCCAAGGCCAGGACCACGATGCCGAGGCCTATCAGGCTTTCCTGCACGAGATCGGCTATCTGGTTGAGGAAGGTGCGGATTTCCAGATTGAAACCGCCAATGTCGACCCCGAGATCGCCTCGATCCCCGGACCGCAGCTTGTTGTTCCGATTACCAATGCGCGATTTGCACTGAACGCAGCCAATGCACGTTGGGGCAGCCTTTATGATGCGCTTTACGGAACGGATGCGATGGGTGATCTGCCCGCGGCTGGCGGCTACGACGCAGCGCGGGGCGCGCGGGTGATTGCATGGGCCAAAGGGTTCTTGGATGACGCAGTGCCGCTGGCTTTCGGGTCATGGGCTGATGTCTCAGATCTGAGCGTACAGGACGGCGCGCTGATGCCAACTCTGGCCAATCCTAAACAATTTGTAGGTTACGACGGAGATCCGGGCAAACCGGATGCGGTACTGCTCTGCAACAACGGGCTGCACATTCAGATCAGGATCGACGGACACAGCGCTATAGGGGCCACTGATCCGGCGCGTATTGCCGATATGCGTCTGGAATCGGCCTTGTCGACCATCATGGATTGCGAGGATTCGGTCGCTTGCGTCGATGCCGCTGACAAGGTGGTGGCATATGGCAACTGGCTTGGGTTGATGAAGGGTGACCTGACCGAAGAGGTGAACAAGGGCAACACGACTTTCACCCGCAAACTTGCCAAAGACCTGAGCTTTACAACGGCATCCGGTGAGACAGGCAGCTTGAAGGGTCGTTCGCTGATGCTGATCCGCAACGTCGGGCATTTGATGACAAACCCTGCTGTGTTGGATGAACAGGGCAATGAGATCGGCGAAGGGTTGATGGATGCGCTCTGCACGACGCTGATCTCCATGCACGATCTCAAGCGTGACGGCGGAAATTCGGTCCAAGGCTCGGTCTATGTGGTGAAACCCAAAATGCACGGCCCGAAAGAAGTCGCGTTCTCGGTTGAGATTTTTGACATGGTCGAAGACATCCTTGGCCTTTCGCGCAACACTGTGAAGCTGGGCATCATGGATGAAGAACGCCGCACGTCGGTCAACCTCAAGGAATGCATCCGCGCTGCGAAATCGCGGGTAGCCTTTATTAACACAGGTTTTCTTGATCGGACCGGGGATGAGATTCACACCTCGATCGAAGCCGGGCCAATGCTGCCCAAGGGCGACATCAAGAACACGCCCTGGATTGCGTCTTATGAAGATCGCAACGTAGATATTGGGTTGGCCTGCGGCCTGAAGGGCAAGGCGCAGATTGGTAAAGGCATGTGGGCTATGCCCGACCGGATGGGCGACATGCTGGAGCAGAAGATCGGCCACCCGAAATCCGGCGCGACCTGTGCCTGGGTGCCGTCGCCGACGGCCGCGACACTGCACGCGACGCATTATCACAAGGTTGACGTGCTGGCCCGCCAGGATGAACTGGCTGCCGGTGGCGCGCGGGGGACGCTGGGGGATTTGCTGACCATTCCGTTGCTGGGCGGTCGAAACCTCAGCGAGAACGAGATCACCCGCGAGATCGAGAACAACGCGCAGGGCATTCTTGGATACGTGGTGCGTTGGGTTGATCAGGGTGTTGGCTGTTCGAAGGTGCCGGATATCAACGATGTCGGTCTGATGGAGGATCGCGCGACCTGCCGGATTTCATCTCAGGCGCTGGCCAACTGGTTGCACCATGATATTGTCTCGGAAGGGCAGGTCATGGCTGCGATGCAAAAAATGGCCGCTGTGGTGGATCGCCAGAACGAAAATGACGCAGACTATCGCCCGTTGGCACCCGGTTTCGACGGAATTGCTTTCCAAGCGGCCTGTGATCTGGTCTTCAAGGGGCGTGTGCAACCCTCGGGCTATACCGAGCCGGTCCTGCATGCCCGCCGTCTGGAACTAAAAGCCAGCCTTTAAACCATCAGGAACGATAGGACACGACATGGGAGTTTCCCTCCGCAAAGCCCGCACCATCATCCGAAAGACCCTTGAGAAGGGGCACGAAAGGGAGCTGAAACCCCTTTCCGTCGTCGTTCTTGATGCAGGCGGTCATGTTATCGCGTTCGAACGCGAAGACGGCGCGGCCCCTGGTCGGTTCGCGATTGCGCATGGCAAGGCTTATGGCTCGGTGATGCTTGGTCTGGCCGGCACAGCGCAGATGCAGCGGGCCGAAGCGCAGGCCTATTTCATGGCAGCTGTGAATGGCGTCTATGGTGGGCAGGTTGTGCCGGTTCCGGGTGGTGTGTTGCTGCGCGACAAAAAGGGCGCGGTGATCGGTGCGGTCGGCGTGACCGGCGATACGTCCGACAATGATGCCGCAGCGGCATTGGCCGGGATCGAAACTGCCGGCCTGATTGGCGAGATCTGAACCTGATGACTGGCGGAGAGCCTTTTGGGCTCTCCGCCCCAATGCGATGTTCGTGCAAAGCCACAAAAACGGGCAATGGCCAAAGTACCAGACAAAGCGCGATCATTTTCCAACATGTGCACAGTTGAACAAGAGCTTGCGCTGACACGCAGGGCCTGTGCTATTGCGCGCTGTTCTTGCGGTCGATAGTTTTTGGAAAGCAAACAGAAAACGCAGGAACGCAGCATGTCTCGACCCGTCGTCGGTATCATCGGCAACTCGTACTTGATGAATGATCAATATCCGACCCATGCCGGTGGCACGATGAACTCAGACGCGGTTGCCAATGTTTCGGACTGTCTGCCGCTGCTGATCCCAGCCGATCCGCGCTATGTCTCGGTCGATGAGCTGCTTGAGGTCTGCGACGGATTTCTGCTGACCGGCGGGCGCCCGAATGTCCACCCCGAGGAATACGGCGAGTCCGCGACTGAGGCCCATGGCGAATTTGACCGGGCGCGCGATGCTATTACCCTGCCGCTGGTGCGATCCTGTGTGGAGCGTGGGCAGCCCTTCTTTGGCATCTGTCGAGGGTTCCAAGAGGTCAACGTGGCGATGGGCGGGACACTGTACCCGGAAATTCGCGATCTGCCGGGTCGGATGAACCACCGCATGCCGCCCGATGGGACCCTGGAAGAGAAATTTGCCCTGCGACATGTCGTTGCGCTGAACGAAGGCGGTGTATTCCACCACCTGATGGGCGCGACCGAAGTGATGACGAACACCTTGCACGGACAGGGGATCAAATCGGTTGGGCGTCGGGTTGTGATTGATGGTCAAGCACCCGATGGAACGCCCGAGGCGATTTATATTCAGGACGCACCCGGGTTTACATTGTCAGTGCAATGGCACCCGGAATGGGACGCCGAAAATGATCCCGTGTCCCGCCCTTTATTCAAGGCGTTCGGTGCTGCTGTACATGCATGGGCAACCGGTTCGGATAGGGCGCTGGTCCAACAATCCGCGTAATTCCTGCGCCGATCCGAGAGAGAGAGTTCGGACCGGCGCAGCGCGATCAAACCAGCAGATTGAACTGATTGATCAAAGGCAGAGTGCGGGCGCGCTCACCCGTCAGGTCGAACAGGGCATTGCCGAGCGCGGGCATGGACGGGGGTGTCCCCGGTTCGCCAACGCCACCCATGTGGTGGTTCGTTTCCAGAATTTTCACCTGTGTCACCGGAGCATTGTGCATCCGCAGAGCGTCGTAGTCGGGGAAGTTGTACTGTTCGACCTCGCCGTCCGAGAATGTGATCTCACCCATCACGGCCGCCGACAGGCCATAAATCATGCCGCCGAACATCTGTGCCTCGACTGTGCCGGGGTCCAAGGCCAAACCGACGTCACAGGCGATCCATGCCTTGGCGATACGGATAGTGCCGTCCTCATCGACGACCTCGATCACCTGTGCGACCGGCGTGCCAAAACTATAGGTCATCGCCACACCGCGCCCGACACCGTCCGGGGTTTCTCCGGTCCAGCCGGACATCTCTTTCACGGCCTGTAGGCAGCCTGCCGATGGCGCGTGCTCGGCTTTGGCCAGTTCCAAGCGGAACTCCAGCGGATCTCGTCCTGCGGCATGGGCCATCTCGTCCATGAAGGTCTCGTGGAAGAAGCCATTGTGGCTGTTTCCGACTGAACGCCAGAAGCCAACCGGAATATCCAGATCTGCAATGTGCCCGCTCATGCGGTAGTTTGGCACCGCGTAGGGCTGGTTAAAAAAACCTTCGACCAGCACTTTGTCAGGGCCGCCAGCCGGCAAGCCGGTATAGCGCTGAACCGCTTGTTGCGTGCAGGATTGCGCTGCGACCTTGCCGTCAATCAGAACGGCTTGACCGTCTTTGACAGCACCGCGCATACGGGCCATCGCGCCGGGGCGATAATAGTCGTGGCGCATGTCTTCTTCACGACTCCAGGTGGTCTGGACAGGAACGCCGGGCATGGCCATTGCGACCTTTGTGGCGATCTCGCCAAAGTCCAGCTCACCCCGGCGGCCAAACCCTCCGCCCAGATAGGTGGTGTGGATTTGAACGGCCTCTTTGTCCAGGTTGGCCGTGTTGGCCGCGCGTATTTGGACAAGCGTCGGGGCCTGATTGCCGCACCACAGTTCCAGCGCCGAGCCTGTGAACAGCGCGGTGGCGTTCATCGGCTCCATCGTGGAATGGGCCAGATAGGGCACCGTATATTCGGCCGTGATTTCGGTGGCGCCGTCGGGCAGAGTGTCAACGTCTCCGTCATCGCGCATGGTCGAATTGGGTGACGCGTCGAATGCATTGGCAATTTCGGTGAAAATGGCGTCGGTTTCCGGCGGGTAGGGGGCGTCGCCCCAATCTACGTCAATCGCCTCGACCGCCTGAATGGCCAGCCATGTGTTGGTGGCAATCACAGCCATGCCATTGCCCAGATCAACCACCTTTTCCACGCCCGGCATCTGCTCGGCTGCGCTGGCATCAAAACCCTTCATCTCGCCGCCCAGCTTGGGATTGATCCGGACCGAGGCAAATTTCAGACCCTCGGGGCGCACATCGATCCCGAACTCAGCCGTTCCGGTGGATTTGCCGACCGCATCCACACGCGGCAAGCTCCGCCCCAGCAAGCGCCAGTTGGACGGGTCGCGCAGTTCGACTTCCGGCGGTTCAATCTGGCCGGCAGCCTCGGCAAGCTCAGTGTAAGGAATGCGCGTCCCGTCCGGCGCGACTACAGCACCATTCTCGGTTTTCAGTTGCGCACGATCCACGCCCAGACGGTCGGCAGCGGCCTGTTTCAGCGTTTCGCGCGCGGTCGCACCCGCCTCGCGCATACGCTCGAACCCGTCCTTCATCGAGGTCGAGCCACCGGTAACTTGCAGGCCCAGCGTTCGACCTAACACACCCAGCGCTTCCCCCAGATTGTGCTGGAAGCCCGAGATGTCATAACCCTTGTTCGGCAAGCCTTCCCCAATCAGGGCAGAGTTGTAGTAGGCCGTCGCTGCAGGGCCGTGCAGAACGCGAATCTGGTCCAGTTCCACATCCAGTTCTTCTGCGATCAGCGCCGCCCACGTGGTCATTACACCTTGTCCCATCTCAGCACGCGGGGCGAACAGGGTGACGCCTTGCTGATCAATCAGAACAAAGGGGCTGAGCGCGGTTTCGCCCTTAGCAGGTTTGAGCGGATTGGCGGCCGGACGGCTGACGTAATAGGCGCCGAATGCCACGCCGCCGACAATCGCGGCCGAGCCGATCAGGAACGTACGACGGAGGATTTTTCCAACAGATGCCATCGTTTATGCCTCTTTCAGCTTGGATGCCGCGTCGTGAATTGCAGCGCGGATGCGGGGGTAGGTGCCACAGCGGCACAAATTGCCCTGCATGGCATCGTCGATATCGGTATCCGAAGGCGCAGGGTTCTCGGCCAGCAGCGCTGCGGCCTGCATGATCTGGCCCGACTGGCAGTAGCCGCATTGCGCCACCTGATGATCGACCCAGGCCTGCTGAATCGCGGCCATCGCGTCCGGGGTACCAATGCCTTCAATCGTGGTCACATCGCCCCAGACATCGGACAGGGCCACTTGGCACGAACGCACAGCCTCGCCGTCAATGTGCACGGTGCACGCCCCGCAAGCGGCCACGCCGCAGCCGAATTTGGTGCCAGTCAAGCCGACCTCATCCCGTAGAACCCAAAGCAGGGGGACGTCATCGGGCAGGTCAACCTGATGTTGCGTTCCATTGATCTTAAGGGCGGTCGCCATGGCGCACCTCTCGTAACTGTGGCTGGTCTCTGACATAATTGGTGAAAAGTGTCAGTATGTCAATTGACAAAATGAACAAAAAGTGTCACGAGTTCGGGGATGGCAGATGTAACTGAAGATTCACGGCAACAGGCGATCCTGGACTCGGCGTTTCGGGCCTTTGCGACTTATGGATTCCGCAAGACCTCGATGGATGACATAGCGCAGGGCGCAGGGATGTCCCGTCCGGCAGTGTATCTGCATTTTAAAAATAAAGAGGCGATCGTCACTAAGCTGACCGAACTCTACTATGCCGCGAAAAGCGTTGCAGTGGCTGCGGCGCTGACCAAACCGGGCTCAGTTTCGGACATTTTCAAGGGCGCGGTTCAAGCTCAAACCGAAGGGATGGCCACCATCCTAGCGTCCCCACATGGGTTTGAAATGTTGGATACGACCAAATCCATGTCGTCAGAAATCATATCGCAAGGCGAGGCTAAGCTTGCGCGCCTATATGCCGAGTGGCTGAAGCGCGAAGATCAGGCCGGGCGAGTCAGATTGCAGGTGGAGGCAGACGAGACGGCCAAAACGATAACGGCCACTCTGAAAGGGCTGAAGGCAAGCGCTATTGGCGCGGAAGAATATGAAACCCGTGTTGCCCAGTTTGCCGCTCTGGTAGGGGCAGGGCTAGAAGTCAGGTAACCCGCTGGCGCACCTTGAATTCTGGGGTGTCCCACAGTCGGTTCTGCATGATGTCCGCCAAGATTCCGACTGCATTTTCAACATCCTGCTCATCAATGTACAGCGGCGTGAAGCCAAACCGCATGATGTCAGGCGCGCGGAAGTCTCCGATCACACCGTGGGCAATCAGGGCCTGCATGACGGCATAGCCGTCGGCAAATCGGAAAGACACCTGACTACCGCGCTGGGCAGGATCACGCGGGCTTGCCAGTTGCAAATCGGGGCAGGCGGCTTCGACACGTTTGATGAACAACTCGGTCAATTCAATGGATTTGGTCCGTACGTCCTGCATGTCAGCCATATCCCATATGTCCATCGCTGCGGATAGGGCGACCATCTGAAGAATCGGAGGCGTACCGACACGCATTCTTTCGATCCCGTTGCCGGCGCGATAGTCCAGATCAAAGGCAAAAGGCGACTCGTGGCCCAACCACCCGGACAAAGCGGGGCGCACCTGTCCCGTCAGGCGCGGGGCGACATAGATGAATGCGGGCGCACCCGGCCCGCCGTTCAGGTATTTGTAGGTGCAACCAACCGCGAAATCTGCATTGCATGCCGCCAAATTGACGGGAATCGCGCCAGCTGAATGGGCTAGGTCCCAGACTGTCACTGTACCGTTTGCATGGGCAAGTTCTGTCAAAGCTTTCATGTCGTGGATCCGGCCCGAGCGGTAATCCACCTCGGTCAGCATCAAAACGGCTACATCCTTGGTCACATTGTCAGCTACGTCTTCCGGTGCGACGACGCGCAGTTCATATTCCGGCCCGAGTGAGCGAAGCAGGCCATCCACCATGTAGAGGTCGGAAGGAAAGTTACCGTTGTCCGAAAGCACGACCTTGCGGTCCGGGCACAATTCCAGCGCTGAAGCAACGGCCTGGTAAACCTTGATCGACAGGGTGTCACCGGTGACGATACTACCGGGTTCTGCGCCAATCAGCCGTCCGATGCGATCACCCAAACCGGTCGGCATCGCCATCCAGCCTGCCTTGTTCCAGCCGGTGATCAGCATCTGCCCCCATTCCTGAACCATCATGCCACTGACCCGATCTCCGGCGGCTCGGGGCAGCGGTCCAAGCGAGTTTCCGTCCAGATAAACGACGCCTTGGGGAAGGTTGAACATGGCTTTTGTCGCGGCAAAGTCGGTCATCGTTTTCTCATCATTGTGTGTGCAATTGTTGATGCAAAATGGCTATCTGATCCAAAAGCGGCTGTCCATCATCGAAGACCCTCTCTGCAGCCATGTCCGGACCCGCGTCGATTGCGCGGCTGCGACCAACTGTGATTTTGCTATTTCCGGCAAAAAGCGGTAGGTCATCGGGCAAAAGCGACACTTTGTTTCGCCCGGATAAGAAAGACTGCCAGACATGCGAAAAATCGACGTCCCTCCGGTGTGGTTGCTGGGCTTTGCGGTGCTGGCATGGCTGCAGGCGCGGCATTTCCCAATGGGTTTGTCGCTCGACAATGGGTTTGTTGATTTGCTCAGCGGGGTTCTGATCGGGGGCGGCATTATCCTGATCGTCCTGGCTGCGGCCGAGTTTCGCCGTCATCGCACCACGATCATTCCGCATGAAACGCCTACATCGCTGGTGCAATCGGGGATCTTCAAGCGTAGCCGAAACCCCATATACGTTGGCGATGTGCTGATCTTAGCCGGCCTGATCCTGCGGTTTGATGCGGTTGCGTCCTTGGTTCTGATTCCAATATTTGTATGGCTTCTGGAACGTCGTTTCATCGTGCCAGAAGAGGACAGAATGCGCAGAACTTTTCGCGCCGACTTTGCCCGATATGAACGCCAAACCCGCCGATGGATATGAGGTGATGTGGTAATGACACAACGTAATAATGCTGCGCTTGCGAAATAATGTTGCGCAGGATACACCTTTGCTTAACAAACAATACCGACCACCCGCTCGGTCAGAGTGAAAATTAGGGGGACTGCCAGTGAAGATAGGCACACCGAGAGAGACTTATGACGGTGAAAACCGTGTTGCGATGACGCCAGAGTCAGCGTTGCAGCTTCAGAAGTTGGGCTATGAATGTCTGATTGAGAAGGGTGCTGGTGCTGCGGCTGGATTTTCGGATGCGTCGTATGAGGCAGCTGGGGTTGAGGTCGTCAAGACGGCTGCGTCGCTGTGGAAGCAGGCCGACATTGTTGCCAAGGTGCGTCAACCGAACGAGGCTGAGCTGAAGCGTCTGACCAAGGGTAAGACGTTGATTTCCTTCTTCAACCCTGCGGGCAACGAAGAGGGGATGGAGGCGGCCAAGGCCAAGGGTGCCAATGTCATCGCCATGGAAATGGTGCCGCGGATCAGCCGCGCGCAGAAGATGGACGCGCTGTCGTCGATGGCCAATATCGCCGGTTACCGCGCGGTGATCGAGGCGGGCAACAACTTTGGCCGTTTTTTCACCGGTCAGGTGACGGCTGCCGGTAAGGTTCCGCCTGCGAAGGTGCTGATCGTTGGTGCCGGTGTGGCCGGTCTGGCCGCGATCGGGACGTCGACCTCGCTGGGTGCGATCACCTATGCGTTCGACGTACGCCCCGAAGTGGCCGAGCAGGTTGAATCCATGGGCGCCGAGTTCGTCTATCTGGACTTCGAAGAAGACCAGCAGGACGGTGCAGCAACCGGTGGTTACGCCAGCGTTCAGTCGGATGAATTCCGCGAGGCGCAGCTTGCCAAGTTCCGTGAATTGGCGCCCGAGATAGACATCGTGATCACCACCGCGTTGATCCCGAACCGCGAAGCGCCCGAGCTTTGGACCATGGATATGGTCGAGGCGATGAAGCCGGGCTCGGTCATTGTTGACCTTGCGGCGGAAAAGGGCGGCAACTGCAAGCTGACCGTGGCGGATGAGAAGATCGTGACCGACAATGGCGTCACCATCATCGGCTATACCGACTTCCCCAGCCGGATGGCGGCGCAATCCTCGTCTTTGTACGCGACCAACATCCGTCACATGATGACTGACCTGACGCCTGAAAAGGACGGCCAGATCAATCACGACATGGAAGATGACGTGATCCGCGGTGCGACTGTGACATTTGAAGGGGACATCACCTTCCCGCCGCCGCCACCCAAGGTGCAGGCGATCGCGGCGCAGAAGAAACCGGAAGTCAAGGAACTGACCCCGGAAGAGAAAAAGGCACAGGAGGTTGCGGCCTTCAAGGCGCAGACCAAACAGCAGTTCACCCTGCTGGGTGTTGGTGGCGCGCTGATGCTGTTGGTGGGGCTGATCGCTCCGGCCAGCTTCATGCAGCATTTCATCGTCTTTGTGCTGGCCATTTTTGTGGGCTTCCAGGTGATCTGGGGCGTCGCGCACAGCCTGCACACACCGCTGATGGCGATCACCAACGCGATCTCGTCGATCATCATCGTCGGGGCTGTGATGCAGATCGGATCGGGGTCGATCCTGGTCATTCTGCTGGCGGCGCTGTCTATCTTCATGGCCGGGATCAACATCTTCGGCGGCTTCCTCGTAACCCGGCGCATGCTCGCCATGTTCCAGAAATCTTAAGGAGGCCGGGCACATGGAATTTGGCTTCACTACTGCCGCCTACGTTGTTGCGGCTGTTCTGTTCATCCTTTCGCTCGGCGGCCTGTCGAACCAGGAAAGCGCCAAGCGCGCGGTCTGGTATGGCATCGTCGGTATGGCGCTGGCGGTTTTTGCCACGCTGGTTGGTCCCGGTTCGGGTCTGTGGCTGCTGTCGCTGCTGCTGATCGCGGGCGGTGGTCTGATCGGTCAGTACGTCGCACAGCGCGTGCAGATGACCGAGATGCCGCAGCTGGTGGCCGCGATGCACTCGCTGGTCGGTCTGGCAGCTGTGTTCGTCGGATACAACGCGCATTTTGAAGTTTTGAATGTCGCCGAGGTGATGGCGGTCTCAGATGCCTCGAAAGAAGTTCTGTACACGGGCCTCGGAGGGTTTGCCAAACTGATCGCCAAGAAAACCCCGGCGGAATTGTCGATCCTGCATGTCGAACTGTTCCTGGGCGTCTTCATCGGTGCGATCACCTTTACCGGGTCGGTCGTGGCTTATGGCAAGCTGGCGGGCAAGGTGACGTCTACGGCAACCAAGCTGCCGGGCGGTCATGCGCTGAACGCGGCAGCGGCGGGTCTCTCGTTGATCTGTCTGATTTGGTACACCGCATCGGGCGGCTTCTTCCCGCTGTTCCTGATGACGCTGGCGGCGCTGTTCATCGGCTATCACCTGATCATGGGTATCGGCGGTGCCGACATGCCGGTGGTTGTGTCGATGCTGAACAGCTACTCGGGCTGGGCGGCTGCGGCGATCGGCTTCAGCCTCGGTAACGACCTGCTGATCGTGGTTGGTGCGCTTGTGGGCTCGTCGGGTGCGATCCTGTCTTACATCATGTGCAAGGCGATGAACCGTCACTTTGTCAGCGTGATCCTGGGCGGCTTTGGTGGCCCACAGGGTGAGCAGATGGCGGTTGAGGGCGAGCAGATCGCCATCGAAGCCGACGGTGTGGCTGCGGCCCTGAACGACGCTGACAGCGTTGTCATCATCCCCGGCTACGGCATGGCGGTGGCGCAGGCACAGCAATCGGTGTCCGAACTGGTCCGCAAGCTGCGGGCACAGGGCAAGAATGTGCGCTTTGCGATCCACCCGGTCGCGGGCCGTTTGCCGGGCCACATGAACGTGCTGCTGGCCGAGGCGAAGGTGCCATACGACATCGTGCTGGAAATGGACGAGATCAACGATGACTTCCCCGAAACGGATGTGGCCATCGTCATCGGCTCGAACGACATCGTGAACCCTGCGGCGCAGGAAGACCCCAACAGCCCCATCGCCGGCATGCCGGTTCTGGAATGCTGGAAGGCCAAGCAGGTCTTCGTGTCCAAACGCGGCCAAGGCACCGGGTACTCGGGCATCGAAAACCCGCTGTTCTTCAAAGAAAACACCCGCATGTTCTACGGCGACGCAAAGGCAAGCCTGGACAAATTACTGCCCATGATCGACTGAACGGGTCAGGATAACTATCGGAAAGGCGCCCCAGTGGGCGCCTTTTCTGTTTTTGGTGTATTCTGAATTGAAAAGGAGGTGCCCGATGGAAAAAGTGAACGGCATAGGCGGCGTGTTCTTTCGCGCTCGTGATCCCGAGGCCTTGAGCGCGTGGTATGAAAAGCACCTGGGCGTAAATCACTATATCCCGGAGCCATGGAAACAGCGCGAGGGTTACACAGTCTTCGCCCCCTTTGCGCAGGACACCGCGTACTTCGGAAGATCCGAGCAGCAGTGGATGATCAATTTTCGTGTCGATGACCTAGCCACCATGATTGCACAGCTTGAAGCCGCAGGGATCAAGGTTGAAACTAACGCAGAGTGGGACAGTGAGGTTGGCAAGTTCGCGCGCATCCATGACCCTGAGGGCAACCCGATCGAGCTGTGGCAGCCAAATCAATGAGATAGCGGGTTTGTATACCGTAGTATCCTTGTAAGTATATGAAATAAAAAGAGAATTGATGAATTTTATAGGTGTCGTATAGTGCCTCGGACGAAACGGAGCCCAAGATGACGCCGATAGATGACCATCCGCTGCGCTATGCGCTGGCTAATGAATTGCACGC
Source organism: Ruegeria sp. CDSB086 (assembly GCF_059611065.1). Lineage (NCBI taxonomy): Bacteria > Pseudomonadati > Pseudomonadota > Alphaproteobacteria > Rhodobacterales > Roseobacteraceae > Ruegeria > Ruegeria sp. CDSB086. The sequence goes on along the minus strand of NZ_JBXWOV010000002.1, from coordinate 108,982 downwards.
CCGTCCCTTTCCGGTGGCGGCAATGCCCTGTACAGTGGTCTTTCTTGCGATCAAGAAATCTGTTGCCGCCGTCGCACGGGATCGCCGCGAAGATCTGGATCACCTGATCGATCTTCTCGACCGCCACGGGGCGCAGCATCCGCAGCCGGACGCCACACACTATGCCGGACAAATCGGCCGCCATTGGTTGAAGTGGGAACAACATACCGAGTTCGTGACCTATACGGCCATCGCCCAGAACGTCAGCGAGCGTGCGTTCAACCCGGCTGATTTTGAGGTTTTTCCCCCCGACTGGTTGATGGCCAGCCCCGGTCAGAGGGTCACGTCGGCCATGGTGCGTGTTGTCGAACGCGAAGGCGACGAGGTGATCAAATCCAAGCTGCTGGAATGGTTCGAACCAGAAAGCCTGGCTGTTGCTCGGGTGCTGGATGACGCAGCTGTTTGTGCAAGTGATTTTCGTATCGATCCGGCAGGGCACATGCGGTTTGCGCTGTTTGTCGCGAATGGAACCGGTCGGCGCAGGACGGGACGGATCGTCCAGCGTTTGTGTGAAATCGAGACCTACAAGGCAATGTCTATGCTGGGTTTTGCGCGGGTCAAACAACTGATGCCTCGTATCGGAAAGCTGGATGAAAAACTGACGCGCCTGATGGGGCAGATGACCGACAATTCTGCCCAGCCCGACGAGTTGCTTCAGGACTTGCTGTCGACCTCGATTGAACTGGAAACTTTGGCGGCGCAGTGTTCGTTCCGGTTCGGAGCCACGGGTGCCTATGAGGCCATCGTAAATCAGCGGATTGAGGTCCTGCGCGAAGAGCGTTTTGAAGGCGGTCAGAACTTTGCGGACTTTATGATGCGCCGATACGACCCGGCGATCCGTACGGTGAAATCCACGGAACGTCGCCTGCAAGCCCTGTCAGATAGGGCCATCCGTGCAGGGGAATTGCTGCGAACCCGCGTAGATGTTGAGCGAAGCGCACAGAACCAGGCCCTGTTGGAAAGTATGGATCGCCGGGCGGATCTGGCACTGCGTCTGCAGCACACGGTCGAGGGGCTTTCCGTGGTCGCGATCAGCTATTACGCTGTATCGCTGGTCAGCTATCTGCTCTACCCCCTGACGGGTGCCGGGATCAGTAAAGGGATGTTAAGCGCAGCAGTGACGATTCCGGTTGTCTTGGCGGTATGGTTTGCCGTTCGCAGGATTCGAAAGCGGTTGGAGTAGATCCGTATTTGCCTTTGGACCTGCGAGTTGTACAACAAACGCGTTTGACACTTGGGTCGAGGAATTCTCTGTGATTGGAATCGTGTCGGCGTGGCGGGCCGTGGCCGCCATGTTCATATTGAATGGCGCATTGTTCGGCATCTGGGCATCGCGCATTCCAGCGGTCCGGGACAAACTGGACCTGACGCATGAGACACTGGGATATGGCCTGTTGTTCATGGCGGCGGGCGCGGTGTGTTCATTTCCGATCACAGGCCGGTTGACCGACAGGTTCGGCGCGGTGGTTCTGACGCGGTACATTGCCGTTCTCTATACGGTTTCGTTGATCCTTCTGGCCCTCGCGGGTAGCTTTTGGTCGCTTGCGGCTTTTTTGTTTGTATTCGGGGCTTTCCACGGCTCGATGGATGTGGCGATGAACGCCTGGGCGGCGGAGGTTGAGCAGGCGTACAAGAAGCCCGTGATGTCATCATTCCACGCGATGTGGAGCCTTGGGGCTGGGTTGGGCGCCCTCAGCGGATTTGCAGCGGTGCAGATGGGGCTGACAGTGATCCAACACTTTTTGCTGGCGGGCGGGATCGTCGTTGGGCTGGCATTGGCATTGTCATGGGTACGCTGGACATCGCGCCGCGCGGCCGTGTCCGGAGGCAAGGTTTTTGCTTTGCCTTCAGGCGCTTTGATCCTTGTGGGCTTCACCGCTCTGTGCGGAGCTTTGGGGGAAGGTGCAGTGGCGGATTGGAGTGCGATTTTCCTACGGGACGTGACCGACGCCGCCGAAAGCATTGCGGCATTGGGCTATGCGGTATTCTCGGTAGCCATGGTTGCTTTCCGCTTGGCAGGCGGGTTTGTCATTGCGCGGTTTGGACCGGTGGCAACAGCGCGATTTGGCGGGGCTTGCGCCGCTTTGGGTGTGTTCTGTGTTGTGTCCGCTGCCGAGGCAGGACTGGCATTGGCAGGTTTTGCGATGATGGGGATCGGGTACGCGGTGATCATGCCGTTGGCGTTCAGCCGGGCGGCAAGTGATCCCAACGTACCGCCGGGGCAGGCGATCGCCAGCGTCGCCACGCTGGGGTACGGAGGCCTGTTGATTGGCCCACCGCTTATTGGGTTTCTCGCAGAGATGCTTACATTGCGCATAGCATTCACGGCGCTGTTGCCGCTGGCCGTATTCATCGTCCTGTTGGCGGGTTCGTTGCGACCCGCCGAAACAGATTGAAGTCATGGCGGAGCCATAGCGGAGCAGCAGGCCGGAAAACCAACAGTTAGGAGACCAACATGCCGATCAAAAACCGGTTCGCCGAGTTGCAGGGTGAAATCACCGAGTGGCGACGCGATATTCATGAAAACCCGGAAATCCTGTTCGAAACCCACCGCACCAGTGCCCTGGTCGCCGACAGGTTGCGGGACTTTGGCTGTGATGAAGTGGTGACAGGCATCGGCCGAACCGGAATTGTCGGCGTGATCAAGGGCAAGACGGACACAAGCGGCAAGGTGATCGGGCTACGGGCGGATATGGATGCGCTGCCGATCCACGAGGCGACCGGGCTGGACTATGCCTCAAAAACCGATGGCGCGATGCATGCCTGTGGGCATGACGGGCATACGGCCATGCTGTTGGGGGCCGCGAAATACCTGTCCGAGACGCGCAATTTTGACGGCACCGTGGTTGTGATCTTCCAGCCCGCTGAAGAAGGCGGTGGCGGCGGGCGCGAGATGTGCGAAGACGGCATGATGGACCGCTGGGGCATTCAGGAGGTCTATGGCATGCACAATTGGCCCGGCCGCCCGGTGGGCAGTTTCGCCATTCGGCCTGGTGCCTTTTTTGCGGCAACAGATCAGTTCGATATCACTTTCGAAGGTAAAGGCGGGCACGCTGCCAAGCCGCATGAAACGGTCGACACTACGGTAATGGCTGCGCAGGCCGTTTTGGCGCTGCAGACCATTGCATCGCGCAATGCCGATCCGATTGATCGTCTTGTGGTTTCGGTCACGTCGTTTGAGACGTCGTCAAACGCGTTCAATGTGATCCCCCAATCGGTGAAGATCAAAGGGACCGTGCGCACGATGAGCAAGGAAATGCGCGACTTGGCTGAGAAGCGCGTTCAGGAAATCTGCGCAGGTATCGCCACCACCTTTGGCGGCGCGGCCGATGTGACCTATTACCGGGGTTATCCGGTGATGGTAAACAGCGACGAGCAAACCGATTTTGCAGCGGATGTCGCGCGCTCGGTGTCCGGAAACTGTGACGAAGCGCCCCTGATCATGGGCGGTGAGGATTTTGCCTTTATGCTGGAAGAACGGCCAGGAGCCTACATCCTGGTTGGCAATGGCGACACGGCTGCTGTGCATCATCCTGAATACAATTTTAACGACGAGGCGATTCCGGCTGGATGCAGTTGGTGGGCCGGGATCGTGGAACAACGGATGCCCGCAGCCTGATGTAGGCGTAAGGAAGCGAGGGGCCAGCCCCTCGCGCTCCCCGGGATATTTATGGCAGATGAAAGTGGACCCTTGCTGCGTCAGGCGAGGCTGAGTGTCTCGCACAAGGTGTTGATCACATCGCCCAACGCGGATTTCTGGAGATTTACGCAGGATTTCGCGCCAGCCTGCGCTTTGTCCAGCGCGGTGTCGTCTGACAACAAATTTGCAACGGCATCCGCGAGTTGCGGGGCGGAGTTGACCTCGGCCGCGCCACCGCTTTCGATCAGTGGCGCGAAGGTTTCAGAAAAATTGAAGTACCCCGGACCAGTGATCACAGCGGCACCGGCCTGTGCGGGCTCAAACGGGTTGTGACCGCCGATTTCCTTGAGCGAGCCGCCCAGGAACACGATTGGGCACAATGCGTACCATGTGCCGGTTTCGCCCAGTGTGTCAGCGACGTAAACTTGAGTCTGCGGCGCGATCTTGTCGCCCTTGGTGCGGAAGGCGGCGGACTGCCCGGCGGACTCGAGAAGATCTGCAACCTCTGACCGTCGTTCGGGGTGCCGGGGGATCAGCAGAAGCAGCAGATCGGGCCAGCGTTGCAACAGCTTGGCATGCGCGGCCAGAACCGCTTCTTCCTCACCTGCATGGGTCGAACTGGCGATCCAGACCGGGCGGTCGGCGGTTTGAGCGCGGATATCGCTCAGCGTGGTCCGATCGACCGGCAGGGGGTCCGACATGGCTTTGAGGTTGGTGCCGGGCTGTACCCGATCGGGGAGTGCACCCATGTCGATAAGATTTCCCGCCGTCTTGTCATTCTGGGTTAGGAACAGTGTGAAATGGTCCAGAATAAATCGCGCGGTTTTGGGTCGCTTCTTCCATCCCTCGACCGAGCGATCCGATAGACGCGCGTTGAGCAGCGCCAGCGGAACCTCGCGCCGAGATGCTTCGACAATCAGGCGTGGCCAGATTTCACTTTCGACGAAGACGCCGGCGTCAGGGCGCCAGTGATCCAAAAAACGCTTCACCGGTCCGGCTGTGTCCAGTGGTGGGTATTGATGGCGTGCGCGCGGTGGCATTCGTTTTTCGATCAGCGCGGCCGAAGTTGGAGTTCCGGAGGTAATCAGAAACTCAGCCTGGGGCAGGCGTTCGCCCAGACGTTTGATGAGGCTGATGACGGACAGAGTTTCGCCAACGCTGGCGGCGTGGAACCAGATCAGCTGCCCATCCGGGCGGGTTTGCGTGGCGTGGCCAAGGCGTTCCTGCTGGCGCGTTTCGGGAACGCCCGCCGTCTGCAGCTTTTTGCGAACCGTGCGCCATGCCAGCGGGGCCGCAATGGAAGTCAGGCCGCAATACAGCTTGTACAGCAGCGTTGGCTGGTCGGGGTTGTTTGGCACTTTAGCCGCCCGTGTGGCTCATGTGGCGGCTCATCTGGCCGCCGACGGCCTGACGGGAATAGTCGAAATCATGCCCTTTGGGCTTGAGCGTGATCGCGGACCTGATTGCCTCTTCCAATGATCTATCACTGTCGGGATGATCGCGCAGCGGCGCGCGCAGGTCGGCCATATCCTCTTGCCCAAGGCACATGTACAGCTCACCGGTGCAGGTCAGGCGCACGCGGTTGCAGCTTTCGCAGAAGTTATGCGACAGCGGTGTGATAAAGCCGATTTTCTGGCCTGTATCCTCAAGCCGTACATAGCGCGCAGGGCCACCGGTACGTTCGGCCAGATCCGTGACGGAATAATGTTTTTCATATTCCTTGCGCACATCTTCAAGAGACCAGTACTGGTCCAGGCGGTCTTCGTTTCCGATATCACCCATGGGCATGACCTCAATCCAGGTCAGATCCATATCACGCTCGGCACACCATTCGGTGATCTTTGGCAATTCGGGTTCATTGAACCCTTTCAAGGCGACCGCATTGATCTTGACCCGCAGACCCGCTTTCTGCGCGGCGTCGATTCCGTTAAGAACCTGTTTGAGGCGTCCCCAACGGGTGACCTTGGCAAATTTATCCTCGTCCAGCGTATCCAGCGATACGTTCACGCGACGCACACCTGCGGCGTACAGATCATCGGCAAATCGGTGCAGTTGCGAACCATTGGTGGTTAGCGTCAGCTCTTTCAGTGCGCCGCTGTCCAGGTGTCGGGTCATCGAATTGAAAAATGTCATGATATTGCGGCGCACCAGAGGCTCACCGCCGGTGATGCGCAACTTTTCAACACCCATGTTCACAAAGGTCGAGCACATGCGGTCAAGCTCTTCCAGCGTCAGTAGGTCTTTCTTGGGCAGAAAGGTCATGTCCTCGGACATGCAATAGACGCAGCGGAAATCGCAGCGATCCGTGACGGATACGCGGAGATAGGTGATGGCACGTGCGAACGGGTCGATAAGCGGAGCTGTCATGCGACATAGGTAAAGCTGCAACCGCCCTGCGACAAGGGCGAACTGCGCTTTGCGCTGGAACAGATGCGCGCAGGGCGATAGGTTTGCGTCATGAGATATGCGCTTTTGGCTTTTTGTGTTCTGGTGGCGGGATGTGACACCGTTCGGTCGACCACCGATCGTGTCTTTGGTGGTGACAAGCCCCCTGAAGAGGCAGAACCAGCCGTTGTAGAAGAGGTGGTCGAGCCGCAACCCGTTGCCGTTGCCGCCACTGGTTGGCTCGGTCCAAAAACCACGATTGCCGGTCTGGGAGATCCCACAACACCTGGTCGATGGCTGGAAACGTCTTTGGTGGAGACTGAATTCACCGGGCGCGTGGTTGTACCGCGGACGGGCGCGCAGGCCTATATCACGCTGATTCCGGCATCCGGGCCAGCCGGGGGCGGCAGCCGCCTTTCGCTGGATGCGATGCGGGCCCTGCTGCTGCCATTTGATGAACTGGTTGAGCTGGAAGTTTATTCCAACTGACCTTTCAGATATTTACCGGCCTCTTTTCGCGCAAATGGCTTCATCACGTCGCCGTGTGTTTTCAAAAAGGCAATGACCCGGTCCGGGTCGTGCTTGGACAATTCGCGCAGCCACCAAGCGACGGCTTTTTGAATGAACCAGTCGCGATCGGGCACGTAGCCTGCAGCCCAACCCAGAATGCGGTCTCGGCGTTGCAGGTCTTCCGGTTTGGGGTGGTTCTGTTTGGTCCAGGGCAGGGTCGCCACCAGCGCCGCGCGCCTGGTCCACATGTGGTCCGATTTTGTCCAGCTTTCCACCTGATCCAGCCGCGAAGGGTCGGCTGACAGGCGCTTTTGCATCGCCATGCAGGCGTGATCCGCCACAGCCCAGGCATCAAAATCCGGCAACCAGCTTTGCAGCAGGTCCCAAACGGCATCATCAGGTCGTATGCGTGCCTGTGTCAGCAGTTTTGCAGCGGCAAGGCGTCCTTCGTGGATATTGGTCTGCCACAACGCATCTGCCAATTCGACGCGCGCTGCCACATCCAACTCCTGTCGCCAGGTTTTGGTCAGATCATTCAGGATCGGGTTTGCCACGCCCAGATGGGTGCGGTCGGCCTTGTGGTAGGCCGCCATTTGTTCGGCGCGCTCGGGATCGGAATGGGCTTTGATCTGGTTCAGATAGGCTTCAAGCATCAATAAACTCAGGGTCGGGTGCGCGTGGGTTTGCCATCAATGGTCTGATGGTTCTTTTCAACCCAGTAGGATTGGATCTGCTCGTCGGACTTGCCATCGACCCATTTCTGCATCGTGTCGCGTTCGGACTGATATTCCATGAACGGCACGGCATAGCCGCACGAAGTCTGGACCACATCGATATCCAGATCATAGATCTGACGCGCGCTGCGGTGATCAGGGAAAAGGCCAGCCAATTCATCCCAGCCATCGTCCCCCACATGCAGCGTGCGCGCGGTGCCATACGTTCTCAGGATCATGGGGCGGGTCGTGAACGAACACCACATCAGCGTCATGCGGTTCGCTTCAAGCAGATGACCGGCGGTTTCGTTGCCGCTGCCGGTCAGGTTCATCCATGCAATCCGGTTCGGGCCAAGAACGCGTAGCGAATCCATGCCCTTGGGCGAGATGTTGACCCGTCCGTCGGGTGCCGCAGTGCCGACGAAGAACATGTGCTGTTCTTCGATGAATTTACGCTGCCCGTCGTCCAGTTCCGGAAATTGCTTGGCCATGTCTCACTCCACTGTAACCGATTTTGCCAGGTTGCGCGGCTGGTCTACATCCGTGCCTTTGGCCACCGCCGTGTGATAGGCCAGCAGTTGCGCCGGGACCGAGTAGAGGATCGGCGCCAGGCTAGGGTGGACATGCGGCATCCGGATGATGCTCCACACGCCATCTTCAGCCTCGGCAATCCCGTCATCGTCCGAGACCAGAATGACCTTACCCTTGCGCGCCATCACCTCTTGCATGTTCGACACCGTTTTGTCGAACACGGCGTCGCGCGGGGCCATGACCACCACAGGCATGTTCTTGTCGATCAGGGCGATTGGTCCGTGCTTCAGCTCACCCGAAGCATAACCTTCGGCGTGGATATAACTGATTTCCTTGAGCTTCAGCGCCCCCTCCATCGCCAGCGGATACATCAGGCCGCGACCCAGGAACAGAACGTCGCGGGCTTCGGACAGGCGCTGTGCGGACGTCTTGATGGCCGGATTCTGATCCAGCGCTGCATTCATCACCGTTGGCAGGCCGCGTAGCGCGGCATAGTGGTCGGCCAGCTCGTTGTCGGTCAGCGTACCACGATCCGCAGCCGCCTTGAGCGCCATCATCAGCAGAACGCTCAGTTGACACGTGAACGCCTTGGTCGAAGCCACGCCGATCTCAACGCCCGCATGGATGGGCAGGGCGATATCGCTTTCGCGGGCGATCGAACTTTCGGGGACGTTGACGACCGAGACGATCTTGTCCGCCTTGCCTTCGCAATAGCGCAGCGCCGCCAGAGTGTCGGCAGTTTCACCCGACTGACTGACGAACAGCGCCATCGTGCGCTCCGTGATCGGAGGTTCGCGATAGCGGAACTCGCTGGCGATATCGACCTCGACGGGCATTTGGGCCAATTGCTCGAACCAGTATTTCGCCGTCAGGCAGGCGTAAAATGCGGTGCCACAAGCCACCATGGTCAAACGATCCAGTTTGGTGAAATCCAGATCGTCGCCAGGCAGAACCACCTGATCACCACCACTTGGCAGGTATGACCGGATCGCGTCGGCAATCACGATGGGTTGTTCGGCAATTTCCTTGGCCATGAAGTGTTTATGGCCGTTCTTTTCGGTCTGTGTGTGGTCCAGTTTGATCTGGCGAGTCTCGCGATTAGCCAATTCACCGGCTTCGTTGCGGATCTCCAGAGAGGTTCGGGTCAGAACAGCCCGGTCGCCTTCCTCAAGATAGGTGATACGGTCGGTCAGCGGGGCCAGTGCGATGGCGTCTGAACCTACGTACATCTCACCATCTCCGTGACCGATCGCCAAAGGTGATCCCTTGCGCGCGGCGACGATCAGATCGTCCTGACCGTCGAACAGAAAGGCCAGCGCAAACGCACCAACAAGCTGATCGATGGTCTTGAAGGCGGCCTCAACCGGCGACAGGCCTGTCTTAAGGTAATACTCCGTCATCAGGGCGACGGTTTCGGTGTCCGTCTCGGTCGCGAAACCGATGCCATGTTCGGCCAGTTCTGCCCGCAACTCACGATAGTTTTCGACGATACCATTATGAACAACCGCCACAGGGCCGGCCTGATGCGGGTGCGCGTTGGTCACCGACGGTACGCCATGGGTAGCCCAACGGGTATGACCAATACCGGATTTGCCGGGCAGCGGGTCGTGCACCAGCAGATCGCTCAGGTTGACCAACTTGCCGACCGCCCGACGACGTCCAAGCGTGCCACCATTGACCGTGGCAATCCCGGCGCTGTCATAGCCACGATATTCAAGACGTTTTAGCGCCTCGACCAAAGTTGGCGCGGCCTCATGCTCACCCAGTACACCTACAATTCCACACATAACTCAGGCTCCCTTGTTGCGGCGAGCCTTCTTCGCCTTCAACATCTCAAACAATTTGCGCGCATAGCCGGGCTTGTTGTCCTGCTTGGCACGTGCCACGGCCAGCGCGTCGGGTTCTACATCCCGCGTGACGACTGTACCTGTTGCGGTCATCGCGCCGTCACCGACAGAAACCGGGGCAACTAGCATAGTGTTGGAGCCGATAAAGACGTTCTCTCCGATGGTCGTCTGGTGCTTCATCACGCCGTCATAGTTACAAGTGATCGTACCCGCGCCGATATTGGTCGACGCTCCAACCGAGGCGTCGCCGATATAGCTGAGATGGTTGACCTTAGCGCCTTCAGCGATCTGGGCATTCTTTGTCTCAACGAAATTGCCGATACGGGTGTTTTCGGCCAGTTCTGTACCTGGGCGCAGGCGCGCGTAGGGGCCGACGATGGCACCGCGGCTGACATGACACCCTTCCAGATGCGAAAACGCACGGATCGTCGCGCCGCTTTCGACGGTAACGCCGGGGCCGAAGACGACGTTGGGTTCGATCACCGTGTCTCGACCTACGATCGTGTCAGCGGACAGATAAACCGTTTCGGGGGCCATCAGCGTCACGCCCAAAGCCAACAACTCATTGCGCGCACGGGTCTGAAACTCGGCATCGGCCGCAGCCAGATCAGCACGAGAGTCCACGCCCAGCGTTTCAGCCTCATCGCATTTGATGGCAGTTGCCGACAGACCGCGCGCATTTGCCAGTGCCACGATTTCGGTCAGGTAGTATTCACCCGAGGCGTTATCGTTGCCGACCGCGTCAATCAATTCGAACAGTACTTTTGCGTTGCAGGCCAGTAATCCACTGTTGGTAAAGCGTATGGCGCGCTGTTCTTCGGTTGCGTCTTTGTACTCGACGATTTCGACCAGTTTTTCGCCATCCATGATTAATCGGCCATAGCGGGGCTGAACTTCGGCAATATCAAAGCCCAGCATGACCAGATCAAAGGATGCGCGCGCCTCAATCATACGCTCCAGTGTTCTGGGGTCGATAAAGGGCGTGTCGCCGTAAAGGATGATCACATCGCCATCGAAATCGGCCAGTGCATCCCGCGCCTGCGCAACTGCATGCGCTGTTCCAAGCTGTTCTTCCTGAACGACAATCTGCGCGGCTTCATCCTCGGCAGTGGCGGTCCTAGCAACCTCCTCAGAGCCGTGACCAGTGACAATAACGGTTCGTTCGGGTGACAGCACCGCACCGGCGCGCATCGCGTGCACCAACATCGGCGTTTGGGCAATCGGGTGCAAAACTTTCGGGGTATCCGAATTCATCCTGGTGCCTTTTCCGGCGGCAAGGATAACAAGGGCGATGGTCATAAAAACGATTTCTCTTTGTGTTTTGTTGCGGCCCGTTTTATCCGCTGAGTTCAAAGTCGCAAGCGGTTCGGGCATCAAACAAGATTGCCGTTTGCAACACTTATGGCGAAGTCTCGCCGAATTAGGGGGCAAAATGCGTACGGTTATCTTCGATCTGGACGGGACCTTGGCCGATACATCGGGCGATTTGCTGGCCGCCGCCAACCACTGTTTTCGGCATATGGGGCATGGGGATGTGTTGGTTCACGGCGAAGATGCGGGCGTTGCGCTGCGCGGTGGCCGAATGATGCTGACCCATGGGTTGAAACGGGTGGGCGCTTATGACGATGCAACGGTTCAAGACTACTACCCGATGCTGCTTGAAGCGTATTCCGACGATATCGACACGCATACCCATTTCTACCCTGGCGCGCTGGACGCAGTGGAAATGTTGAAGTCCGCAGGTTACGGGGTTGGCATCTGTACCAATAAGCCTGAAGCCTTGGCCCATCAGTTGCTCACGCAGATGGGAGTGCGTGACCTGTTTGCCTCTTTAGTTGGTGCAGACACGCTGTCGGTGCGCAAGCCTGATCCGGAACCGCTGCGTGAAGCTGCACGCCGGGCGGGTGGTCATCCTGATTTATGTGTTCTGATTGGCGATTCCGACACTGACCGAAACACGGCCCGCGCCGCGGGTGTGCCGTCGGTATTGGTTACCTTCGGCCCGTCCGGCGATGATATGGCCGCGCTGGAACCCGAAGCTCTGCTGCACCATTTCCATGATTTACCAGAATTGGTTGCAGAGTTGATTGGCGCGGCCGCGTAATCCCTTGACCCGAACGTTTTGCAGGACCAGAACACTCTTATGACCGAGATATTCACTGGCAGCTTCACACAGCAGGAACCCATTCCAGAAGAGGCGGTTGAGGCCGCGCTGGCGGTACTGCGCCACGGGCGTCTGCATCGTTATAACGTCGTACCTGGCGAATTGGGCGAAACCGCCCTGCTGGAACAGGAATTTGCCGCCCAGACAGGTGCCAAATACTGTCTGGCCGTGTCCTCGGGCGGCTATGCGATGGCAACGGCACTGAGGGCCGTGGGGGTCAACCCGGGGGACCCGGTGCTGACGAACACGTTCACTCTGGCACCTGTGCCCGGATCTATTGCTTCGGTCAGTGCGCGCCCCGTTTTTGTGGGTGTGACCGAAGACCTTACGATTGATCTGGACGATCTCGAAACCAAGCTGGATCAGGCCCGCGTTTTGATGCTGAGCCATATGCGTGGTCATCTGTGTGACATGGATCGGCTGATGCAGATGTGCGATGCCGCAGGTGTCACGGTGATCGAGGATTGCGCCCACACAATGGGCGCTGCGTGGCATGGGCAGGTTTCGGGCCGACAAGGCGCGATTGGCTGCTATTCCTGCCAGACCTACAAACACGTCAATTCGGGCGAGGGCGGCTTGCTTATCACCGATGATGAGGAACTGGCGGCAAAGGCAACGATGCTGTCGGGGTCCTACATGCTGTACGAACGCCACCTTGCGGCACCGGGGCCAGAGGTGTTTGAGCGGATCAAGTATCATACCCCCAATGTCTCGGGGCGAATGGATAATCTGCGGGCCGCAATCCTGCGCCCGCAATTGCGCGATCTGGATCGGCAGATTGAACGCTGGAACGAACGCTATTTCGAAATCGAAAAAGGCCTGCGCGAGACGCCAGGTCTGAGCGTTGTCGACCGGCCAGAGGCCGAGACATTTGTCGGTTCCTCGATCCAGTTCCTGTTGCTCGATTGGTCGGCGGAGCGGGTAAACGAGGTTATCCAGCGCTGCGCGGCCCGGGGGGTCGAGCTTAAGTGGTTCGGCGGGGCCGAGCCGAACGGCTTTACATCGCGCTATGACAGCTGGCGATATGCCGACAGCGCGCCGATGCCAAAAAGTGATCGAATCCTCGCCGGGATCGTCGACATGCGCGTTCCCTTAACCTTTTCGCTTGATGATTGCGCGCTGATCGCACGGATCATTCGGGCAGAGGTGAGCGCAGTGTATCAGTCGTAATCCAATCGAGTGCGCGTGACGCGCACGCTTTATTTGTATGAAACTGCCGCCCCGATCAGGGCGGCGGTTTGTTTTTGGGATGCCGTCGTTGACCCAATTCAGATTCGCTGCTATTTATTGAACAACTGTTCATTAATGCGAAAGAGGAGATCGCTTATGTTCACGGCGGCCATGCAATTTGATCTGGGCGAGGACGTGAATGCCCTGCGTGAAATGGTACACCGGTGGGCGCAGGAGCGGGTCAAGCCGATGGCGGGTGAAATCGATGCCTCGAACGCATTTCCAAACGAGCTTTGGAAAGAGATGGGCGATCTGGGTTTGCTCGGCATCACTGTGTCCGAGGAATACGGTGGGGCAGGGATGTCCTATTTGGCCCACACTGTAGCTGTGGAAGAGGTTGCGCGGGCATCGGCCTCGGTCTCTCTGTCTTATGGCGCGCATTCGAACCTGTGCGTCAATCAGATCAAGCTGAACGGTAATGACGAGCAAAAGGCGAAATACCTGCCGCGCCTGATCTCGGGCGAACATGTTGGTGCGTTGGCCATGTCCGAGGCTTCCGCCGGATCCGATGTTGTGTCGATGAAGTTGCGTGCGGAAAAACGCAATGATCACTACCGGCTGAACGGCAACAAATACTGGATCACCAACGGGCCGGACGCGGATACGCTGGTCGTATATGCCAAGACCAACCCGGAGGCCGGATCGAAGGGCATCACCGCGTTTCTGATTGAGAAAGAGATGAAGGGCTTCTCGACCTCGCCCCATTTCGACAAGTTGGGGATGCGCGGTTCGAACACGGCCGAGCTGATCTTTGAAGATGTCGAGGTGCCGTTCGAAAACGTTTTGGGCGAAGAAGGTAAGGGCGTTGCGGTTCTGATGTCCGGGCTGGATTACGAACGTGTGGTTCTGGCCGGAATTGGAACCGGCATCATGGCGGCCTGTCTGGATGAGATCATGCCCTATCTGGCAGAGCGAAAGCAGTTCGGCAAACCGATCGGCAGCTTTCAACTGATGCAGGGCAAGATCGCCGATATGTACACCGCGATGAATTCCGCACGGGCCTATGTCTATGAGGTCGCCAAGGCTTGTGACCGGGGGGATGTAACCCGTCAGGATGCGGCGGCGTGCTGTCTTTATGCTTCAGAACAGGGCATGTCGCAGGCGCATCAGGCTGTTCAGGCGATGGGTGGGGCAGGGTTCCTGTCTGACTCGGCGGTCAGCCGGATTTTCCGCGATGCCAAGCTGATGGAGATTGGCGCGGGCACCAGCGAAATCCGCCGGATGCTGATCGGGCGGGAACTGATGAACGAGATGCGCTGAGAGAAGAAAACGCTTCGCAGACGAGGGAACTGCGAAGCGTTTTCCTTGGAAGGATCAGAACTTATGAACGTAGGATACGCCGACAAGGAAGGGATCGATATCGGCTTTGCCGATCTTGGTTCCGTTCAGTTTGACGTCCGTGTCGATATCAAACCAACGTACGTTCAGACGGACAGCACCATTGTCCGAGACCATATAGTCCAGACCGGCCTGCAGCGAGACACCGAAAGAGTCATCGACCTTCAGATCACCCAGTGCGGACTGCTCGTCGAAGAAGATGGTGTAGTTCAGACCGGCACCGACATAGGGCTTCCATGCGCTGTTGGTCGGGAAGTGATAGTTCAGCGACAGGGTGGGCGGCAGGTGCTTGACGGTGCCAGCCTCGGTGCTTCCGCCCAGGGTTACGGTGTGCTTGAACGGTGTCGCGGCCAGCAATTCGATGCCCAGATTGTCACGGATGAAATACTCGGCAGTGAAGATCGGGCGGGTGTCCGAGTCGATCTCGGCCTTTTGTCCGGCCAGCGTGCCATTATCGGACTTGGGGTTGAGGTAACCGACACCGACACCGACGGTCCAATCACCCTGCGATTGGGCAAAGGCGGGGGCGGCAAGCGCCACCAGCGCGGTGGAAAGTGTCAAAGCGGCGAGTTTGTTGGTCATGGTCTTGCCTTTGGTTCAGTTGATGAGATTGAATTGACAGCCGCGCGATCCGCGCACTCTGATCTGCATCAAATTTGTGTGACGGGGTCATCGGAGGTTTCTCCGGTAAGGCCCTTGAAAATAAGGGAATTGCAGCGTGCCAGAAGCTAATCGCATACCGGGTTTGCGTTCAGCGGGGGGCTGGGACGTGCCATCTCGTCTGAATATGGCGCGTCAGTGTCTTGATCACGCACCGGATCAGGTCGCCGTGATCGACTTGACAGGAAGCGACGAGCGGCGCGTCACCTACGGGCAGCTTGCTGAAATGACAGACGGCATCGCGCGTGCGCTGTCGAAGAAAGTGCAGCCGGGGGATCGCGTGGGCGTGTTGCTCAGCCAGTCACCGTGGTGTGCGGCGGCGCATCTGGCGATCTGGAAAATCGGCGCGATCTCTGTGCCGTTGTTCAAACTATTCAAGCAAGATGCCCTGCGGTCTCGGGTAGGCGATGCCGGAGCGCAGGTTGTGCTGACCGACCCGGACGGCGCGACGCTGTTAGGCGACTTGGCAGAACCGCTCATGGCGGACCAGATTGGCGAAGACGGAGGCGTTGTGCCATTCGCTGACACCGGGCCAGAGGATCCGGCGGTGTTGATCTATACCTCTGGCACCACGGGAAGCCCGAAAGGTGCGTTGCATGGCCACCGGGTGCTGACCGGCCACCTTCCGGGGGTTTCGATCAGCCATAACAACCTGTGCGAAGGCGACTGCCTCTGGACACCGGCCGATTGGGCCTGGATCGGCGGGTTGTTCGATGTGCTGATGCCCGGTCTTGCGCTGGGAATCCCCGTAGTCGCCGCACGGCTGGATAAATTCACCCCAGAAGCCTGCGCCGATGTGATTGCGCGCGGTGGTGTGCGAAACGTGTTCTTTCCCCCAACGGCACTTCGAATGCTCAAGGCGGCGGATCAGGCACTTCCCGGGCTACGGTCAGTCGCGTCCGGGGGTGAGCCGCTGGGGGCCGAGATGTTAGCATGGGGGCAGAAGGCCTTCGGTCTAACGATCAACGAATTCTACGGCCAGACCGAATGCAACATGGTTGTCTCTTCCTGCTCAGATGACTTCCCGGTGCGGCCCGGCTGCATAGGCAAACCGGTCCCGGGGCACGAAATTGCGGTGATCGACGAGGACGGCAACCCGACGGCTGATGAGGGTGACGTGGCCATCCGGCGAGGCTCGGCCTCAATGCTGTTGGAATATTGGAACCGCCCCGAGGCAACGGCTGAGAAATTTCGCGGCGATTGGCTGATTACCGGCGACCGCGGTGTGTGGGAGGGTGAGTACCTGCGTTTCGTAGGGCGCGACGATGATGTCATCACCTCGTCCGGTTATCGTATCGGCCCGGCAGAGATCGAGGATTGCCTGCTGACCCACCCGGCGGTGGCAACGGTGGGCGTGGTCGGCAAGCCCGACAAGCTGCGGACAGAAATCGTCAAGGCATATGTGGTTTTGAAACCGGCGGCTGACGCCTCGGAATCCGAGTTGCAGGAGTGGGTTAAAACCCGCCTTGCGCATTATTCTTACCCCCGTGAAGTGGCTTTTGTGCAAGAGTTGCCTTTGACCGTGACCGGAAAAGTAATCCGAAAGGAATTGAAGCGTCGCGCGTCTGAGGAGGGAAATCATGGCGGATAAGTCCAGTATCAGAACGGGGATTGAATTCAGCGCGACGGCAATTGCGGTCATTGGCGCGGCTTGGGCCGGTAAGGCTTACTTCGAGACGTGGATGCGGGACACAATCGATAAAGCCGTCGAAGACAAAATTGCAGTCATAGAGCAACTGCAACTGGCAGACCTTCTAGTTTATTATGATTATCCCGACGAGGCTATCTCTGAATTGCGCAAAGTAGCCGGTCGAGTGGCGAGCCTTGATGACGAAGACAAACGAAAAATTGCATTTTACGACAACTATTTAGATGCGATCTCTGCCTCTTACAGCACCTTGAAATATGAACCCGAAATTCGCATGCTGAGAAGTGTCTTCAGCACCGAGATGCAAACCGACGGATGGCATGATGAAAATCTGGCCTATGTCTCGATGTTCCTGCCGGAAGCGCAAGCTGATGAGAATTTTTACAATCGCGAAGTCGTCGGGCGTTTCAAACTTGCCGTGAGCCAGTACGAGGCGGACGGCGACTATGACGCAATGGGAGGCGCCTATCACAACCTATCCCTGGCCTATTTGTGCCGCGGGGATAACGAAGAGGCCATCGAGGCGATGGAGATGGCGGCCGAGATGCTGCCATTTGACTACTATTTTATGGTCCCGATGTCGGATCTGGAAGATTTTCTGGAAGAGCCAGAGATCAAAAAACTTGACGCAGTTTGTTCCAGCAACGTGGCGCAAGGTTACGCGCGTCTGATGCAGAGCTTTGCAGTCAGCGAAAACCCCGTTCGAGATTTTCTAAGAGAGTACACAAGATGAAGCTCCGATCCTCTGCTTTGCCCTCGTCCAAAGGCTTCCGGGAAAACCGCGCGGCTCATCTGGACGCGTTGGCGCAAATTGTCGACGCCGCCGAGGCCGCCCGCATGGGCGGCGGCGAAAAATCCCGCGCACGGCATGAATCGCGGGGCAAGATGCTGCCGCGTCGTAGGGTGGCGAACCTGTTGGACCCGGGGTCGCCGTTCCTTGAGATCGGCGCGACGGCGGCGCATGCGATGTATGGCGACGCCGCTCCCTGTGCCGGGGTAATTGCAGGGATTGGCCGGGTGCAGGGGCAAGAGGTCATGGTGGTGTGCAACGATGCCACCGTGAAGGGTGGCACCTATTATCCGTTGTCAGTCAAAAAGCACCTGCGCGCGCAAGAGATTGCCGAGGAAAACCAACTGCCCTGCATCTATCTGGTCGACAGCGGCGGCGCAAACCTGCCCAATCAGGATGAGGTGTTTCCCGATCGCGATCACTTTGGCCGCATCTTCTATAATCAGGCGCGGATGAGCGCGAAGGGCATCCCGCAAATCGCTGTGGTGATGGGGTCGTGTACGGCTGGCGGGGCCTACGTGCCCGCGATGTCAGATGTAACGATCATCGTCAGGGAACAGGGCACCATCTTTCTCGCCGGACCACCTTTGGTCAAGGCCGCGACGGGTGAGGTGGTCAGCGCCGAAGACTTGGGTGGCGGAGATGTCCATACGCGCCTGTCCGGGGTGGCGGATTATTTGGCCGAGGATGACGCCCACGCGCTAGCTTTGGCGCGGCGGGCCGTCGGATCGCTGAACCGGCGCAAGCCACAGACGGTGGATTGGGCCAACCCCGAGGATCCGGCCTATGACCCCGAAGAGATTCTGGGCGTCGTCCCCGCCGATCTGCGCACGCCCTATGACATTCGCGAGGTGATTGCGCGGTTGGTCGATGGCTCGCGCTTTGACGAATTCAAGCCGCGCTTTGGTGAGACGCTGGTGACAGGGTTCGCTCATGTCAAAGGCTGCCCGGTTGGGATCATCGCCAATAACGGCGTGCTGTTTTCGGAAGCTGCGCAAAAGGGCGCGCATTTTGTGGAACTGTGTTCACAGCGCAAAATTCCATTGGTGTTTCTGCAAAATATCACTGGCTTCATGGTTGGGCGGAAATACGAAAACGAAGGCATCGCGCGGCATGGGGCCAAGATGGTGACTGCGGTCGCGACGACCAATGTGCCAAAAATCACCATGCTGGTGGGTGGCTCATTCGGAGCGGGGAATTACGGCATGTCAGGACGGGCCTACCAACCGCGGTTCCTGTGGACATGGCCAAACTCGCGCATTTCCGTGATGGGTGGAGAGCAGGCGGCGGGTGTTCTGGCCACCGTAAAACGCGATGGGATTGAACGCCAGGGCGGAACTTGGTCGGCGGAAGAAGAGGCCGAGTTCAAGCGCCCCACGCTGGAGATGTTCGAAGAACAATCCCATCCGCTCTATGCCTCAGCGCGGCTGTGGGACGACGGAATTATCGACCCGCGCAAAAGCCGGGACGTGCTGTCCTTGTCGTTGAACGCGGCACTGAATGCGCCGATTGAGGAGACACGCTTTGGCGTGTTCAGGATGTAAGATGAGCATCGACCTGGAAAAAATAAAAGCGCGTTATCCCGATGCACAGACGTTCAAATTCGGCGACAGTGCAATCCTGAGTGCCGAGCTTTTAGCGCTGGTTCGGGCAGGGCAAAAAACGGCAACCTGCGGCGCACTGCGCGATTATCCCGAAGGCAGCCTTGATACCCCGGTTGTTGGGCGGCGCGATATTGCCCTTGAATGGGATGATCGTCCCGCATTGGTGATTGAGACGGTCGAAGTTTCGATCTGCCGCTATTGTGACATGACCGAAGACTTCGCCTTGGCCGAGGGTGAAAACGAAACGTTAGATGGGTGGCGTGAGGATCACCGGCGTTACTTTGAGCGTAACGGCGGGTTTGATCCCGAGATGGAATTGCTTTGCGAACGGTTCCGCCTGATCGAAGACCTGGTGGATAAGGGCTAAACTATGTTCAAAAAAATCCTGATCGCCAACCGGGGCGAGATTGCTTGTCGGGTGATGGAAACCGCTCAGAAAATGGGTGTAACTTGCGTGGCTGTGTTTTCTGATGCTGATGCGTCGGCCAGGCATGTGCAGATGGCGGACGAGGCTGTTCATATTGGTCGTGCGGCGCCGGCTGAGAGCTATCTCAAGGGCGACGTGATCATTCAAGCCGCGCTCGATACCGGGGCGCAGGCGATCCATCCGGGTTATGGATTTCTCTCGGAAAACCCCGATTTCGTGGATGCGGTCGAGGCGGCTGGCCTGACCTTCATTGGCCCTTCGGCGGATGCGATCCGCAAGATGGGTCTCAAAGACGCGGCCAAGGTATTGATGGAGCAGGCAGGCGTGCCGGTTGTTCCGGGGTATCACGGCGACAATCAGGACCCCGAGCATCTGGCGGGTGCGGCCGACACGATTGGCTATCCGGTCCTGATCAAGGCCGTCGCGGGTGGCGGTGGCAAAGGCATGCGGCTGGTCGAGCGGCCCGCAGATTTTACCGAGGCATTGGACAGCGCCCGGGGTGAGGCCCGCACCGCATTTGGCAATGATGCTGTTCTGGTCGAGAAATTCGTCTCCAAGCCCCGCCATATCGAGGTTCAGGTGTTTGGCGACGGCACCCATGCGGTGCATCTGTTTGAACGCGACTGTTCCCTGCAACGGCGACATCAGAAGGTAATCGAAGAAGCTCCAGCTCCGGGCATGACCGTTGAGATGCGCGAGGCGATGGGGCAGGCGGGCGTGCGTGCCGCCGAGGCCATTGGTTACAAAGGCGCGGGGACGGTTGAATTCATCGTGGATGCCTCGGACGGGCTGCGTCCGGACCGTTTCTGGTTCATGGAGATGAACACCCGCCTGCAGGTTGAACACCCGGTGACCGAGGCGATCACCGGCGTGGACCTTGTCGAATGGCAGTTGCGTGTTGCGGCGGGCGAGAGCCTGCCGAAGCAGCAGAGTGACCTGTCGATCTCAGGCCATTCCTTCGAAGCGCGGCTTTATGCCGAGGACGTGCCAAAGGGCTTTCTGCCGGCGACCGGTACACTGACCCATCTGCGCTTTCCGGCGGCATGCCGCGCAGATAGTGGCGTTCGTGCGGGCGATACGATCAGCCCCTGGTATGATCCGATGATCGCGAAGGTGATCGTGCACGGCCCCACACGCGCTGTCGCATTGGAACAATTGCATCGCGCCCTGAAAGGCACTGAGGTTGCGGGGACAGTCACGAACCTTGGCTTTCTGGGTGCACTGACGCGGCATCCGGGCTTTGCCGTCGGTGATGTTGATACTGGCCTGATTGGTCGCGATCTGGATGTGCTGGCCCGTGCAGAGCCGATCCCGGCGTCTTCGATCGTCGCGGCCGCGATGACGGCTTTGGATCTGGTGGATACAGTTGAGGAAACAGGGTTTTCGCTGTGGGCACCGCTGCATCGCGCGGTCCATTTGCGGGCAGGTGATGATATTGATCTGGACGTTCAGGTAGAAGGTCAGAACCGTCAGGTCTGGCAGGTCCGAGAGCAAACAATCCTTGCCCAGCGCGGTCCGGGCGGTTGGATGATCGACGGAGCCCCTATGCCGCGCGTGTCTGTCTCGGGTTCGCAGATCACAGTCTTTGAAAACTATGGTCAAGTCCTGGAAATTGTTGATCCGTTGGACCGCGATGCCGGTGCCGCTGGCGACACCAATGTGATTGAGGCCCCGATGCCGGGTCTGGTCAAAGCTGTCTTTGCGCAGGTGGGTCAAGCCGTGCAGGAAGGCGACCGGCTGGCAATCCTTGAGGCCATGAAAATGGAACATTCCCTGCTGGCCGCCCGTGACGGCATCGTTGCCGAAGTGCTGGCGGATGCCGGGGCGCAGGTTGAGGCTGGGGCCGCGTTGGTCCGGCTGGAGGAGGAATGAACTGTCCCCTTTTCGAACAACGTGGCACAGTCGAATCGAATGCGGCAATCAGAGAAGGACACAGCAATGGGTGAACGGGTCGAAATCTTCGAAGTGGGTCCGCGCGACGGTCTGCAAAACGAAAAGCGCGAAATTGCAGTGGCGGACAAGGTGGCGCTGGTCGATTGCCTGAGCAAGGCCGGTTTCAACCGCATCGAAGTGGCCAGTTTTGTCTCGCCCAAATGGGTGCCGCAAATGGCGGGCAGCGCGGACGTGTTGGCCGGGATCAAACGGGCCGACGGTGTCCGCTATGGAGCGCTGACACCGAACATGCAGGGATACGAAGACGCTTTGGCCGCAAAGGCGGATGAGATCGCGGTATTCGCTTCGGCTTCGGAAGGGTTCTCAAAAGCCAATATCAACGCGACTATTGAAGAATCCATCGACCGCTTTGTCCCGATCCTTGAAGCTGCGCGCCACATCGACTTGCCTGTACGTGGATATGTGTCCTGCGTGACTGATTGCCCCTTTGACGGAACAACACCGCCCGAGAAAGTGGCTGAAGTTGCGGACCGGCTGTTCTCGTTGGGATGTTACGAAGTATCGCTGGGGGACACGATCGGGCAGGGCACGCCCGACACCATTGCCCATATGCTGCTGGCCGTGCGCGAACGCGTTCCGATGACGCGGCTCGCGGGGCATTTCCACGACACCAACGGGCGGGCCATCGACAATATCGACGCTGCGCTGGCGCTGGGCGTTCGGGTTTTCGACAGCGCCGTTGGCGGTTTGGGCGGGTGTCCTTACGCGCCGGGCGCTGCCGGAAACGTCGCCACCGAAGCTGTTGTGGCTCATTTGGAGCGGCTTGGATATCAGACCGGCCTCGACCTTGCGGTCATTGAAGAGGCCGCGCAGATGACACGCGCCATACGATCCCAGTAAGGAGCGGACATGTTTGAAACGATTGCGGTGACCACGGACGCGCGCGGTGTGGCCACTCTGACCCTGAACCGTGCCGACAAGCACAACGCCATGTCGGCCCAGATGATCACCGATCTTACGCAAGCCGCGCACCAGCTTGGAACCGACGACGCCGTGCGTGTTGTTGTACTGACCGGTGCGGGCAAAAGCTTTTGTGCTGGCGGTGATCTTGGGTGGATGCAATCTCAGATGGCGGCAGAATCCGAGACCCGGTTTGTCGAGGCGCGTAAGCTGGCCGAAATGTTGCAGGCGCTGAACACGTTGCCCAAACCGCTAATCGGCGCGATCCACGGCAATGCCTTTGGCGGCGGTGTGGGATTGGCGTCGGTTTGCGACGTAGCGATCGGAGTGGAAACGGTCAAAATGGGGCTGACAGAGACCAAGCTGGGGCTGATCCCGGCCACGATTGGCCCCTATGTCATCGCCCGCATGGGCGAAGCCCGCGCGCGGCGCGTGTTCATGTCGGCCCGGGTCTTCGAAGCCGCAGAAGCTGTAGAGCTGGGCCTGCTGGCCAGAATTGTGCCCGCTGCCGACCTGAATGATGCGGTTGAGTCCGAAGTCCTGCCCTATCTTACCTGTGCATCCGGCGCGGTGGCATCGGCCAAGCAATTGGTTCGCCAGCTGGGGCCGCGCATTGACGATGCCGTGATCGACCACACGATCCGCGAGCTGGTTGACAGGTGGGAAACCGAAGAGGCCAAGGAGGGAATCGGCGCATTCTTTGAAAAAAGAAAACCTGCATGGATTAGTAAGGTTTAGGCGCCACTTGTGATGTGGCCGCGATTGTGTGGGTGACCTTCTGGGACAGAGCTTCGATAAGTCGAATATTAACCCCCTGTGCGTTTGTGTTCGGTTGACCCTCTGACCCCGCAGGGATAGAGAATGTCCAGTCAACACGCCAATTGACGGCGCTCCCTTTCAGGGTATGCGCAGGAAAGGAGCTGTACGTGGAAGACCTATTGCGGGAGTATCTCCCGATTCTGGTGTTTCTGGCCGTAGCTGTGGGCCTTGGAATCGTTTTGATTCTGGCGGCAGTCGTTCTGGCGGTCCGCAATCCCGACCCCGAGAAAGTCAGCGCATATGAATGTGGTTTCAACGCGTTCGATGATGCGCGGATGAAGTTTGATGTCCGGTTCTATCTGGTCGCGATTCTCTTCATCATATTCGACCTGGAAATCGCGTTTCTGTTCCCCTGGGCTGTCGGCTTCAAGGACATCAGCGATGTTGGCTTCTGGTCCATGATCGTGTTCCTGGGTGTTCTGACCATCGGCTTTGCCTATGAATGGAAGAAGGGGGCCCTGGAATGGGAGTGATGACGGGTGCAAACACCGCCGGCGTCGACAAAGAAGTCGCCACCCAGGCCCTGAATGCCGAGCTGCAGGACAAAGGGTTTTTGCTGACCTCGACCGAGGACATCATCAACTGGGCTCGCACCGGCTCGCTGCACTGGATGACTTTCGGTCTGGCCTGCTGCGCGGTTGAGATGATGCACACCTCGATGCCGCGTTACGATGCGGAACGGTTTGGCATCGCACCCCGTGCTTCCCCCCGACAGTCGGACGTGATGATCGTGGCTGGCACCCTGACCAACAAGATGGCCCCCGCTCTGCGCAAGGTTTATGACCAGATGCCCGAGCCGCGCTATGTGATCTCAATGGGCTCTTGCGCCAATGGCGGCGGCTACTACCACTACTCATATTCCGTTGTGCGTGGCTGCGACCGTATTGTTCCAGTGGACATCTACGTCCCCGGCTGCCCCCCGACCGCTGAGGCGCTGTTGTACGGTCTGATGCAGTTGCAACGCAAAATCCGCCGTACCGGCACCATCGTGCGCTGAGGAGAGAGTTGATGAGCGAAGCACTCAAAGAACTCGGCACCCAGCTGGAGTTGAAGCGAACTGATTGTGTTCTGTCCTGGGACGTAACCCATGGTGAGTTGAACGTAGATGTGGCGCTGTCGAACGTTGTGGAATTTATTGAATTCCTGAAGTCCGACCGCGGCTGCCAGTTCTCCACGCTCGTCGATATCACCGGCGTCGACTACCCGGAACGGGCCAAGCGTTTTGACGTGGTTTATCACTTCCTGTCGATGTATCAGAACCAGCGTATCCGCCTGCGGGTCTCGATCCGCGAAGAGGACATGGTGCCTTCGATCGTGGATGTGCATCCCTCGGCCAATTGGTTTGAGCGCGAAGTGTTCGACATGTTCGGCATCTTGTTCTCAGGCCACCCGGATCTGCGGCGCATCCTGACCGACTATGGATTCCGTGGCTATCCGCTGCGCAAGGATTTCCCAACCACAGGATACACCGAAGTTCGATATGACGAGGCCCAAAAGCGCGTTGTGTATGAGCCTGTGTCGCTAGTCCAGGAATACCGTCAGTTCGATTTCATGTCCCCGTGGGAAGGCGCGAATTACATACTACCGGGTGATGAAAAGCAGGAGGCCGAATAATGGGTGGCATTTGGTGGCTGATCCTGTCTGCGCTGACCATCATCCCGATGGTGAAGATATTGCCGTTTTTCGGGATCAATAAATTCTGGTGCCTTCTTTGTCTGGTTCCATTCGGCACGATCGCGTTGCTGTGGTGGGTCGGGCTGAAACTACAAGAGTTGGAGCGCCGATAAGATGCTGATGCTGCTGGGGGAACTGATCGCTTTGGGTGCGCTGGGGGTCCTGCTGGCAGGGGCTGCGGCCAAGGCTGTCGAGGCGGAAAAGGTCCGGGTTCGGGCTGATGCGAAAAAGAAACGGGGGCGTTGATGGACGGCTCAAGATACGATGACGGCAGCACTGACGCGCTGAGCGGAGAACAGAAGATCCGCAATTTCAACATCAACTTCGGCCCGCAACACCCTGCGGCGCACGGGGTTTTGCGTCTTGTGCTTGAGCTGGACGGCGAGATCGTTGAACGCTGTGACCCGCATATCGGCCTGCTGCACCGTGGCACCGAAAAGCTGATGGAAAGCCGAACGTATCTGCAGAACCTGCCGTATTTCGACCGTCTGGATTATGTGGCGCCAATGAACCAGGAGCACGCCTGGTGTCTGGCCATCGAAAAGCTGACCGGCGTCGAGGTTCCGCGCCGTGGCTCACTGATCCGGGTTTTGTATTCCGAGATCGGGCGAATTCTGAACCACCTTTTGAACGTGACCACGCAAGCGATGGATGTGGGCGCGTTGACCCCGCCTCTGTGGGGCTTTGAAGAACGCGAAAAGCTGATGGTGTTCTATGAGCGTGCCTGCGGTGCCCGCCTGCACGCGGCTTATTTCCGGCCCGGTGGTGTGCATCAGGACCTGCCGCCCGAACTGCTGGACGATATCGAGGCGTGGAGCCACGAATTTCCCGCCGTTTTGGACGACATAGATGGCCTATTGACCGAAAACCGCATCTTCAAGCAGCGCAATGCCGATATCGGTGTCGTGACCGAGGAAGATATCCAGAAATACGGCTTCTCGGGCGTGATGGTGCGTGGATCGGGTCTGGCATGGGACCTGCGACGCGCGCAGCCCTATGAATGCTATGACGAGTTCGAGTTTCAGATCCCCGTCGGCAAAAACGGTGACTGCTATGACCGTTACCTGGTCCGAATGGAAGAGATGCGTCAATCGCTGTCGATCATCCAGCAGGCCATTGTCAAAATCCGTGACTGCCCCGGTGACGTCCTGGCACGCGGCAAGATCACTCCGCCGAAACGTTCGGACATGAAAACCTCGATGGAAAGCCTGATCCATCACTTCAAGCTGTACACCGAAGGCTTCCATGTGCCCGCAGGCGAGGTCTATGCCGCCGTCGAGGCCCCCAAGGGTGAGTTCGGCGTCTACCTCGTCGCTGATGGCACCAACAAACCTTACCGCGCCAAGCTACGCGCGCCGGGTTTCCTGCACCTACAAGCCATGGACCATATCGCCGGGGGCCACCAACTGGCTGACGTGGCCGCGATCATCGGGACGATGGATGTTGTGTTCGGAGAGATTGACCGGTGAGACGCCTTGTTTTGATCCTGGCGCTAGCAGCCGCCACACCGTTGCAGGCCGCCTCGACCCATCCGACGGCAAAAGTGCTTGAGGTGATGCGCGAAAACGGCTGCCGGCTGGATGTATCGCGCGCCGAGGAAGCCTTTTCTGCCCATGACCTGCGACCCGAAGATGTCAGCGCTGTGATTAATTCCTGGGCTGAACAGGGGGTAGCCGGGCTGGACGGTGCGACATTCGAAATTGCTCCGGCGATTTGCGGTGCGCATGGGCTGGCACTCGAAGATGCGGCGGGCCGTGCCGATGCACTTTATGATTTTGTGCGTCTGAACGGGTGCCGCATGGTCGACGAAGAAGCTCAGATCAAATTGCGCCCCGCCGGTTTTACTCAGGCCGAAACGCCTGATCTGATTGCCCGCCTTGTCAATCAACGCCGCGCGCATCAGGAAGACCCCTATATTATCGTGATCGGAGATGCCTGCTAATGCTGCGCCGTCTGCACCCCGAACAACCTGAAAGCTTTGCCTTCACTGCTGCCAACCAGCAGTGGGCCACAGCACAGATCACCAAATACCCTGACGGCCGTCAGGCCAGCGCGGTTATCCCGCTGCTTTGGCGCGCGCAGGAACAAGAAGGCTGGCTGAGCCGTCCCGCGATTGAATCTGTCGCCGACATGCTGGGCATGGCCTATATCCGGGTGCTCGAGGTTGCGTCGTTCTACTTCATGTTCCAACTGCAACCGGTTGGATCTGTCGCGCATATTCAGGTCTGCGGAACGACCTCCTGCATGATCTGCGGGGCCGAAGACCTGATCGCGGTTTGCAAGGAGAAGATCGCTGCCAAACCGCATGAGCTTTCAGTTGATGGTAAATTGAGTTGGGAAGAGGTGGAATGCCTTGGGTCCTGCACCAATGCGCCGATGGCGCAGATCGGCAAGGACTATTACGAAGATCTGACCGCTGACAGTTTTGGCAAGATCATTGACGATCTGGCCGCAGGCAAGGTGCCGACACCGGGTCCGCAGAATGGCAGATACGCGGCAGAACCGCTGAGCGGTCTGACCAGCCTCACGGACTACGATGCCGGAAAACCGCAGTACAATGCCAGTGTTGAACTGGCCGAAGAACTTGGTGATACGGTCAAGCGCATCGACGGGACCGAGGTTCCGATCCTGACGCCATGGCTGGGCAAAGACGGCAAGGCTGCGGCGACCAAGGCCGCTCCAAAGCCACCAAAGGCGCCGGCACCCGCCAAACCCGCCGTGAAGCAGGCGGAAGAGGCAAAGAAGGCACTGATCAAAGAGGATCAGCCCGAAACTTTGACCGCCGCGCGGGAGGGGAAAGCGGATGACCTCAAGATGCTGAAAGGTGTGGGCCCCAAGCTTGAACAGACGCTGAACGAACTTGGCTTTTTCCACTTTGACCAGATCGCAGCATGGACGCCGGAACAGGTGGCCTGGGTAGATGCGCGGCTAAAATTCAAGGGCCGGATCGAGCGGGACGGTTGGATCGGACAAGCAGCCCTACTGGCGACAGGCGAAGAAACCGAATTTGCAAAACGTGCCAAAGAAGACGGCACCTACCAAGACTGAATAGGACGGTGCCCGTTCGGGGCATCAAGGTGAGATGGACAAAGAAAAAGAACAGGCCATGGCCCGCAAGGGCCGACATATCGGGGTGGTCATCGCAGTGACCATGCTGTTGTGGCTTGCCATTTCGTTGTTCATCGGCCCGGCGCTGGGATTGCCCGGGCGCTATGCGCTGCTGTTTGATTTCGCCGCTTTGGCGGGTTTCATCTATGCGGGCGTGAACATTTTTCAACTCTGGCGCATGCGTCAGGACAGCTGAAGGTAAGACATGATGCTGAAGGATCAGGACAGGATCTTTACCAATATCTACGGGATGCATGAGCGTACGCTGAAAGGCGCGCAGACCCGCGGGCATTGGGACGGCACAGCTGGCCTGATTGGGAACGGGCGTGACTGGATCATCCAGACGATGAAGGACTCGGGCCTGCGCGGTCGCGGCGGTGCGGGTTTTCCCACCGGTCTGAAATGGTCGTTCATGCCCAAGGAAAGCGACGGTCGTCCGGCCTATCTGGTGGTGAACGCGGACGAATCCGAGCCCGGCACTTGCAAAGACCGTGAGATTATGCGCCACGATCCGCATACGCTGATCGAAGGCTGCCTGATCGCGTCTTTCGCGATGAATGCACATACCTGCTATATCTACCTGCGTGGTGAGTACATTCGCGAGCGCGAGGCACTGCAAGCCGCGATTGATGAGGCCTATGATGCCGGATTGCTGGGCAAAAACGCCGCCGGTTCGGGTTGGGATTTCGACCTGTTTCTGCATCACGGGGCCGGGGCGTATATCTGCGGTGAGGAAACAGCCCTGATCGAAAGCCTTGAGGGCAAGAAGGGCATGCCGCGCATGAAACCTCCGTTCCCGGCGGGGGCGGGGCTTTACGGCTGCCCGACCACGGTGAACAACGTGGAATCCATCGCCGTTGTGCCGACCATTCTGCGCCGTGGTGCGGATTGGTTTGCTGGATTTGGCCGCCAGAACAATGCGGGCACCAAGCTGTTTGCGATCTCGGGCCACGTAAATAACCCCTGCGTGGTTGAAGAGGCGATGTCGATCCCGTTTGAGCAACTGATCGAAACCCATTGCGGCGGCATTCGTGGCGGTTGGGACAACCTGCTGGCCGTGATCCCCGGCGGTTCATCAGTTCCTTGTGTCCGCGGTGAAGACATGCGCGACGCCATCATGGATTTCGATCATTTGCGCAATGATCTGGGGTCCGGTCTGGGGACGGCGGCTGTAATCGTGATGGACAAGTCTACCGACATCATCAAAGCGATCTGGCGTTTGTCGAAGTTCTACAAACATGAAAGCTGTGGTCAGTGTACTCCTTGCCGCGAAGGCACCGGCTGGATGATGCGCGTGATGGACCGTCTGGTGCGGGGTGAGGCCGAACTGGAAGAGATCGACATGTTGTTTGACGTGACCAAGCAGGTCGAAGGCCACACGATCTGTGCTTTGGGCGATGCTGCCGCCTGGCCGATCCAGGGCCTGATCCGCAACTTCCGCGAAGAGATTGAAGACCGTATCAAGGTCCAGAAATCGGGCCGTATGGGCGCGATGGCGGCGGAGTGATCAAGTTGCGGGATATCGGATCAAACCCAAACCAAGTTGAGATCAGGGAGTTGAACTAATGGAATCTTTTGCTGAGTATTCACATGCAATCGCATCCCTCGTGGTCTTTACGTTGATCATTCTGGCGCTTGCGCCGTTTTCCGCGCTGGCCAAACAGGGCAAGGGCTTGGCCCCCGGGGCAACGCCGGAACAGGACTATTCCGACAAGGCGTATCGCCTGAACCGGGCTTATCTGAACGGGACCGAGACGCTGCCGGCCTATATCGCTGTCACGGTCGCGGCCATGTTGCTTGGGGTCAGCCCGTTCTGGGTGAACCTATTGGCATCGGTCGCTCTGATTGCGCGCATCGTCATGTTGGTTATTCACATGCGTGGTATTGGACAACCGCACAGCGGCGTTCGATCGGTATCCTACGTTATCGGATGGGCCTGCATGGTTGTGATGGGCTTCATGGCATTGGTGGCGGCGTTCTAATGGAAAAGAAAGGTACTTATCCGTTGACTGGATCAAAATTCAGGAAGGGACGTGTGGTACTGACCGCCGCCTTGGGTGCTGCAGTTTTTGTCTCGGCCTGCGGCACGTCGTCCAGTGACCGAATCCTCTTTGATGGCAAAGCCTTCCGGGCCAAAGCGAAGGCCGTCGACAAAAGGAACGCTCCGACGGATTTTACGGTTGTGGTGAACGGCGTGTCCGCGTCTTTGGATGGCGCGCGCGAAGCGGGGCGGCACGAAGGAACCAAATTCTGTATCGACGCCTTTGGGACTTCTAAAATCAACTGGATAGTCGGACCCGACACCGAACCGCAGAATTTGCGCATCACCGACAATAAATTGACCTTTGCAGGAACCTGCCAGCGACCATGAACCGGTTTTTCGCATATCAGAGCGTGACGCAGGGCGTGTTATTAAATAGCGCGCCAGTCCTGGATCGTTTTGGCCTGTCCAAGACGAAAGGATTTGTCATGTCTGGTGTGAAACTGCTTACTGTGCTGTCTGTTCTGACTATCCCGGCCATGGCCGACGCCAAACCGCCCTTGCGCGAAGTCAAAGAGATTGACGACGAACTCTATTACATCGCTATCGCAAACGAGATTTCGGATTACTGCCCGTCAATCAGCGGGCGCAGGCTGAAGGCGATTGGCGTGATGTGGGGGCTCAAGTCCAAAGCGAACAGTCTGGGGTATTCGGACGGCGAAATCCGCGCTTACGTGGAATCGGATGCCGAAAAGGACCGGATGCGTGCCAAAGGCGAGACATATCTGGCCGCGAACGGTGTGTCTTATGACAATCCGAAATCTTTCTGCACGTTGGGGCAGGCAGAGATCGAAAGAAACAGCGCCATTGGCGTGTATTTGAGGGCGAACTAGACCATGTCTGACCTCCGCAAAGTGAATATCGACGGGCAGGAAATCGAAGTCGATGGTGCGATGACGCTGATCCAGGCCTGTGAGCAGGCCGGGGTCGAGGTGCCGCGCTTTTGCTATCACGAGCGTCTGTCGATTGCCGGGAATTGCCGGATGTGTTTGGTCGAAGTTGTTGGCGGCCCGCCGAAACCTGCGGCGTCGTGTGCGATGCAGGTACGCGATCTGCGCCCGGGACCGGAAGGTCAGCCGCCAGAGGTCAAGACGAACTCGCCCATGGTCAAGAAAGCGCGCGAAGGGGTGATGGAGTTCCTGCTTATCAACCACCCGCTGGACTGCCCGATCTGTGATCAGGGTGGCGAGTGTGACCTGCAGGATCAGGCGATGGCGTATGGTGTGTCGGGCTCGCGCTTCAAGGAAGCCAAGCGCGCCGTAGACGATCTGGATCTGGGGCCGCTGGTCGGAACCGCGATGACCCGCTGCATCAGCTGTACCCGCTGCGTGCGGTTCACGACCGAGGTCGCCGGGATCATGCAAATGGGTCAGACCGGGCGTGGTGAAGATGCCGAGATCACGTCCTATCTGAACCAGACGCTGAATTCGAACTTGCAGGGCAATATCATCGACCTGTGCCCGGTTGGGGCGCTGACGTCGAAGCCTTACGCCTTTACCGCCCGCCCGTGGGAGCTGACCAAGACCGAGAGCATCGACGTCATGGATGCGCTGGGGTCCAATATCCGCGTGGACACCAAGGGGCGCGAGGTTATGCGTTTCCTTCCGCGCAATCATGACGGCGTGAACGAAGAATGGATCAGTGATAAGACCCGTTTTGTCTGGGACGGATTGCGTCGTCAGCGTTTGGACAAACCTTACGTGCGCGAAAACGGTAAGCTACGCCCGGCCTCGTGGCCCGAGGCGCTGACCAAGGCGGCCGAGGCACTGAAAGGGGCCGAAAAACCAGCGGGTATCGTGGGTGATCTCGCTCCGGTCGAGGCCGCGTTCGCGCTGAAGAAATTGATCGAAGGGCAGGGCGGTGTTGTTGAATGCCGAACCGATGGAGCCAAGCTGCCTGCGGGAAATCGCGGTTCCTATGCTGGGACGGCCGCGATCGAGGATATCGACACAGCCGAGCGTATTCTGCTGATCGGAACGAACCCGCGCGACGAAGTTCCGGTTTTGAACGCGCGTATCCGCAAGGCTTGGGCACATGGGACCGAGGTGGCCTTGGTTGGGCCTGCAGTCGATTTGACCTACGCGTATCACCATATGGGCGACGACCGCGCGGCGTTGCAAAAGGTCGTCGATATGGGCGGCGATGATGAAATCAAGGGCAAAGCCTCGCTGGTCATCGTCGGGCAAGGTGCGCTGCTTGAGGCTGACGGCGCAGCTGTGCTGGCCGCTGCGCAAACGATTGCAGCCAATACCGAAAGTGGATTGCTGATCCTGCACAGTGCTGCGTCTCGCGTGGGGGCGATGGATGTGGATGCCACCAACGAAGGCGGCATGGATGCGGTTGGTGCGGCTGACGTGATCTACAACCTCGGCGCAGATGAGGTTGAAATCGGCGAAGGGGCCTTTGTGATCTATCAGGGCAGCCATGGTGATCGTGGCGCGCACCGTGCCGATGTGATCCTTCCTGGTGCCGCGTATACCGAGGAAAACGGCCTGTTCGTGAACACTGAAGGCCGCCCGCAACTGGCGATGCGTGCCGGGTTCGCCCCGGGTGAGGCGAAAGAGAATTGGGCCATCTTGCGGGCGCTGTCGGCAGAGCTGGGCGCTACGTTGCCTTTCGACTCGCTGGCGCAACTGCGCACAGCGTTGATCGAAGCCGTGCCGCATCTGGCCCAAATCGACCACGTGATCGAGAATGAGGTCCAGCCGTTGGATGCTGGCCCTCTGGGTCAGGCAACGTTCCGCAATGTGATCAGGGATTTTTATCTGACCAACCCGATTGCACGGGCGTCGCAGTTGATGGCCGAGCTTTCTGCTCAGGCGCAGTCTCGGAATACCGGGAAGGTTGCGGCAGAATGAACCAGACCCGTTTCATATCGCTTTCAGAAGCCAACATCGCTTGCGATGCGGGCACCAGGGAACTGCGCATGAAACGCAATGAAAAAGGTAGCGCGATGGCTGTGGATGCTGTTTACACCTATGCGCCGACCCAACCGCAAGATGCGCAGGCCCTTGGCCTGAACATCACGCGCGAAAAATTGAATACCCACGGTGTGAGGACCAATGGCTGATTTCTTTAACACCCCAGGCGGAATAGCCATCATCATTCTGGCGCAAGTGCTTGCAGTCGTTGCCTTCGTGATGATTTCGCTGTTGTTCCTCGTTTACGGCGACCGCAAGATCTGGGCCGCCGTCCAAATGCGCCGCGGCCCGAACGTGGTTGGCGTTTATGGCTTGCTGCAATCTGTGGCTGACGCCCTGAAGTACGTGGTGAAAGAGGTGGTCATACCCGCCGGGGCCGACCGCACAGTGTTCATCCTCGCTCCGCTGACCTCATTCGTATTGGCAATGATCGCCTGGGCCGTGATCCCGTTCAATGATGGCTGGGTGCTGTCGGATATCAATGTCGCAATCCTGTATGTCTTTGCCGTGTCCTCACTGGAAGTTTATGGCGTGATTATGGGCGGTTGGGCGTCGAACTCAAAGTACCCATTCCTTGGATCATTGCGCTCTGCGGCTCAGATGATTTCCTATGAAGTTTCCATTGGCCTGATCATTATCGGCGTAATCATCTCAACCGGCTCGATGAATTTCGGCCACATTGTCGAGGCGCAGGACGGTCGGTTCGGGTTCTTCAGCTGGTACTGGTTGCCGCATTTCCCGATGGTCTTCCTGTTCTTTATCTCGGCGCTGGCGGAAACCAACCGTCCACCGTTTGACCTGCCGGAGGCGGAATCGGAACTGGTCGCCGGTTATCAGGTCGAATACTCGGCCACGCCTTTCCTGTTGTTCATGGCAGGCGAGTACATCGCTATCTTCCTGATGTGTGCGCTGACCACGCTGCTGTTCTTCGGCGGCTGGCTGTCCCCGATCCCCGGCTTGCCGGACGGAGTGCTGTGGATGGTCGCCAAGATGGCGTTCTTCTTCTTCCTGTTCGCGATGGTCAAGGCGATCACGCCGCGCTACCGCTATGACCAACTGATGCGTCTGGGCTGGAAAGTGTTCCTGCCGTTCTCTCTGGCCTGGGTGGTTTTCGTGGCCTTTGCGGCAAAATTCGATTGGTTCTGGGGCGCGTTTGCGCGTTGGAGCGTAGGAGGCTGATATGGCAAACATAGACTACACCCGCGCTGCCAAATACTTTCTGCTTCAGGACTTCTGGGTCGGCATGAAGCTGGGGCTGAAGTATTTCTTCGGCCCGAAAGCCACCATCAACTACCCGCACGAAAAGGGCCCTCTGTCCCCGCGTTTCCGCGGTGAGCACGCCTTGCGCCGTTATCCCAACGGCGAAGAACGCTGCATTGCCTGCAAGCTGTGCGAGGCGATCTGCCCGGCGCAGGCGATCACCATCGACGCCGAACCACGCGAAGACGGCAGCCGCCGCACCACGCGATATGACATCGACATGACCAAGTGTATCTATTGCGGCTTCTGTCAGGAGGCCTGCCCGGTCGATGCCATTGTCGAAGGTCCGAATTTCGAATTCGCCACCGAAACCCGCGAAGAGCTGTTTTACGACAAGGAAAAACTGCTGGATAACGGCGAACGCTGGGAAGCCGAGATCGCCCGCAATCTGGAAATGGACGCGCCGTACCGATGATGAATGTGCTCTTGTCCAGGCGAAAATTCTATCTTGCAATAATTGCGGGATTTTCGCTGTTCTCTGGTCTTAATTGGTACATGGGTTTCGATAGGCCCTTCGATGCGTTCGTTGGTGGGATTCTCCTTTGCACTTTGTACTTTGCCGCTGATCTAGTGCTTTCGAAATTCAAAAAGCCGGGATTGGACGTCCTTTTATATATTCTCGTCTTTGCGACGTGGACAGCATGCTGGTTGCGCCCCCAATGACTGATAATCCTACAAATCCGTTCGACCTAATGATGAAGCAGGCTCAGGACATGGCCAAGGCGATGAACCCGGCGATGGAGAATTTCTCGCCAAAAGGGTTCGAGGCGCTGTGGCCGACCATGCCGAAAGAGGTCATGGAGATGATGTTCGGCAACACTGTCAACAAGGACGGGCTGGATGCCAAGACACGCCTGCTGTTGACGCTGGCCGGGCTGACCTGTCAGGGCGCGCAGGCGGATGCGGCCGTAAGGCAGACCGTGCGCCATGCACTGGAGGCGGGCGCAAAGAAACAAGAGATCGTGGAAACGATCGGTCAGATGTCGGTCTTTGCCGGCATCCCGGCTATGACCCGCGCGTTGGAACTGGCGCAAGAGGTCATGGGCGACAACGAGGATGAGGATCAATGACCGTCTTTGCCTTCTACCTGTTTGCAATCAGCGCCATCACCGGCGGGCTGTTCACGGTGATCAGCCGTCAGCCGGTGCACTCGGTTCTGTGGCTGATCCTGTCCTTCCTGTCCTCGGCAGGGCTGTTCGTTCTGCTGGGGGCCGAGTTCGTGGCGATGCTGCTGATCATCGTCTATGTCGGCGCGGTCGCGGTGCTGTTCCTGTTTGTGGTGATGATGCTGGATGTTGACTTTGCCGAGCTCAAGGCCGAGATGGCGCGTTATATGCCGCTGGCCTTGCTGATCGGTCTGGTCATCCTAATGCAGTTCGTCATGGCCTTTGGCGCATGGGACAGCGCGCAGGGTGCAGCGGCCAATCTGGCGCAGCCGATCCCGGTGGACCGGCACAACACCGAGGCCCTAGGTGTTATCCTTTATGATCAATACTTCCTTCTGTTCCAACTGGCGGGCCTGATCCTGCTGGTGGCCATGATCGGCGCCATCGTTCTGACGCTGCGCCACCGCAAGGACATCAAGCGTCAGGACATCGTCGGCCAGATGATGCGCGACCCGGCCAAGGCGATGGAGTTGAAGGACGTAAAACCGGGGCAGGGGCTTTAAGACGATGATCGGACTTGAACACTATCTTACAGTCGCGGCGACGCTGTTCGTCATCGGCATCTTCGGTCTCTTCCTGAACCGCAAGAACGTCATCATCCTGCTGATGAGCATCGAACTGATGCTGCTGGCGGTGAATATCAACCTCGTGGCGTTCTCAAGCTTCCTCGGCGATCTGGTCGGGCAGGTGTTTACGCTGTTCGTGCTGACCGTGGCGGCGGCCGAGGCGGCGATCGGGCTGGCCATTCTGGTCTGCTTCTTCCGCAACCGTGGCACCATCGCGGTTGAAGACGTCAATATGATGAAGGGGTAAGAGAACATGGAAACCACCATCCTCTTTGCCCCGTTGGTGGGCGCGCTGATCTGCGGGTTCGGCTGGAAGTTCATTGGCGAGAAAGCCGCCATGTGGACCGCCACTGGCCTGCTGTTCCTGGCTTGTCTGCTGTCCTGGATCGTGTTCTTCTCGTTCGACGGTGTGACACAGCAGATCGAGATCATGCGCTGGATCGAAAGCGGTTCGCTGTCGACAAGCTGGGCCGTTCGACTGGATCGTCTGACCGCGATCATGCTGATCGTGGTGACGACGGTTTCGGCGCTCGTGCACCTCTATTCCTTCGGCTACATGGATCACGATCCGCAATGGCGCGAGGGCGAGAGCTATAAGCCGCGTTTCTTTGCCTATCTGTCGTTCTTCACCTTCGCCATGCTGATGCTGGTGACAGCGGACAATCTGGTTCAGATGTTCTTTGGTTGGGAAGGTGTGGGTGTAGCCTCGTACCTGCTGATCGGGTTCTATTATCGCAAGCCCACGGCCAATGCGGCAGCGATGAAAGCGTTCATCGTAAACCGGATTGGCGACTTTGGCTTTGCTCTGGGCATCTTCGCGCTGTTCTTCCTGACGGACAGCATCAATTTCTCGGACATTTTTGCGTCGGCCCCTGCGCTGGCCGAAGAAAAGCTACACTTCCTGTGGGGTGAGTGGACCGCAATTGAGGTGATCTGCGTTCTGCTGTTCATTGGCGCGATGGGTAAATCAGCGCAGTTGATCCTGCACACCTGGTTGCCGGACGCGATGGAAGGCCCAACGCCTGTGTCGGCGCTGATCCACGCTGCTACCATGGTGACGGCGGGTGTGTTCCTGATCTGCCGGATGTCGCCATTGATGGAATTTGCACCGGGTGCCACCGGGTTCATCACCTTCCTTGGGGCCTCGACCGCGTTTTTTGCTGCAACCGTTGGTCTGGTTCAGACCGACATCAAGCGCGTCATTGCCTATTCGACCTGTTCTCAGTTGGGCTACATGTTCGTGGCCGCGGGTGTTGGTATGTATTCGGCAGCGATGTTCCACTTGCTGACGCACGCATTCTTTAAGGCGCTGTTGTTCCTTGGCGCAGGTTCGGTGATCCACGCGATGCATCACGAGCAGGAGATGACCGAATACGGCGGCCTGCGGAAGAAGATCCCCTATACATTCTGGGCGATGATGGTCGGCACCCTGGCGATTACAGGCGTCGGCATCCCGCTGACCCAAATTGGGTTCGCCGGGTTCCTGTCCAAGGATGCCATCATCGAAAGCGCTTTTGCCGGCGGCACCGGATATGCTTTCTGGATGCTGGTGATCGCGGCGGCGTTCACGTCATTCTACAGCTGGCGTCTGATTTTCCTGACCTTTTATGGCGAAGAGCGTGGCGACAAGCATACGCATGAGCACGCGCATGAAAGCCCGATGACCATGCTGGTGCCGCTGGGTGTTCTGTCCTTGGGCGCGGTGTTTGCCGGGATGATCTGGTATGGCAATTTCTTTGGTCACACAGACAAAGTCGGCAAGTTCTACGGAATACCAGTGGCTGAGGCGTCCGAGCATGCTGAGACTGGTGATCACGGTACTGCTGATGCGACCCATGGTGACGATACGCATGCGGATGAGGCGCACGCGGATGAAAGCCATGGTGATGACGCCGGACACGAAGAAAAAGCGGCTCACGGCGACGACCACCATTACGTCTTTGCGGGCGAACCGGGCGAGGGCGCGATTTACATCGCGCCGGACAATCATGTTCTGGACGATGCGCATGCTGCCCCCAAGTGGGTCAAGGTTTCGCCTTTTGTCGCCATGGCTTTGGGCTTTATCGTGGCCTATTGGTTCTACATCGTGAACACGTCGCTGCCGGCGCGTTTGGCGCAGAACCAGCGTCCTCTGTACCTGTTCCTGCTGAACAAGTGGTACTTTGACGAGATCTATGACGCGGTCTTCGTCAAACCCACCATCGCGCTCGGCCGGTTCCTGTGGAAGCGGGGTGACGGCAACACCATTGACGGTTTCCTCAACGGGGTGGCCATGGGTGTTGTACCCTTCTTTACCCGCCTCGCTGGCAAGGCGCAGACGGGCTACATCTTTACTTACGCCTTCTGGATGGTTCTGGGTATCGCTGCCCTTGTCACTTGGATTTCGATCGGCGGAGGCGCACACTAATGGATAATATCCTCTCCATCGTCACATTCATCCCCGCTGTGGCAGCAGGCATTCTGGCCCTGTTCCTGCATGGCGAGGACGCGGCCGCACAGCGCAATGCCAAATGGGTCGCGCTGGTGGCAACCACGGTGACGTTCCTGGTCTCGATCGGCATCTATACGGGGTTTGATCCGTCCAACACCGGCTTCCAGATGGTGGAAGAAGGCGAATGGCTGCTGGGTCTGAAATACAAGATGGGCGTGGACGGTATCAGCGTTCTGTTTGTCTTGTTGACCACCTTCATCATGCCCCTGACCATTCTGGCCAGTTGGCACGTCACGGACCGCGTCAAGGAATACATGATCGCCTTCCTGTTGTTGGAAACGCTGATGCTGGGCGTGTTCATGGCGCTGGATCTGGTGCTGTTCTACCTGTTTTTTGAGGCAGGTCTGATCCCAATGTTTCTGATCATCGGCATATGGGGCGGTGCGAACCGGGTTTATGCCAGCTTCAAGTTCTTCCTCTATACCTTCCTTGGATCAGTGCTGATGCTGGTGGCGATGGTTGCGATGTATGCGGACGCGGGCACTACGGATATCGAAGCACTGATGAGCCACCACTTCTCGTCCGAAGGGTTCAGCGTGCTTGGCATCTATATTGTCGGCGGCATGCAGACGCTGATGTTCCTGGCATTCTTTGCATCATTCGCAGTGAAGATGCCGATGTGGCCAGTACACACCTGGTTGCCGGATGCGCACGTTCAGGCGCCGACCGCCGGGTCGGTCGTTCTGGCGGCGATCCTGTTGAAGATGGGCGGCTATGGTTTTCTACGGTTCAGCCTGCCGATGTTCCCGGTGGGCTCGGCAGTAATGACCGATGTAGTGTTGTGGATGTCAGCGATAGCCGTTGTCTATACCTCGCTTGTGGCGCTGGTGCAGGAAGACATGAAAAAGCTGATAGCTTATTCCTCAGTCGCGCATATGGGCTTTGTGACCATGGGTATTTTTGCGGCGAACCAGCAGGGCATTGACGGCGCGATCTTCCAGATGCTCAGCCACGGGTTCATCTCGGCTGCGCTCTTCCTGTGTGTTGGCGTGATCTATGACCGGATGCATACTCGCGACATCGAGGCTTACGGTGGTTTGGTCATTCGCATGCCAGCCTATGCGCTGGTTTTCATGTTGTTCACGATGGCCAATGTAGGTCTGCCTGGCACCAGTGGATTCATCGGAGAATTCCTTACACTGATGGGCACCTTCCAGGTCAACACATGGGTGACAGCTGTTGCGGCCTCTGGCGTAATCTTCTCGGCAGCTTATGCGCTATGGCTGTATCGTCGGGTGGTCTTTGGCGATCTGATCAAAGAAAGCCTCAAGGCGATGACGGACATGAGCTCGCGCGAGCGGCTGATCTTTGCGCCGCTGATCGTGATGACCATCTTGCTGGGCGTCTACCCGTCGCTGGTGACCGATGTAATCGGCAACTCGACCGCCGCGCTGATTTCGAACTATGACATGGCTCTGGCCGCGGCAGAGGCCGCGACCCAGTCAGCCGCATCGCATTAAGGGGGCTTTGGAGACATGATCCAGGCTGATCTGACGATAATCCTGCCAGAGATTGTTCTGGCCGTATATGCGATGGCGGCGCTGTTGGCGGCTGTCTACACGACGAAAGACGGGCTGGCACCTTTGCTGGTCTGGACGACCGCTGGGTTGATGGCGCTGCTGGCGATTTGGATCGCGACCAACGGCGATGGTACCAATGTCGCGTTCAATGGCATGTTTGTCGATGACGGGTTCGCAAGGTTCTCGAAGGTGGCGATCCTGCTATCAGCGGCTGCCATTCTGGTGATGAGCCAGGAATATATGGCGCGTCGCGATCTGCTGCGGTTCGAATTCCCTCTGTTGGTTGCGCTGGCCGCTGTAGGTATGATGATGATGGTCAGTGCTGGCGATCTGATGTCGCTGTACATGGGGCTAGAGCTGCAGTCACTGTCGCTGTACGTCGTGGCCGCGCTGCGCCGGGATAGTGCCAAATCGACCGAGGCCGGTTTGAAGTACTTCGTGCTTGGTGCGCTCAGCTCGGGCCTGCTGCTGTACGGTGCCTCGCTGGTTTATGGGTTCACAGGCACCACGCTGTTCTCGGGCATTATTCAAACGGTTCAGGATGGTGAGATTTCGGTTGGCCTTCTGTTTGGTCTGGTGTTCCTGATCTCGGGTCTAGCGTTCAAAGTGTCCGCTGTACCGTTCCACATGTGGACACCGGATGTGTACGAAGGCTCGCCCACGCCTATCACCGCTTTCTTTGCCACAGCGCCGAAAGTGGCGGCCATGGCCCTGTTCGCACGCGTAATGCACGACGCTTTTGGTGGTGTGATCAAGGACTGGCAGCAGGTGATCGTCTTGCTCTCGGTCCTGTCGATGCTGTTGGGTGCGGTCGCAGCGATTGGCCAGCGTGACATCAAGCGGCTGATGGCGTTTTCGTCGATTGCCCATATGGGCTATGCGCTGATCGGACTGGCTGCAGGTACCGAGTTGGGCATCATGGCTATGCTGATGTATCTGGCCATCTATGTGACGATGAATATCGGCACTTTCGCTTTCATCCTGATGATGGAGAGAGACGGCAAACCGGTCACGGACATCGACGCCCTACGCCAATACTCCAAACGCGAACCGGGCAAGGCACTGGCGGTTCTGATCCTGATGTTCAGCCTGGCGGGCGTCCCACCAATGCTGGGCTTTTTTGCCAAATTCGGTGTCTGGCAGGCCGGCGTAAGCGCGGGCCTGACCGGACTTGTGATCGCCTCAGCCATCGCCTCGGTCATCGGCGCGTTTTATTATCTGCGGATCGTGTTCTACATGTATTTCGGAGCTGAAAACGACGACCCGATCGAAACGCATTCTTCGCCGGTTCTGTGGGTTGCTCTAATGGGCTCGGCTGCGTTGATGCTGGTGGGTGTGTTCTATCAGTTCGGTATTGAAGGCGCGGCGGCAGCTGCGGCGGCCACTCTTGTCAATTGATCAGCGTAACACAGCAAACTTGGGGGCTCGGTCAGCAGACCGGGCCTTTTTGACATGACAGACTGGCCACAGGGATACGGCCTGCACGTGCTGCAAGAGGTCGACAGCACATTGAACGAGGCCACCCGCATGGCCCCGACCACGACCGGTCCGGTGTGGATCATGGCGCATCACCAAACGGCGGCGCGTGGGCGACGGGGGCGGGCATGGGCAAATCCCAAGGGAAATCTTGCCGCGACCCTTTTGATGCGGCCACACGGAAATCCGGAACAGGCCGCACTGCGCAGCTTTGTGGCTGCGCTGGCGCTGTTTGACGCCTGCGTTGCAGTGACAGGTCGGGCGACAGGCTTGTCCCTAAAATGGCCCAACGACGTATTGCTGAACGGTGGCAAACTAGCAGGTATCCTGTTGGAAAGCACAGGGCAGGGGCACGGCGTCTCGCACCTGTCCATCGGCATCGGTGTGAACCTGTCAGAGGCACCCGGAGCAGATCAGGTAGAACCCGGCGCCGTCCGACCGGTTTCCCTATTATCGGAAGCCGGAGCCAACGTAACGCCCGAGGATTTTCTGACCGAACTGGCTGTCGCCTATGCCAGATACGAGAACCAATTCGTGACTTACGGGTTCGAACCGATCCGGACCGCGTGGTTGGCCCGGGCTGCCAAGTTGGGTGAGGTCATCACCGCCCGTACCGCAGCGTCGGAAACGGTTGGAACCTTTGAAACGGTGGACGCAGCGGGCAATCTTGTCCTAAACACCGCCAAAGGCCGCGTCAGCATTCCGGCGGCGGATGTGTTTTTCTGAAGGAGGCCCAGATGCTTCTGGCTATTGATTGCGGCAACACGAACACTGTGTTCTCGATCTGGGACGGTGAAAGGTTTCTGTGCACCCTGCGCACATCGACCCACCATGCGCGCACGGCGGATGCCTATTTCACGTGGTATTCGACGCTGGTGAAACACTATGGGATCGAGGCTGAAATTACTGATGTGATCATCGCCTCGACCGTGCCTCGGGTTGTGTTCAACCTGCGGGTCTTTGCTGATCGGTTCTTTGGATGTCGGCCGCTTGTCGTGGGCAAGCCCGATTGTCTGTTGCCGATGAATCCGCGTGTAGACGAGGGCACAGTGCCCGGTCCGGATCGTCTGGCCAACGCGGTGGCTGCGTTTGACCGGCATGGCGGCAACGTGGTTGTTGTGGATTTTGGCACGGCGACGAACTTTGATGTGGTTGCGGCGGATGGGGCCTATGTCGGCGGGATCATTGCGCCGGGCGTAAATCTCAGCCTCGAGGCGTTGCACCAGGGCGCGGCTGCCCTGCCGCATATCGATATCACCCGCCCTGAAAATGTGATTGGCACGAATACGGTTGGCTGTATCCAATCCGGCGTGTATTGGGGCTATTCCGGATTGATCGAGGGGCTGATTTCCCGGATCAAGGCGGAATATGGAATGCCGATGAAAGTCGTTGGAACCGGTGGGCTCGCGCCGCTGTTCGATCAGGCGGACGTGGGGTTTGACGCAATCGAAGATGATCTGACGATGCACGGGCTTACCGTGATACATCGCTATAACAAGGACAATGGCTCGACATGAGCAGCGAAAGATTGATCTACCTACCGCTGGGCGGTGCCGGCGAAATTGGCATGAACGCCTATGTCTACGGCTATGGCAAACCCGGTCAGGAACGGCTGATCCTTGTGGATCTGGGCGTGACATTTCCGGACATGGACACCACCCCGGGCGTTGACCTGATCCATGCCGACATTTCTTGGCTGCGCGAACGTGCCGACCGGCTGGAAGCCGTGTTCGTTACCCACGCACACGAGGACCACGTGGGCGCTGTGGCGCATTGCTATGAGGCGCTGGGTGCGCCTGTTTACGCACGGGCCTTCACCGCCAACATCGCGCGCCGCAAGATGGAAGAGCACGGACACCCCGAGGATGCCGTACATACTGCATCGGCCTGGCCCGAACAGATTTCCGTTGGTCCGTTTAAGGTGGGTTTCCTGCCGGTCTCGCATTCGATCCCCGAAAGCGCTGCCCTGGTGATCGACACGCCAGAGGGGCGGATCG
Source organism: Ruegeria sp. CDSB086 (assembly GCF_059611065.1). NCBI lineage: Bacteria > Pseudomonadati > Pseudomonadota > Alphaproteobacteria > Rhodobacterales > Roseobacteraceae > Ruegeria > Ruegeria sp. CDSB086. The sequence goes on along the minus strand of NZ_JBXWOV010000002.1, from coordinate 65,564 downwards.
TACATACCGGCGACTTCAAGCTGGATGAAAATCCGATCGTGGGTGAACCTTTTGACCCCAATCTCTGGGCTGAGGTTGCCAAGTCTGGCGTCAAAGCGCTGGTGTGTGACAGTACGAACGTGTTTTCCCCCCATGCGGGTCGTTCGGAATCCGAGGTCGGCCCCGAGATCACCAGGCTGGTTGAGGAAGCCAGCGGCATGGTTGTTGCCACCACATTTGCGTCGAATGTCGCACGTGTGAAAACGCTGGCCGAGGCGGGTGAACGGGCGGGGCGCTCGGTCGTTCTGCTGGGTCGCGCGATGCGCCGGATGATCGAAGCCGCGACCGAAACGGGCATTCTGACCAGCTTTCCACGCGTCGTCAGCGCCGAAGAGGCTGTGGACATGCCGCGCCAGAACCTGATGCTGATCGTCACCGGCAGCCAGGGAGAACGCCGCGCGGCCAGCGCACAACTTGCGCGGGGCAAATACCGCGGGTTGGAACTGAAAGAGGGCGATCTGTTTCTCTTCTCGTCCAAAACCATCCCAGGCAACGAGCGTGGCGTGATTTTCATCATGAACCAGCTCAGTGAAAAGGGCGTGGATGTGGTCGATGACAGTGCGGGCCTGTACCATGTGTCTGGTCACGCCAACCGTCCGGATCTTGAGAAAGTACACGGGCTGGTCGATCCGCAGATGATCATTCCGATGCACGGTGAACATCGTCACCTGCGCGAGCATGCCAAACTGGCCGAAGCTGGTGGGCGTACCGGTATTCTGGCCGTAAACGGAACCATGCTGGATCTGACAGGGAATGCGCCACGGGTTGTCGATTATGTCGAAACCGGACGGACCTATCTGGACGGCACGGTCAAAGTTGGCGCCCTGGATGGGGTTGTGCGTGACCGGCTTCGCATGGCGCTGAACGGGCACGTCACTGTCACGGTCATTCTGGACGAAGAGGACGAACCACTGGGCGAGCCGTGGTGCGATACGATGGGTCTGTCCGAGATTGGATCGTCCCGGGCTGCATTGGTTGAAGTTCTAGAAGAAGACCTGAATCAGTTCCTGATGCGGGCCGATGCCAAGACCCTGCGCGATGATGACAAACTGGAAGAGGCAATACGCCGGATCGTTCGCCAAACAGCAAAGACCGAGATTGGGAAAAAGCCCGAAGTCACCACGGTAATCAGCCGCATGAAATAACGTGTCTGAGGGCCACCGGCCCTCAGTCTGCTTCTGGCATGGGATAACCGCGAAGTTTGAGGAAAAGGCTTTCCTCCTCACTGTTCAGAAAGAACGGAACAGTTTCAGGTGGCGTTGGGTCTGTCACCCGAGCGGCGATTTCGGCCAGCACGACTTCTGTAATGAACGGCAGGTCGAATTCGCGCGCCCGGTCCAGCGGCACCCATTGCAGATGTGACAGCTCGTCCGAGGCGTGGCTGAAATCATCCAGATCGCCCTGTATTGCGGCGGCGTCTACCAGGAAAAAGCGTGCATCGAACCGGCGGGGTCGCCCAGGCGGTGTGACGGCACGAAAAACGAACTGAAGTGCTTGTGCCGATGGGCGGTATCCCATCTGCGCAAATGTCGCCCAATCTTCGGTCCGCGGGCCCGCCCAATCACCTGGTTGGCCCAAAATCAGTCCGGTTTCTTCCCAAAGCTCTCGGATCGCCGCCGCCGCCAAGGCATTTTGCAGCCCGGCTTGTGACCGCTCCGCAAGGCGATCACAGCACACAGCGGGCAGATCTGTTGACAGTGCAACATCTGCATCAGACGCATCGACAGCGCCGCCTGGAAAGACAAATTTGTTGGGCATGAACGCGGCTTTTGCACCGCGTTGCCCCATCAGGATGGATGGATTGGTCAGACGATCCCGCAAAACGATGACTGTCGCCGCGTCGCGTATGGCTGTTTTGTCCACCGTCATCCGTTGCTCAACTTGCGGTCCAAGATCACGCGGACTGGCCAAAGCCGTGCATGCGACGAGCCCATTGATAGGCGACAACTGCCCCTTTCAATCGTGGCAGCAGGAATAGTGACAGGGCAGTACAGCCAATTGCCAAAACCAGGAACATCGTCAGGGGCTCAGGGCGCCAATGGACATAAGATAAGTGCAGCGCCGGTGCCAGCAGGTGACCCACCAGAAGAATAGTCAGATAGGCCGGCCCGTCATCGGCGCGATGGTGAAACAGCTCTTGCCCGCAATTCGAACATTCGTTGTTAACCTTGAGGTAGCTGTGCAGCAGTTTGCCCTCGCCGCAATTTGGGCAACGGCAACGGAACCCTTTGACCAGTGCTGGCTTTGTCGGGCGGTCTTCTACATCGTGGGTTTCGATCGTCTGATCTGTCATGTTGATACTCGCGCGTTCCAATGATGAGGATATAACGCTTGTTTGCAGCTTCGGGAAAGGGGGTGCGTCGCTTTGCATCGCTAAGACGTTTCTAAAAAAGTTTCACTTCCTGCGACGGAATGGGATGCCTGCCCCGTTTGAACCTATGTAAGCAGCGGCAATGGCGCCGCGAAAACAAGGGAAAAACGTTATGAAAAGCGCCAAATTCATTCCGGCAATCATTGTGTCAGCACTGGCAATCACTGGCACATCCGTTTTCGCCGCAGGCGGTAAAGATCGCGAACCTGTGACCTTTCAACAGCTCGATGCGAACGGTGACGGGCAGGTGACCAAGGAAGAAATGCAGGCTCATCGGAATCAGCGTTTCACCAATGCCGACACCGATGGCGACGGCCAGCTGAGCGTCGAAGAGATGCAGGCAGCAGGTCAAAAGAAGGCCAACGAACGTGTTACGAAGATGTTTGAACGCAACGATGCCAACAAGGACGGTTTTCTGAGCGAGGACGAGTTGCCCAAGCCGCGCCGTGCTGACAAGATGTTTGACCGGATCGACGCGAACGAGGACGGCGCTATCTCGGAAGAAGAATTTGCCGATGCAAAAGACAGAATGGGAAAGCGCCACAAGAAACATGGGAAAGCGGACTCTGACGACAGCTGATGCGGGATGGAGGACCTGACCTCTGCTCCACAATACGTTCGCGGCGTGGATTACGCCGCGGACGAATTGGGCGACGATGTGTTGCTCAGGCAGTTTGCCGATGGCGATGCTGCGGCGGCGCGCGTTCTCACCGATCGGCTTGCGCCGCGCAGCTTATCAGTGGCCCTTCGGTTTCTGGGCAATCGCGCCGAGGCTGAAGATGTGACACAAGATGCGATGATGCGCCTGTGGCAGATGGCACCCGATTGGGTGCCCGGTCAGGCCAAAGTATCGACATGGCTCTATCGCGTGACGCTAAATCTGTGTGTTGATCTGCGCCGCAAAAAGACGCCGGACCGACTGGCGGATGTGCCAGAGCCAGCAGATGAAAAGGCCAGTGCGGCCGATCGTCTGCAGGACGCAGCCCGAAAGGATGCCCTGCAAATGGCACTATCACAACTGCCGGAGCGTCAACGACAAGCTGTTGTTTTGCGGCATATTGAGGAATTGCCCAACCCTGAAATCGCTGGGATCATGGGTATTTCGGTGGAAGCGGTGGAAAGCCTTACGGCACGAGGAAAACGGTCGTTAGCGGCGATTCTGGCCGGGCGACGTGATGAACTGGGGTACGACGATGACTGACGACAAAGACAATCTGGATCTGTTGTTCGCCCAAGCCCGGCAGGATCGGCATGAGTTGCCGGATGATCTGGCTGTGCGCATTCTCACCGACGCGGAATCTGTTCGGCTGGGTCGTCTGAAGCCAGATGAGCCAAAGACAAACTCTCTTTGGGCGCGCCTTCTGGCCGGGTTTGGCGGCTGGCAGGGAATGGGCGGTTTGGTTGCTGCCAGTATGGCGGGTGTCTGGATCGGCTTTTCAGCACCGGCGTTTCTGCCTGATCCCGCCAATTACATCTACGCGCAGGATGTTAGTTTCGTGGTCGCTGACCTAAGTCTGGATACGAGTTTTCTGGAGGACGCCGAATGAGCGATAGTCCCAAACCCAAAAACCGCTGGATGTCGATTCTGCTGGTCATCTCGCTGGCCTTGAACCTTTTGATCGTCGGCGTTGCCCTGGGGACCGCGCTGCGGGTCAAAGGGGGGGATCATGCAAAATCTCCGCCAGGTTTTGGTTCGGCGCTGTATCGTGCGCTGCCAAAAGAAGAGCGTAAAGCCATGCGGGGCGAGCTGTTCGATCGACACAAAAAGGGTGCACACAACCGATCCCAGGATTTTGCCCAACTCAGCACTGCTTTGCGGGCAAACCCCTTTGACGCTGCGGCGGTTCAGGCCCTACTGGACCAACAAGCGCAGTCCATGGCGGACCTGCAGGATGCCCTGCAGCAAGAGTGGTTGGCCCGGGTTGAAGCCATGAGCGATGAAGAGCGTCTGGTCTATGCCGACCGGCTGGAGGAGGTTGTTAAACGAGGCCCGCGTGGCCACAAGAAAAAGGACTGAGGGTTTCAGGCAGCGCTCTGCCTGATCCTTACTTGATTGCGACCAGCCTTCTTGGCTGCATAAAGAGCAGTATCGGCGGATTTCAGCAACCGCTCCACCGGGTCACCAGGGGGTAGGGGCGGGATCGGTGCCGTCAGGCCGATGCTAATGGTGACTGGCACAGGGGCCGAGGTATCGGGCAGAGAAAATGGTGTCTTGCTGATACAGTCGCGCAGGGTTTTAGCCAGATCTATCGCCCCAGCCTGAGAGCTGTCAGGCAGACCTATCATAAACTCCTCTCCCCCGATGCGCGCGACAAAACCCGCCGCGCCAACCGTGCGCTTCATTCGCTTTGCGGCCTCGGTCAAAACCTGGTCGCCGCTGACATGACCAAAACGGTCGTTGATGGTTTTGAAATGATCCAGGTCTGCCAGCATGACGACAAAACCGTAACCAGATCGCGATGGCTGTCGCGCCATCTGATCCATGGCTTTCATTGCATAGCGGCGGTTGTGCAACCCGGTCAGCGGATCGACCCATGACTCGGCCAGCCCGCGCTTTAGTGAGGCGCGCATTTGGTCCATTCGGGCCTTTCGCGTGATCTGGTTATCCAGATGTAGTTGAACCTCTTCGACGTAGAACCCCCCCATACACACGGCGTCAGCGCCACGATCCAGCGCCTCGCTCGCCATTGTCGCATTTTCATCGGCCAAGACGGCGATCAATACGGTATGCCGAGTTGCCCCGCGTGACTTCAGGTCCGCCAACGTATTCAGGCCCGCGGCGGTCGTATCTATTTCGATTAGGATCGCGTCTGGCACTGGCCCTGACAGCAAAGCACGCATGTTCGAAGCTGCATGTGTGCTTAGGCTGTGATGCGATCTCTCGGACAACGCGGATTTCCACAATGTTCCGATCCGGGCGCTTTGGGTCAGTATGGCCACATGGGCCGATTTCGACGGCGTAATCAGCACGGTCGCGGGTTCTGCAAATCCGACTGGATGTGATCCGCCGCCCAGCTGAAGCTCTTGCGTATCTGCGCGCGCGCGCAGCAGACTGCGAATTCGCGCCAGAAGCAGGGTGTCCTTGAACGGGGCTGCCAACACGTCGTCTAACCCATCCGACAGTGCCTGCAATCTTGCCGCCTTGTCGTTCTGCGGCGCGATTGCAACGACCGGTACATCGGCCAGTTCCGCGTTGGCCATCACCAGTCTTTTGACGTCCGCAGCTGAGCCATCGGGCAGCGATTGCGCCACCAGCACCAGATCGGGGCGTGTGCGACTTAGCAGCCCGGCCAGCCCCTGCAGCTTTTCAGCCTGAACCACGTGATACCACGCCGCCGTCAGCTGAACTTTTAGCATAATGCGATTGGTCGAAGTCCCGTCGAGGACAAGGATGGTTCCCTGCACGGACATATCTGTCACCGTTGATTGCATGCGTTGCCAAAGTGTTTATGAGTCTGGTTAACAAACCCTTTCCAAGTGCATATTCGAGGCCTCTTTATGCCGATCACCGCCCAATCCGCCGAAACGCTTGCCCTGAACGTCCTGGGCTGGCTGGTCGGGAATGACGAATTGCTGCCGATCTTTTTGGGCTCGACGGGTGCATCCACCGAGGACTTGCGGGTTCGCGCATCAGAGTCGGAATTCCTGAGTTCGGTTCTTGAATTCTTGATGCTTGACGATTCGTGGGTGATCGCCTTTTGTGACGCCAATTCCGTGCCCTATGACCTGCCGGGTCAGGCGCGGGCTGTTTTGTCCGGTGGCGACGTTCACTGGACCTGATTCAATTCACTGACAGGAGCATGTAATGCCCATCGATGCGATCTTGTTCGACAAGGACGGAACACTGTTTGACTTTGCGGACACATGGGGTGGTTTCGGGCGCAGCGTGTTGGAAAAGCTGTCAGATGGCGACCAAAAGCGGGCTGCCGAACTGGGCCGGGCCATCGGGTTTGATCCGGTTTCGGAAGAATATGCCGACGACAGCATCGTGATTGCGGGGACCGTCGAGGAGATCGCCGAAGCCCTTGCACCCTACTTCCCGGATATGCCCAGCGATGAGCTGATTGACATTCTGAACACGGAATCGGCGACGGCGACACAGGCGCCGGCTGTTCCTCTGGTTCCCTTCCTCGATGCTTTGCGGCAGGCGGGTCTAAAACTGGGTGTAGCCACGAACGACGGAGAGATGCCTGCGCTGCAACATCTCGCCTCAGTCGGGATTCGCGACCACTTCGATTTTGTTGCTGGCTACGACAGCGGCCATGGGTTCAAACCCGGACCCGGGCAATTGATTGCCTTTGCGACCCATGTTGGTGTCGACCCGTCACGCGTGGCGATGGTGGGGGACAGCCTGCATGATCTTCAGGCCGGGCGTGCAGCGGGAATGACCACAATTGGGGTACTAACCGGGCTGGCCTCGGCCGAGGCACTTGCGCCGATGGCGGATGTCGTGCTGCCGGATATCGGTCACATTCCCGCCTGGTTGGCTGAAAACTGATCCAGCTTCGGCTGAATTCGACTGCCCAAGTAATAAAACCGACAAACCTTGTCGCAGATAGAGCGGCCACTGGGCCGACTTCTGGGCTTGCTTGATGAAAGCAAGTTCCGGAGGGTTCCAATGGCTGACACAGAGACTCGCAAACGGCGCGGAGGGGGACGGGCAGGTGCGGCGGCACGCAGGGGCAGCGCGGTGATCGACCAAATGCCGTGGAATCCGCCGATCAACATCGACAAACCCACCGAACCGTTGGATCAAGCTGGCATCGAAGCGATCCACGAGGGGGCCATGCGCATCCTCGAAGAGATCGGGATCGAGTTCTACAACGAAGAAGCGCTTGGTATCCTGAAAGAGGCGGGCTGTACGGTCAAAGGCGACAACGTTCGTATGGGTCGTGACTTTGTGATGGAAATGGTGGCCAAAGCGCCATCAAAGTTCACGATCACGCCGCGAAATCCTGACAAGACGATTGAGGTTGGTGGCAAAACCCTGCTGTTCGGGAACGTGTCTTCTCCTCCGAACTACTGGGATCTTGAGATTGGGACCAAGGTGGCCGGTAATCGCGAGATGTGCCGGAATTTGCTGAAGCTGACGCAGTACTTTAACTGCATCCACTTTGCGGGGGGCTATCCGGTCGAGCCGGTCGATATCCACGCCAGCGTCCGACATCTGGACGTGCTCTATGACAAGCTGACGCTGACCGACAAGGCGATGCATGCCTATTCGCTGGGTAAGGAACGCGTTGAGGACGTGATGGAGATGGTGCGGATCGCTGGAGGTCACAGCCATGAAGAGTTCGAAGCGACCCCGCGGATGTACACCAACATCAACTCGACCTCACCGTTGAAACACGACCATCCGATGATTGACGGCTGCCTGCGTCTTGCGCGGCGCGGGCAAGCAATTGTCGTGACGCCGTTCACATTGGCCGGTGCGATGGCGCCGGTTACGATGGCCGGTGCGGTTGCGCAATCCCTGGCTGAGGCGCTGTGCGCAATTGCGCTGTTCCAATATGTCCGGCCGGGAATTCCCTGTGTTATCGGGACGTTCACCTCCAACGTTGACATGAAATCCGGCGCACCTGCATTTGGAACGCCCGAATATATGCGCTCAACCCAGATGACCGGCCAAATGGCAAGATACTATGGTTTGCCGATGCGGTCTTCGGGCGTGTGTGCGGCGAACGTACCCGATGGGCAAGCTGTTTGGGAGACGTCGAACTCACTTTGGGCTGCTGTGCAGTCGGGTACCAACATGGTGTATCACGCGGCGGGATGGCTTGAGGGCGGTCTGATTGCGAGCCCCGAAAAATTTATCATGGATTGTGAAATTCTGCAGCAAATCCAAAGGTATATGCAACCAGAAATTACAGCGACAGGCCCAGACGAAATCGCGCTGGATGCTATCAAGTCTGTCGGGAACGATGGCCATTTCTTTGGTATTCAACACACCCAGGACCGCTACACGACCGCATTCTACCAACCCTTCCTGAGTGATTGGAAAAACTATGAAGGTTGGGATGTGGCAGGTGGTATCTGGACGGCTGAGCGCGCCCACCACATGTTCAAGGAAATCGTAACCAGCTTTGAGCCCCCGCCGATAGATGACGGGATTCGCGAGGAGTTGGAGGACTTTGTAGCCCGCCGAAAGGCCGAGGGTGGCGCGCCGACGGATTTCTAATGTAACAACAGTGACTTCCAGATTAAGACTCTGTCGGATTGCCGTCAATACAACGTGTTTTTTGGCTATTTGTTAAGGATTATCTGTCCAGATTGGGGCGTAACCAATTTGGGGCATCTCATGCATGGTCTGATCAATCGGGCAATACAATCATTTGTTTGCGCGACTTATGGACAACCCTGCTGGCTGCGGGTGACCGAGGCTGCGGGCCTGGGTTTTGCCGAGTTTGAGGCAATGCTGCTTTATGACGACGCCATGACCGCGCAGGTTTTGGACGTGTTATGTGCTGACCTGAATCGTCCACGGGCCGAGATACTGGAGGATCTTGGGACCTATCTGGTGTCGCACCCCAATATGGAAGATTTGCGCCGACTGCTTCGGTTCGGCGGTGTGACATATGTCGAATTCCTGCACTCGCTGGATGACTTATCGGATCGTGCCCGCCTTGCAGTATCCGATCTGCGTCTGCCAATGCTGGAGTTGTGTGAGGTGTCACCGGCAGAATATCACTTGTACTGCTACCCTGGCCTGCCAGGCTATTCCAGCGTGATGGTCGGCGTATTACGGGCAATTGCAGACGATTATGGAGCATTGGCCATGTTGTCGCATGAAGGGCAGCAGGCCGACGCCGAGGTCATCACGATCGTTCTGATCGAAAGCGCCTTTGCCGAAGGGCGTCATTTCGATCTTGGGGCGCGCAAGTCATGATGCAAGCCTCTGAACTCTCAGCTCTTTTGGACACTTTGTGCCCCATGTTCGTGATGGTGGATGACAAGGGCATGATCGTAAACGCAGGACCAACGCTGCAAAAGCTCCGTCCGGACCATCCGATGCAGGGGCGCGATTTTCTGGACGTTTTTGAACTTGTGCGACCGCGAACAATAACAACGATTTCCACGCTGTTATCTCTGACCGGTGGCAAAGTACATCTGAAATTTCACGACGAGCCTCGGACCGCGCTGACCGGGCTAATCGCGCCCTTGCCAAAGGGGAACGGGGCCATCATCAACCTGTCCTTCGGGATTTCGATACTGGATGCAGTTCGTGACTATGCCCTGACTAGCGCGGATTTCTCTGGCACGGATCTGGCGATCGAACTGCTGTACTTGGTTGAGGCGAAAACAGCCGCGATGGAGGCATCGCGCTCACTGAACTTGCGACTGCAGAGAGCTATGCTGGCCGCTGAAGAACAGGCGGTGACAGACATGTTGACGGGGTTGAAAAACCGCCGTGCGATGGATGTGGTTCTCGGCCACCTGATCTCGGCCAATTGCGCTTTTGCGCTTATGCATCTGGACTTGGATTTCTTCAAAAGTGTCAACGACCGCCTTGGCCATGCGGCGGGGGACTTTGTGTTGCAACAGGCCGCATGCATTATGGAGGAAGAAACACGAACTGAGGACACGGTCGCCCGGATCGGTGGTGATGAGTTTGTTATCATTTTTAAAGGTCTGGTCGACGAAAGTGTCCTGTCTGAAATAGCGGGGCGCCTGATCAGCAGGCTATGCCAACCCATGATGTTTCAGGGTGCCCAGTGTAAGATTTCAGCCAGCATCGGAACGGCTCTGTCCACGCAATTTGGCACGCCGGATGCGGCAGAGCTGCTGAATGCAGCGGATCAGGCGCTGTACGAGGCAAAGCGGCAGGGACGGTCGCGGCATTGTCTGTACTCGGCACTTGCGGCCTCTGGGCTGAAACCGGCCAGTTCACAATGACTTCTAATTCCGCGCGGGGCGGGTATTTAAGTTAATCCAGCGCAATAGCTCGTGTCAGAATTTCCGCAATATTGCGCTTGATCGGGGGAAGATCTCCGACAACCGGCATCACGTGGCCTTTGAACCGCGCTCGCTCTAGCTCCTGTGGCACGTCCTCCAAAACATGCCCGCCGGTGCAGGCAAAGAAGGGTAGGCACAGAGAGTGATCGCCAGCCCCGGTCGCGGCTTCGGCAATGGACGGGGCCTCTTCCACAAACCCGACGCGGATGGATTGGAAGGTCATGCACCGGGCCAGTTCCCTGGAAAACTCAATGGCGACAGCTGATGGATTGCGGCTACGGCCCGATCCATGTGCCGCCAGAACCAGATCCGTTTTGTCCGCGTCCCACCCCTTGCCCGATAGCGCATCCAGCAATGCGCCCGCAGCCAAAGCGGGGAGTTCTGGGTCAACGCCCAACGGGTCCAGAATTTGGATGTTTCTATCACCCAGACGCTTGGGCAGCGCACGTGTCACGAACCACCCCTTGGCCATAAAAAGGGGATAGATGACAGTGTCGTCGGGCAGTTCATCCAAACGAGCCTCCAGCATTCCAGGCGCAGCAAGCGTAGCTGAATGAACGCTGACGCCATCGCAATACGCATCGACCTCTGCCGCATAGGAAGCTAGCGCCGCTTCGGCAGGGGCCGGGTCCGAGGGTTGGCCGTGGGCGACGATCAGGGCGTGCGGCATTTAGGAGTATCCTGTGGCTTTTCAGTTAGGTGTGTCCGGCTGGTGCAAAGTCAATCCGTGGGACGTCACGCTATCCCAATAATGTCAGCCAAAGCCAGACTGTCAGGATCGAGACGCCGGTTCCGACCAGAACGGACGAGGCCGCGACCCGTTTTGCCCGTCCGTACATATTGGCAAAGATGTAAGCATTAAAACCGGGAGCCATCGCTGCCGTCAGCACGCCCGAGCGGAACAGGTCTTGCGGCAGACCAACTGTTGAGCCGAATAACCAGACAAGACTGGGATGCAGCATTAGTGAAATCGCGCAGACAAAGGCGATGGCGCGCAGGTCACCTTCGGGCTTGTACTTCACAAGCACTCCGCCAAGCGCGAACAGCGCCCCGGGCAGGGCGGCGCGAGTCACAAGGCCCAGCGCTTCGTCCACGACCGCAGGTATGCCAATACCCGACAGGTTCACGGCAAAACCCAGCGCGATGCCAAGGATCAGTGCGTTGCGGAACATGGCCGACAAGATGGATTTGACCATGCGGGGGCCACCTTGGCCGCGATTTCGAATAACCTCCATCACCGTGATGCCAACGCCGTAGCAAAAGGGTGAATGGAAGGCGATGATCGCATAGTTGCCGGTCAGGTTTTCGGGGCCATAGGCGCGTTCGGTAATAGGCAGTCCCAAAAGGACAGAGTTCGAGAACAGACAGCAAAACCCGATGGCAACGCAATCTTCCCAATCCCGGCCAAAGATCAACCGTGCACCGAACAGACCAGCAGTGAAACACAGGCCAGCTGCTGAGTAGAAGCTGATCAGAAGCCGGGGATCAAAACTAGCGCTTAGATCCAGATGCGAGATTGCAAGGAACAGAAGGCATGGGATTGCAAAGCCCTGGGTGAACTTCATCAATCCATCGATGTGAATTTCCTTGAAATACCCCAACCGGGTCGAGGCATAACCTGCCCCGATCACAAGGAAAACCGGTAGAATGACGTCGATCAGACTTTGAAGCATGGCACCGCTTTGCAGGCTGGGCCGACGCAAAATTGCTGCGTCCCAGGTCGGTTGCGTGGGGTCTTATAGCGCCTGATGGATCACCATTCCGTCATAGGCTGGGGTGATGTTGTCGGCAGTTTCTGCATCAACCGTGGCATAGTCCAGATCGATATGCATGTTGGTCAGAACCGCGCGCTTGGGGTTCAGTTGTTCGATCCAGCCCAGGGTCCTTTCCAGATGCGCATGGGTCGGGTGAGGTTTCCGACGTAGCGCGTCGATGACCAGGCAATCCAACCCTTCCATCATCGGCCAGGCCTCTTCGTAGATTTCCGCCACATCCGGCAGGTACGCCAGGTTGCCCATCCGGAAACCAAGCGAGTCGATCGAGCCGTGGTTGACTTTGAATGGCTGGAACGGGATCGGGCCGCCGGGGCCGTCCACCTCGAAAGGGCCGTCGATGGACTTCAGGTCAAGGATCGGCGGGTAGGGTGAACCTTCGGGCTGGACAAAGGCGTAGCCGAACCGTCCCAGCAAGGCGTTCTGCGTGTCGCCATCGGCCCACACGGGCACGCGCTCGCGCATATTGAACACAATCATACGCAGGTCATCGATGCCGTGGACGTGATCGGCGTGCGAATGGGTGTAGATAACTCCATCCAGACGTCCGGTTCCGCTATCGAGCAATTGGCTGCGCATGTCGGGGGAGGTGTCGATCAGCACCGAGGTTGTACCGTCCGGGCCGTCCCGTTCCACCAGCATTGAACAGCGGCGACGGATGTTTTTGGGGTTCTTGGGGTCGCAATCGCCCCAATGCCCGCCCAGCCGGGGGACGCCGCCGGATGATCCGCAGCCAAGGATGGTGCATCGCAATTCGGTCATGCAGCCGCCTTGTAGGTCGCTGCTTTGGTGAACAACCGGTCAAAATTTGCCTGCGTATGGGCAGCAAAATCGACGTAGTCCATCCCAAACACCTCGGCCCCTTTGCGCGCTGTGTGGGCGGTATAGGCGGGCTCGTTCCGCTTGCCGCGATACGGGGGAGGGGCCAGGTATGGCGCGTCGGTTTCAACAAGGATGCGGTCAACCGGGGCCCTGGCAAAGATATCGCGAAGCTCTTGGCTTTTGGGGAAGGCCGCGATGCCGGACATCGACAAATAAAACCCCAGCTCAAGGGCGGCTTTGGCCAGTTCGGCAGAAGATGAAAAGCAGTGCATCACGCAGGAATAGGGCGCGTTGCGGTGTTCCTCGGCCAGAATGCGTGCCATGTCGTCATCGGCGGCACGGGCGTGAATGATCAAAGGCAGGCCAGTGCGTTGGGCGGCCTCAATATGCACCCGCAAGGATTGCTTCTGCACCGCTGCGCTGTCGGCGGTATAGTGATAATCCAGCCCGGTTTCGCCGATACCCACAAACTTGGGATGCCGGGACAAGGCGACGAGTTCGTCGACCGATGCCATCGGCTCATCAGCCGCGCTCATTGGGTGCGTTCCAGCCGCGTAGAAGACGGGCGCGTGGGCCTCGGCGATGGCGCGGACGGTGGGTTCATTCCGCAAGCGCGTGCAAATTGTTACCATGCGGGTCACGCCAGCCTCGGAAGCATTGGCCACGATCTGATCCAGCTGACCTTCGAAATCGGGGAAGTCCAGATGGCAATGGCTGTCGGTGATTTCGGGCGTATTGCTCATCTGCTCTGACCGGCGGTTTCCTGTATCTTGAACACCGTATCTAGGACCAGAGCGGCAGGGTCAAGGTTCACCGCCTGCCCATGACGCGCACGTGCGGTGATCACTGCAGCGACCTCTGCCCATTTGCGGGCCTGATGTGGTGAAGCCGACAGGCGGGCAAGCGTCTCTGCCTCGTTCGGAGCGGCTTCGGGCATCGGGGCCGCGCCGGTCGCACCGGTCAGCGCAAGCCGGGACAGGGCAACGTCGATCAACGTCAGTAACAGTTCAAATCGTTCGGCCGCGCCACGTTGGGCAGCAGCCTCGGCCAAGGCCAGCGCGCGCTGACGGTCCATTCGGGGCAGGGTGCCCAGAATGGCGATCAGCTCGGCGTAAATCTCAAGCCCGCCCAGGTTTATCAGGCGCACCGCATCACCCACGGACCCGGCAGCCAGTGCAGCCAAATGATCCGCCTGTCCCGGCATTTCTGTGCCGGTCTGCATCAGCGCGGCTTCCATATTCTCAGATCCCAGCGGAGACAGGCGCAGTGTCCGGCACCGCGACCGGATTGTCGGCAACAGACGCGACGGCTGGTGCGAGATCAGCAGCAGGGTGGTGCGGGCCGGGGGCTCCTCGAGCATTTTCAACAGCGCGTTGGCGGCGCTGACATTCATCTCATCCGCGGCATCCACGATCACAACGCGACGGCCACCGTCAGTCGAGGAAAGGCCGAAGAACTTGCCAAGCTTGCGAATATCATCAACCACAATCTCATTACGCAACCGCCCCTGATCGTTCAGAGATCGGGTAATTGCGGCCAAGCCGGGCTCGGCCCCAGCCTGAATACGGTGCGCGACGGGGTGTTCAGGATCGATCTCAAGGCTATCGGGCGGTGGCGGTGCACCAAATAGCCCGTCATCCTCAGTCGGAGGTGTTGCCAGTAGAAATCGCGCGATCCGCCAGGCCAGCGTCGCCTTGCCGACCCCACGTGGACCAGTAATCAACCAGCCGTGGTGCAGACGTTCCGAGGTATAGGCACTCAGAAAAGCCTGTTCCGCCGCGTCCTGACCAAACAGGCGCAGTGTCTCGCGCGGGTGTGGGGCACCGGGTGCCTGATCCGGGGTTGGGGTGTCGTCGCTCATCTATCGTCTATCGCAAAGCTTGCAGAACGATATCTGTCACATCCTGTGCAACACTGTCCATGTCCCGGTTACCATCAATCACGCGGAAACGGTCGGAATACTCATCCGCAAGGGCCAGAAACCCTGCACGCATCTGTTGTTGCAGATCCAGCCCGAAATCTTCGAACCGTTCTTCTGTTCCCTGACGCCCCTTGGCGCGGGACAGCCCGGTTTCGGGGTCCATGTCGATCAAAACGGTCATGTCGGGTTCGCGCCCGATCATCAGGTCGTGCAATTGATCGACCAATCCCCGCAGATCGCCGCGAGACAGGCCCTGATACATCCGGGTGCTGTCGGCGAAGCGGTCGCAGATCACGACTTTGCCCTCGGCCAGCGCTGGCCTGATTGTGCGTTCCAAATGATCCCGGCGGGCGGCCGTAAACAGCAGGATTTCTGTCTCTGCAGACCAGCGATCCGGGTCACCTTCCAGAACAAGGCTTCGGATCTCTTCAGCGCCTGCAGATCCTCCGGGCTCGCGGGTCAGAACGACATCGTAACCGAGGCCACGCAAATGTTCGGCAAGCATTCGTGCTTGTGATGACTTTCCAGACCCGTCAATACCTTCGAAGGTCAGAAACAACCCTGCCTTCGTCACATCGCCTCCAGCGGATTGCCGATCACGTCTTCTAGAACAATACCGCCAACGGTTTTCATGCGCACGACAAAGCCGCCTACAGGCACGTCTTTGGCCGCGAACAGTGGGCGACGGATTTCGGGCAATCCTTCGGGTGTGATCACCAGCTCAGCCAGTTTCTGCCCCTTTTCCACAGGCGCGTTGATCGGACCTTCATAGACGACCTCAGCTTTGACATCCTTGTCATTGAGAACTGGGAACAACAAGGTCAGATCCCCTTCGGGCACCAGCCCAACAGTCTTTTCTGCGCCCATCCAGATCTGGGCTTCGGCTATCGGCGTTTCGGCGTCGGCAATTGTCCTCTCGACAAAATTGCGAAACGACCAGTTAACCACGGCCTCAGCCTCCTCTGCGCGACGGGCGGTGCTATCGAGGCCAGTCAGGACAAAGACAACCCGACGGTCGCCTTGCTTGGCCGAGCCGACAAGGCCGTAACCCGCCTCTTGCGTATGCCCGGTTTTCAGGCCGTCGGCCCCGATCCCCAGTTTCAGCAGCGGATTGCGGTTACGTTTGTTAGACGGCGCACGGCCATCAAACTCAAACTCTTCTTCAGCGAACAGTGGGTAGTATTCGGGGAAGTCGCTGATCAGCCGGTTGGCTAATACGGCAAGGTCATGGACCGACATCATGTGGCCCGCCGCCGGCCATCCGTTCGAGTTGGCGAAGTTCGAGTTGTCCATGCCCATCTGTTTGGCGCGCTGTGTCATGTAGCGGGCAAACCCGGCCTCGGTCCCATCGGGGCTTAGCGCCTCGGCAATCACCACACATGCGTCGTTACCAGACAAAACGATGATGCCACGCAGCAGATCTTCGACGCTGACACGATCCTGCGTGTTCAGGAACATGGTCGACCCACCATAGCTCATGGCGTGTTCCGACACGGGCAAGGTTTCCCCCAGGGTCAGGCGGCCATCGCGCAGCGCCTCAAACGCGACGTAGAGCGTCATCAGTTTGGACATCGACGCAGGCGGCAGGGGCTGGTCTGCTTCTTTCGACAGCAGAACCGTTCCGGTCGTCTGATCGATCACATAGGCCGCGCGGGCGGTTGTGTCGAAAGCGTGGGCGGGCAGGGCAAACAGCGCCAGCCCGAGGGTCAAAACAGATGATCGCAGTGAGGACAGCATGGGGGCCTCCTAGGTTTCAATTTTTGACGGTGAACGCGTCGTTAAAGCCCAGGTCTTTGACATCGCGCTGCATGGCATTGCGTTCCGAGCGCGACGTGGCTGGGCCGACTAGGACCCTCCAGACCGTTTTGCCGTCCGAGGTTAGTTCTCGCACCTCGGCAGGCATTCCGTTGCGGCGGATCTTGTTGGCAGCGCTATTGGCGTTGGTTTCAACCCCGAAAGTGCCGACCTGGACGAACGGTTTTGACAAGGACGATACCGAAGCCGCCGTAGCTGCCGATGCGTCCGCTGTTGCGGCAGAGGGGGGGCTGGCCGGTGTGGGTTCTGCCGCGTCAATCGCCGCAGCCGCGCCCGCTATCGGGTCCAGCGGCGTTTCGGTGATTTCATCGGGCTTTTTCTTCTGCCACCATTTACGTTTGGCCGGTTGTTCAGTCGGGGGGGTAACCTCTGGATCCACCAGTGAAGCCGATGATGTTGCTTCTGCCGTCGTTTCGACCACCTCAGTCGCTGTGTCGGTCGCCGTATCGGTCGCGGCATCAGCGGCCACGGCCGCCGTGGCTGGTTTCTTGCGCTGCCACCATTTGGGCTTGGCCGGTACTTCCGTCTCTGTGACGGTTTCGACCGCCTCGGCGGCTGTTTCCGCCGCTGTGTCGGTTGCCGTGTCGGTCGCGGCATCTGCGGCTACGGCAGCCGCAGTCGCGGCACCGGCCGCCGCTGCAGGTTTTTTGCGTTGCCACCACTTGAGCTTGGCTGGCTGTTCAGCTTCTGCGGCCTCACTTTCGGCGATGTCGGTCTTGGGCTCATCCGCTGCTGCGGTTTGCGTTTCTTCGACAGGGATCTCTTCGGCTGCGGGCTTTTCTTCAACCGGCTCAGGTTTCGGTTCGGGCGCTTTGCGACGCAGGGCGACGACATCAACCTGTGTAGGTGCACCAGCCAGAATGCCCAGTTTTTCGGCTGCAGCAGAGGAAAGCTGCAGTTCAGGACCCGGCAGGTTTCTTTCGCGACGGAACAACGCGGCTGTGATCGTTTTATTATTTTTGGGGTTTTTGACGCGCACACGTTCGGGCTGTGTCACATCCGGGTGGGCAACCCATATTCCGCCCAAAGACGGGCGGCCGTCCCAAAGTCCGGGCTCAGACAGTTGAAACACCTCAGGCGCTTCGACATCATCTTTCGGGCTTCCGCTTGGAGTGGGGAAAAGGTCGGTCCGACCGTCTGGTGCGGATTCGGAGCTCTGGGTATCTGCCGAGACATTTTCGGGGGAAAGCACCTCATCGCAACCAGCCAAAACCACGGACACAACGGCCAAAGCCGCTAACGCTCGCGGATGTGCGCGTGTCTCTGTCGCTCGCTTCATCTTGTCATCCCTTGCCTGATTGGGCCTCGTTTCCCGAGACCCGCCGCCGATTGCTGGTTCTGTATTGCCAGCCTGCTTCGGTCTTTCCTGCAGATCATAACGCGGCCAAAGTGTCATGGAAAGACCGCAGCGGGCGCTTCGGCAAGAATTCCCTATTTGGTCTTGCCACCGGTTCGCGATGGCCTTAGACCCGGCCCCACGCGGGGAGGTGGCAGAGTGGTCGAATGCGGCGGTCTTGAAAACCGTTGAACGTGAGAGCGTTCCCAGGGTTCGAATCCCTGTCTCCCCGCCATAAAAAATATGGCAAATCCGACCACCCTTTGACCACGTATTGAAACCGTCGATTTTGCGGTTTCCCAAAAAGTTTCCCACGTTCATGTTCAGTTCTTGTTCTGGTCCCGCTTAGTCTGGGCCTGCTTCGCGAGTCGCTTTTGACTGGCGCCCTTCGAGTACTTTTGGACCATGGAAAGGCTTTTGTGGCCTGTAATGGCCGCAATCTGTTGGTCAGTGCATCCGGCCTCCGCCAACTCGCTCGCCGCGCTGTATCGCAGTCCGTGAAGGCTGTAAGCGTCGAGGCCCAACTTCTTGCGTTCTGCGATCGTGGCCTTCTGAATTTGGTCGTAGTTCAGTTTACGACCGTGTTCGTCGCAAAGGATATAACGCAGGCTACGCCGGGATGTTGCTGCCAGCACGTCCCGAAGTCGATTGGTAAAGGGAAGCCAAAGGCGAGCTTCTGTTTTTCCCTGCGTTACCCAGATGCCGTCATCGTCAATGTGGCCCCATTCCATAAGCGTTAGATCCGTTGCGCGCTGCCCGGTCCCAATAGCCAGTTCAAAGATCAATAGCGGCAGACCCGAAACCTTGCTGCGGTAGGTGTTGATCGCAGATGCGGGCCAAGGTTTGTGACCATCGCCTGTTTTCAACTTCTCAATTCCCTTTGCGGGGTTGTCACGCTGCCAATCCAAATCGATTGCGTGTTCAAACAGGATGGAAAGCATGTGGGGGATGTAGTTGGCGAACCTGGCACGGTGCCGGTTGGCCATTTGAGCATCAATTATGGTCGAGCGCCGCATCTTGGTCGGGTTCTTTTTTCCAACCGTATCGGAGAGGTATTCAAGGACTTTCGAATAGTCCGATTTGGTGCGTGGTGCGAGCCTCTGCCATTTTGGGCTTTGCTTATAACTGGCGATCAGCTTTTCAAAAGTGAACCGGTTTGCAAGCTCACTGCCGCCACGCATCAATCTCCAGTATTCACGATCATACTCTTCGCTGTTTGGGTCATCTGGTAGGCGCACATACCGACCATCCTTTCGGAAGTACTGGTATGTTCGGCCCTTGATGACCTTCGAAGTTGTGAATTTCTTCTTCACCATTTGACGTCCTCATAGCCGTCGATCATCTGGCCTCGCAGAATGGCACGCAACTCGTCTGCGTCCCAACGTTCGTGGGGGCCTATTTTGCGAGGCTTTGGCAAGATGCCATCAGTCACCAAATCCCGAAAGCTACCAACCGGCATATCGAGCATCTTGGCGGCGTTCTTTTCCGTTACGGCGATTGGAGTGACCCTGTTCATTGAGTGTTCCGATCGAAGCGTAAGCCGCTTGTGCCCGATTGGTATCCGGGCCAAGCCGCCCTGGGGCGAACGATGAATTTAGAGAGGGTTAACAAAACAGCTGCTAAGTACTTTGGAGCGGGTGAGGAAGCCGTCGGATTTGAACTTTCATGACCAAATCTAGGTGATTTCCAATTGTGCTGCGCGAAATATAGATAGATTATGCAATCCAGGATAGTAACAATTGCGGGTCGCGTCGCTGCAACGGCACGACCCGCTTTGTCCCCAATGAAGCGGAGGTTCACCGGAGACATGAGAAATGCCGGAGAAATTAGATGTGCGAAACCAACTTCGAACCCGTCGCCAGTGCCCAAGCC
This sequence comes from Ruegeria sp. CDSB086, assembly GCF_059611065.1. Lineage (NCBI taxonomy): Bacteria > Pseudomonadati > Pseudomonadota > Alphaproteobacteria > Rhodobacterales > Roseobacteraceae > Ruegeria > Ruegeria sp. CDSB086. Next base: position 45,663 of record NZ_JBXWOV010000002.1, on the reverse strand, counting down.
ATCGGCTCCGACGTCAATTCCGAACACTCGAGGGCAGCCGCCGGGAGTACGTCCACCGAAATAGATCAAATTCGCTTCGATCTTCTGCGCTCTGCCCTTTACCACGATATGGGCGAGCGAAAGTGGCAGTGGTTTAACAAAGCAGCGTTGTTTACAACCGTCATGCTTGGGTCGGGTGCGATTGCCGCATTTGGTGCACAGTTTCCAGGTTATGGGCAGGCCGCTGGCGTAGCAGTTGCACTCGTTAGCGCGGCGCAATTGGTTTGGGACTTCGGCGGAACGTCTCGAGACCACCGCGACTTGAAACGGCGGTACTATGCGCTCCTCGCCGAGGCAGAAAAGAACGCATTTGATGTTGCAGGGCTGAAGACTCGAATGATCGAGATTTATGCGGATGAACCTCCGCTGATCGACAAGATGAATCGCAAAGCACACAATCAGGCTGGAGAGTCGCTTTTTGGCGACGACTACAAGCGCGTCTGACCCAATTGCTACAGTGAGTTGTGGAATACCAGTATCGGGCATGGCGCCTATCACTTGAGATGATCCTGCCCCCCATCTCGCCCGAGGTGTGCCCGGGCAGATAGGGGGCGATGGCCGTGAGTGGCAACGAGTGAGTCATTTGATCCGGCTTCGTCCGCCAGCAGGATATTGTGAGCGGCTGCGAGCCAGTTTTTGGGCAGTTCCTCGACGTCCTCGGCCATCGCATAGACGCCGAACAGTTCGATCGACTTTATCAGCGGTTCATAGTCGCCGTTCTCGCTGGGCAGGTCCCAACGGCCGCCGTTGTGCATAGCCAGGTATTTGAGGGCAGTCAGCTTGCGCGCGGGCGTGGTCAGCTCCAATTGCTCGACCGCGACGATGATGCGCTTGATATCCAGACGCCCGCTCATGCCGCTGCGCTCTGGAACATGGCCGCATCAATCCAATTGGTGATCATGTCGGCCTCGTCAGCGCCAGTGGCGCGAATGCCGTGCAGATCTAGTACGCAAACGAAGTGACGCCCGGGCATAGTCGCGTTGGGGATCACGTAGACGCCGTTCGTTTCCAGAACCTCGTTTACGATCCGATCCCGCCGTCCGATGTAAGGCAGGTTATCCAGATCCGTCAGCAGGCGCGCGAGCTTGTCGTTGATCAAGTCGTTCATCGTAAAACCCTTTGGGAAAGGGGCCGGGGCATTGGGAGGGTTGCCCCGGCCAGTCAGTCGCACGTCCCAACAGGGAAGACGGCGAGGAGGTAGATCAGGCGATATCGGGGCAGATCAGCGGGGCAGGGCCGTAATAACCGCGCTGGGCGGCATGCTCGCGCGCCCGGTCGCGGACGCGCTGATCGCGTGCGGCTTGTTCGATGGTCGAGCGGTCGATTTTGTCGACCTGTATGCCCAGACGCTCAAGACGCTGGTCACTGATCGGGTGGCCGTGCAGTGCCTTGAGCTTGCACCAAGAGATGACAGCAAGGGCCGGGTGATAGAACCGGCCCGGGTCTGCGATGGCTTCGGCGATCGTTTTGAATTGCACGTTTGCGCTGGGTGTCGGGGAAACCGCCAGAGGAAAACCTGCAACCCGCGAGGAATCATGAAGGCATGAATCACTCGCGGGAGTGGACAGAGGTGTTGACGCACCGTCTGCCCGGAACATCCCGCATGAATCTCGAGGAGTACAACGGGATGTATCTCGTTCTTGCACTGTGCATGCTTTTTCGTCTGTTGAAAGACAGCCCGAAGATGGCAGTTTTTGTGGCCGTGGCTGGTCTGTACGGCCTGACGGCGTTGAAGGTGTTTTGATCCGTTCGTTCGCAGTCATGGTCTGACTCCATCGAGTTGATAGAGTGTAGACTGTCCGAAAATATCGAACTGGTCAATCCACAAATCCGAAAAAATCGGACTAACTTGTGATTGGTGATTGCAGCTATGTTGACCTAAGTAAGAACAAAGAGGGAACAAAGTTGATTCGATTAAAGTTGATGCGCGTGTGGGTGGTGTTGTTGACCCGGATGAGAGTGGATCTGAATCTAGTTTTTGATCCTGTCTGGGCTATTCGGATGGCTTTGAAAGGGCGTCAAAGAGGTTGCCTTGGATGTCTAAGGGAAGCTGAGCGAAGTCGCCATGAAGAAGAAAGTTAAAGTCAATGCGATGTTGGCGGTAAAAGTAACGCATCGCCTTAATACTTGGTGCTCCGCGCGATTCCTGGGAATGGTATGTGGTCTTTGATACGCCCAGAGCTTTAGCGATTTCATTCTGCTTTAGGCCAGTCACTAGGCGGGCCGCGATCAGCCGTTGTCTAATCGCCTCCGGGCTTATGTCGCCAGTTTTGGCTAAGTGTTCTTTTTGCTCGATATCCATGGGCTTGGTTTATCCATAGTACGAAAAAAGCGAACTGTTTTTCTTGCGGACCTTGATAGTTCGAAAAATTCGGACTATTCGTGACTTATGACTACAGATGTTCGGACTCTTGTTGATCAACTCGGCGGCTACCGAAAGGTTGCTGAGCGTCTCAGGAAAAAACCTACAACGGTGCACACCCACATGCAGGCCGGCGTATTTCCGGCTGCTTGGTATGACGCACTTTGCCGGATGGCTCGACAACTTCACGTTACTGAGCCGAGTAAAGAACTGTTCTCGTTTATCAAACTGAACGAAGGGGCAGGGTGATGTCGTTGTCATCGTTTCCTCGGGTTTTGTCATCCGGCATCAAGTTTCTGCTGAATGGGCGCGAAAAGTCTTTCGTAATGAACAGGGTTGAAGCTCGGGAATTGGCCCGCGACCGGTTTGCCGAAGCCTTGCGTGAAGCATTTCCCGGAGCATCGGACAATGAGGTCGCCCGGGTGGCTGCACCGGTGCTTGGTCGATCAGAACGTCAGATTCAGAACTGGCTGTCAGGATTGAGCAGCCCGGTTATCGAGGACGTTTACACAGTTTGCGCCATTCTCGGGGTCTGGAAGGCGATGGAGATCCTCACGTCCGACCGAACTCGCAATGACATTCTCGGGCAGATTGGGCAGCAGTGAGCGTGGTCGGCAGAGAATTGTCCGCGCTTATGCACAGTGACCTTTCCTGTGCCGGGGCGGAAGCAGTTTCAGGAACGATCGTTTGGTGGCTGACTGTAAGTCTGGCTCACTTTGGGATAGGCTTGGTCGTCAGCTCGGTTGTCCTGTTTCGCGGGCTGTCGCACACCTGGTTGTGGTTTGGGATCGCTGTAATTCTGCTGAAAGAAGTTGCGGGCGACATTCCGAACAGCGGGTTCTCAGTTGTAGTTATTGCGGACAGCTTCTGGGACCTGGCCTGTTACCTGATCGGCTTCTTTGTCCTGTGGGGGCTGATGATGTCGGACGAGGAGGGCGGCGAATGAACGCCGCCCCCGCGATATCACCGGATCGAGGCGGCAAGTGCCTGGCCAACTATTGGGCTCCGTTTGATGGTTTGGCCGATCGACAGGCTCTGACCAATGGTGTTTCCGACGATAGGGTTGAATGCCGCGCCAAGCGGCCGAAGAACGGTTTTCATTCCGTCCCCTTTGCTGGTTGTGGGCGGGATGAATGCGCGCGGTGGGGTGGCGACCCCGCCGCGCATCCCGCGCGGTTAACGATGGGCTCAGGCTGGGGGGATTCGCAACGCGGTTCCTCTGGCGGTTTCCCCACTTTCCGCGCTGGGCGAACGAATTCACGAAATAGCCGGGGCATTCTTCCGCTGAACATCACGGGACAGCGGACCCGAGAGGGCCTTAACCAAGACTGTGCTGCGTGTCAGACCCGGCAAGGCATGATTTCATCACACCTGACAAGCGCAGTTACCGGGGCACAGGCGGGTGCCAGAGGCAGATCGGGGCAACGTCCTCGTTTCTGTCACCGTCAACCATTCTCACGAGCAGTTATTCGAGGCAGGGCACATGAGCCACGCAGCTACCCATTGGCTGGCGGATTTACCGCCGGAAACCATGACGCACGGCGAATTCCGGGTACTGTTCCACCTGTGTGATTGCCACAACGCAAGTATGGGATGTTTCCCGAAACAAGCCTTTCTGCGCGAGCATTCCGGCCTGTCTAACGGCGGGCTCAACAAGGCTTTGGCCTGCCTGGAGGAAAAGGGTTTGATCCTGCGCAAACAGGAGCGCGACGCGCGCACAAATCGCCAAAAACCAACACACTACATCTTGGGCTTCGAACTGGAAAACCAACCAAAGCCGCCTCCACTCAGTGGAGCCGGAAAAAAAGGTAAAGCCGTCTCCACTTCTGACGCAGTTCCGTCTCCACTTTCAGGGGGGGTCCGTCTCCACTCTGGTGGAGCCTATATAGATGAACCAGTAAAAGAACCTGTAAAGGAACCTTGTGCGCCGACTGACGCGGCCCACACACAAGATTTTTCTTTCGAAGATTTTGTTGCCCAGTTCGAAACGGCATACCCGCGTCTCGGCGATGGGCCCGCAACTGTGGAAGCGCTCAAGGTTGCGATCGAGGCCGGGGCCGATCCTACCGCCATCCTAGCCGGGGCCCGCGCCTATGCTGCCGAGCAGAAGGGCAACCGCAAACAGTACATCGCTTATTCTGAGAATTGGCTGCGCGATAGTCGCTGGACGCAACACACGCCCACAACTTCCGCTTCCGAGGACCGGGCGCGCATTCTGGAATCCCACGCCAAGACCATCAAAGACGGCAAGGCCTTCCTGTGCACCGCCATATCCGATGAGACGGCTTGGGAATGCGTGCAAGCCCAGCTTGTGACCATGCAGGACTGCCGCACCGTGGGGAAACTGCTGTGACGTCTCCACATTCAGATCCGGCCACACACGGCCAACGTTTCGGGCAAGTTGTGGTCACCGTTGACCTGGCCGCCGGTGACTGCGTAGTCACAGCGCCGAGAAAAGGGCCGGTGGGCCCGGTGCCCCGCAAGATGCGCTTGCACAGCCTCGACGAGATCCGGGGGGGCCTATCAGGTCCAAGTTGGTCTGGCCGCAACCGACCCTGTTGCGAAGGACGTCGCCGACGCTCTGAAATTTGCCGGCCAACAACTTCTGGCGCAGAAACGGTAACCCAATGGAACGCATGACCGTCAAACAGCTTCGTGCCCTACAGGATGCAGAGACGACCAAGGAGGACAAACGCCGAGTTCGTGGTGCCCAGTGCATCACGGTCGACGGTTTGACCTTTGACAGCAAAGCCGAGCATTCCCGGTGGCGAGAATTGGAGCTGCTGCAGAGGGCTGGCAAGATCTCGGGATTGCGCCGTCAGGTTAAAATCCCGCTGGAGGGGCGAGACGGCCCAATCATGACGGATAGCGGCAAAAAGCAACGCACGTGGGCTGCAGATTTCGTCTATGTCGATCACGCGCTGGGCGTTCAGGTGATTGAAGACCGCAAGGGCCACGCGACCGACAAGTTTCTGCTTACAAAGTCCATCCTTGCCGCGCAGGGTATCAAGGTGCTGGTGACCTGAGCGTGCCGACTGATTTAGCGTTACCTCTTCCCGACAGCGTCGCAGAGATTGCCGAGGTGATAGGCCGGAACCAAGCCTTGCACTTGATTGGGTCTTTGCCTCAATCAGGATCCCGTGCCTGGCGTAAATGCTTCTACGTCCCGAAGCACCTTCCCTCTGTTGATCATCCTCTGGTTCACGTTCTGGGATGGAAGGATGCAAACAAGCTGGTGAATGCTTTTTCCGGAATGATCTTGCAGCCCTCGAATTGCAGATTTTTGGTACGTGCCGCACGAAACCGGCGAATTCGAGAAATGGCTGATCAAGGGTGTTCGGTCAAAGAAATCGCGCATGGGGTCGACCTGTCGATTGACCGAGTGCGCGAGATCCTAGCCGAGACCTGAGCATGTTCTCTCAGGGTCAAACCCGTTCAATAGTTTTGACGAAATACAACATTTCTTCGTTCCGAGTTTTTGCATCGGAGCCGTAATGAGCTCTGCGATGGCAGTTTGGGCACAACCCGATCATGTAACGTGGGTCATCAGGACCACCGTCGCTAAGTCTGCGAATGTGATGCACTTCCAAAAATGGAGCGCCACTAGACGTTTGGAATGGCGCTGGATCACCGCAGTCTTCACACTTGCCTTTTGCCCGGGCGAAAACGTAATCCCGTACAGCTTTGCTTCGTTCGAAAACAGTTCCTGAGGAGGAACGCCCTTTGCTCGGTTGGTTTACTGCCGCGGCCAAGGCCCGCTCTCGCAGAGTGGCCAGGTCAGTAGAGCTTGTGTCGATAGGCGCTTCGGCCATCTGTGTTTGAACGGCTCCTAGTGGGCGAAGTTCGAACACGAACGCCTTTCTCATGTTGCCTAAAGTGTCTGGAGCCTGCCGTTCTAACACACCTTCGACTAGGTATTGGCCTTCAAAACGGAGGCCGTCTTTCTGTTTCTGAAACAAAAGAAGGTCTTTTCCATTAGCAGCATGATCGCGGATAGCCTTATTGCCTTTGGACATAATCATGTCGCCAATTTGCCCTTCGCCAAAATACTCAAAAACCCCATCTGATCGCATGCCATCTTCGTAACCGTGACTGCTTCCTTCTTTCCCGGTAACGATGACGATCAGGTTGTGTTCCTTAGGGGTGATGATGCCACCCTGTTCTTGGCCCGAGTACTTAGCGTGGATGTCCTGGCGCCGGTTGTATGTCTGGCCAACTTCAAATCCCCAAGTCACTAACATTCCTTCCTTTTCAATTTGCGATAGTTTTGGCAGCCCAGAAATCGAGTGTCGAGATTGGATGTGCTGCCAAATTTCGACAGGGTGTTTGTAATCGCCGATGGTTTACCAGTCGTTAACCATCAATTCACCAATCTAGCAGCTGTGAAAGCATGAGATGGGTTCGGAGATGACAAGCCAAATACTGAGCCAACTAAAGAGCGCTCTAGGCAGTAAGAAAAAGAACAAACGCGCATCCTACAAACGACGCGATTTGACTGGGTTTTCGGAAGACGCACTTCGCGGGCTGGAGGATCTCGATGCGCGGACTCCACCGCCTGACGCAATAATTGAACCTGCGTATTCGACCGCATTTGTTAACCGCGACCGTTTGTCCCCTAAAAACGCGGCTGGAGGCGGTTTGGTAAAGGGGGACGATGGTGCAAAGAGACCCCACTATTGGGGTCATAGAGAGCGTTTACGGCAGCGCTTTCTCAAGGGCGGTCATGAACCTATGCCTGAGTACGAGCTTTTGGAACTCTTGTTGTTTAACGCAGTCCCTAGAATCGACGTCAAGCCACTGGCAAAACGGTTACTGGCTGAATTTGGAGACTTGAACGGTGTAATTGCAGCGTCAAAGCATCGTGTACTTCAGGTAGAGGGGACCAACGATTGGGTCTTTTACCACCTTCGAGTTGTCGAGGCCTTTGGGCATAGAATGGCTCAGGCCAAGCTCGTCGCCCGCGATGTTGTTTCCTCTTGGGACGAATTGGTGAACTACTGCCGCACGGCAATGGCGCATCGAGAAACGGAGCAGTTTCGTGTGCTCTATTTAGATCGAAAAAACGTTCTGATCGCTGACGAAGAACAAGCACGTGGGACAGTTGATCATGTGCCGGTTTACCCGAGGGAGATCGTCAAGCGCGGTTTAGAGCTCAATGCAAGCTCGCTCATCATGGTTCACAACCATCCGTCTGGTGATCCTACGCCAAGCCAGGCAGACATTAGCATGACTGAGCGTGTTCGAGAGGCTTGCGATACCTTAGGTATTCTCATCCATGACCACGTCATCATTGGAAAAAAGGAAGAGTATTCATTCAGAGCAAATGGACAGCTGTAGGAGCGTCAGCTACCTATGCATGTGTTGAAGCGAAGCCCAAGAGCCAGTTGTTCATGAAATTCTTTCTATCCCTTGCAATCACAGTTTGCGCGACCGTCGCCCATGCTGATGGCGTTTATGTGAGAGACGCCGACACGATTGTTGTCAACGGTACTCCGGTTCGTATGAACGGTGTCGACGCACCTGAGCTAGGCACCAGATCCGGGCAGGATGCAAAGCGCTGGATGGTCAACTACCTTCGGGACAAGACTGTCACCTGCGATCTCAATGGGGACCGCACCCATGATCGATGGGTGGGCGTCTGCTACCTTAACGGTCAAGACATCGGAGCGGCAGTAATCGCCGCTGGGCATGCGCTTGACTGCGCGCGTTATTCCGGCGGGCGTTACAAGAACCTGGAAACACCAGCAGCTAAGTCCAGGCTCAAAAGAGCAAAATACTGTTAACGAAGATGAAACATTTTATAGCATTTGGGACATACTGGACTTTGCAACCACAGCAATCTGAAGGCGGCAAGACGCAGATGGGAACCGCTGTATCCTAGTGCAGTGTACCATTCCGGTTAGATTTTTTTGGAGCTTTCGATGAATACCATTCTACCTTCGGGCAAAAAGATGTGGATCCGCGCCTTTTATGGCTTCAGTCCTGAAGATGACGGTTACGTCGGCTGGTCCAAGGAAGCCGGCAGAAGCCATATTCTGAAACACATTCAGGATGGCGACCTAATTTTGATCTATGGCGCCGGTTCAGTTGAAACAAAAAAAACGCTGAGATCGCACGTTCTGGGATTTGTTCAGGTGGACGCTAAACAAGTTCGTGATGTCGATAGGTCAACCGAGGAAGCTCTGGCATGGAAGAAAAGCCGTGGCTGGCAGGACAAGTGGACTTATGGGATCCCTGTTCGGCGCGCTTGGCGCGCCGATGAAAAAGTCACAATAAGTACCATTGCCTTCAGAACCTACAGACCAGAAGCAGGCCAGGCGATTGGCGTATGGGGTGCGGAGCTTCAGGAAGAAGAGATCGAAAGCGCTCTCAAGATCAAGGTCTCTGAAACAAGTGTGTTTGGCGAGAAGCCAGTGACCTCGGATGCGCTTTCAAACACGCCTTTTGGCGAAGAATTCAATCCATCCCGTGGCTTCCCTGGTTCTCACGGTAAGCGCGTGTCGAACTATCAGGATGGTGAGACCTTTCTCTACCTGGCAAAATACGATGGAAATGCCCACGCTTTCATAGGTAAACCCAAGACGTTTGGACCGCAGCCGGAAGCGTTCAAAATTGGCGTCTCAAGCGATGTGAATGCACGTATGGCCCAACTGAACTCGGGCATTCCACCGGCGGCAAAAGCCCGTTGGGTACCCACTATGGAGGCCAGTTTCCCTAACCGGAAAGCAGCTGAAGAGGCAGAACGGCTCTTTAAGGACAAATGCGCTCTTGAAAGCTTGGGCGGTGAGTTTTTTTGGGGGAAATCTGAAGACGCTAGTAACACGTTTTGTAGTATTCCTGGAGTCTCGCGATTCTGAGCCCTTACCTGCCTTTCCCGCTCTATTTGACCGATGCAATTGCATTCTTCGGCTTTGGATCCATTGCTGACCTTCACGGCTTGATTGGCGAACTCACAGGACGCGGGGCACAACTGCCGTCCGCTGAGCCCTGTTTGAATGCCAGCTTAGCGATGACGTTGCTCAGAAGCTGAGACGAGCGCTGGGTGACGGCCCAAGTCCGGCTCGTATCTCTCTGGGTAAAAACCTTCTCCGGTTCCTGCTGCATAAATCTCCATAGCTTCGACCAATGTGAAGAAAGTGTTCTTGTTTTCATGGATGAATTCACCTTCATACAGATAGATCGACGTGATACCCCAATCATTGATCGGATTATTCTCGATGCGGCAAATCACTATCAGACAGTCGCTTTGACGATCTGGACACCCATCAACGAAATATGACTTTCCGTGCTCGTTCGATGCAAATATCGCTCCAAACGAAAGCGCCCGATAGTAATCCATCAACGTCCGATCCTGCCCTGGCTTGGGGCAGCACGGAAATTCCGACGGTGTCCGCCAATTAATTTGTGCGGCTCCCTCAGTTAGTGAAGGAATAATCTCGGGCAATTGAGGCCGCTCCAATTGAGTGCGGTGTTCAAACAGCCATTCACCCAGTCCAGAGCCCAAGGGCGATTTCGAGCTTGCCGCCCAATTCTCAAGTTTGCGCCTACTCTCCTTAGCTTCTGATGCAGAGACCGCTCGCATCCAATCGTATTGGCTCGGAAGCGGCTTATGCTTCGGCATCGCAGGATTAGAAAAGAATTTTTCGACTGACCCATACGCCTCAATTACCCTCTTCAGAGTAACCGGGTTCAACAAGATGTTCTCAAGCCTCGTGATCCAGCGCAGGTTTTCCGGGCGATTGTTCATGCGGTTGGTGTCGATATGATCGACAATATGCTGGCTGGTTGGGGGTGCCCCATGGAAAGCCGTTGCAACGATCCGATGAACTTTGTGGTTCCCAAAGTTTGCGTATCCTGAGCTGGCGTCCTTGGTTCCGAAGGTCCAAAAACTGTCGAGTTTGCGTTTTCTTCCACCGGGTCGTTTCCGACGAAGTATCGCACCGTTATCGCGAATATCGAATATGTCCCCTTTGAAAGTGCAAGTTCGGGTCACATTAAAAGTGTTGACGAACGGGTTTGACATTTTTCACCCTTGATTTGGACAGCCGAGAGCAGGGCGCAGACGTGGCCTGCGCTGGCTTGGCATAGATTTCGGGATTGCTCGATCAGCCTGTTTGAGGAGTCTTAGCAAATACCAGTGTAATCGGTGTTGCGGGTCCGTTAACTACGTCCGAAGCCCATTGATAGACTTCGAATGCTGCGCTTCTGTAGGGGCCTACAAATCCACCTTTGGCCTTACCGACCGCAGGCCAAATGTCACCGACTGGCGAAGCCCGAAGCTGTTCGTTGGTTCGGTAGATGTAAAAAGATCTTTCGCCAGCGCGCACGTCTGCTTTCATCGCTTCGATGATCGTTTTGTAATCTTTGAACAACTGGAACAACCCGATCTTGGTGTCTTGGGGGAAGGACTTACGCCCTGCGAGAATGTCTCGTGCAAACCGATCAGAGAACCCTCCGATTTCCGCTACGTCTCTCGCTGATAGACCAAGGTAAGAACACATTGTCGCATAAGCAGCGTCATGGCGATGTTGTCCATCCATCGTTTTCTCTCCTGAGTGGCGCGGCCCTGAGCCGTCTGCCAGTGAATGAATTTAGTTCCGAATTCGGAACAACACCGGTTTAGCTCCGAATTCGGAACCTGTCAATAAAGTTTGGGTTAAAAGACACAGTGATGATTGACCCTATTACTTAGCCCATCATAGCCGCTCTTCTCCGCTTAGGAACCGATTGCCTGCTTCGGGGCTCTCTGCCGTCATTCTTTGCGATGTGCCTCAACTGGAAGTATGAGCCCATTGCCGCCACTGCTCCAACTTAACCGGTTCGCAATCGCGGCATAGTCGTCCGGCCCATATGGAGCTACTATCGAATAAGAGTATCGTTCGATCTAAGTCGCCACGACAAACACAAACAACCTTCGGTTGGGCTTGACGAACCGCTTTTGGATGAAGAAAAAGCACGCAAGACAACTAGCACTGGATTTTCTTTTGAATTTCTGTCCTCTGCTCCAGGAGAAAATAATTTGACTACTTTTCAAACACTTGATCCGGAAATTGGGTTTACTTCCGCGGTTATTACAGACCCTAAGAGATTTGTAGGACGGGCAGGGTTAATCGAAAGTTCGATGCGCGCAGTGAATGCCACATCCAGTCTAATTGCTGTGTTTGGAAAAAGAGGAGTCGGGAAGTCGTCTCTACTCAGACAGGTGCAACTTATAGCAAACGGAGACTACGAAATTGCGACGCGCGCTGGTTTGCATCACATAATACCTGAGAGACCCCGACGCTACTACACAGTATTTTATACATGTGACTCCAACATTACCGGCATTGAAGACCTCCTGCTGCGTTTGTGCACCGACACTGACCCAATCGATGGCTTGCTTAGGTTGGTTCCTGACAAAGGGAAAGAATTGCAAGAGTTTTCTCGATCCACAGCGGAGGAGGCAGCGGTTGACCTAAAATTGCTTAAGTGGGGTGGAAAGGGAGAAGACGCAGAGAAATACGCGTCAAATCTTAAAGCAGACATTGTTCAAACATTTAGAAACTTCTGCTCTTCTGTTGTGGGGCACAATAATAAGTTTTGGCGAAAAAGAGATGGCCTAATAATCTTTTTGGACGAATTTGACGTTGTGCAGGACAAGGCCGGTGTTGGGTCGCTAATCAAGTCGTTGTCATCCAGTACTCTAAAGTTCGCTATATCAGGTATTGCCGATGACCTTACCAATCTTGTCGAGGACCATGCGTCAATTGATCGACTGTTGGAGCAAGGATACGCTCACGTAACTCCCATGTCGCAATCAGAGACAAAGATGATCTTTGATACTGCGTCTACGCTCTATGGCAATAAATTAATTTTTGACAACGCTGTGGTCACCCAGATTCACGAAGTTTCAATGGGTTATCCATATTTCGCCCAGCTAATTGGCAAGCGCTGCGTGGAGCATGGTAACATGAATGGAACGAACACTATCGACCAGTCCATACTGAAATGCGTTCTTGATGAAATTGCCGAAGGCAAGGCTTTTCCTGTTTTGGAACAGAAGTTCCAGAGAGCTGTAGGGGATAGTGCAGGCCGAGCCTTGCTTTTGACCCTTTTGGCTGAAGAGAATGTTACAATTGACGACGTCGAAGGTGGGATCAGCCTTAGGGCTATTCGATCAGCGGCGCAGGAACTCGAAATCGAATACATGGACCAGCTTGTCCCCAGATTGATTGATAAGAAATTCGGCCCCGCATTGGTTCGAAAGCAAGATCAGAGAGGCACATACGAGTTTCTTGACCCTGTTCTGCGTGCCTATGTTAGGCTGAGGCGATAGAGTTTCGGCTAGTCTAAGACACCGCTATTACCGATTGCACGACCGCACGGTTCGCCATGACTTTTGCAGACGAACTGAAACGCTGGAGTACATTCTAGTATCGGGCAGGTTCACCACCGCGAGAAATTCAGTATTGAGGCCGCCTGAAGGTAAACTTCCATCTTCGTGGCTGGGGTGGCTCCATAGCGCAGAGATTGACTGCATTCCGCTCTGCAGTTGGATGGCTTCGCTCTTGCAGTAGACTATTCGCGGTTGCAGCGAACGGCAGCTCCGTGGCCCACTTTTTTTTGAGCACCGGGAAACGCCAGAGGATTGGCTGGACCAACCACGCAAGACTAAGGAAAAATTAGTCTTGGTGGAACCTTCCAATGAGCAGAAAGAACTATGACGTTTGTATTGCGCATGTGCTGAAATGGGAAGGTGGCTATGTCGACCACCCGAAAGACCCAGGCGGCGCGACAAATCACGGGATTACGCACAAGACGCTTTCCGCGTTTCTTGGCAGGTCGGTCACTAAGGCAGAGGTAAAAGCCCTTACTATCGCGCAGGCCGGGAGCATCTACCGCTTGCGCTATTGGAACAAGGTCAAAGGCGATGAGCTGCCCCAAGGGCTGGATCTGGTTGCCTTAGACGGCGCTGTCAATTCGGGGCCGTCACGCGGCGCGAAGTGGCTGCAAGCCGGCTTGGGCGTTAAGGCAGATGGTGTCATCGGTCGCGCTACGCTTGGCGCTGCAATCAACGTCATTGATCGGGTGGAAGTCATCCAGAGGGCCAGCGCCGCGCGTATGGGGTTCCTGCGCAAGCTGCGCACGTGGTCGGCGTTCGGGCGCGGTTGGGCCCGTCGCGTGGCCGACACCGAGGCAGAAGCCGTCGCGATGGACACGCGATCACCGGAGCGGGTCAAGATCGAGGCGGACAAAGCCCAGAAAGCCCGAGCAACGCAGGCCAAGGGCGCACGCGCGGCCCCTGTGGGCGGTGGTGGCGCGCTGCTGGTGGATTGGCCGGAATGGGCCTTGTGGTCCGTTATGGGCGTTCTGACCGTCTGTACCCTGATCCTTGCCTTGAACGCGGCACAACATGCGCGCCGGGCCGCTGCCTATCGTGAAAAATTGGAGGAAATGACTAATGGCTAAACCGTGGTGGTTGTCAAAAACACTCTGGTTCAATTTTGTCATGGCGTTGGTGGCTTTTGCCGTCGAGTTGCTGCCTTTACTCGATCACTTCACGGCGTTGGGGTTTCCGGCCGGATATGAGGCGGTTGCACGCACTTTCCTAACCGTCATAGTTCTGGTTGGTAATGCCATCCTGCGGGCGGTCACCGATAAGCCGCTGGCGGTGCGATGACGAAATTCCTCGGCTTTCTGATCCGATTGGGCTTTGGCGGCATTGTCGACAAGGCCATCGGTCATTTGGAACGCCGAGCAGAATTGGAAAACGACAGAGAGCGCTTGAAGACCACGGCAACGATCGAACTCGCGCGCCAGGCAGTGGCGGAGACTCAGATCATGGTCGACTACAACAAGGCCAAATTGCAATTCCCGTGGTTCTGGGCGTTTGCCGGCATGTTCCTCGTGCCGCTCGCGCTGTGGTGGGCAGCAGTTATCATCGACAGCATTCCGTATGCGCGCGACGTGTTCGGCGATCAGCAGGTGTCAGACCTGCCGACGCCGCAAATGCAGCTATGGGCCGGCAATATGATCCAGTGGTTGTTCTTTGTCGGAACGGGCGTCGGAGCATGGAAGGTGTTGAGACGATGAGCGCGGGTCCTTCCGGCGGGGGTAAGGCCTGTGGGTGTGCAATGGCGCAAAAAACTATTTGTGCGAGCGCCCGGGAAACGTGGACTACTACTATTACTTGAGGCGGTGGCGTGAGCAATAAAGTCGGTCGCGGACGAAAACTGAACAGGGCTGAGACGGCCGATTATTTCGGCATTGCGATGACCACGCTTGATGATTGGGTTCGTCGCGGTTGCCCAGCAGTACAGAAAGGATCTCGCGGCAAACCTTGGACGTTCAACTCAGCGCAGGTATCGCGATGGCGTGAGGACGATATCAGATCCGAGGCGGCCGGCGTGCAGGTTGCGTCGGCTGACGAACTCAAGCGCCGCAAACTCGAAGCCGAAACTGAGCTGGTCGAACTTGAGCTAGCCGAGGCCAAAGGACTGGTGGCACCCATCGAACAAATGGAACGCGCGCAGGCCAAGGCATTCGGTGAGGTCCGCGCCAATATGCGCAACGTGCTGCCGCCACGCGCGGCGAGCCGGATCGTCGGCGAGAAAAGCGAGACCAAGATCAAGGCGGTGTTGCTGGAAGAAATCGACCTGTCGCTTGAGGCACTGGCAGATGGAGATCTGATTGCGGAATCAGATCTCGACATTGAAGACGACGACGGGGAAGACGATTGAATGCCCGTGCCGATTTTTCAAACGCTACATCGATCGTTCGCGCGACCCGAAATGCCCAGCGTTTTCTAAGGCCGCCGCCGAAACTCTCGCCGTCTGAGTGGGCCGAAAAGAACGTCAAAATTCCTGTCGGTAACGCGATCCCGGGTTTGATCCGTTTCGACAATGCCCCGTATCAGCGCGAGCCACTGGACATGATGGCAAATCCGGAGTGCGATCACCTTAGTTTGAAGTGGGGCGCACAAGTCGGCAAAACGTTGGTGGCTTTGTGTGGGCAAGGCTATTTCATCGCACACGATCCATGTTCGCAAATCATGATGCAGCCCAGCCAAGGCGATTTGCAGACCTGGCTCGAAACCAAATTCAACCCGATGGTGGATGCCAACGAGGCGCTGCAAGAGGCGATCGCAAAGCCGCGCGGCCGTGATGGCGTCAACAACCAGCGAATGAAATCCTATCCCGGTGGGTTCATGATGTTTTCATGGTCGGGATCTCCGAAGACAATGCGCGGCCGGTCGGCGCCCAAGATCGTTTGCGACGAGGTTGACGGGTACGATCGAACAAACGAGGGACACCCGGTCGAGCTGCTGTCGCAGCGCGCCGCAACATTTGGTGATCAACGGCTACTGGCTGAAATCAGCACGCCAACAATCAAGGGCGCGAGCCGGATCGACAGCTCTTTCGAGGAAGGGGACAAGCGCCGCTTTCACGTCGCATGTCCGGAATGCGGTCACCACCAAACGCTGAACTGGCGGAACGTCAAATGGGAAAAAGATGAAGACGGAAACCACCTGCCGGAAACCGCATATTATTCTTGCGATGGCCACGACCCGGAAACCGGGGAGGTTTGTGGTGCACGGTGGTCTGACGAAGAACGCAAGGCGGCAATTCGATCGGCGGAATCGGACGGGGCAGGGTGGAAAGCGGAAAAGCCTTTCCGGGGTCACGCGTCCTATCACCTAAACGAACTGTATTCTTGTTTCCGCAAACTGAAAGACATCGTGCAATCGTTTCTCGATAAGAAAGCGGCGAACGATTTGCAGACGTTCACCAACGTTTCTCTGGCTGAAACTTGGGTTGAAGAGGCCGACGAGGTCGAAGCCGACGCGCTGATTGCACGCGCAAAGAAATACAAGGCTCAGGTCCCGGCCGAGGTCGGCGTCCTCACCGCTGGCGTTGACATGCAGGGCGACCGACTAGAGGTCGAGGTCGTGGGGTGGGGGCTCGGCGAATGCAGCTGGAACATTGACTATCAAGTGTTCTGGGGAGATCCGACACAATCCGACGTTTGGGACGAGCTGTTCGATTATCTTAGCCAGACATTCACCCACGAAAGCGGAGCCGAGCTGCGCATCCGTGCGACCTGTGTCGACACCGGCGGCAACAAAGGCCTTACCCAAGCCGCGTATGAACAACTCGCAGGTAAGCACACCAGCCGGATTTTTGCCATCAAGGGCAAGGGTGGATGGGATCGGCCGATTGTTTCAGCACCCGCGCGCAGGAAGTCACCCAAAAGAGGGCGGCCGGTGAAGTTGTTCACCATCGGCACCGACGAAGGCAAGCTATTAATCCAGCGCCGGTTGAAGCTTGAGACCGGGCCCGGGTCTTGCGTTTTCAACATCGATCGCGATCCGGAATACTTCGAACAGATGACCGCCGAACGCTTGGTCACAAAACTAATCCGCGGATTCCCGGTGCGTGATTGGCACAAAACGCGTGAGCGTAACGAGGCTTTGGATTGCCGCGTCTACGCCTACGCCGCGCTGAAAATCGAAAAACCAAACATCAAACTTATGTTGTCCCGCCTCAAGCCCGCAGACGATGAGCAGAAACCCGACGCGGCCGCCGAGGAAGAGGGGAACCCGCCAGAGGAAGAAAAAACCAAACGCCGCAAAACTAGGCGTCGTAAAGCGCAGGCCACCGTAAAGCGGAGGCGCGCGCGACGTTCGAATAATTACTAGGCGGCGGGTGCAACATTGCTCAATCAGTTTCCGACAACCATCAAAGCCGGGGTGAGCCTACGGGCGACGATCACCTCGGATGACTACCCCGCGCCCGATTGGTCCGTTGCAGCGTATCTGCGCGGACCGAAGGCCGTTGACCTTGTGGCCGTTGCTGACGGGGCGGATCACAAGTTATCCGAGACCGGGACCAACACGGCCACATATGACGCTGGGCGATACACTGTCACGGTGCGGGCCGAGAAAGACGGGGACGTCTTTGAGATCGAATCCGGCGAGGTCGAGATCCTCGCCGATGTGGCCAGCCTGAACGCGGGTCATGATCCGCGCAAACACGCGGAAAAAGTCTTGGCCGCGATCGAGGCTGTGATCGAAAGACGAGCGACCAAGGATCAACAATCCTACACGATCAACGGTCGGACGCTGGTGCGCACCAGCATCGATGAGCTGTTGAAGCTCCGCAAAACCTACAGGCTCGAAGTCGCAAAACTCAACAGCAATGGCCGCCATAAGAAACTTGTGCGACGCCAAGTTAAGGTGCGGTTCTGATGGGGTGGCGGTTTGGAAAAAATAGTAAGACGGTTCGCGCTGAACCGGTGGTCGAAGTCGCGGAATCCAATATTCCCAAGGTGAGTCGCCGGAACCTCGTACGCACCTTTCGGGCTTCTCGGTCCTATGACGCAGGACAGACAGACAGGTTAACCGCCAGTTGGACAACGACGCCGCTTACGGCCGATCAGGTGATTGACCGGAACCAGCGCATCCTTGTTGCACGGTCTCGCGAACAGGCGGCCAAGAACGATTACATGAAGCAGTTCCTGCGCTTGTCCGATCAGAACGTTGTCGGGCCTCGTGGCGTCGTGTTGCAGGCCCAAGCCAAGGATGAAGACGGTAGCCTCGATCGGGCGGCAAACGAAGCGCTTGAGGCATGGTTCAAAGAATGGAGCCAGGCCAAGAATTGCGACATCAAGGGCCGTCGCAATTTCCGACGAATGTGCAAATCGGCGGTGCGCACGGCGGCCAAAGACGGCGAGTTCATGATCCGGGAAATCCGGGGCCGTGCTGCGCCAATGGGCTACGCTCTGCAAAGCATCGACCCGCAACGCTGCCCGGTCGACTACAACGTCGAACGCTTGCCAAATGGCCGGGTCATTCGTCAAGGCATAGAGTTCTCGCGTGAAGGACGGCCGCTTGCCTATTTCTTCATGACCGGCGACCCGGGAAACACCGGGTATACCTTCAACGGTCGAAGCCTCGACCGGGTGCCGGCCGATCAGATCATTCATGGATTTATTGAAGAGATTGAAGGTCAGCGGCGCGGCATCCCGTGGGCGGCAACAGCTCTTTGGCGTATGAAGCAGCTCAACGAGTTCGAAAAAGCGGCGGTGGTGAACGCCCGTATGGGTGCCAGCGTTGGCGGGTTCTTGGAATGGGAAGAAGGCTATGGGCCTGAACCAGGCAAAGACGAACCGGAAGAACACGAAGAACTATACGTCGAGCCGGAAGGCGGCGTTTTCCAAGAACTGCCAGAGGGCCTGAAACACAAAGCATTCGACTCGCGCTATCCGAGCGGAGAATTCACCCCGTTTCACAAGGCTATGTTGCGCGGTGCGGGTGCTGGCATGGGCGTGGCATATGTCAGCCTGGCCAACGATCTTGAGGGCGTGAATTTTAGTTCGATCCGGCAGGGCGTCATCGACGAACGCGATCACTGGATGGATCTGCAAGAATGGCTGATCGAGGTGTTGGTCGACCGGGCCTATCAGCATGCGCTTGAGGCGGCACTGTTGCGCGGGTTGGTCAAGAATGGCCCGGTGCGCCTGAAACCCGAGCGGATCGCGAAGTATCGCAACGTGTTCTGGCAGGCTCGCCGCTGGGCGTGGGTAGATCCGCAGAAGGATATCAACGCGGAAGTTACGGCCAAGGACAATCTTCTGTCGTCCCCGTCCGAGATCATCCGCAAACAGGGGCGCGACCCGGAAACGGTTTGGCGCACGTTTGCAGCTGACATCAAGTCGATGGAAGACGCCGGAATCCCCGACAAATTCATCATGGCAGCAATGGGTCAGGCCATGGGCGCAAAAGCGTCACCAAGCCAAGAGGAGCCCCCAAATGACGGGAAAGAATAAACTGGCCGTTCTGGTCGGCCAATCTCTGACGCGTGCGATCACCGCCGAACAGATCAACACCAACCAAGGCAACGGCCCCTTGTGCCGAACCGCCGAGGTGCGAAACGTCGACGAGGATGCGCGTACGATCGAGGTCGCGTTCAGTTCAGAGACACCCGTCGCGCGCTGGTTTGGTGACGAGGTCCTAGACCACTCAACGGGTGCGATGATCACTGAGCGGCTGGACAATGGGGCAGCCGTTCTCTGGAACCACAATCACAACACGCAAATCGGTGTCGTCGAAAGCTCCCGCGTTGACGGTGATCGTGTCGGTCGCGCCGTGTTGCGCCTCGGACGTTCGGCACGCGCGGAAGAGATCTGGAATGACATTGTCGACGGTATCACCCGGCATATTTCTGTCGGCTATTTCGTGCGCGCCATCACTACAGAGGAACGCGAGGGCGAAGTCGACAAGGTGACAATCACCGAGTGGGAACCCTACGAGATCTCGCTGGTCAGTGTGCCTGCAGACCCGAGCGTCGGTGTTGGTCGGTCTGTGGGGGAAACGCCAGAGGAACCCGAAAACGAGCGCGGCAATACTGGCGCAGAGATCGACCCAAACCAAACAGAAGGATCGGGACATATGGAACGAATTCTCCGCAATGCGGCTGGCGACCTGGTCCGCGCGCGTGTCGATGCGCAGGGCAACATCGTCGAAGAATTAGAAGTGCTGGAACGCGCCTCCGAAACACAGGCGCTGGTAACGCGCGGCCGCGATGGCGAACAGTCCCGCGTTGCTGACTTGATGGAAATTGGCGAGCAGTACGGCGCGCAATCGCTGGTGGCTGACGCTGTTCGCAACAATGTTTCGGTAGCGGATTTTACCCGGACGGTTCTCGATCATGTCTCGGGCAACAACGAAAGCAACAGCCGGGGCAACCAGCCGCTGAACGACGACGCGGGCGTCATCGGCATGAGCGAGCGCGAGGCCGACGAGTTCAGCTTTGTGCGTGCGTTGCGCGCTCTGGCCAATCCAAACGATCGCGCGGCCCAAGATGCGGCGGGTTTCGAGTTCGAAGCCTCGCGCGCGGCCGAGCAAACCTCGAGTCGTGCCGCTCAAGGCATCATGGTACCAGCTGACGTGTTGCGTCGTGCATTGAACACCTCGACCAGCGCGACCGCTGCCGGGGATACCGGCGGTCACTCGATTGCAACGGATCTGATGGTGCAATCGTTCATCGGCCTATTGCGCAACCGCTCGGTTTTGCTGGGCATGGCCACGCCGATGGCAGGCCTTGAGGGCAATGTTGATATTCCGGGCCAGTCATCCGGTGCGAATGCGTTCTGGATGGGCGAAGACGACGACGCCACCGAAACCGGGGCCGAGCTGCGCATGCTGGGGTTGTCGCCGAAAACGTTGGGGGCTTATACCGAAGTCACTCGCAAGATGCTGCAGCAAAGTTCGCTTGATGTTGAGGCCTGGCTGCGGTTTGAACTAGCAATCGCCATTGCCCTGAAAGCGGATAAAACCGGGTTCTATGGTGCTGGAACGGGCAACGAACCGCTGGGTATCAAGAACATTCCGGGCATCAACGCGGTAGATTTTGCCGCTGTTCAGCCGACGTTCCCGGAACTGGTGAAATTGGAATCGGAAATCGCGGCGGACAATGCGGACGTGAACACGATGGCCTATATCGGGAACGCGGGTTTCCGGGGTCACTGCAAGACCGCGCAGAAGTTCCCCGGCACCAATGGCGCGACGATCTGGGAACAGGGCAATACCGTAAACGGGTACCGTACCGAGATCACCAATCAGGTTGAGACCGGCGACGTGTTCCATGGCAATTTTAGCGACATGGTTGCGGCCATGTGGGGCGGCCTGGACCTGACTGTCGACCCATACACCCACTCGAAAAAGGGCCGGGTGCGGATCGTCGCGTTTCAAGATTTCGACTTCGCATATCGGCATGTCGAGAGCTTCGCATACGGCACCAAGCCTGCAACCTGATTGTACCTGTACTGGAGGCGGCCTGACGGTCGCCTCAGTTTTCACCTGAACAATTGGAGGCCTTCCATGGCTCAGAAACCCATCAAAATTCTAGTGACGGCGGCGTTCGCACTTGAGGGCGTAATCCGTACACCCGGGCAGACGCTGACCGTGCCGGAAGATTTGGCGAAGAACCTGTTCGAGCGCGGCCGTGCCGAGCTGGCGACAGATGATGACAACGGCGACGAAAAACCGCTGAAAGATCACACGGTCAAAAAACTGATCGAGATCGCCGAAGAATACGAAATCGAAGGCGCGGCTAAAATGAAAAAGCCCGAGCTGATCGAGGCCATCGAGGCGGCCGAAGCCGAATAACCAATGCCTCATCCGGATTGGGAAGACCTCACCGACTTTTTTGACGCCGACGTGTTCGCAACAACAGCAATCATCACTCGGGACGGCAATACAGTCGGTGAGGTCTTAGGCATTTTTGACGATCCTAATCAGGTCGCCAGTTTGGGCGAGTATGAACTGGATCATGATGAGCCGGTGTTCACCTGCCCCGAGGTCGCCGTAGCCAATGTGCAAGCGGGCGATGAGGTCGAGGTCGAAGGCACAAAGTATGATCTGCTGAAAGAGCCGCAGCGTGACGGGACCGGCCTATCGAGGCTGATCCTTTCGAGCCAGAACGTGGTCTACAATGCTTCCGTTTGATATCGATGATCGAGAGTTGCAGGCCGTCGCGAAGGAATACGCCGCGACACCCAAGCAAATCGACATGGCAGCAATTCGAGCGGTGAAGAGAACCGCCGCGACGCTACGCAGGATTTCATCGAAAGGTCTGCGATCAGAACTCGGCTTGAAGAACGCTCAGGCATTGCGGGTTCGACTTCGACAGTACCGCACCGGTAATGGTCGGAGAAACCTAAAGCTCTGGTATGGGGCTAACGATCTTCCTCTCTCGTCGTTCAAGGGGCGTCCACGCAAAGTGGCAGGCGGTGTTAAGTTGGGGGAAACCCTGATCTTCGGTGCATTCATTGCTAAATTAGATGGCAAACAAAGAGTGATGGTTCGCAACGGTCCGGAGCGTTGGAAAATTAGCCCGGCCTTGCTGCCAGTTTCCGATCGGATGATGACGTATCTTGAGGATGAGGTTTTCGTCGACGTGGGCGGCATCTACTTCAAGCACTTTCAATCTGAAATCCGCGCGCGCACAATTCTGGGGGTAGGGGATGGCAGACGAAATTGATCTGGGCGCGGCATTGGATACCGTCGTCGCCACCATTGCCAGTGAGTTTCAGGCGTTCAAAACCGTTGCGGCCGAAGATCAGGCACCACGCGACCTGCCGGTTCCGGCGATCTTGTTGCAGGTATCGGAGTTAGAGCCAGAAGCCAAGAAAGACCCGCATACGGGTCAGTTCCCGTGCTTGGTTAATGTCGAGGCGCGCGTCATCATGGGGCATAGAACGCCACGTGTGCGGCGGGAGAGCATCAAAGCAGCCGGTGCGCTCGCTGCGTTTGTGCACAACAACCGGTTGGGCGTAAAGTGGGGTACCGCCGAGGTGCTGGCCGTTGAGCCCGACGAGTTCGCGCCGCAGGCCGACAATTTCGATATTTGGCGTTTGGAATGGGTGCACTTTGCCTGCGTCGGGCCGAGTTATTTTGTCGATTCAGGCGTGACACCAACGCAGGTTCTGGCGTCATGGGCCCCTGACGTGGGGCCAGGCAACGAAACGGACTATAAGGATGTTCGCACCGATGGCTGACTATGCGACTGCCCAGCTCATGCAGATTGTTGAGCGCCTGATAATGGTTTCGACCGTTATCGAAGTCGATCGGGGCAATGCCCGGGCCAAGGTGGATTGGCGTAACGGTGCGAAAAGCGACTGGCTACCGATCGCTCAACTTGGGTCTGAGACACTTAAGTTTTGGATACCGCCAACGGTTGGCACTCAAGTTATTGTCCTGTCACCGGGGGGCGACACGACGCGAGGGATTATTTTGGCGGGCCCGTTCGCAACCGCACCACCGACGGGCAATTTCGAAGGTGACGTTTCTGGAAAAGGCAATGTCGTCGTTTCGAACGGCGACGTAACCGTCAGCGGAGGCGATGTGGTCGCCGAGGGAATAAGTTTGGTAACTCACGTTCATGGCAACGTGGCGCCGGGGCCGGTTGAAACAGGCGAACCGAAGTAGCAGGAAAAAAGGGATAGGTCATGACTGGCTTCCTAATTGACTACAATTCCACTGACTATGATCTTCGGATTTAATATCTACAGCACAAGACGTATTAACTACGGAGGTGTAGAAAATAGTGGAACCCGTAGATAATTCCATGCAACGTCCGCCTATGAAGATGGGAATCGGGATACCTACGCAGAAAAAAGCGCTGTTTGCGGCGGGGGCTGAAAAGGTCATCACGCATGTCGAACTCGACGGGATTCTTGAAGACGAGGATTTGGCTGACTTCGTGTTCCGTCAGGGCGATACCGTCATTCTGGCGCAGTCGAACTTGCTGCCAGTCGTGCCGATGAAAGCCATCGCCTCGCGTGGCGTCACGTTCGAAATCCCCGGCCACGAACCTCGCACATGCCCGACCGACCAAAGCATTCGCGATCTGCGAAAGTTGGAGCCGATCAACGTCACAGTGGAAAAGAAAGAGGCGCGTGGTGCAACGCCTTTTTGGGCCGGTTCCAACTGTTCAGCAGATCGAAACCATTGTCGCGCTATGGCATACGTCAGAGATGAAGCGCAGTGCTGTGGTCGCGCGAGCGCGAGAGATTGTTGGAGCTGAGGTGCCGGACCACTGGGTGCGTGACCAAGTCATAAAAGCGACCGGATCAGGGGCGCGGAAACCTAAATAGTAAAGTAATCACCGCTGGTTGCAAGAAGTGGCCGGAGGGTATCGGAATGCATAAAATGAGTCTGAGAGATTGAAACTGTGATGAATGCAGGGAATTCTACATTATCTATTCGAACTAAGATCATCTTGGTTTTACTCAGCCTGCTAGCCGTATTTTTGGTATATTCTGCAATTGTGCTGACGTTTTTCGCCTTTCTGGCAATGATTTTCTGTCTCGCATGGCTCTATTTTTTCTTTGTGAGTTCTTTCGATTTGAAACACCCTGGGGTTGTCATCTGTTCCGGTCTTGCTTTGGGAGCAGGAATTTTGAGTGCATGGTACAATTTTTCAAGCCCTGAAGAACAGAAGCAGATTGACGCGCTTCGTGAGCTTGCCTTAGCCGCAGACAGCGACCTAGTTACCTATCAAATCAACCCCAGCGTCGTTCCTTTGCTTAAGAGCGTTATTTCCGCATGTGTTTCAGAACATAATTTCAATGTTGGGAAGTTAACTTATGACTTTGCTCTGGTGAAATACGAAGCTGAGGCAACGAGTTGGTTCAGTTGGGCCCTGCGGTCTGACCCAAAGAGAGTTAAGTGCCTTGCCGCGGCTCAGAAAGTTGCCAACAAAGCACCTCAATTCGACAGCAAATTTCAAAAAATAATTTCTGATGGGAAATAGGAGTAGGCGTGTATAGGCGGTCGATCGAGTTCGCGGTTTTGTGCGTGATGGTTGCGGCCATAGTTGTATTTAGGTGGGCAACTGGTGCCTCCAATCTCGGTGTCGACTTAGCTTTTTATTTGGCTTTAATAGCTTTGGCTTACTTCTACTATTCATCGGGATGGTCCGGATACGCGGACTTCGGACTCTATGTCGTTCTGCCGATTAGCATTTGTTCCATGGTCTGGGCTTTCATTCGGCAAAAGCGGCAGAGCGTTAGAAGGTATTCTGTAGACGACAAGTAGGAGCGGCGCGTGCGGCGGTTACTTTGCAAGATATTCGGTCACAAGTGGCGAGTTCGCTGGGCCACAGATGCCCCGTTTCATCACTGCCTGCGCTGCGGTAATGGTGGTGATACGTATTGCAATGAAACCCACAATTAGGAGTAGAGCGTGGCATTGCTCGAAAAGATTTTCAGCGAAAAGCCTGAGGCGGTGACACTGGCTATTGGCCTATTTCTAGGGGCCGGTGGTGTCTATCTGTATATGAAGGATCGACCCAGTACGCCATATGAGGTTTGCCTCCAGTATTGGGGGCAAAAATACTTCAACAATGGTGAGGTGCCTATCGTCGCTCACGCTTTGGCTGAGCCCCATTGCGAGTGGGAAAAAACCGCGTTCGACGGCGATTATTCTAATGGGTAGAGACACACAATAAGGAGCAGGTCGTGGGCAATCCAAACATGGGGGCACTGATTTTGTTTGCGGTGGGTATGGGGGAAATCCTATTTCCGGGATGGAATGGTGCTTTTTTCGACCGCAGTTCGCCTTTGGACGACACCATTCATATTACCAGTACGGTGTGCTTCGTGGGTGCGGCCGTGTTGTTTTTTGCCCCGCGAAATAGTTCACAATAGGGAGTTGAAGCATGGATTTTGAGGGTATGACCGTTAAGGCTCTTAAGGAATTGCATGAGGCGTGCCGTCGAGCGTTTCAATCTGATCGGTCGCTTTCAGATCAGAAAAAGGAACTGGCCGCCCATTTCGGCAACTACTTCGGCGTCGATGAACTTCCAGATTGGAATGATCATGTTAGGCGGCTTGAAGCGGAGTTGCAGAAGAATGGCGAACCTTTTGTTCCTATATCGCTTCGATAATCCAAGTTCACAATAAGGAGAGAAAAATTGCTTCATGAAACCACCAGTAAGATTTTGTATGCCATCCGTAGCCTTGTTGGTTCTGATGTTCAGGGGGTTGGGCCGGGCTTGGCCGAGTTGTTGCAACACCAGCTGTTGTTAGATGAGCCTGCGACCGGGATTTTGTCTGGGCTGGAAGAGGCTGAGCGCTTCGGATTCATCCGCGTTGATCGAGGAATGCCTGCGGGACCCACGCCGGGTATTCCGAACGAGCTGCGCAACATCGCTGGCGTCAGTATTCTCGAAGCTGGTCAAGAGTACCTGGACCAGGAGTTCACAAAAGGGAGCAATGTTTCTTGACCAATGGCCATAGGCAAAAACTGGTAGCTCTAACCGAACCTTTTTCCCCTGAGGAAGAGCTCGATCTAATGTTGGTTAGGAAGAGATTTCGGGAGTTATGGGATAACTTTGAAGACTTGAAGGCTTCTGGATTCAACCTATCAGGGGGGGTTACACTAGAGTCCGGCGGGACAATCAGTACCGATGTAAAGCTGGGGGTTAGTAGGTTTCGAATAAAGGGATATCTTGTAGACTATCGTCATTTTTCGGGAGATGAGCCTACTCGCTTTTTTAAGATCATAAAGACATTGAAACGTCGCTGTAGAGACGCCTCGGTTAAGGCGAAACTTGATAGATTTAAAGATGACTGGGCCGAGTGCAGCGTGGTATGTGGTTGGCACAACGATTTCAGCATAGATGATGTAGTTGATGCCGCATTCAAGGAAGAGGTCTTTCACACAAATCCGACGGGCAAACAGGTCCGAGTTCGTTTGGACGAGGTCACCGGACAGTTTACTCAGGACGTGCTATGGTTCGAACTTGCGATGGCTGTTTATCTCAGAATGATGGTTATTCGAAACGTCAATTGGATGCTGCAGCCATTTTATGAAGGCAAGCAATGCTTAAGGTTACCGGCCTAGACCGGCGTACCGGTTAGTTTTGAAGCTTTTTAAGTCAACAATAAGGAGCGCTTGCCGTTCCTCCCCCCGCTGCTTCATATACCACGGGGAAACCGCCAGAGGATTGCCGTGCGTTTGCCGGCCATGATGGCCGCATGTACGGGATCAATGCGGCCACCGGCCGGAAACTCAGCGGAATCGACCATCTGCGCCAGTCCATCCGGGACGTTCTGACCACGCCCATAGGGTCGCGGGTCATTCGTCGTGACTATGGTTCTCGCCTGTTTGAGCTGATCGATAAGCCGTATTCGTCCGGCACCAAGTTGGCGATTATCGCCGCAACCGCCAAGGCGTTGATGACTTGGGAACCCCGCATTGAAGTTGAGAACGTGACCTTGCGCACGTTCCAGCCGGGGCAAATCACGATCGATTTGACCGGCCGTTATCTGCCTGATGGTCGCAGTGTGTCGATTGAAGGGATCGAGGTGTCATGAGTGCATTCACCGAAATCAATCTGGACAAACTGCCGGCGCCCCAAATCGTCGCGCGAAAGAATGCCGAGACGGTTCTGACAGAGATCAGGGCCTGGCTGATTGAGCGCGAACCGGGATTGGCACCGGTGCTGGATCTGGAAAGCGAACCGATAACCAAACTTCTTGAGGCGTGGGCTTATCGTGAAAGCCTGTTGCGCGCAGAGGTGGACGACGCCGGGCGCGGGAACATGCTGGCCTTTGCCATCGGGCCACAGCTCGACCATCTTGGGTCATTCTATGGTGTCGAACGCGCTGTAGTTCAGGCTGCCGTCGTGGATGCAATTCCGCCCGTGGCTGAAATTCTTGAAGATGACGGACGGTTTCGGCAGAGGGTGCAATTGTCTCTTGAAGGGCGCACCACGGCGGGTTCGCGTGGATCATATGTGTTTTGGGGGCTGACGGCTTCGGCGCAGGTCAAGGATATCGGGATTGAATCGCCCACGCCGGGGCAGGTTGTGGCGACGGTGTTGTCGACTGACGGCGACGGTTCGGCTGATGCGGATCTGTTGACGGCTGTGAACTCGAAACTGAACGAGGAATCGATCCGACCGCTAACCGATCAGGTCGTGGTTCAGGCGGCAACGATCCAGCCTTACGCCGTAAACGCGACACTGACCTTGTATGAGGGGCCAGACAGTGAGGTTGTGCGCGCGGCCGCTGAGAACGCCGCTAACGCTTATGTCACGGATCATCACCGCCTAGGCCATGACATCACTGTTTCTGGCTTGCACGCTGCCTTGCATCAAACCGGTGTGCAAAACGTGGCGCTGGCCAGCCCGGCTGCTGATATCGTTGTTGCGCCTCATCAGGCGGCCCATTGTACGGGGGTGACGGTCGCAATCGGGGGCCGCAATGTCTGATCTGTCCACGTTGTTACCTCTCAACGCTCAAAAGATCGAATACGACCTTGAGCAGCTTTCCAGCCGGCACACGGATTTTGCGCAGCCCATTGGTGAGTTGTGGCGTCCACAAACGTGCCCGGCCCATATCTTGCCGTGGCTGGCGTGGGCGTTCTCTGTCGATGATTGGGACCCGGAATGGTCCGACGATGCAAAACGCTCGGCGATCAAGGCCTCGATCGATGTACATCGCCGCAAAGGCACGATTGCCTCGGTCAAAGAGGCGCTTGCCGCTGCCGGATACGGTGACGCCGAAGTGATAGAGCGCTACGGCTGGGAAAAGCATGATGGTGCGCATCGGTTCGATGGGATGATCAACTATACCGAACCGGACCATTGGGCCGAATACCGGGTACGACTGACCCGCCCGATAACGGTTGAGCAGGCGAACCAAGTACGCGCGATATTGGCGAACGTAGCGCCCGCCAGGTGCCACCTTAAGGCGCTGGATTTCACCGAAGCTTTGAACACATACAACGCCCGGATCAATTACGACGGGCAATTCACGCACGGAGTCGCTTGATGGCAAATCTCATCGAAGCCAACCAATGGCCTGCTGGTATCTATCAAATCGAAACACAAGATCCGGTACTTGGTGGCCCGCCGGATCTACCGCAAGCGAAAGGCATCGCCAACGTCGCGGCGCAACAGCTCGCCGATCGAACTGTTTTCCTGAAAGCAAGACTCGATAGCCTGTTGAGCGATGCGCCCGAAGCTTTGGACACCTTGAAAGAGATTGCAGACGCGCTGGGCAATGACAGCAATCTTGCGGCCACAATCACTGCACAGTTGGCGAACGCGCGACAGCAGTCAATCCGTGACGCATACCCAATTGGAAGGCCGGTGAAGTCGTATCATGATACGCCCGACATCCCGGCAGAGGTCGTGGCATTAGAGTTGAACCGGGCAACCATCTCGCGGGCGACATATGCCGATTTGTGGGCGAAGGTTCAGACTTCCGGCCGATATGATGCGACAGGGGCGTCGGAGGCAGCCTATGGCCCCGGCGATGGTTCGACGACTTTTCAGCTATTCGACGCGCGCGGAGAATTTGAGCGTGGGTTGGATAACGGTCGCGGCGTCGACAATGCGCGGGTCTTGGGAGACCTTCAGAACTATGAGGTTCAGTCCCACGACCACGGAATTTCGGTCACCAGAACAACGGGCGGTTCCGTCACCAACGAAAACCACATTCCGGGCAATAGCGGGACCAGCTTGGGCGTGCAAACATTCCGCACCAGCTTTTCCGGTCAGACTGAAACGCGCCCGCGCAACATTGCTGTGAAACACTTCATCGTAGCGGGTTACAGTTTCGGGGCCTGATCGAAAGTGGGGAAACCGCCAGAGGAAATGCGGCGCTGGGCGTGAAATTCTCTGACCAAAGCAACACCCGAGCGCGAGGTCAGCATGTCCACACAATTTCTGCACGGCGTCGAGGTCGTAGAGATCGATTCCGGCCCCCGTCCAATCCAGACGGTTAAATCGTCGGTTATCGGTATCGTTGGCACCGCGCCAGACGCCGACGCCGCTCTGTTTCCCTTGAACAAGCCGGTTTTGGTCGCAGGTTCGCGCCGTGAAGCGGCTGGACTGGATACGACAGGCGACAGCAAAGGAACGCTGCCGGCGGCGCTCGACGGCATATTCGACCAGATCGGCGCAGTGGTGGTCGTTGTTCGTGTGGACGAAGGCGCAGACGAGGCCGCCACGCTTGCGAACGTGATTGGTGGTGTGAACGCCGGAACGGGTGACTTCGAGGGCGTGCATGCCCTCGTGGGGGCCGAGAGCGTGGTCGGGTTTTCCCCTCGTATCCTGATCGCGCCCGGCTTCACCCATCAACGGCCGACAAACCTCGCTAATCCGGTTGTGGCAGAGTTGCAGGGCATCGCATCGCGCCTGCGCGCCGTCGTGATCGCGGATGGCCCAAACATCACCGATGCAGCCGCCCAAACATCGGCCGGTGATTTCGGTTCCGATCGGATCTACCTCGTGGACCCGTGGCACAAAGTGCAGATCGGGTCGAACATCGTCGATGTTCCACCCTCTTCGCGCGTCGCGGGCATTATCGCCCGGGTCGACAAAGAGATCGGGTTCTGGGCGTCACCGTCTAACCAGCTTATCAACGGCATTATAGGGACAACGCGCCCCGTCGATTTCAAGCTGGGTGACGCAAGTTCCCGGGCGAACCTACTGAACGAGAACAAGGTCGCGACCACGATCCGGCAGAACGGTTATCGCCTGTGGGGCAACCGCTCGCTGACAGCGGACAGCAAGTGGCATTTCCTCTGCGTGCGCCGCACGGCCGATATCATCAATGACTCGCTGTTGCGAGCGCACCTGTGGGCCGTCGATCGCAGTATCACCAAGACTTACGTCGAGGACGTGACCGAAGGGGTGAACAACTACCTTCGCGACCTGGTCTCGCTGGGCGCGATCCTTGGCGGCAAGTGCTGGGCTGATCCGGATCTGAACACGCCGTCAAACATTCAGCTTGGCAAGGTGTATTTCAATTTTGATTTCACCCCGCCTTACCCCGCCGAACATATCATTTTCCGTTCCCACTTGGTGAACGACTACGTTGAGGAGGTATTCAACTGATGGCCGCCGAGGACATTCTCAAGTATCTGAACCTGATCGTCGATGGTCGCGGTTACGCGGGCAAGATCGAAGAGTTCAGCCCCCCTGATCTGACTGTTTCGACCGAAGAGTTTCGGGGCGGCGGTATGGACGCGCCGATTGATATCGATATGGGGCTGGAAAAGCTGACCTGTTCGTTCGTCCTGAAATCGTACGACGCCGACGTTCTGGCGCTCTGGGGCATCAAACAAAATGCCGGCGTGCAACTGACCGCCCGCGGCTCGATCGAAAGCCTCGACGGAACCACAACGCAGGTCGTTATGAATATGCGCGGCAAGCTGATCCAGCTTGGGCGCGGCACGTGGGGCAGCGGTAATGCGCCAACTCTGACAGTGAACATGTCTCTGCGCTACTACCGCGAGCAGCACGGCCAACGCACGATCAACGAAATCGATCCAATCAATATGGTTCGGATCGTCAACGGCGTGGACCAGCTCGCCGAGCATCGCGCCAATATCGGCCTTTAACAAAGGGTGTGGTGGGGGGAAAGCCCCCGTTACGCCGCAACCAATTCCAGGCAGCGAGGGAAGCATGGACAAGAAGAAGCACCACAAGGAATTAGACGACGGGCGCATGGAAATCGACTTTTCTGACCGCCCGGTAAAGCTGGACGGGACTGAGGTCAAAAAGCTGATCATGCGGGAACCGACCGTCGAGGACCAGATCACCGCGCAACAAGCTACAAGCAACACGGCTGACGCAGAGGTCACGGTTTACGCAAACCTCTTGGAGCTGTCGCCTGAAAACGTCCGAGGGTTGACGCTGCGCCAATACAAGCGGTTGCAGGCGGCCTACGAAGATTTTTTGTCCTAGGCCGTAACCAAGTGCGGGCGGGTGTTCTGAGCCTCGCCCGGTTCACGGGCTGGGGCGCAGCGGAAATCTTGGCAATGCCGGTGAGCCGCTTTGTGTGGTGGATTGAAGGGTTGCCGAAAGAATGAGCAAGAAACAGCGCCTCAGTTCGACGATCACAATCGGATCTGTTCTTGAACAGTCCGTAAAGCAGAACATCGGCTTTCTGAAATCCGGCCTTGGCCAAGTTGGCGATTCCATCAAGGAAGTGACCCGCCGGCAGAAAGAACTCGACCGTCAGCGCGAGGTTCTGAAAAAGCAGGGCCAATCGGTCGAACACCTCGATCGCGAATACGAAAAGCTTGAACGCACCCTTAAGGATCTGCGCCGCGCGCAAGAGCGTTGGAACAACGCAGCGGCCGCCTCGCGTCGTGTCGGGTCGACCTGGCGCGACATGCGGTCAGAAGTGGGTCGTACCGCCCGTGCGGTAACCCTCGGGGCTACATTGGCAGGCGGGGCCGTGTTTGGGCTCGCGGCCTCAACGGCAAGCCTCGGCGATGATGTAGCCAAGACAGCGGACAAGCTGGGCATCGGCACCACTCAGTTGCAGGAACTACGCTATGCGGCCGAACGGTCGGGTGTGGCGACGGGTGCGTTCGATAACGCGCTTGAGAAGATGCAGAAGAACCTCGGCGAAGCCGCTGGGGGGACGGGGACAGCCAAAGACGCGTTGAAGGATCTCGGGCTGGCCGCCGAGGATCTTATCAAGTTGTCGCCAGATGAAGCACTTGCCCTGATTGCGGATCGCATGAGTAAGGTCGAGACCGCGGCTGAGCGTGCGGCGCTTGCCAACGACATTTTCGGGCGGTCGGGTATTGGCATGATCAACATGTTGCGCGGCGGGTCTAAAGGGCTGCAGCAGCTTCAATCCGATGCGCGCCGCACGGGCTATGTCCTGTCTGAAAAGGCTGCGCGCGAGGCCGAGGTGTTTCAGGATACCTTGCTTGATACCCAACTGGTCATGAAGGGGCTGAAAAACACCGTAGGGGCCGAGCTGCTACCGGTCGTGACGCAGGCCATGCGCAAGGTCGGAGATACGCTGGTCGACAACCGGGAAGACGTGCAGCGCTGGGCGGAAAGTTTCGCAGATGGCGTCGAGCGCGCCTTGCCGATCGTCGGGGAAGTCGCAAAAGGGATCGGCAGCGTTCTTGAGGTGACCGGTAGCGTTGTCGGCAAGACGGCGGAAATGGTGGGCGGCTGGGAAAATTTCGGGGTCATTATTGGCACGGTGTTAGCCGGGAAGACAATCGCGACCGTCGTTAAGTTTGGCTCGGCCGTGTTTAGTCTCGGCCGGGCAATGTTGGCCTTGGTTGGGGCAGGGCCGCTAGTGGTCGGGGTAGTGCGTGCCATAGGGGCTGCGATGATAGCGAACCCGATTGGCGCGACCATTGCGGTGATCGCAGGCGGTGCCGCTCTGATCTATCAGAACTGGGAAAAGGTCGAACCATACCTAAAACCTGTCATTGACTGGATGGGCGACAAGTTCCTTTGGCTCTGGGACAACGCGGGCAAACCTTTGATCGGCGGGTTGAGCAACGGCGTCGCCGCGATCGGAGATGCGTGGACCGGGCTGCAATCGTCTCTGGGTTCTGTTCTGGACTGGATAGGGGCAAAGTTCGAATGGCTATTGGGTAAAGTTCAGCCTGTTGTCGATGTTCTGAAATGGACCAAGGAAAAAGGTGCGTCGGTACTTGGCAGTCTGGGGCTTGGTGGCGAGGTTTCCAGTTCTGCCGCGAACACCGATCAAGCACCGGCCGGGGTGGGGCCAAATCGGCGCTTTGCCTTGGGTGGCTCCTTTTCCAAGGGTCCGATCATGGTCGGAGAAAAGGGCGCAGAAATGCGCTTTGAGAACCGAGCCGGCTACATTGCAAATAACCGCGACACCCAACGCCTGGCTGATCGAGCAGCCCGAGTGAATGCGTTGCTGTCCGGATCGTCTAGTCGACCATCCGCCCAAACCGCCGGCGGGGTCGTGCAGCACATAACACACCATATTTATGCGCAGGGCACCTCTGCCGAGGAAGTCATTCGCAAGATCAAACAGGAAGAACGGCGCGCGTCCAAAAACGCACTGTATGACGCTGCCGGGGCCATTGGGAACTTTGGGGGGTAGATCATGGCCGAGGTAATGATGCAGCTCGGGGCGTTCCAGTTCGAAATCGATACGGCGACCTATCAGAGCCTGACCCGATCAACGGAATACCGTTGGGCGCGGCAATCGCGGATTGGAACAAACGACGCCCTACAGTTCACGGGGCTTGGGTCCGAGACGATCGAGGTTGAGGGCGTGATCTATCCGCATTTTCGCGGTGGGCTTAGCCAGGTCAAAAAGATGCGGACGCAAGGCGCGCTGGGCATCCCTTACCCGCTGGTTTCCGGCATTGGCGACGTGCTGGGGCTTTGGGTGATCGAGGGCGTCACAGAGGGCCAAGCAGTGTTTGTGGCGCAGGGCATTCCACAACGGCAGGATTTCACAATGAGGATGGCACGGTATGACGGTGGCCCCAGATCAATACTACGTCTCGCGGGACGGTGACGTCCTCGATCAGATCGTCCGCGCCCACTACGTCGGCGAAGACGTCGAAAAGGTCGAAACAGTTCTTAAGGCCAACCCGGGACTTGCGGCACGCGGCGCCGTTCTTGACGCCGGGGTCCGGATATGGCTGCCAGAGCTACTATCTGAAACGGCACAAGAGACAGAACAACTATGGGGCTGACTGACTTTCGCCCATTGGTGCGCGTTGTTGTTGATGGCGTGCCGCTGTCGAATCTGGCGTTTTCCCAGCTTTCGGCGGTGCGAGTTACAGACGTTGCCGGGTTTGTGTCGGATGCGGCTGAGGTATCATTCGCCAATGTGACGCCGGCGTCTCGGTTCGTCATGCCCGAGCCCGGGGCAGAGATAGAGATTGCCATGGGCTACTTGGGCAAGTTCAAGTCCATGGGCTTGTTTGTGGCCGATGAAGTCGAGGAATCCAGCCCACCGCGCAATATCTCGATCGTGGGGCGCGCAAAGGCGCAGGGCGAGACCAAAGGCGGGCTGGCACCCATTCACCAGCAAAAGACGCGCTCTTGGGCTGCTGGAATGACATTGCGGGCGCTGGTCCAAACGATCGCCAGCGAAAACAATCTGAAAGCGGGCGTGACTGACGCGGCCAAGTCGATCGTCTTAGGGCATATTGACCAGCTCGACGAAAGCGATCTTTCGGTTCTGACGCGGATCGCATTAGCGCACGACCTCGTGGCAAAGCCTGCCGGCGGTGTTCTGTTCGTTGGGCGGCGCGGTGACGCGACGAAGGCCTCGGGTGGCGCTACACCGACCGTGACGTTGTTAGAAAGCGACGTTTCCCGATGGGCGATGCGGCGTGGGTTGGGCGAGGTCGCGGGCACAGTGATAGCGACGTATCGGGATCTGAAACTCAAACAGGATATTGAGGTCAAGATCGGTGACAAAGAGCCTGTGCGGCGTCTGCGTCAGAGGTTCGCGTCTGAGGCCGAGGCCCGAGCGATTGCCGAATCCGAGGCGCGGCGCGCGAGCCGGGCAAAAGAAACCCTAGAGTTCGAAATGCCTGGCAACCCCTCGATCGTCGCCGAGGGCAAGGTCGTGCCGATAGGATTTAGCACGGCCGCGTCTGGTGATTGGCTGGTGGCATCCGTGTCACATTCCGTTTCGGAGGCTGGCTATACGACTGCCGTGCGGGCTGAACGTCCAGAGTAGGGAACCGCCAGAGGAAACGGCGAAGAACGTCGGGCAGGGTGCACGAAACGCCATTACGAAAGAGCAGGCATGTCTATAGTCGAGTGGATCAAATTGCTTTGGCCGATGGCTGTATTACTTTTGGGTTTTATCATTCGGGTAGAGGTCGGGCAGACACTGACCAGATGGCGGAATCGCCAGTTCGAGCAGAATTTCAGAGATATCAAAGCCGAGACGGCGAAAGATATTGACGCGGTTCACGCCCGTCTGTCTCGACATGAAAACCAGACGAACAATTATCTCTCAGAAATCCGAAACGATATCAAAACACTGTTGGCCCGCGAAAAGTAGCAGAGCAACTATGTTGCGGTGCTAGTTTGAATATCCCGTATATTTTGAGATTAACTCCAAGTAGCCAAGAGTCTTTTCGATTTGTATATCTCGATCGAGTTTGCATGGTGGGTTGCATCGATGTTCGCAAACACCGAGGTCGTGGCTTAGAGCTGACGTTAAATGGTCACAGCAGTTTGCGGTGTACTCATCTCCGCCGCCGAGTTCGACCCTGCACCGAATGTACATCGCCCTACGTGTGTTGTCGTTTATGCCCTCTCCGGTGGGCTTGGGTAAACAAATACTATTATCGCTAAACATATAACCCACAATTTGTCCTTGGTTGTTCTTCCAGCATGGATGCGTTTGTGCTGCCGAAGGTGTGGCGAGAGCGAAACTGATCGAGAACATCAAAACTAAATGCGCGAAACCCTTCATCGTTAATCTCCTTGCTAAAAAAGAAAATTATACCATAAATCGGTGGATTTGTCTGTAACGGTGGCACTCGATTTACACTTGTCGCTGGAGTACGGCGTTGCCTTTCTCGTTATCAGAGATAGCCGCCGTTTCCCGGTCTTGAAGCCGTTGGAAAAGGGTCAAAAATCGGAACAATTAGGGGTTTTGGCGCGAACAAAGCGTTTAGCGCTGCCCTCCGAAGGCAGAGGTTATTCGCAACTGCGGAACTCCTCATTTTCAAAGTAACCACCGTAGAAGGAGAAGGTTTGCCTGACCGTATGCTTAAACGCCGTCGCATCTATATCTATGTTCATATCAGTCGCAAGAAGCTGAATTTCCTTTTGTACATAGACCGGTGTAGAAAAGTTGAAGGTCACGGTTATGTTATATTTTTCCTTACTTCGGTCGACACCTTTAAGCCGGAACGCAATCAAGTTTCCAGATGCGCTGCGTGGCGTCATGAACCCAACACTTGGGTCGTCATTAAACAGAAAAGGTTCGATCGTCCCTTTGTCTTCACCCAATGGCCCAACGCCCCGGACTTCGATCTGCCCAGTGCTTACAAAAGTGGAAAAACTGGACTGGTTTAAGAAACAGAAGTTTACGACCGAGTGCGACGCAGAACTTGAGGCAGATGTCGCAAAAACCTCAACATTTGGGCTTGCTAATTGCACCAACTCCAAGAACTTTAGTCTCTGGTCTATTCTGTTCTTTGTTTTCTCTTGCTCACCTAAGGCTAGTTCAATTTCGTTAAGAGACGCAGTTTGCTGTTGGGCTTCTTTTTGAATCTTCAGTAAGTCTTCCTCTATCTTCAAGCGTGCTTCTTCGAGGTTGTTACCTCGGTAGCCGGAGTAGTAGACAGAATAGCCTGATGCGACTGTCGACGCTAAGAGCAAGAGGTACACGATAATTTTTTCGTACCACTTCCAACCATCCGGTGCCGTGTTGATGCCCATGCGCAAAATGCCTTTGAATAAAATCCTAAATTCATCCTGTACTCAAATATACGAAAAAACAAAACCGTCGAATTTGTTTGATTGCGCCCACTCACACTTTCACGTTCCGTTCTTGGTATGTTTGTGTGAGTAGAAACGGATAAGGTGCTGAAATTATTGAAAGTCGTTAGAATTCAAAATCCTCTGCATGGAGAGTCTCGCGTTAGCAGTTGTAGGAACATCTCGTGCCGCCACTAATCGGCAGGGACCAAAACGGAAGCCACGGCATTCAATACCTTTTTATGGGAAGGGATATAGTGTGGTGCCAGAAATCTGAAAACCAATGCCCAATTCATGTAGTCCTTGTCATCGGGCGCCTGGTATCGATCCCGCGGAAGCTCAAGAAGTTCTGGCGCAGTGTCTTGAATGACGGAATTCATCTGCGCACCGAGCTGTCTTTCATCGAGCATGACCCTTAGATCTCTACTTTCATCGCTCTCCCACCTTCTTTTACCTTCTTCGGGGGTTAGAAAGGCCCTTGGAAGTTGATTTTGTTGTACTGTTTCGGAGACTTCTTGGAAGGCTAGAAAAACCAACAATGAAGTATCAAGCGGACGATCAGAATAGCAGCGTAACGCCATTTCTACTTTCAACAATACTCGCTTGACCTTTCGCATCGACAAACCGGAAAGCTCAGAAAGCTCTCCTGCCAGTGCCGCCGCATGATCCAAAGAAAATTCTGGAGTATCAGCAAAAGGTATCGCTACCGGAAGGTTTTTTGCCAGTTCGGTTACTGCCTGTTTGAACGTTTCTTTCTCAGGGTTAAGAGCAAGGCGTATATCTACAAACTTGTCCAAATACTTCTCATCATTTGTAGGTGAGCCAAACTGATGCTTTGCAAGTCGTTCGAGATAGTCCGCGTTGACCATCAAACAAAAAACAAATCCCGACTGGTCGAAAATCAGCTTCATTGCCTCCAGAAACGCTAGTGCGTAGTCAGGATGACAGCGATCAAGTTCATCAATCAACACTACAACTCGGTCGGTGTCCTGATCTTGTACCAGTGCCTTGCGAAGCGCGCTTAATTGTTGAGGTAATTCGTCCCGTCGAACTTTTTCAGCGGCCATCTGGGTGGCTATAAGCTGACCGGCGGCTTTTGACATACCCTCGCCAAGGTCCTTAACGATGCCGTCGAGTGCATCAAACTCGCCAAGGGCATCTATAGCTTTGTCTGAAATCAGATCAATTACTTCGTCTGCTCCTGATCGAAGCAGTACTCGAGCTGTAGCTCTTGCCCCGACAGCACCAATACGTTTTGCTGAACGAAGCGCTTCTTGTGCTTTGTCAGCATTTTTATTGGGCACAGCTTCTACAAGTGCTCCTAGTAACGTGATGACTGGATCACCTGAGTGATCTGATTGCAGTACGTCCACCTCAACAACAACTTCACCAGCTTGTTTGAGATGCTTTGACCAAGCCTTTCGAAAGAAAGTTTTCCCCCTCCCAAAACCAGCTTCAATGGATATTACTTTGGTGGAGTCAATCGATTTGACTAAGTTGGTGAATGCCGTTCCGATACTTCCAAAATCAAGTAAATCGCCATCCCAGGGTTCTTCTAAATTCATGCCTGATTATCTTCCTAGTATTCTAATTTAATAGCATTGTTATCGCTGTTTAGATGGTTGGGGAAGGGACGACTAAACCTTGTATGGTCCTCCACGGACAAGACGTTGTTAGCGAGTTGTTCCGTTGCCGCTACAGTAAAATCAACGCATAGAACAGTTTCCCACGTTCGACCATTGTTCACGGTTTGTCGTGGGAAATCTTGTAGCTAAGGTTTTGAAAGGTCTCAATCTACGCCAGCCTTGAAAACCGTTGAACGTGAGAGCGTTCCCAGGGTTCGAATCCCTGTCTCCCCGCCACTCATACCTGTCTCACTTCAGTTGTGTTTTCTGACCCGGAATTGTTCCGCAATTCCCGCGAGTTGGCCCGTGCGCATTCAATCAGAGACGGAGCAGATCGTACACTCAGAGCGTAATTCCGGCCGCAGTCTCAGTGCCGCATTTTGGCGGGGTCGCTTTGGGCTGGATTTCCCTGATAACCTGCAATTTACAGGGAATTTCTGCAAAACAGGTCTGAGTTCCGTCATTTCACCTGTCGGAACTGCATGTTTTTCAGAGGTTTATGTTGCAAATTCCCTAAAAAGTGGAACAGGGAATTTTCTCGCGGGAACAGGGAATTGTTCCGCCGGATCAGGGAGGGCGAACCCTGCATCAGGGACGCAGGATCTGGAGCTATCAAAAGCCGAACAGGCGTTCCTGTTCAGCCCAGTCAAGTGGGTGGGGCACGCTGACCAGACGCTTGAGTGTAAGTTCGGGTGGCTGGGTGCCGTCGAGAATCGCGGCCTGAATCTTCGGTGAGAGAAAGGCGAGCTGGGCGCGGGTGCGGATGAAGGCGCCAGGGACGCTTTCGCGGCGCGCAATTTCCATTAGCTGAACTCCGGCTTTCAGATCGCGCGCCCAGCCATGGGCGCGGATCAGCATGGACCTGAGGTGGGGATCGGGTTGGGGTGTCATGTCTCCAGCGATGACCTTGGCCTCGGCGCCGCGGCGGCGCAGATCGAAAGACGCGGTGATGTGTGTGAGATCAGTGTGCATAAGATCTGCAGCGATGCCCAGTAAGATTGCCAGGGTTTCGGGGTTCAGTTCGAGGTCGATCTGTCCTCGTGCAATTCCACCGCGGGCCAGAATATCAACGCCGACCTGACCGCCTTGGCCTTGGAGCCGGGTCACCAAATCGGCAACTGAAGTCTGAACTGCCTCGGCTGACCCGGCCTCCGGCTGCGCCAGTATCTGGTGCGCGGCGGCGGCGTCTTGCAGATGTCTGACGATGACATCAATGACCGCGTTTTCCAGCGCCGGGCCGGGCAGTCGCCAGCCGGAAGTATCCTTGCCGCCCGAGATCAGTCTGTTGGAGACATAGTAGCGCAACCGTCGGCCTTTGCGCGTGGTGTGGGTCGGCGTCAACCGATCACCAGTTTCGTCCTGCAGCAGACCGGTGAGCCAGGCGCCGGGGTCATTGGAATGTTGGCGCGTATCGGAGCCGCCGCGTGCCCGAGAACGATTGGAGGCCTGCCGCATCTTCTCTTGCACCCGGTCCCAATCGCCTTGGTCGATGATCGCCGGGTGTTGCCCGTCCCAGATCTTATCCTTGTGGCGAATTTTTCCGAGATAAACCGGGTTGCGCAGCAGGTAATAGATTTGACCCCGTGACAGTGGACAATCCCCTTTTATGCTTCCATCCGCCCGAACAACCCGCTTCGACCGCAGGTTGTCTGCTGTTGCCCGTTCTTCTACTTTGCGCAGGCATCCCAGCCCGCCATAAAGCCCAAAGAGATGCCGGACCGTTCTGGCCTCCTCCTCATTCACCACCAGCGTTCTTGCTTTTGGATCGGGGTGGCGGTCATAGCCGAGAGGCAGGTTGCCACCCATCCAAAGCCCCTTTTTCTTAGACGCTGCAATCTTGTCACGAATACGTTCGGCGGTGACTTCCCGTTCAAACTGAGCAAAGGACAGCAGTACATTCAGGGTCAACCGACCCATGGAGGAAGAGGTGTTGAATGCTTGTGTGACGGACACAAAAGAACAGTTCGCCTGTTCCAGCCGGTCGACCAGCTTGGAGAAGTCGGCGAGCGATCGGGTCAGCCGGTCGATCTTGTAGACCACAACCATGTCGATGCGCCCTGCATCGATCTCTTCAAGAAGGCGCTGAAGTGCAGGGCGCTCTAGGGTGCCGCCCGACAGGCCACCGTCATCGTAGCGCTCGGCCAACAGGGTCCAGCCTTCATGTCGCTGGCTGGCGACATAGGCTGCGCAGGCCTCATACTGCGCATCCAGCGAATTGAAACCCTGGTCCAGCCCATCTTCTGAGGACTTGCGCGTGTAGATCGCGCATCTGATTTTGCGGCGCGGGCTCATTTGGCCCCCTTGCCGGTGAGTCCGAAAAAACGCGGCCCCGACCAATGCGCGCCGGTAATCTCTCGGGCGATGGCCGAGAGCGAGCGATAGGACCGACTGTTCCAACTGAAGCCGTCTTCTGTCACATCGACAACATGGGTCACGCGATTCCACTCGCGCAACAGGCGTCCGCCGGGCTTTAGGGCAGGGCATGTGGGCCGGAGTTTCTTCTCAAAGCCCTTTTCCAGCGTGGCTTTGACCTGCCGGGGTAGCCCGCCATGACAGCGGGACTGCATCTCAAAAGCGATAAAACGGCGCAGGAAGGGTTGGCTGAGCATGGCGGGCGCCGGTTGATCAAACAGTTGCTCCCAAAGCGTGACCAGATCCGATCGACCCATGGCGGCAAGATCGGCGACATCGCTCGTCTTGGTCATGGCTCGCCGCCTTTGTTTGCTGTGAGGTGATATGCGGAAAAACCATGTGACTTGTCGGATTCGCGCCGTTCGATTGTGACGCCTTTTTTCCGCAGACCGCTTATAGCTGCTCGGACCGAATGAGGCTGCCACCCCGTTGCTTTGCAGAGCGCCTCAAGGCTGGCGCCGCTCGGGCGACGCAACAAGGCTTGCACCTTGTCGATTTTGGTTTGTTTGGATTTGGACATGTATTGTCTCCTCTGATCCGGGGCTGGCGGAATGCCGAACCCTGGTACTGAGGAGCGCCCGAATGGCTCGGGCGTGGGTTCAGTGATGCGTGGTTCACAGCAACAGTCCAGCGCTTTCTGGGGCGAGCTCTGGAGGGGTGTGTTTTGCAGGGCGTTGCTGCCGTACCCCCGATTATTCGTCAACAATCTTAATCGGTTACTTTTTGTTTGGGGGTTGCGTATCGTAGTGATGGCGCCTACATTCAACCCAATCGCCCGGACTATCAGGGCGGGAAACTGCTCCCGCAGGCAGCACTCATTGGAAACACAGGTTTCCGCAGAGAGCATTCAAAGGAGCAACGTCTCGGATCGATAGGTCCGGGGAGTTGCGATTTGTGCTCTCTCCGATTTTCCAACGCGATCCCTCCATCTCGGCGTCCATATGGCGCCAAGCAAAAGGGGGCGAATATGCCTGCCAAGAAACCACAGAGCGACGCCACGGCGTCCAATGCGCCGATCTGGATGGCGGAAAAAGTTATCCAATCCCAGATCAGCCAGATCAAGCCCTACGCCAACAACAACCGCGTGCACGCGGCCAAGAATATTGACAAGCTGAAAGCTTCGGTGGCCCAGTTTGGGTTCGTCACCCCGATCCTGTTGGATGCTAGCGGTACTATTATTGCGGGCCATGGCCGCTATGAAGCCGCCAAGGCCCTGGGGTTGATGTCCGTTCCGACTGTTGTCGCGGGTCACCTGTCAGATGCAGAAGTTCGTGCTTTGCGCATCGCGGATAACAAGCTGGCGGAACTGTCGGACTGGAACGAAGCGGCGCTGCAGATCGAATTTGCCGAGCTGACGGACCTCAGCCTTGATGGTGAACTGGACTTTGATCTGGATATCACCGGGTTCGAGGCACCGGAGATCGACATCCTCATCGATAGTACGGGCGAGGCCACGGAGACGGAAGCGGAGACTGTAGAGGCCCCGGACCCTACGGCACCCGTAATCACGCAGCCGGGCGATCTTTGGGTTCTTGGAGATCATCGCATCTTCTGCGGGGATGCCTTGCAAGCGCATAGCTACGACACATTGCTGGATGGCGAGAGCCCGCAGATGGTCTTCACCGATCCTCCTTACAACGTACCGGTCAATGGGCATGTCCGCAGTGGCGCCAGTGGCGATCACCGCGAGTTTGCCATGGCGTCCGGAGAAATGTCGGACAGCGAGTTCCGTGGCTTTCTCTCGGACGTGATCAACCGGCTGATTGTATATCTGCCGGACGGAGGTATCGTGATGATCTGTATGGACTGGCGTCACATCGAAGAACTGATTGCGGCGGGCAAAGCAGGTGGATTGGACCTCATCAATCTCTGCGTCTGGAACAAGACGAACGGAGGCATGGGCAGCCTTTACCGATCTAAGCACGAGCTGGTTTGCATCTTTAAGAAGCCCGGTGCGCCGCATATCAACAATGTCGAACTGGGCAAACACGGGCGCAATCGAGCCAATGTTTGGGATTATGCCGGTGTGAACAGCTTTGGGGCAGGGCGCGAGGCGGATCTCGCGGATCATCCCACGGTGAAGCCGACAGCTTTGGTGGCAGATGCCATCATGGATGTGAGCCATCGCGGCGCTGTCGTGTTGGACGCCTTTGGCGGGTCCGGCGCGACCTTGCTGGCAGCTGAGAAAATCGGGCGCCGGGCGCGGCTCATTGAGCTCGACCCGGCCTATGTCGATGTCGCCATCCGCCGCTGGCAGGAGATGACTGGTGAGAACGCCGTGCACGCGGTGACCGGCCAGACGTTCGATGCGCATTCTGCGGCAACCAATGCCACCTCAGAGCTGGAGGCGGATCATGTCTGACGATACGAAAGAGTTTGAGGTGGGCTACGGCAAGCCGCCCAAAGCGACCCAATTCAAGAAAGGCCAATCCGGCAATCCGAAAGGACGACCGAAAGCCTCGAAGAATGTTGGGTCGATGCTTGAGGAAGTCTTCTTTCGGAAAATCCCGATCACCGAGAATGGATCACGCCGCGAGGTCACTATGCTGGAAGCAATCCTGCGCCAGCTGGTGAATGGGGCAGTTAAGGGCGAGATGCGTTCGATTGACCGGGTTCTCAAACTGTTGCCTGCGGTTCAGGAGGCACGTGCTGCAGAGTTGGCGGGTGGCGAAGGTGCATCAGCGGCCGACTCCGGTTCAGATCTGGCCGCCCTGGAAGTGCTGGCGGATATGTTTGGCAGCGATCCGGATCAGCTTTTTGCAAGCATCCAGGGAGGCATCGACGATGAATGCCCTGAATTCTGATGATCGCAAAAGACTGGCAGAGGCTGCGATGCGTGAAAACCTCTACGCATTCCTTGCGGGCAGTTTTGGTATCTTGTGTCCGGGTGAGAGGCTTGCCCGAGCCCCTTACCTGGAGGCCATGTGTTACGCCCTTCAGCGTGTGGCCTCTGGTGAGTGCCAACGGTTGATGATCTCGATAGCCCCTCGGCATCTGAAATCGATCTGTGGATCTGTTTTGTTGCCAGCCTTTGAGCTTGGACGCGATCCGGCAAAGAAAGTGGTTGTTGTCAGTTACGGCAAAGATCTGGCGCGCGAACATGCCGAACAGTTTCGACGGCTGGTAACCAGTCGGTTCTATCAGCGCCTGTTTCCAAAGATGAAGGTCGATCCCAAACACAACCGGTTCGAACATATGAAAACCACTAAAGGAGGCGGGCGCAAATCGGTCTCTCTTGGCGGAGGTATCACTGG
Organism: Ruegeria sp. CDSB086; assembly: GCF_059611065.1. Taxonomy (NCBI): domain Bacteria; kingdom Pseudomonadati; phylum Pseudomonadota; class Alphaproteobacteria; order Rhodobacterales; family Roseobacteraceae; genus Ruegeria; species Ruegeria sp. CDSB086. The sequence continues at coordinate 1,214 of NZ_JBXWOV010000002.1, read as the reverse complement.
CTTCGGTGCAAACCTCATTATCATCGACGATCTGGGTAAACCCTCCGAAATGCGCCACGATACGTACCGGCAGGAGTTGCGTGACTTCTTCGACCAGACCCTATTCTCACGGCTGAACGACAAGCGCACGGACCGTATTGTCTCGATCCAGCAGCGATTGCACCCGGATGACTTCTCCGCCTACCTTTTGGAAAAGGACACGTTTGACCATCTATGTTTGCCGTCGATCGCGGAGATCCCTGAAGAGATCTCGCTCTACAACAATAGTGTGCTGAAGCGTCGGCCAGGGGACTTGTTGAACCCAGAGCGGGAACCGCAGGAGGTTCTTGATCGGATCAAGGCCGACATAGGCAATTTTGCTTTCCAGGCGCAGTATCAACAGAACCCCACAGACGGTGAAAACGAATTTCTCTCAATGTCCGATTTGCATCTGGTGGAAACCTTGCCGGACGAAAGCGTGTTTGTCCGGCGGGTCCAGAGCTGGGATACAGCGGCGAAGGATAGTCCGCGTTCGGACTTTACGGTGGGGCTGACCTTTGGTTGGCATGCGTATGAAGAAAGATGGTACTTACTCGACGTCTTTCGGGCTCGAACGAACTATACGGAGGTGCGGAACGCTGTTCTTCGATTGCGCAAGCAATGGCGCGCTGACAGAGTCCTGATCGAGTCCTCGGCGATGGGCATCCACTTGCTTGATGAGTTGAAACGCACCGCAGCAGGCGTCTTCATGCCCGTCAATGTGGTCAGCAGCAAGCTGGATCGCTTCATCCCACAGACCGACTGGATTAGATCCGGCAAGTTGGTCATCCCCACGGACAAGCCCTGGTTTGATGAGTTCCGCAGGGAACTGCTGGCGTTTCCGGATGCTCTCAAAGATGATCAGGTGGATGCTCTGACCCAGTTCGCCGAATACATGCGTCGAAGCCAAGGCACATACCTCGATACTGATCCTTACACCGGTCGCCGCCAAGGCAACTATCGACCCGAACGACCAAGAAGGGAAGACCGCATGCGGTTCTGACGCCACGCGAGAGCGCTTTCCAGCGACCTGGGGTTGGGTATCACGGCTTCGAACTCATACGTCAGCGATGAAGCGCAAGGCTGACGTTGGTGCTAATTGCAGCGAAGGTCTGCTCTGAGCCCAAAGCGGAATTGCTTTGCCACGAACATTGGCAGCTAAAGAAACGCAAGTAACTAAGTCCGCGGATATGAAG